>CACWWZ010000019.1 GCA_902764705.1 uncultured Prevotellaceae bacterium | reverse complement strand
ATATTAAAAGTTAAACATTAAAGATTAAACATTAAACATTAAATACTCGCTTCTCGTACTACTTCTTTCTCTGTCTATGTAAGTCTTTCAAAGAACTCTTTTTGGGATTGCTTTTTCAGGACTCTCCCTGAAAGCGGGTGCAAAGGTACGATTAATTTTCTGTTCCTCCAAACTTTTTGAAAGAAAAAAGCATATTTTTTGCAAAAAAAAATTGGAGACTTGACTTAAATCAAATCTCCAATCCCATATACCTTATAATATATATTATTCTCCGTCAGGAGCCTGACCTATCAGATCCATAAACTCATCCAGTTTCGGAGTAATAATAATCTGTGTACGGCGGTTGCGCTGCTTACCGACCTCGGTAGTGTTCGGCTGAACTGGATTGTACTCACCACGACCACCAGCCGTCAAACGCTTGGGATCTACACCATAGTTGTTCTGCAAGGCCTGAACAACACTTGAAGCACGGAGACAAGAAAGGTCCCAGTTGTTGCGGATGTTCTCGCGCTTAATAGGAACATCATCAGTATTACCCTCTATCAACACATCATAGTCTTTGTAGTCCTTGATAATCTTGGCAATCTTAGACAGTGTCTCAGCAGCACGGTCGTTAATCTCATAAGAACCGCTCTTATAAAGCATGTTGTCTGCCAGCGAGATATATACCACACCCTTCAACACCTGAACATCGACCTCCTTCAGTTCTTCCTTTGAAAGCGAGCGAGTGAGATTGTTGGTCAGTACCATATTCAGTGAGTCACTCTTCGACTTCACCTCTACCAGATGGCGGATATACTGGTTAGACTCGTTAATCTGATCAACCAACTTCTCAATGCTGACATTGTTCTGACTGGTGTTTGCAAGACTCTTGTCAAGCGCAGCCTGCAATGTTGCATTTGCCTTACGAAGTTCAGCAATTTGCTCTTCAAGACTTGCAACACGAGTGGTTGATGCAGCCAACTGCTCCTTAGTGTCCTGATAGTTAGACTGCAAAGCTTTATTTTCTTCCTGACAGGCCACAAGGTCCTTCTTGGAAGCACAACTGGACATCAGCAGCACTGACACCAGCGAAATCATAAAAATACTTTTCTTCATCGTTGTTCAGTTTAAATTAATACTAAATGCGAGTGCAAAGATAGTGATTAGATGCAGATTTCGTACAAAACTTGCATTCATTTATATTATTTTAAAATAAATTTGGCATTTCTCCCGTTTTTACGTACCTTTGCCGCAAATTATTCATGTAATGATGTACGACATAGAAAAAATAAGAGCTGACTTTCCCATCTTGTCAAGGGAAATATACGGAAAACCACTGGTCTATTTAGACAATGCTGCCACCACGCAGAAGCCGCTTTGTGTTTTGGATGCCATGCGCGACGAATACCTGAATGTGAATGCCAACGTACATCGTGGCGTACACTACCTCTCACAACAGGCTACTGATTTGCACGAAGCAGCACGCGAAAAGGTACGTCAGTTTATCAACGCCAGGAAAATCGAGGAAATCATCTTCACTCGTGGCACTACCGAGGCCATTAATCTTATCGCCACATCGTTCTGCGAAAGTCAGATGCAAGAAGGCGACGAAGTGATAGTCACAGACATGGAACATCACTCTAACATCGTTTCATGGCAGCTTCAAGCAATGGAACGGGGCATCATTGTAAAGCACCTGCCCATTACCGATGATGGTATTTTGTGTCTGGACATGCTGGAGTCGATGATTACTGAAAAGACGAAGATCATCAGTGTGGCTCATGTCAGCAATGTGCTGGGAACCATTAATCCCGTCGAGAAGATTATCAAGATTGCCCATGAGCACGGCATCCCTGTTCTGGTTGACGGTGCCCAAAGCACGCCTCACTTCAAGGTGGATGTGCAGGCCATGGATTGCGACTTTTTCGCTTTCAGCGGTCATAAGATGTACGGCCCGACAGGCATCGGTGTGCTATACGGCAAGGAGGAATGGCTGGAGAAATTGCCTCCCTATCAGGGCGGTGGCGAAATGATTGATAAGGTGACGTGGGAACGGACGACCTTCGAACGCCTGCCGTTTAAGTTCGAGGCTGGCACGCCTGATTATGTGGCTACCCACGGACTGGCCAAAGCCATAGAATACATCGACGCCATTGGTTTCGACGCCATCCAGCAACACGAGCAGGAACTCACCCGCTACTGCATGGAACAGCTGCAAACCATCGAGGGCATGAAAATCTACGGTCCGTGTCCTGTGGCTGGCGGTTTTGCCGCCGACAAGGACGCCGTTGTCTCTTTCAACGTCGGCAACATCCACCACTTGGACATGGGTACCTTACTCGACCGCCTGGGCATTGCCGTCCGCACGGGACATCATTGTGCCCAACCGCTAATGGATCGTCTCGGCATCTCTGGCACCGTCCGCGCCTCGTTTGCTCTTTATAACACAAAAGAAGAAATCGACACCCTCGTGGCCGGCATCCGTCGCGTCAGTCAGATGTTTTAAACAATAATCAGGGGCTCCTGCCCGTGATTATTGAAATATATTAAAGAAGAAATACACAGCTGCATAGGACGTTGGAACGTCCTTTGCTCGCCCTATAGTCATATTGCTCCTATCTACGACATAACCGTCAGACTTCACCTTTCCTAACGTCATATTCGAACGGTCTTTCACCGTCCCGTCCGAATCCACCTTCCCGATGGTCATATTCGAGCGGTCAACGATATAGCCATCGCCCTTAATCCGTCCAATCGTCATATTGTTCCGATCAACGATATAACCATCGCTCTTAAACCGTCCGACAGTCATATTCGAACGGTCATACACCGTCCCATCCGAACCAATCTTCCCGATGGTCATATTCGAACGGTCCACGATCGTCTGCCCACAAACCATCTGACACATCATGAACAACATGATGGTTAACAATACCCTACACTTACTTTTCATATTTCGTTTCATCTTTCTATTTTTTTTATTCAAACACCATTTCACCAGAATACGAGATGCGTTCACGCTGTTGAGCCTGCACAACTATGTCTGAATTTCCATTGTCAAACACGTCGATCACATAGAGATAGCTATCTTCGTCGTTTTTCACGTTTATCTCTATATGTCGACAACCGTTCTTCACTAGCGACTCTTGATAGCTGCCTATGCGCTCAGAGAAATTCAGCCCCTTACCCCCACCGTAAGGCACCTGATAAGCACGTCCGAAAAACGGTAGATAAGAAAACAGCGAATCGTTCCTCACCTCCACCGAATAGCTCGACGAAACGCTCTTCGAACCTCCCCTCATCGTATACATATGGTCCACACTAATCTTATAATGCCGCTCCGTCAGTGCGACCTTCACTCTGGCAGCATGCTCAGCAGCCCTTGCTGCCCTCTCTTCAGCCGTCGCACATCCTTCCAAAGCAATCACCGCCAACAGCGTCAGCACCAATGATAATATAACCTGCTTCATAATCATTCCCTTTTCTGCCGCAAAGATACGAATAAGCGAGTAAAATGCAAAAGGAAAACGAGTTTTTCTTTTCATTTTCGAGCGGAAGTATCTTCTCGCAAGCGAAAAGATACGAATAAGCGAGGAAAGAACCAAAGAAAATATCTTTTTTAATACTCCGAAAGTAATTTTGAATACTCCAAGAGTATTTTTAATTTCTCCGAAAGTATTGTCCCCCGACTTCATAGTGCCTTAGGTAACGGCCGTTGTTAACTAAGGTAATGGACTGCGTTACTTTAGTCCCTATGCTTACACATAGTTTACGAATTGCTTTTTTCTGCAACACGTCAGAGAAATATTTAGAACACTTTCTTTTCTCTATCGCGTCGCAGTATTTTTTCCTCCTCGTTACAACTTTTTTCACTTTTCCGCATTGTATTTCAGAAATAATGCGTATATTTGCACCCGCAATCCGAAAGGTGCGCAAAAGACATAAAGCTCGATAGCCGCACAATCACCACCGTACTTGCTACGAGCAAACATTGAATATAGGGGCTGCCCCGATAAGGGCGCAGATTTCCCATATTTCAATGTGGTTTGTGGTGAACCGTGCGGCGTATGGCGATAGTCTGCGCCTCTTCTTTGTAATAAATATATGCATAGATAAACAAAACAATATTTCAAAGTTAGGTATGAAAATATTGAAAATAAAGATTGATTATATGATAATCGCTTTCGCTACGATATTGTGTTTGGCATCTTGTTCTAAAGATGATGAAGGGGCATCCTCTAATACACAAGAGCAAGAGCAGGAGGAAGAGAAGCAGAGCTTTGTTAAAGAAAGCGACTTGTATGGAGTTTGGGTTGTTTCTGGGAATGCCGATAGTCTTTACTTTATCTCATTTTCAGAGGCAGGAAAGTATTCTTACTGTTTCAACAGCACTATGATGGGAGCTGGCACATATAAACTGGACAAAAACAAATTAACGCTATATAACGGCTATTTAAACACAATTGATGTTGTCAATTTGGAAAAGGATAATAGCCAAATAAAGATAACAGGTGACTTGCAGAAATTCAAGGCATCAACAAAACAGTCTGTAAATATCAGTATTTCTAAGATGAATAAAGAATTACCTATTTCAAAGACTGGAGAGGTTTTCAAAATTTGGGGACTTCATAACACTTACGGAAGTACTATAACGTACATAAAATACGAATCAGAATATTTGATAAAATATCAATACTGCAAAGACAATTCTCTAAAACAGGTCATCAGCGAGGCTAATTGGTTCTATGTTTATAATGATGACATGACATATACGCAAGACTGCTCTGGTAATGGTGAAGTGGTAATATATAAGCTACAAGACCATTATTCGACACTGAAATCACAAATAATAAAACAATAAGAGCCGATGGGTAACGGCATATCAACGCCCACATAGAAAATGAAAAGACATCTTTTACTTTTATTTGCTTGTATTCTTTCTACTGTGTTGAGGGCAGAAGAAATTACAGTAGATGGTATTAAATATGAAATAGACCCAACAGAAAAAACTGCAACCGTTGCAAAAAACAAATATTTCTCTGGTGACCTCGTGGTGCCTTCTTCCATCTTATATAATGATGAAACTTACAACGTTTTAAGTATCGGTGCTTGGGCATTTGATTGCGCAGATGTTAAATCTGCAGTAATATCTGACGGAGTAAAAGAAATTGCATATTCAGCTTTCTTTGGCTGTAGTAATATGGTATCAATTACATTGCCGCCAAGTATCACAAGCATTGGAGGAGATGCTTTTGTCAATTGTAAGAAGTTGGTAACAGTCTATATCACTGATTTGGAAGCATGGCTTAATATCAATTTTGCAGCCCAAGAATCTAACCCATTATTTCACGCAAAAGATTTGTATCTTAATGGGGAGATATTAACAGATCTCGTCATCCCGAGCAATATAACTACTATTGGAAATTATGTTTTTACGACATATTCCAACTTGACCTCTCTTGCAATTCATGAAGAAGTTACCAGTATAGGAGATGCGGCTTTTTCTGGATGTAAGAATCTGTCAGCCTTATACATCCCAAATAAAGTAATATCAATTGGAGCCAGTGCCTTTGGTGGATGCACAGGGTTAACTTCTTTACACATTGGGGAAAGCGTTAAGAGAATCGGTCGTAGTGCTTTTTCTGGGTGTACGGGGTTGGATTTGTTGGTCGTTCCAAATAGTGTTACATGGATTGGGGCTTCTTCTTTTTATAAATGTTCCAATATTAAGAAGATTTACTTAGGGAAAGCTGTTACGACTATAGACCCAGAAGCATTTCAATATTGTTCAAGTATGGAAGATTTCTACTCTTTTGCAGAGGAAGTACCAGCATTGGTTAATAATAGCGCATTTTGGATGTCTTCTATAGTTTCTGCCACATTACACGTTCCCGCATCGTTATTAGATTCTTACAAGCAATCGCCATATGCATGGACGCGTTTTGGTTCTATTGTATCATTGACAGACGAAGAAACATCAGTAAAAACTATAAGCATAGACAACAATGAGCAAACTTATTATTCTCTGAATGGTCAGACTTTCACCACGCCCCATCGTGGTATTGTAATAGTTAAAAGTTCAAATGGTATAACAAAGAAAACTATTGTGAAATAATGAAGAGCAACGAAAGCCAAATAAAGGAACTTGAAAACCTCATTAATGAGGGCATAATGTCACAAAACCACGCCCTTGAAGGGAAAAAGAATTTCCTGAAGAAAGTGCAGGAATGGATGGGTAATCATTGTAAAGAAAACAAGGAAGATGTTCCCGATTGGGTCTATACATTGCAAACAGAAGTCGTGAAAGTCAACAACGAAACGCAATCAAACACAAGAGACGAATTCGTTTCAAAGCAGCTCGTTTACTGCTTGCAACTTCTACAAGATTTGCGAACAGTTTATTATGCACAAGAACAGTTAGAAGAAAGTAGACGTCAAACAAATCGTTTACTTAGGGCCAATTGGATTTCATTTGCCGCTTTCGTTGCCGCCATCACAATTCCATTTTTAGCAAAATGTTGTTGTAATTGATATTTGATTAGCTCTCACAAATAAACTTCGGGAGGCCGCCGCTGAATCGCCAGCATCGGCTTCCTGAATCTCTTTTTCCCCTATACTTTTATTTATTACACTGCCACGCTTGAACGCATCACGTCATCTACATTGCTTCTTATAGATTGCTAACATACTTCCCAGGGCGGACTGTCAAGCGATAGCAGGCAGTTGAAGGGGAAGAGTGCCGGGCAAACTGGGGGAAAATGCCTTGGGAAAAGAGAGCGAATGCCGAGGTAAGCGGATTCGGGCGAGGGGCCGTATACATTCGGGCGGGAGGCCGCATTATTGCGACCGCCCGCCCATAACCAAGTTTTATAGCTTGTATTGATGCTTTCGCATCGAAATTGCTTTCGCTCAACAGACTTCAAGCAAGCTTGGTCTGTATTCGCTTAATCGCAATTTTCAGTGTTATATTTCTCTCAGCCCATAGGCATCATCGTTTTTAGGGTTCAACATCTATTTCTTACTCAAGTCAGAAATCATTCTTTCTACAACTGGAATCATTGAGGGTATATCTTCTTCAATATCAAACATAGATACCGTCTCTTAAGATTCGTTGTCTTAGTAAACTGTTCATATTATCACGCACTCGAACCAAATCCACCTCAGATTCAAGGAGCTGTTCTAATTCTGTCTTGATCAAATCCAAAGTAAGCAACGAGGGTGCTTTGCCTTCATAACATATATCTACGTCGCTACCTGGTTTTTGTTCGCCACGAGCCACAGATCCAAAAACGCCTAATTTGGTCATACCATATTTCTTCTGCGCCGTTGGTTTATAACGACGTAGCAAACTTAGTATTTCAGACGTAGATTTCATAACAATAAATATATATTTGTTGGCAAAGATAGGAAATATTTTCGAAAGTTCCAAACAATTAGACTAAAATTTGCTTTTCGAGCCCAACGTACAAGGTGCCTTTTGTCACCTTACGGGCTGAACGGCGCTCTGCTCCCTGCTGTGCGGTCGACAGCAGGGAAGTGTCAAGCCGACAGCAGGGAGCAGAGTGGCAGTTAGCAGGGAAGATATCGGCATTGAGAATGCGCATTTTTTATTTTGTCCCTACCAAAATCGTATTAACTCATTTTATATCAGAAATATACAGAAATATCTGCCACTACTTTGCTCCTACTTTCCTCCTACTTTGCCCCTACTTTGCCCCTACCGTACTTCTACCAATCCGCTACTTTTCTGCATCTCTACTACTACCTCTCGCGTTTGATATTACCGGCTTGCAAGTTTTTATATACAGGTTATCTCTAAAATTCTCTAGAGAATTCAGACGTTTACTTACTGGTTAGCAATCGTTAGTGCGTACTTAAACTCCAAATTCTCTCGAGAATTCAAGAGTTATTCCTGCTTTATCGTTTCGTTTCATCGTAATATCATTTGTTCTCCCTGCCTTAGGACGGCTTGTCAACTATGTAATTGAATCAGGCCGTCATGTAGGAGCAAGGTAGAGGCAAGGTAGGATGAAAGTAGGGGCAAAGTAGTGGGAAAGTAGGAGGAAAGTATTGGCAAAATTTCGCGCAATACACTTATACACAACAAGATATCTAGTATTTGGTAGGGGCAAATGCAAAATATCAGAATAAGAAGCAGAAAAAGAGATAATTGTAATTTAAATATTATTATTTGTTGTTACTTTCAAAAATAATGCTTATCTTTGCGGAGGATATGGAGAAAGGCATGACTCCAGAGAGAGATAGATTATGTTAGAAAGCTGTTATTATAAAGGAAAGATTGAGGCGGGGTGCGACGAGGCTGGACGCGGATGTCTGGCAGGGAGTGTGTATGCTGCTGCGGTGATATTGCCCGAAGGGTATCAGAACGAGTTGCTGAACGATTCGAAGCAGTTGACGGAGAAGCGTCGCTATGCGTTGCGGGAGATTATCGAGCGTGACGCGGTGGCGTGGGCCGTGGGGGTTGTGACGCCTGAGGAGATTGACAAAATCAATATCCTGAATGCGTCGATTCTGGCTATGCACAGGGCGCTGGATCAGTTGCAGGTGCGTCCGGAGGCTATTATCGTGGACGGCAATCGGTTTAAGCCGTATTATGAAAGAGGTGAGGGGTCAGAGGTGAGAGGTGAGAAATTACCCCACACGACGATTGTGAAGGGTGACGGGAAGTATCTCTCGATAGCTGCAGCCTCGATATTGGCCAAGACCTATCGTGACGACTATATGAATCGTTTGGCAGAAGAGTTTCCCCAGTACGACTGGCTGTCAAACAAAGGCTACCCCACCAAGAAACACCGTGATGCCATCCGTCAATACGGCATCACGCCCTACCATCGGAAAACCTTCAATATGCTGGGCGACGGACAACTAAGCCTTGACTTTGGAGAATAACGTGTCAGTTAACCTTGGTACGAAGCGTGTTGAAGACGCGCTTCTTGAGTGCTTCTGCCTGCTCAGGAGTCAACAGCTGACAATCGTCAAGATGCACGAGAATATCATAAGCCTTCAGATAGGCAGAACGGACGTGAGGGGCTGCTGACAAATAAGAAGCCCAATAAGAGTCATCTTCTGGCGAACAATCCATCACGTAACGAATGAAATCATCGTCACGCAGAAACTGCTCTACTTTGGTATATATATCCCTTTTCACGTGCATCGTTTTTAGTTATTATAAAGACGATACACTTTCTGTTTTGTAATCAGAAATTACATGAAAATTTCACATCGCTGCCTCGCGCAGTTTCAACATCCCGCGATGCATGAGATTTCGAACGGAATGATAGTTCATCTGCATAATCTTACATATCTCGTCATACTTACGCTCCTCTAAATAATATAAGGTGATGGCCTGACGCTGCCGACGAGTCAGATTCTGCATCAGATGAGCGACCTGCTCTGACTGTAACATGTCGTGTTCCTGACAAAGATAGTCTTTCTCCACATCTTCAGAGGCACGACGATACTCGTATTCCTCCACTTCATTAGGCGTAGTGAACGTCTGGCGGCGGAATTCGTCTAACAGCCTGTTTTTTAACGAGATAAGCAAATAGGAACACAAATTGTTAATGGCATTCTTGTCGTGGCGCTTCATGTATACTTTCACAAATACATCATGAATACAGTCCTTCAAGAGTTCTTGATTACTGGTCATTTTCAGACCATAGTTGTAAAGCATCTGAATGTACATGTCATACAATTCAGCATACGCCAGATCATCACCGGAGCAAAATTGTGCCACCAATTGCTGAGTCCGGATTCTTAACTTACTTGGCACCATAGTAGTTTAGTCTAAATCGATAGTAGTTTGTTTTCGGGTGCAAAGTTAAGGAAAAAAGCTAAACTACCTGCAAAATAAAAGTTAAAAAATGGAAAAGAGTGAGAAAAAGCCAAAGCGCGCCTTGGGTGCTTCTCAGAAAATTTTTGTATCTTTGCATCAAATTTTAATTGCAGGTCGTGGAATGTAAATTGCAGGACGTGCAACTTACATTGCAGGACGTGCAACATAGATTGCAAGTCGTAAAATATAAAATACATTAGCAGTATGGCAAATTATGTACTAAAGGAAATGCCCGCAGGAATGGGCAACGGCAGCGAAGGGAAGACATTCCCTAAAATGCAAGTGTATACGGAATTCGACTACGACAAGGTTGTCGAGCTTGTTCACACCAATTCGCCAGCCTTCAGCGAAGCGACTGTTCGAGGCGTGCTCGACACGCTGGCCGTAGTCATGAAGTCGTATCTCCCCATGGGACACACGATGAAGATTGACAATCTGGGCGTGTTTTCGTTGTCGCTGGAATTCGCTGACAACGAGACAGATACAGCAAATCAACAAGAGATACCAGAAACCCAAGAAACGGGTTCCAAGAAGAAATACCATCACGTAAGGGTCAAAGGCGTGAATTTCAAGGTAGACAAGCGTCTTGTGGAAGCAATCAACAAGGAGAACACCTTCGAGCGCACATCTGGCAATCCCTCATCTCCCTCGCCCTACTCCCTCGAGGAGCGTCTGCAACGAGCGCTGAACCATATCGACAAACACGGCTTCATCACCTTGCAAGAATACGCCAACCTCAACAGCCTCAGCTACAGCACCGCTTCTCGCGAACTCTCCAAGCTCGTCCTCGACCCCCACACAGGCATCAAGCCCAAAGGCGCCGCCTCCCACAAAGTCTGGGTCCGCAGGTAAACATCTTACATTTTGAACTGGTAACCAAGGGTGAGCCACAAGGAGTTGCTGCGCCAAGTTTCGTCCAGCACCTTGTGGTTACAAAAGTTGGTCAATCCGATATTGTAACGTAAGTCAACAACCATATTGTGAAACTCGTAGGATATGCCAGCAGGAATGGAGATGCCCACACGGTGGAAAGAGTCAGTATTTGTTGTAGTATTTCCCATCAGCGTCTCCTTGCCCTGCAAGAGGTAGTCCACCTGTAAACCAGCTTTTAGAGACAGGCCAGGCAACATGTTGGGCTCTATGTAGAAGTTTGCCAAAACGGGAATGCTTAAGAAGTACAGCGATTGTTTCCATTCGTCCACACCACCTTTTTCATCGAACTGAAAACCCTCGTTGGAATACATCAATCCCATAGAGATGCCAAGTTGCGACCACATCTGATATCGTGTTTCCACGCCGGCTGTCAAACCCCATTTGTGCTTCGCATCCATCGACTCCTCCTTTCCATTGCCGTCCAAATACAGCACGTCGTCCACCGAAAGGACTGATGAGTTAATACCTACACGTGGCGTGATACTCCACGAACCTGTTTCTTGTTGTGCCCTAACTCCGAGGAGAAAAGCCAAAAAGGCAAATATTAGTGTGATTCGTTTCATTATGAACTGTTTTTAATTATAACGCAGGCAAAAGCTTTTTATTGCCTTAACAAAATGAACTTCGAAACATAAAGCAACAACGGCCTGTATTTAACTCAAAAGTTCTTTGAGAAGGCGATACTCAATATGACAAATATACGAATTATTTCCGAAAGAAAGAACAAAGTATCGAAAAAAGTTGTATCTTTGCCGAAGTAATTCTTACTTTTATGAAAGAACAACGACGGGCAATTATTGTGGGAGCGACTTCAGGCATAGGACTTGAAGTGGCCAAAGTGCTGGCAGAAAAAGGATGGCTGGTGGGAATCGCCGGACGTCGTCAGGAACTGCTGCAACAGATTCAGCGTAAGCACTTGAACATCGTGGCTACAGAGCAGATTGACGTGACAAAGGCAGACGCCGCCGAGCGCCTAGAGACGCTAATTGGCAAGACAGGTGGAATGGACCTCTATTTCCACAGCTCGGGTATTGGCTATCAGAACACGGAACTTGATATGGAACTTGAACTGGCCACCGTTGAGACCAACGCGGTGGGTATGACGCGTATGGTGGGAGCAGCTTTCCATTATTTCGAAGCACACCCCGAACAGAAGAGTCAGATAGCCGTCATCAGTAGCATTGCTGGCACTAAGGGCCTTGGTGCCGCACCAGCCTATTCATCCACAAAGCGTTTCGTAAACCATTATCTGGAGTGTCTCACCCAGCTCTGTCATATCCACCATATTAATCATATCAGCATCCACGACATTCGTCCTGGCTTTGTGCGTACGCCCCTCATCAGCGGCAGTAACTATCCTCTGCAACTGGATGCCGCCAAGGTTGCGCAGCAAATCGTCAAAGGAGTGGAACGCGGACGCAGTATCATCACCATCGACTGGCGCTACCGCCTGCTCGTCTTCTTCTGGCGCCTCATCCCCCGCTGGCTATGGGTCAGAATGCGGATAAAATAATGGGATATACTTTACTTCCTTTTGAGCCACCAAATGCGATGATTGGACAGAGGAACGCTTTCTGTCACGTCACGAAGGAAGCTGATAGCACCCGACTTTGCATCAATCTGGTAAAGCATATACTTGCCTGGCTTCAAGTCAAGCGTAAAATCGGCAGTGTCGTTAAAAACCAAATAGCCGTTGGGGCCTTCCAGTAAATAAACACCTTGCAAGTCTGAGGGACGGGGAGCCATCTGCGACAGTTCCTCCAGGAAAGCGTTGTCCGTAACAGGAATAGCGGCACAAGAGCCGCCAGCCATCAGCGAAGCCCAGCAAAGCTCTGGGGCTTTTTGAGCAGAATAGACTACAGCTTTGTCTGGAAACTTTTGGTGATACTCGCTCACGGCACGATACACATCCTCGAAACGGGCACTACCCGTACGAATCTTGCGCATATACTGTCGCTGAGCCATATTCACCCCGCCAGGAGGAGCATACTCGCCCTTGTTGTGATAGAACCACTGCTCAATATCGATGATATCAACGATTTTCGAACGTACCGGGTCAGCCAGAATGGCATCCTGCACATCCTTGTTGACTGCCAGATCGACCAACACCTTGCCATTCTCCAGTTCCCACTCAGCAATGACATCCAGCCAGAACTGCACGAAATGCAGAGGGCCTGTAAACTCCTCGCCAATAGAGTGAATCACATTAGGCTGTCCCTTGAAAGCATCCAACGACTGGCGGATATACTGTCTGTGCAGCTCACGAAGGGTGGGATTGGTGATATCATAGAACAAGGTTGCCGTAAATATACGCTTGTCGCCTGTGAAGTTAACGGGCTCCAGGAATGGCGTATTGTTCACATTGTTTGCTGTGCGCCACGGGCAATCCACCCAATGAGCACCAGCTTCCAAAATGTTATGCTGAAAATAGTGCTGGTTCTTGAGCAATATTCCGATGGATTCGGACTTTTTTGCAAATTGGTGCAAACGCCAGAAGTACCATTTATTCAACTGCGTCAAATCATATTTCGACAAACCGTCCCAAGCCAAGTCGGCAAAACCTCCTTGCACGCGACCCGTTCGGGCGAAGGGTTGCTCGTAGAATGGAGCCCATGCGTCGCCATCCTTGCGACGGATGCGCTCATGATCGTCACGACGTCGATCCGTCCAAAGACCATAGTTCTGACTAAACAGCAAGGTATGCTCGCGCTGCATCTGTGATACAACAGAATCGATACGGTCTGTGCCACCTGTCTGCTCTTGACCAGGCACAAAACGCGTCAAAGCATACTTCGCCTTCGCCATGGCAGCATCTGTTGCACGTCCATTCCACCATGGCGTCTGGTGTTTTCCTCCAACCAAAACAGCCTTATTTAAGGTCAGCCAACCATTCTGAATGGCATAATGGTAGGTACGGAAGTCGCGCAATGGGGCATCCTTATAGGTAAAAGGCTGTAGTTTGCCTTTGGAAATATCCCCTGCAAAGACGGCCGAGTCAATCCACATCTGTATAGAAATGCGCGGTTTCATCGCCTCTTCTGCCATTGCGACAGCCTCTTCTATGGTGGGAGAACTGCTGGCATTCGTGCTTCGCTCTAACACCCGACACTGAGCCTTGACATCATGCCCCAAACGTTTCTCCAACTGTGCCGCAAAGAGCGAATAAGGCTTGACGTGTTCGTTCATCTCCGAATACTTACCATTGCCCTGCACTTGTCCCCAACAACCTATCGAATAGTTTTTGCTGAGCGAATCGGCAGAATAGCAGTATAAGCCAGAGGCAGTAGACTGCCACATGGTGCTATTAGCCGTACTCCAACCTGCACCAAACTTCTCCAGTTCCCAATTCTTGAAGACAATGTCGTTGCCGTCAATATTCACGATATCGAACAATATACCTGGTGCCCACGAAGAGATGGCTCCACTAGGACCCAGACTCTCATAGCTCTCGCATTGCACAAAGGCATTCGGTCCTGGAGCAGTATGACCTACCGCAAAATCGTTGATGCCGTTTTCTGAATAGCAACGCTGGAAAAGCACCATTTCACCGAAGGTCAAGAACGTACGACGACGATATCCTCCAATCTCAGAAACTGGCTGCAACGACTGGCAGTCCTCAACCGTAACTTTCTGAGCCGTTTTTTGGAGAACCACCGCAGAACCCGCAAAGTGGCGGAAATTCACCATGCGCACCCAACAATCCTCAGCATCAGCCACATAGACGCCATCCCAACAATGGTTTTCGTCCATCGCTAAGGAATGGTCATAGTCAGATTCCAACGTCAGGTTTTCAACGCCACACTCGCTGACAAGTCCACGATGCTCATAAACAACCGCCTTCGCCCCTCCCCACCGTGTATCGATATCGCAGGTAATGGGAGCATCGAGGGTAATAGTTGACCCGTTAACCGAAGAAATTCGGCGATTCCATCGGAGATCAATTTCGCCAGAATGCCAAGCCCAATAACCCATACGCTTACCTCCACCAAACGAGGCACAGCCTAGATAATCAATCCATTCTTGGGTGGAAGGACGGCAGATAGCCAGGCGAGCACCTTGTTCCAAGGCGGCAAAAGCACCTTGCACAGTAATGGAAATCTCGCCTGCTTTGGCGTCGGACACGTTAAACGTGTCCTTAACTAGAATATCGTGCGTACCTTCGATGTATAAAAGCGCACCACGATCGTATCCTATCTTATGAAGAATGGTCTTTTCGCGACCACTTCCTCGCAAAACCACACCACTGGTGCGTATACGCAAAGGACTACTCAGTTCGTAGGTTCCCTCAGCCAACAGGACTGCTCCACGTAAACCCGTCTGATGGTCAGGCTTCTGCAGACTAACATAGTCGATAGCCCGTTGTATCAGTTGGGCATTGTCGCCAACTGTTGGCTCTACATAGACAACAACCTTTGCCGATGGAATGGGCATTTCCGAACGATGGTAACCGCAATAAGAGTAATCCATCGGAACTTCCTGCGCCCCTACGGGAGCTAAAGGTAAAAAAGTAAAAAGGTAAAAAAGTAAAAACCTTCTTACAACACTTTTTATCTGTTGTACGCTTTTTGCCATTTGATGTTTTCTACTTTTTCTTCGCGTCTTCTATTCTTTTCATCCAAGCGTCACGTTCCTTCTTAAGGTCATAGCCGCGAGCAGACAGCCAGTTATTGGTTCGCCCACGATATTTGTCAAACCAGAAGTGCTTGCCTTTTGAATCGGCAGCATCCATTGCATACTCACGGGCCTCACGGAGCCAGATGAGTATCTGAGCCTTCTCTTCGTCAGTAAGCGAAGGAATCATCTCCAACTGAGCCTTATAGTCACGCTTCAGTCTGCCAAACGTCATTCCGTCCTTCACGGCATCAATCTGTTCTTCCGTCAGATAGAGTGCAAGAGCAGAAGCCAACTCAAAGTGATGTTTATAGAGTTCTGCATCACGGGCATCCTGCTGGTTTTTATCGTATTTCGAATGGATATCATTGAGCAGGAAATAACGGTTGGCAATGATGTTTCGGACATTTTCAGCCTTCTGAGCATCCGTCAGTCCCAGTCCGTCAACGATTTTCTGTGCACGACTCTTAATCGTCTGCACATAAGCTGAGTCTTGGCCTTCGGTTTTTAAGGCGACTTGGGCAGAAACGTTGAGAGAAAGCAGCGACAAAATCGCTGCAAACAGTACCTTCTTCATAAGCCTACATCAGTTTGCCCTTTGCAGCCAGGGTGTCGTAGTTGTTATTCAGGTTGCGCCAGTCCGTCTTGGTTTGCGGATTGATGCCATTGATATATTTCTCAATATTGGTATAACCGTCGCCATTGCAATCGCCATTAGCATCGCCGGCATCATTGGGATTCAAACCATAGCGCACCTCCCACTCATCAGGCATACCATCCATGTCGCTGTCCTTATAGGGTTCCCATGTCTGATACTCAGGATAGCCACCCATCTGTCGAGGATCGGTGATGACACCCTGCTTGTAGGAGTCCTGAGGCAGACGACGATACTTGAAGAAACCAGCTTCATTCTTTGACTTTTGGTGCAGTCCCCACATGTCGCCATAAGGATTCTGCTTCACGCCAGTCTTCTTCTCGATCTTAGCCAACTCCTTTTCGTAGTCTTTCACGTAGTAAGCCTGTCCTGTGCGAACTTCCTCGCAGATGCGCTGGTCAACAAGGTCACGACAAGGAATAGTTGCTCCAGCATTCGAGAGCACCCAGTTGAAAGCCTGTTCAGCACCCATGATTTTCAGATAGGGCATTTCGAAAGGCTCGTTCGAACGCATCAGCGCCAACTCCGTCTGATCCATTTCACCATCCTTGTCAGCTGTCTGGATACCACCATTCCAGTTGTCCTTGGTAATCTCCGGATAGCCATCCATGATGTTTCCCACCGCATAGACACGTCCAAACTGCTTGAATGGGAACAAACCCTGCGAACGGCTTTCCGATTTGACAATACGATGCCCAACGGGAGTATCCTTTGGAGTCAGAGGACCTGGCTTATAGTAGTTGTTGATGAAGTTCGACATGGTGGTAAATTCGCCACCGTCAGCCGTACGATGTACCCAGTTGTAGACAACGTTATTGATATAGTTGAATACGCCTCCCCAACCGATACTGGGGTTACGGCCTGTATTGTCAGCCCACAGGTTGCGCATAAAAGTGGTGTTCTCGCCTCCGATGGTCGAGCCAAAGGCATGGTTCCAAGTGTCGAGAGCTTTGGCACTAATAGTATTCTGGATGGTGACGTTGACTGTCGGTTCCTTACGATTAGGTTTCCCATCGTGCATGTCGAACATGTGGCGATAGAACGAGATGTTTTCGTCTAATCCCCATTCACACGAACAATGGTCAATCATGATGTTACCCACGGGGTTACCACCAAACGAGTCTTCACGATTGGTCACCAGCGTCTCACCACGACGGAAACGCATGTGGCGGACAATGACGTCGTGAGTGTCAACCTGGAACGACTCTCCTGCTATGCAGATACCATCGCCAGGAGCCGTCTGTCCGGCAATCGTGATATAGGGTGCACGAACATAGATGGGTGATTTTAAACGAATAATACCTGACACGTTGAATACCACAATGCGTGCTCCGCCTTGCTCACAAGCCCAACGGAACGAGCCTGGTCCGTCATCGTTCAAATTGGTAACGGTAAGCACCTTTCCGCCTCGTCCACCAAAGGTATACATACCACCGCCCTCAGCACCAGGGAATGCAGGAATCTTGGCCTGACGCAAATCGTAGGGACGAGCTGCCCAGGGCACGTAAGGACGACCTGCCTTAGCCTCTTCTATTACAATAGGAAACGCCACCTCCCAAGCAGAATCGCTATGGGCCTTCCATTGCTTCTTTTGTTGTTCTATCAATTGCTTGGCCTCGTTGGTCAAGTCCGGATACTGGGCGCTAGCTGACAATGAAAACAGCAGTACCACCATCAATAACGATTGCTTCATAGTTACCTCTAATTTACCTGTAAGTGTTATTATTTTAAAAATAAGACGTATCTATAGGGTGGATGTCATGCGTAGCACAATTAAAATATGTAAAAACAAGCCAAGAGACTCAGATTTTATTTTGTTATTTAGCTATTTTGCACTACCTTTGCAGCCACTACTAAAAAGGAATTCAATAACAATGGACCCTCAGAAGAAAGATTCAATCATCTCTCGTGACGGTGTGAGCTATCTCATACCATTTATTCTTGTTACGTCGTGTTTTGCCCTGTGGGGCTTTGCCAACGACATCACTAACCCCATGGTGAAAGCATTCTCCAAAATATTTCGAATGAGCGTCACTGATGGCGCCTTGGTACAGGTAGCCTTCTATGGCGGCTATTTCGCTATGGCTTTCCCTGCTGCCATGTTCATCCGCAAGTATTCCTATAAGGCTGGTGTACTTATGGGCTTGGGACTATATGCCGTAGGTGCTTTACTCTTCTTGCCAGCCTCGTGGACGGGTATGTACTATCCCTTCCTGGTGGCATACTTTATTTTGACCTGTGGATTATCATTCCTTGAGACGTCGTGTAATCCCTATATCCTTTCGATGGGTACGGAAGAAACTGCTACCCGTCGATTGAATATGGCACAGTGTTTCAACCCCATGGGTTCGCTGTGTGGCATGTATGTAGCTATGAACTTCATACAGGCTAAACTGAATCCCGCTTCTACAGAAGAGCGTGCCTTGCTGTCTGACACTGACTTTGCTGCTATGCGCGATTCTGATTTAGGCGTACTGATAGCACCCTATCTGGCTATTGGAGCCGTTATTGCCCTTATGTTCCTCGTCATCTATTTCACCAAAATGCCCCATAATGCAGATAAGAACCACGATGTACACCCCTTGGCTACATTGAAGCGCATCTGCCGTATCGATTACTATCGCGAAGGTGTCATCGCCCAGTTCTTCTATGTGGGTGTACAGATTATGTGCTGGACCTTCATTATACAATATGGTACACGCGTATTGATGAACGAGGGTATGGGTGAACAAGAGGCAGAAGTTACGTCGCAGACCTACAATATCATTGCGATGGTCATTTTCGTGTCGAGCCGATTCATCTGCACCTATTTCCTTAAATATATTAATGCTGGGGCTTTATTGGGCATCCTTGCAGTAGTAGGCGCTTTGCTCACATGTGGTGTTATCTTTATTGACGGACGCATGGGACTTTATTGTCTCGTTGCCATTTCAGCTTGTATGTCGCTGATGTTCCCCACTATTTACGGCATAGCCCTGCAAGGCTTGGGCGATGATGCGAAATTTGGTGCAGCAGGACTGATTATGGCCATTCTTGGTGGTAGCGTGCTACCCCCGTTACAGGCTTCTATCATCGATCAGCATGAAGTTCTTGGTATGCCGGCAGTCAACATTTCATTCATTCTGCCCCTACTGTGCTTCATCGTCATTATCGTATACGGTTACCGCACCTACCAGCGTACGCGCTAAGTGATACTTATACAAATAACGGGGCTTCCACATGCAAAGATGGGAAGCCCCGTTAATCATTGATACGCCTTTAGTAGTTCTCGGCCTTTACCTGGAAGTAAGACTGGGGATGGTCGCAAACGGGACATACTTCTGGGGCCTGTTTCCCAATGACGATGTGACCGCAGTTGGCACACTGCCAGATGACGTCGCCATCCTTTGAGAATACACGCTCTTTGCGTACATTATCCAACAGTTTGCGATAGCGCTCCTCATGAGCCTTCTCGATAGCAGCCACGCCTTCGAACTTCTCGGCAATCTCGTCGAAACCCTCTTCGCGAGCCTCACGTGCCATGCGGGCATACATGTCTGTCCATTCGAAATTTTCACCACCAGCGGCAGCCTCCAGATTAGAAGCGGTGTCCTTAATGCCGCCCTCTAAAAGTTTGAACCACATCTTGGCGTGTTCCTTCTCGTTAGCAGCCGTTTCCTCAAAGATGGCGGCAATCTGTACATAGCCGTCCTTCTTGGCCTTCGAAGCCCAATAGGTGTACTTGTTACGAGCCATAGACTCACCTGCAAACGCTTCCTGCAAATTCTTCTCTGTTTTTGTTCCTTTCAATTCTTTCATAGTTGTATTTGTTTTGTTAGTGACAAAATGCTGTTTTGCTCGGCAAAGATAATGAAAAATAAATGAAATACCAAAATTATTTTTGCCTTTTAAGTGCTTTTTTGTATCTTTGTGCTCTGTTATGAAACACTTACTAACCATTCTCTCGCTGATGGCCACTCTGTGTGGCACGGCACAGACACAGTCCGCCATGCGGTTGTTTTACAACCAAAAGGCACAATATTTCGAAGAGTCGCTGCCCATTGGCAACGGCAAGTTGGGCGCATTGGTGTATGGTGGTGCTGACACCTGCCTCATCCACCTGAACGACATTACGCTGTGGACAGGGAAACCCGTTGACCGCAACGAAGGAAAGGGTGCTGCCCAGTGGATTCCAGAAATCCGTAAGGCGCTGTTTGCAGAGGACTATGCCCGTGCCGACTCCCTACAATTGCACGTAGAAGGACATAACTCAGAGTTCTACCAGCCTTTGGGCACCCTGTATATCATCGATGAGAACAAGGGAAATACCAGTGAGTATTATCGAGAATTGAATCTCGACAGCGCTATCGTCAACGACCGCTTCGTGCGCAATGGTAAGACCTTCACACGTGAGTATTTCGCCTCATATCCTGATCAACTCATCGCCATCCGACTGAAGGGTGACATCAACTGCAAAATCGTGATGACGGCCCAAGTGCCTCATCATGTGAAAGGTAGCAACAACCAACTCACGATGACTGGGCACGCTACAGGTGATCCGATGGAGACCATCCATTTCTGTACGATACTCCAGGTAAACACGGATGGCACTGTCAGCAGCACAGACTCTACCCTTACTATCTCCAATGCCAAAGAGGCTGTTGTCTATCTGGTCAACGAAACCAGTTTCAATGGCTATGACAAGCATCCTGTGAAAGAGGGCGCTCCCTATTTGGAGAAGGCTACTGATGATATCTGGCACACACGTAATCTGAGTTACGATGAGTTCCGTCGTTGCCATATCGCTGACTACCAGCAATACTACGACCGAGTGAAATTGGACCTCGGTGGGCAACCTAACACGCTACCCACCAATGAAATGCTGCTCAAGCACACCAACGACCGTTATTTGGAAACTCTCTATTTCCAATTTGGTCGTTATCTGCTCATCTCCTGTTCTCGCACCAAGGGCGTACCAGCCAACCTGCAAGGGCTATGGACACCTCACCTTTGGTCACCCTGGCGAGGCAACTACACGATGAACATCAATTTGGAGGAAAACTACTGGCCGGCTTTCACAGCCAATCTCTCAGAAATGGCAGAGCCTTTGAACGACTTCATAACGGCACTCGCAGAGAACGGACGGCATACTGCCAAGAATTTCTACGGCATCAATAGCGGCTGGTGTGCCAGCCATAACAGCGACTTGTGGGCGATGACTAATCCTGTGGGTGAAAATCGCGAGAGTCCCATGTGGAGCTGCTGGAACATGGGTGGTGCCTGGTTGATGCAGACACTGTGGGAGCGCTACTTGTTCACTCAAGACAAAGTCTATTTGCAAAAAGTGGCTTATCCGTTGATGAAAGGGGCTGCAGATTTTTGTCTGGCATGGCTTGTTGAGAACCCCAAGAATCCTGGTGAACTGATTACAGCTCCCAGCACATCGCCTGAAAATGAATACATTACTGATAAAGGCTATCATGGAGTGACCTGCTATGGGGGGACTGCTGATTTGGCTATTATCCGCGAACTGCTAGCCAATGTCATAGCAGCTGGTTCCGTTTGTGGCGATAATATCGTCGCATACCAAACGGCACTGCAACGACTACACCCCTACACCATCGGGAATGAGGGTGATCTCAACGAGTGGTATTACGACTGGCAGGACCGTGACCCACATCATCGCCACCAGTCACACCTGATTGGACTATACCCTGGACACCATTTGACAGAGCCTGATCTACAGAAAGCATGCGAGCAAACACTTATCCAAAAAGGCGACGAAACAACAGGTTGGAGTACGGGTTGGCGCATTAACCTATGGGCACGACTCCACAATGGTGAGAAGGCTTACCAGATTTACCGCAAATTGCTTACTGCCGTAGCCCCTGAGCGGGGAGGCTCACCAAACTACGTGAACGGTGGCGGCACCTATCCGAATCTTTTCGATGCCCACCCACCCTTCCAGATTGACGGCAACTTCGGAGGCACAGCAGGTGTCTGTGAGATGCTGATGCAGAGCCAATTGCTAACAACTAAAGGTCAGAGACAGATGGCCATCATTGAATTGCTGCCTGCTTGTCCCAAGGAATGGGAAAACGGCTCTGTCTCAGGACTCTGTGCCCGCGGAGGCTATGAAGTAAGTTTCGAGTGGAAGGATGGCAAGGTGCGTTCAGCAGAAATCAAAGCGAAACGCTCTGGCTTCGTCACCTTATTATATAATAACCAGCGCAAGACCCTCAAACTAAAAGCCGGACAAACGCTTCCTGTCAAAACGTGGTAAACTACTCGTCCTTGGAAGAAAACAACTGGTCGGCTACTTCGCAGAGTTCATTATACCAAGCTTCGCCAAAACGACGAACGAGTGGTTCCTTTAAAAACTTATAAACGGGAAGGTGAAGTGCCTTCCCTTTTTCTACGGCATCCTTGCACACCACCCAGCGATTGTAGTTCAGCCCAATGAGTCCATTGCCGAAGTTCTTCTCACGAATGGGGTAAAGGGAACAACTGATGGGTTTACAAAATGTCGACTTGCCACTACGGAAAGCCTTCTCCAGCGCACAGAGGCAGTTATCACCATCGTAGCAGGTAAATACACAATCCTTGCCTCGAACAATGCTTGTGACAAGATCGCCGTCCTTGTCGGAATACGCCACACCCTGCTTGTCGATAACACTCTGGGCAGAAGCAGAGAGGTCAGACCAAACCATATCGAGCGACTCCTCAATGGCAGCAATCTCTTCCATCGTAACGGGGGCCCCAGCATCGCCTTCCACGCAACAGATGCCCTTGCACTTCTCGTAGTCGCAACAGAAGTACTCAGTCAGTATCTCAGAAGAAATCAAGATACCAGCAATTTCAAGGATAGGAGGAATGTCTTTTACCATTGAATGGGAGAAATACCGTTTTCCTGCAAATAGGCATTACAACGCGAGAACTGATGCTGGCCAAACCAGCCTCCGCGATTGGCACTAAGAGGCGAGGGATGAACAGACTCCAAAACGAGATTATTCTGTTTATCAATCATATAAGCCTTCGAGCGGGCATAGCCTCCCCACAACAGATACACCAAATGCTGGCGATGCTGTGCCAATGCCTGAATGGCAGCATCCGTGAATTTCTGCCAGCCTAGTGCTGAATGGCTGTTCGCCATATGGGCACGGACTGTCAGCGTGGCGTTGAGCAACAATACGCCTTGTTCTGCCCAACGTGTCAGATTGCCAGTAGTGGGAATCGGTGTACCCAAATCGTCCTGGATTTCCTTGAAAATGTTTTGCAACGAAGGAGGAAACATTACTCCGTCCTGTACAGAGAAGCTCAGTCCGTGAGCCTGACCTGGTTCATGATAGGGATCCTGTCCGATAATTACCACCTTTACCTGATCGAAAGGGCACAAGTTAAAGGCATTGAAAATCAGTTTCCCTGGCGGATAGCAAGTGCCTGCTGTGTATTCTTGACGAACAGCCTGAACTAGCTGAGCGAAATAAGGTTTCTCGAACTCGCCCTGCAGGTACTCTTTCCACGTAGGCTCTATCTGAACGTTCATAAGCCTTTGATGCCCTTACAATAGTGCCTTGATGGATTGTTCTACATCCTTGATGGTCTGCGAACGACCTATGATGTTGTTGCCGCGATCGATTAGGAAGAACTCTGGCACACTCTGCACGTTATAGAGCGTCAACATCGACGAGTTCATACCCTCCTCTTCACGGACACTGATCCATGGCAGGGCAGCAGTCTGCTGCTTCCAGAAATGCTCATCACCATCAAGGCTGATCTGATAGATTTCCAAACCCTGGGCGTGGTACTTATTATACAATTCACGCAACAGCAGGATACGGGCAGGTGACTCGTCCATAGCAAACACATGGAAGTCGAGCAGTACCACCTTACCCTTCAACTCTGTCAGGTGACGTGTCTTTCCCTTATTGTCACGCAGGGCAATGTCGATGAGTCCAGCCTCTTTCACTTTTGAGGCGTCAATGGTACGATTGTTCTCGGCATCAGCAATGCGTACGTTCTTCATGCCCTCAATGGCAATATTGTGCAGGTTGGCACCACGCTCAGCCATAGGCCAGTTCGTGTCCCAACTGGTGGCAACGGCAGCAAAGGCCTTGATATCATCACGATCCGTACGAGGATTGAAGAGCAGGGTATTTCCTAATGTCTGGAACAAAGCAAAATAAGAATAAGCCTTGTCAGGATGGGCAAAGATGTAACGTGTCTTTACGTCCTTTTTGTAGGCCTGTATCATCGACAAAATGCTGTCGTTCATCTGGTCAACAGTCAGTGTTTCGTCGCGACTTATCCTGATGGCTTTATCCTGAAGGGCCATCTGTAGCAGGGCCAGTTCCTTGATCTTCTCGCAGTTATCAGAACCGCTGACCTCATACCGCGAAGCCATCTGTGGATAGGCGGCCTTGACGGTTATCGTCTCTGTCGAGTCGATGGAGAGCGAAATAATCTGGTCGTGGATGCGCAGGCGATAGAACTCTGGAGCCTCTGTCTGGGCACCACTGAAACTGAAAGACCCGTCTTCGCCCAACTTCACTGAATCCAACCGTTCTATGCCTGTCAATGCTATGTTCTCAAAATAAAGCACAGAGTCTTTGGCATTCGAAATGTTACCTTCAATATGAAACTTTTTCTCTCCGCAAGAGACCATTGTTATGGCCACCAAAGCGGCTATTACATATTTCTTCATCTTCTTTCTTTTTTATTTTGCCTGCAAAGGTAGTGCAAAATGAATGAAAAACCAAATTAATTTGAGTTTTTCTGAGTTGCAGCCTACCTTCACCAAAGGTGAAAGGTACGAATAAGCGAGCAAAATGCCAAATAAATATGGGCATTTTCGTTTTATTTTTGCAGTCCGAAGTCAGCCTGCTGCGCTTCTACCTCCTGCAAGAGCTTGTTTTTCTCCGCATCGGAGAGCGTGGGACCAGTATTACTAGTTCTACTAGTTGTGCTAGCTCTACTAGTTGTACTAGCATCACTAGCCAAACACAGCGGCATATCGTAAGGCACGCTCTCGATCTCCAGTTCGGCTGGCGTTGGGGCATGAATGCCAGGAAATTGCACCTCAGCCTTAATTTTGATTTTTCCTGCCTTTTGGGTACTGCGAATCAATACTGGAGCAGAGCCCCATTCTACAGCACGCGGATTAGCATTGATACTTACATCACCTATAAACTCTCCTTCACCCTCAACGGTAAAGCGGATATTTTCTTTCGCCAGACGGCGTACATGTCCCAAGTCATCAGTCACCTCGCAGACCACGACAACGAAATCAGAGCCGTCGGCAACGAGTTTTTTGCCCATCTCATCGACATAAAGACGAAGTTTGGTGCTGCGACGCGAAGGCATCTTTTCTTCTTGGCATACCACTTTGCCATCAATGATTCCTTCTGCCACCATTTTTACGTTCTGCCAATTTCGCTGAGTATAGCTATAGTTTCGTGCCTCGAAGAAGTCCCAAGCATCCTTGAAGACCACAAGACCTTTCTCTACAGGTTGCACCCAACAATGTTCACCGTCGTACATCGTCAGGCGGACGCTGTCGCAATTGCTGAAGATGGTTACGTCTCTTTCAGAGAACTGCGTCATTTCGTGGGCAATAGCAACGATTGGCAGTCCTGTTTGCTGCTGTGCTACAGCAGTAAACATATCGAATGCCGTCTTTTTCTGACGGAAGGCATCATAGATACCTCCCCAATAGGGGTCAGGATGATAACCACGCTGATGGTCGAAAGGATGCCACAGACAACCACCTATGAATTGTCCTGTTGTATGGAACAATTCTTGTGTTGAACGATAGAGGCTCATGGCCTGTGTCAACATGGGACGCTCACCCCACGAACGCGAGGCACGATTCAAGTTGTTGTGGGCATACCAGTCATCAACCAGTTCGCCAAACTCTCGCGTAAAGATACATTGTTTGGGCTTGTCGTCCTTGAAGTCGTCACCTGGCCAGCCATAAACCACATCATAGTGTTCAGCCACACCAGCACTATGTACATCAGCAGCAGCAACAGGACGATAGGGGTATGGATACTCGTCCTTGGTAATCTCGAGGGCCTGCAAAGCAAAATCCTCTGGGTAGCGCGTCTCGTTTAGGATGGGTTCCCACATCAGCACGCAAGGATGATTCCTATCGCGACGAATGATGTTGCGCGTGTTCTCATGTACCTTCTCGTCCCACCCCTTTTCTTTGTTCCAATACTGCCAACCTGGTGTCGCGACGATGATAAAAAGTCCCATTTCATCACAGGCATCCATGAACGATGGGTCTTGCGGATAGTGTGCCGTACGGATGATGGTAAAACCAGCATCACGCAGACGTTTGGCGTCGCGCCACTGCTGGCTATTGGGCAGCGCATTACCCACATAAGCGAAATCCTGATGACGATTGGCACCTACCAATTGGTGATACTTCTTGCCATTCAGGTAGAAACCTGGCATACGGCCTTGGGTATCGTCAGTCCTGACGAATTCGAAGGAACGGATACCAATGCGAGTAATTCCTCCATCGAGACTGGTCTTGCCCTCCTTAATGCGGGTGGCTATCTGATATAAATAAGGTGTTTCTGGGCTCCATAGTTTGGGGCTTTTGACGAGGAAACGCTGGGTGACGGTCTTTGCTTCGCCAGGTTGAAGTTTCAGCTTTGTCCGCTGCGATGGAATCGCAGCAGAAGAGACAAAACTATTTTCGACAGTGATGGTGCGAGCCTTAGTGTCGTTATTTCTTATTTCAGTATTGACGAAAACCTCAGCACTTTTCTCGCTGATGTTGGCGTAGTGGACAAAAATGCCACCGCCTGCCACCTTATTCTCCTCAAGGGCATCCGTAATAGCCACCTTGTTTTTCGCAATGAGCCACACGTCGCGATAGATGCCACCATGATAAGCAAAATCGAGTTGTGCCTGTTTCTTGCCTGGCGGGTAGGTCTTGTCGTCGCTGTTATCTGCTTTGATAGCGACGACAAAATCGTCGCCCACAGTAGAGGCAGGAAGGGAAATGGTGATGGGCAGATACCCACCCTCATGCTCTTTGACCTGTTGGCCGTTTACATAGATAGTCTGTTTACCCATGATGGCTTCGAAGTGTAGGGTAACGTCGCGGCCAGCGCATTCATTGGGCAGGCGGAAGTGTTTACGATACCAGGCAATGCCTTGATAGTTACGACAACCACTGGCCTCGGCAGGCATCAGTTGGACGGTATGAGGCGTTGATACAACCTCCCACGACTCGTCGTCGAAGGCTTCAGCCTCAGCGCCAGCAACATCACCCAAATGGAATCGCCAACCGGCATTGAAGTTCCACACCAAACGACCACTGTTCTCTAATGGGAAAAGACCAGCCACAGAGGTTTGCGCCCCTATGGTGCCAAATATAAGACATAAAATAAATAATAAAACGACACGACGCATAGGCATTGAATTATTTGGGTTCATTATAATCCCCCTTCTCTTTGGAAGGGGCTGGGGATTGGCTGTCCCAATTATCTGTTCTGAACGACGATACGGGCAGACCATCGTGCATCAGGTCGCCTTCGACCCAATCGTGCCAAGCATAACGAAGGGCAACTGGTTGCTTGACATCATCACAGACGACATATACACGATTACGACTCACCCACACTTTCGTGGCAGGATGGAACACCTTGTCTGACCCTGCCACCTCGAAATTCTTCGACGTTGGTCCATACTCGAAATAGACCCACTCCTTCGAACGATTAAAAGCAATGATTGCCGTATCGTTCTTAAATTCTACCTCCTTATAAATTGCGAAGTCGGGCAACCCCTTGACCTCATAGGTATTGGCGAGTGCGAGCAATGCCAAACGCTCTCCAGCCTGACGCTTCTTTCTGGGGTGAATACCATACTCCAAACCCGCATCCATCAGTACAGCCATGCGGGCATTGGGAATCAGCGATTCCGCTTTGAGTTGTTGTTCACGCAGATACTGACTATTGCCCCATCCGATAAGACTGTAATCGTATGGCGCTATCTGACAATAGTAGAAGGGAAAATCGCCCTGTTTCCACTCTTCGCGCCAACCCTGAACCATCGTTTTTAAGAGTTCTGCGTAGTAATCATAGCGAGGAATGTTGTCCTCGCCCTGATACCAGATGGCACCACGAATGCCATAGCCAATGAGGGGCCTGAGTTGTCCGTTGTAAAGGGCTGTGGGACAACGTTGCTGAAGCTTCTTGACATCCTCTTCCGTAATGGTTTGCTGTACTTTTGGGAAAGCCTTCAACCAGTCGGCCTTCATCCAAGCCTCACAGGCCGAACCACCAAAAGCCGTTACTATCAGACCCACAGGAACACCTAATGTCTTCCTCAGAGCCTTGCCAAAGAAATAGGCAGTAGCAGAGAATTCACGGACACTGGCGGCATTGGCCTCTTGCCAAGAGCCTTTGAGGTCTTGCTGGGGCTCCAGTGATGCCAATCGCTTGCCATAAAACAATCGCAGTTCGTCGTCTTTGCAGGAGAGCAGTTCCTCTGTCGCTCCTTCTACGGGCTGAGCCTTGTAACCCTTCATCAGCATCTCCATGTTCGACTGGCCACTACATATCCACACCTCGCCAATCATCACATTGCTCAACTTAACGAAGTCGCCATCCTGGAACCAAATATCGTAGGGACCACCAGCGTTGGGGGTTTGTATCGTTACTTCGAAGCGTCCGTCCTTACGTGCTGTAGCTCTATGCGACTTCTTGTCCCAAGGAGTATGAACTATTACTTTTTTGCCAGGTTCTGTCCATCCCCAGATGTTACACTCCGTCTGCTGTTGCAGCACCATGTTGTCGCTGAAGAATGCAGGCAGTTTAACCTTGGCATTTGCTGTGATGACTATAAGCACACAAATAGTGCAGATTAACTTTCTCATATCATTGTTCTATTATAAGTTCTGGTGGTGCAAGGAGGCCGGCAGGCAACAAACCGTCGCCTTTCGTACGATATTTGGCATTCGTCCAGATTCCTTCATAAGGCGCCTTCCCTTGATCAGCACCTCGCAAAGCGTTATGCCACGTGTTTACCACCTCGATTTCTATCGTGTTCTTTCCTTTCTTTAGGGCACCCGTTATCTCCACCTCGTAGGGTGCCGTCCAGGCAATGCCGCAATCTTTACCATTCACCCAAACGTGGGCAATATCCTTCACATTGGGGAACGACAGCCAGGCTCGTCCTTGAGGCACCTCGTCCTTCTTCAGTTTCCACGTCGTCGTATAGCGGGCGTGTCCACTGAAATAGCGTATTCTGTCGTCCTCGTGCTGACTCCAGTCGAAAAGCTGCTGACGTTGTAAGGCGATGTTGCTTTCGTGGAAAAGAATGTCCCATTGTTTCGTGCTCTCAGTACGACGGCTTCGGACTCCCAGTACGACGGCTTCGGACTCACAGTACGACGGCTTCGGACTAAAAGCGACAAAGCAAGAGCCATACGACGGCAAGGTAATCGTTCCATCATAGATAGCGTACTCGTTGGTCATTGGATTGTAGAGGACAGCTTTCTGATGGTTGTTGCGGAATACGGGCTTGAACGTCTGTTCGCTGTTGTTTTGGTTGGCCAGGAAGTAGATATCCTCATCCTCTGTGGCCCGATGAGCATAGGCAATGCCCTCAGGGAGTTCTGCGTCGCGAGGAATGTTGCTGAACGTTGCCTGCTGGTAGGGCTTATCGATGATGAGCACTCCTTGTCGACGCAGTTGGGCAATTTTCGTCTTGACCTCTTTGGATACCAGCGCACCCTCAGGAATGACTAACACCTTATAGTGAAAAGGTTGCGTCAAGAGGGCGTCCTTATTCATCGAGTCGTACTGATAGCCGTGCAGGGGATTGATCCAGTCCTTCAGATTGAAGATATTCGCTGAGTGGCGCACACCAACGGGTGACTCCTCCATGGGCTGTCCCACATTCGCGAGGCGCTTGCGTTCAGAGGCGACGCGTTCTGCTCCAAACAAGCCAGGCAACATGGGCACCAACTTGTCTGGCGTCAAAGCGCGCGAGGGTATTTCCTCGCCTGTATATACAGCGATATCCACCACAGGTTTTCCTTTCTGCAACAGCGTCTGACAACGTGTGATATAGTCGACGAACGACTTCGCTTCAGGGTACCACGTCTGATCGCGCTGGAAGAAAAGTCCAATGCCGTCGAGCGTCATTCCTGGTTTCCTGTCGAGCCAGGGATTGTGAGTGTTTACATGGAAGAAGAGGCGATTCATGCCCAAGGCGAAATTCCTGTCGAGGAGTGCCTTGATGCTCGCCGGCGTCTCGTCCCATACGCCTCGCACTTCCGTAAATCCCTCAGCCTGCACGATATTCTTGCCATAAACATGTGAGCCACTGATGGCGTCAACCATGTCGTTGGGTTTGTCGTGAGTGGGCGAATTAAGCCAATATTCACCCATCGGCACGTCCACATATTTATAATGCGTCATTCCGTCGCTGACCATCGTTGGGGCGACACTCTCTGACGAAAGTTGAACACCATACTCCTTGGCCTTTTGGGCCACAGTAGCAAAAAAGACCTCGTTCACCAATTCATCAATGGTCTTGCGGATATCACGCAACACTTTGTCACTTTGGGCTGCCGATTCTATGGGGATGCCAATCATAACAGGTAACCAAGGGATAAGGTCATAGCCACGACGTGTCTTGAACTCCTGAGCAAAGTTTTTTCCCCAGTTCTGCGAACCACACTCCCAAGAGTCTACATGCAGGTATTTCACCACGTTGGCATAAGGGCGCTGTTTGAACTGTCCGAACCATGAGTCCACTTGCTTGCTGACAGCCTCACGGGAGAACTTGTCACACTCCAGTCCTTTAGCACCACCAGCCGTTGCATTGGTATGGCCTGTCGAGGTGTGACCAATGCGGATAATACGGTAGATATAGGTAGAATTATCTATATCCTGCAGCCTATAGCCCGTCACGCGGTCTCCGTCCAGAGTTAGTTGGGCTATCTCCTGCTGTTGCCAGCAGATACTATCAGGTAATTCACTTGCGTTGGCTTCTGGGGCAATACGCCATACATAGCCAGCCTTGCCCTCCCAGTTGTCGATTTGTGGCTGGGCATAGAAGATAGCATTCTTCAGCCCAAGACGAGGGTTCCACTTGGCTGCATCCAAGTCCTCACTGCCTGGCTCCGTTCTCTTGGGAGTCCACGACAATCGCCAGAAGCGAGCTTTTGTTGGCGGAAAGGCAAAGGTGGTATTATAGTCGTAATTCTGCCATCCCTGACGCGGTGGAACGAGTTGTTTGACACGTCGGTAGTCAATGCCATCGTCACTTACCTCAACCACCATACGTTGGGCCTGCATGTTAGTGCCGTTGGCAGCTATCTCAATATTGGTATATTCGCGTTCACCTCCCATGTCGAATGCTATCCATGCGGATTCGGAGGCAGTAAAGATTCCCTTTGCATTGCGTGTCATAGTGGACGACATCATGACAGGTACTTTCTCCAAGTCGCGTTGTAAATTGAAGTTATAGGGAAAAGGATGGAAGTATCGTCGCGTCAGCGGAATAGCAAAAGTAGCAATGTCCTCGTAATAGCCATCGACGCCCTCTGGACGTGGCAAGACGAGACCGCCATTACGATAAACCATTTCCTGTACACTGCCAACAAAGAGGTCTTCTGCGAAGACTATCTTCTGCATCGACTCTTCAGGCGCAATCCAGGGGCCACCAGCCAGTGCAAAACCGTCGCAGACGTGAATGCCCATTTCCAATCCGAGAGAATCAGCTTGTGCAAACGAATAATCCACCATTCGCCAGAAATTCTCACTTAAGGCATCAGCTGTTCCTTGGTATTCTGGTCGCTCCACAGCCCCACGAATAGGCATCAGGTAACAGCCACCCAGTCCCACGTCCTTCATCGCCTGCAGGTCGGCCTTGATGCCTGCTTCTGATACGGCACCATACATCCAGTACCAGAATGTCCAAGGGCGAGTCGTGTCGTTACCTCGCGACAAAATCGCAAGGCACAGGACAAGAGCGAGTGTGGTCAATCGTTTCATAGCATCCGTGTAATTCGTTCGATCCGTTGTTCAGAAATCATTCGAAGTGCAGGATGGCGCTGATGCTTCCTTTTCCCTTGCTCCAATAGGGTTGTGCGCTGGGACCATTCAGGTCAGTCGTGTTCACTTTGTTGCGAACAGCAGGAATGGCCTTGAGGATAGAAATGCCTGTCTCTGGCAAGGTGTAAAGGATATGATCGCGTCCGTCACGAGGTGTATAGACGCCTACCTTTCCTGTCATCAGTTCGATGCCAATGGCTCCTTCGCTGGTATTCAGCTTCATCCAGTTGACATTCGAGAAATAGCCCTTAAATTCAGGATAGTCCCACGACTCACCAGGAATGGGATCGTTGTAGTCATTCTGCCACAGACCATATTGCGGACCCTCCATACGGTTCTGCCAAACGCGATAGGGACCCTTGCCCACCCATTGTTTGCTTTTCATCATCGTCTCAGGATAGTCGAAACAGATACCCATCAGGTCGACGACGCCATTGAAGTAATAGTCGACATTCATATACACTCCGCCATCAGCGAGGAAACGCCAAGTAACCGTATTGATGGAACCATGCAGGTAGTTGACTACCAGCGTGCTGTCACTAAAGGTGAAACTATCGAAAGCGCCTTGGTCAGGATACTCCGTATATTGCGTCTTCTTCTGGAAGGCCTTGCTATCGTCGTGATTATAAAAGCCATCCTGCGAACGGTCAGCACGCTTAGCAGCTACAAAGCGGGGACCATTACTGAATGACAACTTTTTATCACCTACGGAGACTCCTATCAACCTACCCGTTTTCTTGCTGAAGGCATACTGGCGATTGCCATCTTGCACCAATAATTGGTTCGTATCCTCTGTATACGAGTATTTCTGGGTATTCTTGTGTAAGTTTCTCTTGCTCAGGTTACCAGTGCCGAGTTTTACCATGTGTCTATGGCCCCACGTAAAGATTTCCTTTCCATACGGGTCAATAGCTGTCAACTCAATCACATCGGCATCTGTCCTTTCGATTTTCAGTTGGGCTTTTTCACCTGGTGCAGTATTAGGTGAGGGGAGTTTCACTTCCTTGATGACCTTAACGTCTTTCTCTCCATAAGCAGGCATCTTGAGTAGTCTGTAGCTGAAGTGGCAGTCCTTCAGGTTGATGAAGTTGTAGCAGTTCTGAATGGTGAAAGCGCCGCTGTCAAAATACAAAACTTGCACAGGACTCCACACCTCGCGGATGGTATAGAATGAACCTTCCTTCTCCATGTGAGGACCAACGATACCATCAGAGCCGAAGTTACCCACGGGGTCAAGGATGCCATTTTGGTCCGTACGAACCACAGCCTGATCCATCAGGTCCCACAGGAAACCTCCAGCACAACGCGGATTGCTCATCATCAACTTCCAGTAGTCCTTCAAGCCTGCCCCATGTCCTCCGTCATACAGTCCATGCAGGAACTCCGTAGGCATGAAAATCTCCTTTTGGCGCATATAGTCTGCTGTCTCGCCCCACGAACGGTAGTGCTTCGTCTCGAAACCATTACGGTTCGCCCAAGGATAGAGCACCACACGCTTTTGAATATCCAGACGAGTGAACACAGGTTCTAACTCGTAGTTAAAGCCACCCTCGTTGCCGTTGCTCCAGAAAATGATGCTGGGATGGTTCACGTCGCGCGTCACCATCTCCTCTACAATCTGCGAACCCGTCATCGTGTCGTGTGCCCAATGCCAGCCTGGCTGTTCGCACTCCACATAAAGGCCCAACGAGTCGCAGGCATCCAGGAATTCAGGGTCAGCAGGATAGTGCGAAAGTCGAACGGCATTCATGTTCATCGACTTGATGAGCAGCACATCCTCGATGTTCTTTGCCTTCGACAGCGTACGGCCACTCTCAGGACGGAACGAATGACGATTCACACCCTTCATGATGACCTTCCGACCATTTATAAACACACCGTCCTCCTCATCGCCGTTGTACTGGTGACGATATTCGATAGTGCGGAAGCCAAACTTCTGGCGCTCTACGTGGAGGGTCTTACCCTCTGCGTTTTTCAAAGTAAAGACTGCTGTATACAGGTTCGGCTGTTCAGCATTCCACAGTTTAGGGTTATCGGTACGGAATTCTGCTTTAGCCTTGTCGCTGGCAATGATGTATGTAGGGCTTGTCGCCACCTTCTTGCCATTGGTGTCAACAATATCAACACACACCTGACTGCCTGACACGGCACGATTCAGGAACACATCAGCTGTAAAGAAGCCATCTGCCTTCGCGTCAATGGCTACGCGTTGGATATTCTGAGAAGGTTTCGAGACGATGAACACTGGACGCCAGATGCCTCCGAAGTTCCAATAGTCAGCACGACGCTCAGCCAGATTTACCTGTGGGTTGGTACTCTCTTTCAGCACCTCGACCTCCAAACGATTCTTTTTCTTGCCAAAGAACACACGATCCGAGACGTCAATGGTATGTCGGGTAAAGCCGCCCTGATACGTGCCGTTACCTGCCTTACGACCATTAATCTGCACATGAATCTCCGTAAAGGCAGCCTCAAAGACCAATTGTATCTGACGACCCTCCCACTTCTCAGGCAACGTAAACTCCGTTTTGTACAGCCCCTTCTCGTCGGCAATTCCCTCAGGTGTTGCCTTGCCATAGAACCGCATACCATACTGGTAGGTGCCAAAGCCCTGCAATTCCCAGCACGACGGCACACCAATCTTGGTCCATTTGCCTGCATTACGACCATCCGAACATAGGAAGTCCCACTGTACCATATCGTCGCAACCATGACCACTCAGATACTGTCGCTGGGTTTCCACTAACGTTTGGGCCTTGATGGCCATCGCCATCACCATCGTCCATACCAAAAGAATCGTCCTTCTCATCTTTCTGTTTCTTTATTTTTAATAAAGACGAATTCGCACCTGTTTTGTCACTAAAGAGGAAAACCGTTTCGCCAACGGTGATACCCAAAAGAAAAGGGTGAACGATTTGTTCACCCCTTGTAAGTTATTTGCAGAGCTTGCAGCCCTCGCATTTGTTGAGTTCTCCGCGGAAACGTTTTTCCACCAAGTGGTGGAGACGGTCGCGAAGGGGTTCAAGTTGCATCTTGTCGATAACCTCGTTGATGAAGGCATTCTGCAAAAGCATCTTGGCTTCAGCGAGCGAGATGCCACGCTGACGCATGTAGAAGAGGGCGGCATCGTTCAACTGACCCACCGTAGAGCCATGAGCGCACTTCACGTCATCGGCATAAATCTCAAGCATCGGCTGGGTGTACATGCGGGCCTCCTTGGTAGCCGTCAGGTTCTGATTAGTCATCTGCGAGGAGGTCTTCTGGGCACCATGTTCTACAAGTACGCGACCTGCGAAAGCTCCTACGGCCTTGTCATCGAGTACATATTTATAGAGCTCATTCGAAGTGCAATGGGGCACTTTGTGTGTAATCAACGTATTATTGTCGACATGCTGCTGCTTGTCGGCAATAACACAACCATAGCACTGGCACTCAGCACCCTCACCGCTGAAAGTGAGGTCGAGCTTATTACGGGTAATGCCGTTATGCAGGGTGATGACATTGTGGTTCACACGACTGTTGGCCTGCTGGTCGATGTAGACATTGCTCACGCGGACGTTCTTAGCGTGCGTCTCTTCGAGGCAATACAGATCCAATGAGGCGTTCTCACCCACATAGGCCTCGATAACCTGTGTGGCTAAGAAGTTACGGTCGTCAGCAGCATGGTCACAGAACAGCATTTTTAATTCTGCACCCTCTTCGAGCACGATGAGCACACGACGGTTCACCATCAGGTCAACATCACTACGCAGGATGTTTATGACTTGTATGGCACGATCAACCTTGACATTCTTGGGGACATAGACGTAGAGGCCATCCTGTGCCAACATCGTATTCAGGTCTGTAGTAGCATCATTGGCCTTGCCTGCCAACTGATTATAATACTCTGAGGTTGCAAACTCCTTCAGAGAGCCAATGACAACACCCTCTGGCAAATGGCCCTTAGGTTTTTCGTCCTGATAGAATCCGTCGTTAACTACGAAATAGAGGCTCGTCGACAGGTTGGGCACATCACAATGGAAAGCATTGTAGGGGTCAACGGGTATGGTCAGACGGTTCAGGTTCAAACCATAGTCAGGAGCAAAGAGCTTTTGAATATCAGTGTATTTGTAGCGCTCAACTTTTTTGCTGGGGAAACCAGCTGAAGCGAAACGCTCGAAAGCCTCGTCGCGCACGCTATTCATCACGTCACTGCTGTGTTCGTGAATCATCGCACGAGTCTGCTTATAGAGTTCTATGTATTGTATTTCTGATTGCATATCAAGTGCGGAAGCAAATTCTTCACTCTTCATTCTTCACTCTTCACTTAACTTACTCTTCTCCGATTTCTTCCTTAATCCAATCGTAGCCGTGCTCCTGAATCTGCTTGGCAAGTTCTGGACCACCTGTCTTGACAATACGACCCTTGTAGAGCACATGCACAAACTGAGGGCGAATCATTTCCAACAGACGATCGTAGTGGGTAATGACAATGCACGATGTCTCTGGCGTCTGAAGTTTATTGACACCCTCAGCAACGATACGCATCGCGTCGACATCAAGACCAGAGTCCGTCTCGTCGAGAATACTAAGTTTCGGCTCCAACATCGCCATCTGGAAGATCTCGTTGCGTTTCTTCTCGCCACCGCTGAAACCCTCGTTCACTGAGCGGTTGGCCAGTTTGGAGTCAAGCTCCACTATCTTACGCTTCTCGCGCTGCAACTTCAGGAATTCAGCAGCGTTCATAGGTTCCAGACCCTGATACTTACGCTTCTCGTTGATGGCCGCCTTCATGAAGTTGGTCATCGACACACCAGGAATCTCCACAGGATACTGGAAACTCAGGAAGAGTCCCTCGTGCGCACGATCCTCAGGCTTCATCTCCAGCAGGTTCTTGCCATTGAAATAAGCCTCACCCTCAGTGACCTCGTAGAGCGGATTACCCACGAGGACGGCACTCAGCGTAGACTTTCCTGAACCGTTGGGTCCCATGATGGCATGCGTCTCACCATCGCGAACGGTCAAATCAATACCCTTTAATATTTCCTTCTCGCCTATGCGAGCATGTAAGTTTCGTACTTCTAACATCTATTTATTTGACTATTTGACAATTTACTATTTGACCATTTAACCTACCGTACCTTCGAGGGATACGGAGAGGAGTTTCTGAGCCTCGACGGCGAATTCCATGGGAAGTTTTTGGAGGACCTCCTTGGCATAGCCGTTGACAATAAGTCCTACGGCCTGCTCAGTGGGGATACCTCGCTGATTGCAGTAAAAGAGCTGGTCTTCTGAGATCTTCGAAGTAGTAGCCTCGTGCTCGAAGATGGCGGTATCGTTGTGCACATCCATATAAGGGAAGGTGTGCGCACCACAGTCAGATCCCAAGAGCAGCGAATCGCACGAGGAGTAGTTACGAGCGTTATCAGCAGTAGCGGCTGCCCGAACCAGTCCACGATAGGAGTTCTGAGAGTGTCCGGCAGAGATACCTTTAGAGATAATCGTACTCTTGGTGTTCTTGCCGATATGGATCATCTTGGTGCCTGTATCCGCCTCCTGATAGTTGTTCGTCACAGCAACACTATAGAACTCCGCCTGCGAGTTGTCACCTCGCAAGAGACAAGAGGGATACTTCCAAGTGATGGCAGAGCCCGTCTCAACCTGAGTCCACGAGAGTTTGGAGTCAACGCCACGCAAATCACCACGCTTCGTCACAAGGTTTAAGACCCCACCCTTGCCGTTCTCATCGCCTGGATACCAGTTCTGGACAGTGCTGTATTTCACCTCCGCCCGATTCATCACAATAATCTCCACGATGGCGGCGTGCAATTGGTTTTCATCACGCATCGGCGCCGTACAACCTTCGAGATACGAGACGTAAGCATCATCATCGGCGATAATCAAGGTGCGCTCAAACTGACCCGTATTTCTGGCATTGATACGGAAATAGCTGCTCAACTCCATGGGACAGCGCACCCCCTTAGGGATATACACAAACGAGCCGTCGCTAAACACGGCGCTGTTCAGTGCCGCAAAGAAATTATCCTTATAAGGTACCACCGTCCCCAAATACTGGCGCACCAGATCAGGGTGCTCCTTGATAGCGTCGCCGATCGAACAGAAGATCACCCCCTTTTCGCGAAGCTTCTCTTTGAAGGTTGTCTTCACAGAGACAGAGTCCATAATAGCATCGACAGCCGTATTGCCGCTCAGTGCCAGTCGCTCCTCAAGGGGGATACCCAGCTTATCGAAAGTCTTCTCCAGCTCAGGGTCTATCTTGCCGTCACCCTTTGGTTTCTGAGCCAAGGGATCAGCATAATAAGAGATGGCTTGATAGTCGATCTCGGGCACATGCACATGTCCCCATTTAGGTTCCTTTTGCTCCTTCCAGTAGCGAAAGGCCTTCAGACGGAACTCGAGCATCCACTCCGGTTCCCCCTTTTTCGCTGAGATGAGCCTGACAATATCCTCATTCAGTCCCTTCTCTATGATTTCAGTATGTACGTCCGTCGTAAAGCCAAACTCATATTTCTGTTCGGCCACACTACGCACATACTCGTTATTGTCTTTATGATCCATTCTTAATATATTTGATAGCGAGCATCGTCAAGTCATCACTCTGCTCTGCCTCATCCACGAAACGATGTACCTCATCATTCATCGCACTGACGAGAGCGGCAGGCTCAATGATTCCCTCTGCCGCTTGTGCCTTGGCCACACGATTAATCCGCTCTTCACCAAACTGGCCGTGCATACTGTCCTCGGCCTCACTGAGCCCGTCGGTATAGAGGAATATGATTGTCTGTTTCTCCAGTTGTATCTCCTGTCGAGAATACGACCAGTCATCAATCACGCCAATAGGCACATTGGCGTCGCAGGCCAGAGTCTCGACCCCCTCACCTATCAGCAGCGGTGAATTATGCCCCGCATTACAGTATTGGAACACACCCGTCTGCAGGTCGAGCACGCCGAGGAAAACCGTCACGAACATATTCGATTCATTCCCGTCGGCCACAGCGGCATTCAGCGCACCGACGATCACATTCGGTTCTGACACATGCAGAGAGACATTGCGGAACAGCGAGCGAGTCATCGCCATCACCAGCGAGGCCGGCACGCCCTTACCCGATACGTCGCCAATACAGAAATACAGCTTCTCGTCCAGGATAAAGAAGTCGAACAGGTCGCCACCCACGTCCTTCGCCGGCGTCAGCTGTCCGTAGATATCGATGTCGTCACGCTCAGGGAATGGCGGGAAAATCTTCGGCAACATCGCCATTTGGATATCATGCGCCGTCTTCAGTTCCTGTTCTATAGCCGCTTTCGAGGCCGTCGTCTCCTGAAGCTCACTCACATATCTCGCCAGCGAATGCTGCATATCCTCCATCGCATCGCGCAGATTCCCGATCTCGTCCCGATGTTTAATATCAGGCAGCGGCACCTCGAAGTTACCTTTTGCCACCTCGTCAGCAGAAGAAGCCAACTGTTTCAGCGGCTTGGCAGCCCTCTTGATCGAATACCTGCTCACCAACCACACGATCACCACAGCCAGAAGCACGAAGAACGCCAAAAGCGCCCCAATGAAATAAGCGATCATATCCAGAGACAACGCCGGTGTGAACAACACCAGCGACCACCCTGCATGGTTTATAGGTGTGAAGAACACATAGCCCGAACGCCCGTCAAAATCCGAGCATTCGTAGTTGTCTTCATCTGTGATTTCAAAGACCTTACTGGACTTCCCTTCCAGAATGCGCTGGGCCATCGTCACCAGGACCGTATCCTTTGAAGCCTTCACAATGGAGCCGATACTGTCACGGATAATCCGCCTTTCGTCAGGATGTACGATAAACGTGCCCTTCCGACTCACAATCATACTATAAGGCTTCCAGAACTCCTCCCTTTTTGCGCGTCTTTCCTCATTAAAACCCGTCCACTGTTCGCAATAAAGATCCCAGTCGGCCTTTTCCATCTTCTCCCTCAACCAGTCGAGCGAGATATCTGCACCAAGCACAGCCACCGCACGACCCTGTTGGTCGAAGACAGGCCGAACGTAGGCCACCAGCGGAGAAACACTGTCATTCCCCTCAAAGAAAGGTTCCGACCAGAATCCATCCTTGGCATCCAACGCTTTCAGGAACCAGTCCTCACCAAGATAGTCCTGTCGTTCGGCTCCGAAATTGTTCACCTCGATATGGCTACTGTCCCTCTTGACGGCGTAGGGCATATAGCCACGCCCCTTGCCAGGATAATAGTTCTCCACGAAACTGATGCCACAACTACGGATACGAGGATTCTGCGCCACAGTACGTTCTACCAGCTTCAGCATCCGCTCAGGACGGTCGAGACTCTCCTCGATCTCCGGCATCTGATTATTGACCGCCACAAAGATATCTGATATCACATGATTGATATTCTCTGCGGTGGCCTGTATCATCGCCTCATGACGGTAGGTCTCCTCTTCTAGGACAAAGCTAGCGCCGAGTGCGAAAAGCCAAAAGGCGGTAAGGCCCATGATGATCAACAACACGAGCACTATCCTCCTTGTCAGCCTATCGGCAAAACTCCGTACTTTGCCCTTCGTCACAGCGGTAGCAAATTATTCACTATTCACTATTCACTTCTCAGAGCTTCTGCTCTACCTCGATCTCCGTGAAGGTTTCGATGATATCACCCACCTGGATGTCGTTGAAGTTAACCAGCGAGATACCGCACTCCAAGCCAGTTGCCACTTCCTTGGCATCGTCCTTGTAGCGCTTCAGGGCATCGATAGGAGCGGTGTGAACGACGATACCGTCGCGAACCACACGGGCCTTATCCTTGTTGTGTACCTTACCATCGGTCACCAGACCACCGGCAACGGTACCCACCTTCGATATCTTGAACACCTGCTTGACCTCAATCTCACCAGTGACAATCTCCTTCTTCACCTTGTCGAGCATACCCTCCATCGTTGACTTCACCTCGTCGATGGCATCGTAGATGATAGAGTATGTATTGATCTCAACACCCTCACGATCGGCAGCACGACGGGCATCGGCAGAGGGACGCACCTGGAAGCCGACGATGATAGCCTGCGAAGCGCTGGCCAGCATGACGTCGTTCTCGGAAATCTGACCTACAGCCTTCGAGATGACATTGACCTGAACCTTCTCTGTAGAAAGTTTGATGAACGAATCGGAGAGTGCCTCGATAGAACCGTCGGTATCACCCTTGACGATGATGTTTAACTCATGGAACTCGCCCAGAGCAATACGGTGTGACAATTCGTCAAGACCGAGCTTCGTAGTTGTACGCAGGCTCTGTTCACGCTGCAACTGTATGCGCTTGTTGGCAATTTCGCGAGCCTCCTGCTCCGTTTCCATCACGTGGAACGAGTCACCGGCCGTTGGTGCACCGTTAAGACCCAGAATGATAGCGGGCTCGGCAGGACCAGCCTTCTCAATGCGCTGGTTACGCTCATTGAACATAGCCTTCACACGGCCCCATGCAGTACCAGCGATAACGACATCGCCAATCTTCAGTGTACCGTTGGACACAAGAACGGTAGAGACATAGCCACGACCCTTGTCGAGCGACGACTCGATGATAGAACCAGTGGCCTTACGATTGGGGTTGGCCTTCAGGTCGAGCATCTCAGCTTCGAGCAGCACCTTCTCCAATAGTTCATAAACACCAATACCCTTCTTGGCTGATATTTCCTGGCATTGGTACTTACCGCCCCAGTCCTCCACCAACAGGTTCATGTTGGCCAAGTCCTCGCGAATCTTATCGGGATTGGCACCCGGTTTATCTATCTTATTGATAGCAAACACCATCGGTACGTTGGCTGCCTGAGCATGAGCAATGGCCTCCTTGGTGGTAGGCATTACAGAGTCGTCGGCTGCGACGATGATGATGGCGATATCCGTTACCTGAGCACCACGGGCACGCATAGCCGTGAAGGCCTCGTGACCAGGGGTGTCAAGGAAGGTAATGCTATGACCGTCCTTCAGTTTCACGTTGTAGGCACCGATGTGCTGGGTAATACCGCCAGCCTCACCGGCAATCACGTTGGTGTTGCGGATATGGTCGAGCAACGAGGTCTTACCATGATCGACATGACCCATCACCGTGACGATAGGAGCACGACTGATCAGATCGTTCTCGTCATCCTCCTCCTCGGTAATGGCGTTCTGAACCTCAGCAGAAACATACTCTGTAGTAAAACCAAACTCGTCAGCCACGATATTGATGGTTTCAGCATCCAGACGCTGGTTGATAGACACCATGATACCAATAGACATACACGTTCCGATGACCTGGTTGACACCCACGTTCATCATCGTAGCCAACTCGGAAACGGTCACGAACTCAGTCAGTTTCAGCACCTTGCTCTCTGCGGCCTCTGCGGCCATCTCCTCGTTCATGCGCTCTGCTACGGCATCACGCTTCTCGCGACGGTACTTGGCACCCTTCTTGTTCTGGTTCTTCGAAGTCAGACGAGCCAAGGTTTCCTTCACCTGACGTGCTACTGCCTCATCGTCAACCTCCAACGGCTTCACAGGACGGTTCTTCTTATTCTTCTTACCGCCTTGCTGCTGTTGTTGCTGGTTGCCGTTCTTGTTCTGGTTCTGGTTCTTCTTGTTCTGGTTCTGTTGCTGCTGGTTTGCCTGCTTGGCAGCAGCCTCGATATCCACCTTACCCTGGCGGATACGCTCACGCTTCTTACGTTCACCTGCAGCTTTCTCCTCGCGTTCCTTACGGCGCTCCTCTTTTGATTTCTTCTTCGGACGAGTGCTCTGGTTCAACGTCGAGAGGTCTATCTTGCCCACCACATTCAACTGAGGCATGTTCTGTGCAGCTTTCAGCTCGCCGGGAGTCTTGACGGGGACAGAATCAGCATTTTCTTCTTCCACTTCCTCCTCATCGTCGTCTTCACCTTCCTCAACAAGAACCTCATCCTCTTCCAGCTCTTCAACCTCTGGCTCAGGAGCCTGTACTTCGACGGACTCTTCCACCTCAGGTTCGGCAATTTCATCTTCTGGTTTTGCTATTTCCTGTGGTTCGGCAGCAACCACAGGCTCTGGTTCAGCCTTCGGAGCAGCTTTCGCCTTTCCGATGCTGTCCAAATCAATCTTGCCCACAGGTTTGAACTGCGGATGACTGTCCAAAAGATCGTCAGCAGCGACAACAGCCTTTTTCTCCGGCTTCTCCACCACTTTCTTCTCCTTGGGCTTTTTCGCAAACAACATCTCAGCCTTAGTCTTGACAGCCTTGTCGGTACTGAACTCATTCACCAAAGCCTCATACTGCTCGTCGGAAATCTTGGTGTTCGGCGTAGCGTCGTCCTTGATTTCACCCAGCGAGCTCTTCTTTTTCAGGAAATCAACTGCCGTTTGAAGTCCAATATTGAGCTCTGATAATACTTTATTTAATCTTACTCCCATCTATTCAAATTGAAAATTGAAAATTGTAAATTGAAAATTACTCGAACTCTGCCTTCAGCACTTCAATCACGTGATCAACGGTCTCCTCCTCCAGGTCGGCCTTCTCGATCAACATCTCACGTGGAGCTTTCAGTACAGACTTGGCGGTATCCAGACCGATAGCCTTGATAGAATCGATAATCCACTGATCAATTTCGTCAGCAAACTCGTCGAGGTAGATATCCTCGTCAGCCTCATTTTCGTTCACCACACGGAATACGTCGATGGTATATTCTGTCAGCATAGAGGCCAGTTTGATGTTCAAGCCACCCTTACCAATAGCAAGAGACACCTCCTCAGGCTGCAGATAAACCTCTGCCTTGTGCTCCTCGGGATTCAGCGTAATGCTAGTAACCTTGGCAGGCGACAGGGCGCGCTGGATGAAGAGCTGCGTGTTGTTCGAGAAGTTGATGACATCGATATTTTCGTTGCACATCTCACGAACGATACCATGTACACGACTACCTCTAACACCTACGCAGGCTCCTACGGGATCGATACGGTCGTCATAACTCTCGACAGCCACCTTGGCACGTTCACCCGGCATACGGGCTATGCGACGGATGGTAATCAGACCGTCGTTAATCTCAGGAACCTCAGCCTCGAGCAGGCGCTCAAGGAACAGGTTCGAGGTACGGCTCAGAATGATGCGCGGATTGTTGTTCTCGTTCTGCACTTCCTTGACAATGGCACGGATGGTCTCGCCCTTGTGGTAGTTGTCGGCAGGAATCTGCTCACTCTTCGGCAGGTGGAGCTCGTTGCCCTCATCGTCGATGAGCAGCACCTCGCGCTTCCAAATCTGGTAAACCTCAGCGCTGACAATCTGTCCGACCTTGTCCTTGTATTTCTGGTACAGCGAGTCGTGCTCCAGCTCCAGAATCTTTGAAGCCAGCGTCTGGCGCAGGTTCAGAATGGCGCGACGGCCAAACTTCTGGAACTCCACCTCCTCTGATACCTCCTCGCCGATTTCGTAGTCAGGCTCAATCTTCTGGGCCTCGCTCAGGGCAATCTCCTTGTTCTCGTCCTGAACCTCACCATCAGCCACCACAATACGGTTGCGGTGAATCTCAAAGTCACCCTTGTCGGGGTTGACAATCACGTCGTAGTTCTCGTCCGAACCAAACATCTTGGCGATGACGTTACGGAAACTTTCTTCCAACACACTCACCAGGGTCGTACGATCAATGTTCTTGGTCTCCTTAAACTCCTGAAAGGTCTCAATCATTGAGGGGCCTTTCGCTTTTTTCAATGTAGCCATTTATTTTATTTTTTGAATTTTACTTCTACTCTCCTTACTCCTACTCTCCTTATTTAAAGGCCAGCAGGTATTTGCAGTACTTCACGTCGCTCACATTGAACGACTTGTCGACATCTACCAGTTGGGGGCGCTTCTTGCCCTCCACCTGCTGCTTCTCCTTCACTGTCACAGTGAACTGGCCAGCTTCAGCATCAACATCCTTTAGGATGCCCTGCAGCTTCAGGCCATTGTTCTGCAGCACTTCCACCTCTTTACCGATGTGGTTCACATACTGCTGCATCACCTTGAAAGGCTGTCCGATACCTGCCGAACCTACTTCCAGTTCATAGTCGCCCAGCTCCTCACCCAGCGCTTCCTGTAAATGGCGGCTCAAATCAGCACAGTCTTCAATCCATACACCGTCAGCGTGATCTATCTCAATCACGATACGGTCATCAGGGGTCATTTCTACATCTACCAGGTAATAGTCGCCCTTCTGCAACCACTCCTCAACAGCTTTTGTTACTACGTTCTTGTCTATCATAAACGATATTTAAGTATTTATAATGAAAGAATGAGAGACTCGCGCTGGAGTCCCTCATTCCTCTGAACGGCTGCAAAGGTACGAAATTTAAATGAGAAATGAGTAATGAGTAATGAGAAATTCTCTTCTTACCTACTTATTTAACATTTTTTTTCTTCTTACCTTTTAAAATCACTCTTATTCATGTACATAAAGGTTCCAGCCGAGGTAGGTGTCGATGGCCTCGTTAAGGATGTCGACGACATCGGTGCGGCACATGGCAACGTGGTGTTCGAAGCCGTTCTTGCAGATATACTTCATCAGCTTCTGCAGGTTGTCGACCTTCGTGACAGCGATACAGCCGTCCATGCCGTAGGGGTCGTTGGTGATTTCGCCCTTGCCGAGATAGGCCTTGATGCAACCCTTGGGGTCGTCGGTCGAGATGCGGAAGAAGGTGAAGGGACCTTCTGAGACCTTCGCATAGACGGCACCGAAGGTGTTGTCTTTTCCTAGTGTTCTTCCTAACACTCCTAGGGCTCCTAATTTCAAGTCATTGTTGCCGACAAACTGCTTGGGGAAGTTGCCACAGTGAGTGCAGACGCACTTGTTGCGGTCCTCTGCAAAGTTGTTGTTCCAGTCAAGAAGGGCGGGAGCATTCTGCGAAGCCAAAGCCAGCGCATACATCGATACGGCTCCGGCAAGGTCGGTCTCACAAGCGGCAGGAATCAGTTTTTCGCTGAGCATCGACATGGTGACGCAAGGTGCACAACCGTAGTTCTGCTCTAGCGAATCCCAACACTGAATGGCCACAGCCTGTACGTCGTTGGCCTCGATCCAGTTCTCTACAGCCACACTGAACTTAGCCTGCAAGCCCAGTTTCTCCTTATACGAGTCGGGCACCTTGGCATAGTTGCAGGTGCGGTTGCACATCTCGATGAATTTGGGGTCGTCATCCTTAATCTTCTGGGCGGCATAGAGAATCTCTGAGAGGTCGGCAGGCACAACGGTAATGCCCGAACGCTGCAACAGCTTTTCGCTGGCACGACAGGTGTTGAAGCCCAAGGGACGCGTACCAATCTGACCCAGACGACAGTGGCGCAGACCATTCACCACGCGGCAGATGGCGGCAAAGCGGTCAATATCCTTCTTCAGCAGCGGGTCGTAGATGCTGTAGGTATGCAGCGTGGTATCCGTAAAGGGAATGCCATACTGATAGAGGTTGTTGCACACGCTGATCTTGCCACAGAAGGCATCACGGCGCGAGTCGAGGTCTACCTTGTCGTTCTCGTCGTCGCAGGCCTGCACCATTACGGGCACGTTCAGGTCGGCGTCGCTGATGGCATTGATGATACCAATCTCGAAGCCAAAGTTGGGCAGGGAGACGATAATGCCATCAATCTCGTCGCGGTGCTCGCGGAACTGCTTTGAAACCTTCAGACCATCCTCGCGGGTCTCGATGCTCGAGCTGCCCGTAGGCGTAGCATTCTCAGGCAAGATAATGTACTCGTAACCACCCTCGTCGAGGGTCTTCAGCAGTTGCTTACGCACGTCCTTGGCCAATGCGGAGTTAAAATAGGCGCGTGTTCCGATAATCACGCCAAAACAAGTCTTTCCGTTCTTCATAATCGTATTTATTTAGTGATCGTTTTTTTCTTTTCTTAATTCTTAACTCTTAATTCATACGTTCCACCAGCCTTGGTGCTAAGGGTATAGAGACCCTGTTTGCCTTTTTTCAGGCCCTTGCCCTTGATGGGAGTGTTCGAGCGCAGCAGACAAGGTCCTCCGTTGCGGGAACGGATGACGGCTTTCGTCAGTTCTCCGTCTTTCCAGTCGATGTCGATTTCGAAACCGCCACGAGCCACGAGCCCTTTCACGCTACCGTCTTTCCATACGGAGGGCAAGGCGGGCAACAGATAGATAAAGCCATCGTAACTCTGCATCAGCATCTCGGCAATACCTGCTGTACAACCGAAGTTGCCGTCAATCTGGAAGGGGGGATGGGCATCGAACATATTAGGATAGGTGCCGCCACGCTGCTTGACAGTACCAAAAATCAGGAAGGTGTCAGCAGTCAGCGTCAACTGGTCCTTAATCAGTTTATAGGCATGCTCGCCATCCAACAGACGGGCCCATGAACAAACCTTCCAACCCATTGACCAGCCTGTCGACACGTCGCCACGGGCTTCGAGGGAAGTACGGGCGGCTTTCCAAAGTTCAGGAGTACGGTAGGGCGATATCTGGTTCGAGGGGTAGAGTCCATAGAGATGTGAGAAATGACGATGGTCGTCCTTGGGGTCGTCCAAATCGTCGAGCCACTCCTGCAACTGGCCCCAACGACCAATCTGCATCGGCGGCAACAGGGCGAGTTGTGTGCGAATGGTGTCTAGAAGTGCTAGTCCGCCTAGTCCTACTAGTTTATCTAGTCCATCTAGTTTGCCCAAAATCTTGGCGGCCTCCAAGACATTTGTATACAGCTCCGTCACGATTTGGTTGTCCATCGTGACGCCGGCATCGAGGGGTGTGGGGCGTCCCTTGCCGCCGTGTTCTGGCGATTCGCCTGGGCAAACGACAAGCCAACCCCTCTCTATCTCCCCCGAGGGGGAGTGACCGAAGCCTCCCCTCGGGGAGGTTTGGTGGGGGTTATACTCCACGAGCGTTTGCGTAAAGAAACGAGCTGCGTCAAGCATGATGGGGTAATACTGACGGAGGAAGTCCTTGTCGCCCGTATAGAGATAGTGTTCCCACAGATGGCGACAAAGCCAAGCTGCTCCCATCGGCCACAGTCCCGTCTGGGCGCGATCCACAGGCCCCGTAATGCGCCACTGATCGGTATTGTGATGCAGCACCCACCCGTCGACGCCATACATATCGCGGGCGGTCTGCTTGCCCTGTTCGTATATTTCGCGAATCAACTTAAACAGCGGTTCGTTCATCTCCGTCAGGTTGCAAACCTCCGAGGGCCAGTAGTTCATCTCAAGGTTGATGTTCGTCGTGTATTTCGAGTCCCACGACGGGAACATCTTGTCGTTCCAGATGCCCTGCAGGTTGGCGGGGTTCATGTTGTCGGGCTGACTGCTGCTAATCAGCAGATAGCGTCCGAACTGGAAATAGGTGGCCACGAGGTGATTGTCAGCGGGCTTGTTGTCGGTGGGTTTGCCACCGACAGCACTAAACCGCTCAATACGCTTGTTCATGGGCACCTTGGCATAGCGGTCCGGGCCCAAATCGAGCGTCACGCGGTCGTAGTATTCCTTGTAGGTCTTGGTGTGCAGGGCCTTCAGCGCCTCATAGCCTAAAGCCATAGCCCCTTGCAGGCGCTCACGGGATTGTGCCTCCTCGTCACCCGTGATGTCCTTATAGCTCTTGACATTCGTGCCAACAGTGACATACAACGTAGCCTCATCGGCCCCCACGACACTAATGTTACCGTTCGAGCCACTGACCTTGCCGCCCTTCGCATCAACAGCCATCCGACCCATAAAGCGCACCTTGCCCTTCAATCCTTCGTGCTTGCCAGAAACCCCCAACAGGTAACTACAATTTCCCCTTCCTTCGGAGGGGGTCAGGGGGAGGCTTCCCACAAGCGGATTCTCGTGAGGCGTAGTCATATTCGCCGTAAACGTGATCTTACCTTTCTCGCTGGCAGTCAGACGGATAACAATCACCTGATGTCCCCCCAACGGGGCAATCGTTTCGCGCTCATACTGCACGCCGTCCACCTCATAGCGGACAATGGTTTTAGCATTGTCTAAGTCCAGCCAACGCTCATAGTTCTGATAGTCAGCGTGTCCAGGCATTGCGATATACAGGTCGCCAAAAGGCTGATAAGGCATACCCATATTCTGTCCCACGGCATTGGGCATTACCTTCTGGTTTGCCAAATCCTGTGCCTCCTTGTATTTTCCTTCGAATATTAGTCTGCGCACTTCGGGCAGCGCTTCCTTCGCATTGGGGTTTACCACCTGATTAGGCTGTCCGGCCCAAATGGTTTCCTCGTTCAGTTGGATGTGCTCTACGGCAGGCGTGCCAAACACCATGCCGCCCATCACACCATTGCCAATGGGTAGTGCCTGCGTCCACGTCATTGCCGGCTGGTCGTACCACAAGCGGTACTGTGCCATTGCAGAGCTAAAGAATAACCCATAAACAATAAACAATAATGTTATAAGCGTCAGTCTTTTCATCGTCGTTCCCTTTATTTATAAAGACGTCCGCCACCTCGATTTGTCGTCAGTCCCATCAATGTTTGACCTTAAGACCATCATTGGAAGGAACTCAGTAGATAATAGGCGAAGAGGCACATCGCAAAGGAACGTCATCTATGGGTCGTCCGTGACGTTCCTTCCACTCGAAGATACGTCACCTTACGGTCGTTCCGATGATACTTTACTCCCCTAAACCATCATCGGAACAACCTGAAGGTGACGTCGGAACGACCCAAAATTTCTTTTAAATACCTTCTTTGCATCATTTAGATTGTAACTTATAGGGTACTCCAGCCGTCCGGACACGGTAGCAAAAGCTATTGCCGAATTTTTTCAGGGGCACTGTTGGGGCGGGGTTGGGGCACCCTTTTTGGCAAACATAGCCCCTGAAAAGTACCTTTATATAAAGTGGTTTCCAGAAAAAGGGGCACATGGGGCTATGTTTTTTCAAGTTTCAGTATATGAGCAGACAGGTACCAGGTCCTGTCACCTTGGGAACAAAACATTCCCAGCCTGGGAATAAAATGTTCAAAGAGTGGATTCTAAGGGGGCAGTAAAAAAAGCCCCACCGCACTATAGCGGCAGGGCTTAAGGGGACCACGCCTTGAAGCACCGGCGCGGCTTTATTCTATTTCTTGATGAACTTCTTTCCGTTTAGGATATACAAGCCCTTTTGAGTGGCTTGCCCGTTGATCTGCTGGCCATTGAGGTTATAAACCTTGCCGTCAAGAGCACCGTCGATAGTGATGGCATTGATGCCGGACTCGATATTGAAGAACTCTTTCCAAACATTAGCGGTCTTGTAACTGTCAACACTTCCTGAAGGAACATACAATTTGCAGGCTTTTTTATCTGTTGTATTGAACACATTGTCTCCACATGTCGGAGGTGTGACAGCCTCACAAGTGATGGAGTTGAGTGACGAACAGCCGGAGAGTGCGAAGTTTCCAATTTTGGTCAGGTTCTTGGGTAGCGAAATGGTTGACAGACCACTATCCATGAATTCGTTGACGGGTAGCTCTGTGACATATTCGCCCACGATGGCCTCCTTCAAAGTCCTGATTCCGCTGAAGGCTCCGGCTCTATATCCTGCCCAGCCCGTCTCTGGATGGTTGATGGGCCTGCCTACATAGACCTTTTCTAAGGGCCTTTCTGTGAAGTATCCTGAATTGCCTCCTTCTCCATGTGTCAAACGAAGTTCGTAGGGACCGTCTTCTAAAGTGAGTTCCTTTAGGGAGGAGCAGGCTGTAAACGCGGCAAGGCCTAATGATCCGACGCTGGCAGGAATGGTCAGGCTCTTAATACTCTCGCATGTTCCGAATGCATATTCATCGATCATTGTGAGGGTTGATGGGAAGGTAATGCTCTCCAATTCCTTGCAGAACTCAAAAGCCCTTATTCCTATGGTAGTAAGTCCTTCTGGCAGATTGATGGTCTTCAGTTTCTCGCATCTGTAGAAGGCTTTTTCTGCCAAAGATGTGATAGTTCCATTTATTGTGACCTTTTTGAGAGAAGAACATAAGATAAACTCAAAGGGTTGGATTTCTGTGACATTTTCACCGAAAGTCACCTCTTCCAGTGTTGTACAACGTCCGAAAGCACTCAAATCATAGTAGACGTACCATCCCCAGTCTTTCTGTTTCGGATAACGATAAGGACGACCAATATAGACCGATTTGATAGGCTGCCAAGTGAACATGCCAGATTCTGCCGAAGAACTTCCAATGCCCAGTTTCAGAACATTCGTACCATCTTCAAAGACCACATTCTCCAATGCTGAACAGCCATCGAAAGCAGTGTTGTAGATGGTATCGACGCTGGCGGGAATGATAATCTCTTTCAATGCTGTACAGCCGTTGAAAGCGGAATATTCTATCTGTTTGAGAGTCTTGGGGAGTTTTACCGACGGTATGTCCGTACATTGGTCAAAGGCATACTCATCGATGCCAGTCACTGTGTATCCATTATGGGTTTCAGGTATGACAATATCGCCATGATAGCCGCCCTTGATTCGCTCCCATGTGCCGTCGCCCCATTCCTTGATGCGATAGGTCACCTTAGCCGTCTTCGTGGCATCGTCAAGGACGTACTCCAAACCAGGCGTTCCCTCTGATGGGTCGCCATCATCGCTGCCGGTAGAACCTTTCGGCTCATAAGTGATATCATCGACCAACATGGCAAAGATATCGTAAGAGATGTGGCGAATGGCAAAAAACTTGGTGCCTGCGGGCAGGCTGACGCTTACCTCCTGCCAATCCTCACCCGTAATCTCACGTGTTGACCCTACAATGAAGAAACTGGTTGGCTCATTATTGGTAGAAGAGGCCAACACCTGATATTTTTCATTTCCATATTGTGTAGTCAATTGTCTGGTATAGAAAGTAATGGTCTGTGCTTCGCCCGACAGCTCTGGAGAGATGATCCAGTGGTCAGTAGTAGCAGGCACATGGTTTTCAATAGGAACAATAGACATCATGCATTGCTTTCCGCTGTGTGACTTACCATTTCCGTGCACTGGATTTGTTTTGGCATGGTTGAATACCATCCATGCAGAAGGCTCATATTTATTCTCATATTCAATATCCGTGAGACCATACACCTTCATACCATTTCCATCGTATAATGTCCAATCGCCAAAGGCACCCGTGTGCTGTGTGGCGGTAATGCCACCAAGTCCAAACGCTGGGAATACAGATTCATCATCAAACGTCTCAGTCACTGCTCCAAGGATTCCAAGGGTAATAGATACTTGGATACATAAAAAAGTAATCAATCTTTTCATAATCTTTGTTTTTGGATTAGTAATCTGCGACAAAGATAAGGAAAAGGACTGAAAAGGAACTGACAATTTCTGCTTTTCGACTGACAAAACGGTTTTTGTCAGTCTTTTTGAGCCATTTGCCACTCTGAAGGCGTCATTCCTGTGGCTTGTTTGAAATCGCGGAAGAAGGAGCGCTCGTTGGCGTACCCAGACTCCATAGCGATATTGACCATCTTTAATTCCGGATGGCTGACTATCAGTTGCTTGGCGTGTTCTATGCGGTAGTTTTTCAGTAGCTGAGTCAACGAACAGCCTCGTTCAACCTTCAGGCAATTAGTGATGATACGCAGGTTGACGTTCAGTGCATCTGCTACGTCAGAGACTTTTATTTCGCTGTTCAGATAGAGCTTCTTGTCCTCTATCAATTGGATTATGTCATTGAGCAAGAGCTTTGTGGCTTCCGTTGACTGCAGGTCTTCGCCGGGCGATGGTTCTGAATCCGATGGTAAGGGCTGTTTCCGTCTTCGACGCAGGGCGATACCCGCTATGATGAGAACCAGCAGGGCGAAAGCCAGTGCTGCCCAAAGCCAACCATGATTTGCTGAGGCCGATGCCGCATGGCTGTCATCGTTGAACCGCAGTAACCAGACGAGGGCCGTTGGAGAGAAATTGAAGTTGGGTTTGGTAACCTGTTTGATGCCCGTCAGCACGAGGTTGCCGTCGTTGGTCATAACGGGAATGGTGATGGTCAAACCGTCTGTTAACGGATCGGTATGAAAAAGCGTCAGTTTTGCAGGTTTCTGGGCATAGTCGATGCAGAGTGCATATTGCCGACCTGTGCTGTCGCACCCCATCACATAGCTACGCTGATGCTGTCGGTCGGCGTAAACGGGGGCGTAATAGGAAATCTTTCCCCAAGGGCCAGCCATCGGTACGGGATGGTCGGTCGGCAAAAGCGAAAAAACGGTATCGCACACCTCTGCTATCGCCATCTGCCCGTCCTTGTCTTGCACTGGCATCAGATAGGTGTCATCGCCTATGAAGCTGTCGTCACTATGGAGTGCCAGATCATATTGCAGGGGGTGCCATGTCTCAAACAACGGTGCACGGAAGGGCTCGCCCTTCATACGCTCCACCATCAGGCTGTCGATGGGCTGGCCTTTGTTGTCGTAGCCGGCAAGAACCATGATGTCACCATCGGAAGTACGGAAAAGATGAGGCAGATAGCGAGGTTGCCTGACAGTTTTGACGTGTGAGAACGAGGTTTGTCCGTCGAAGCATTCCATCGCGTCGTCGGCATACCAGTTACCGGTTATCAGCACCTGTCCGCTATCCAGTTCGATGGCTGTTGCCGATGCACGCTTTTGGTCCAGACAGCCAAAACCGTCGAAATGATGCGTGGTGGGGTCGTACATCTCGACCTCAAAACTCTGGCTGATGCCGAGATTATCCTTAAAACCACCTGCCAGCAGCACCTTACCGGACTTCAGGACTACAGAGAAGCCGCCGTCGTGGGCATAGACGGTCTGAAGCAAGTGCCACTCGCCATCTTTGAAGTATTCGGCAGTGGGCGTCAATACGAAGCCTGAGGTATGCCCGCCAACAACCGTCACCTCGCCATTAGCGACGAATACCGAGTGTCCGCTGCGTGGAATGTTCAAATCGGGCAGGCGTTCGGCCGCAACCTTTATAATAGGACATCCCGCCTGTTCTGTCTGAACGGCTTCTTGAGCTTGAACGGCTGGGGTTAGCAGCATGCCAAACACGCAGAGGATGGATAACAGAAGTCTCATAGTTCCTGTGACTCTGCAAAGATAGGACATTTTTTTGAAAGTGCCAAATAATTCTCAGGCAGACTTTTTGGTCAGTCCGAATTTTAATCTTACATCTGCACTCACAATTTATAAAAAACATTCCTCAAAGAAGTAACATTTTCGCTTTTTGCATACATATTATAAAAAGAAGTTGTATCTTTGCAGCATGAATGCCAAGAAGATTATTTACGAGCATTATGAGAGACTTTGCAGCAATAGATTTTGAGACCGCCAACTACGAGCGGACCAGTGTCTGCTCTGTGGGTGTGGTGATAGTGCGCGATGGCGAGATAGTGGATTCTTTCTATTCCCTGATTCAACCAGAACCAAACTACTATAATTATTGGTGTACGCAGGTTCATGGCCTGACTCGACAAGATACAGAAGACGCTCCCGTGTTCCCTGAGGTGTGGGCACAGATAGAGCCATTGATCGAAGGGCTTCCGCTGGTGGCTCATAACAAGTCGTTCGATGAGAGTTGCCTGAAAGCTGTGTTCCGCTGCTATCAGATGGACTATCCTGATTACGAGTTCTATTGCACCTGTGTGGCTTCTCGCAAGGCTTTTCCACAATTGCCCAATCATCAGCTGCATACAGTATCAGAATACTGTGGTTATCACCTCGCCAACCACCATCATGCCCTGGCCGATGCTGAAGCCTGCGCCTGGATCGCCAGAGAAATCTTGTAATTATTAACTTATCCACACTACATTATTATCTAATTAATAAAGGAAAGATAAAAGATATTATGAATATAAATAATTTAAGTTTCGCAAGCTTTGCTCCCTCTATCTACAGAGCAAGCAAAGCTTGCGAAAGTTGAATTGAATAAAAGAATAGAACGGGCTGGGGCTCGCAATAGTCAAACACGATGACAAAACCAGAGGGCGTTCGTCTATAATATAAAATAGGTATAGACAACAGAGTCAAACATTATGAAAGCAATTACACTATTGCAGCCACAGAAAATCGTGTTTGGCACGGGCTGCATCCAGACATTCGTAGACGATTATAAGAAGATGGGCCTGCAGCGCTTGTTTGTGCTGACAGCACCCCCCATCCTACCACTCATAGAAGAACCGTTAGCGGACCTCAAAGCGGCTGGTATCAGCATTGAGGTTTTCCAGGATATCGTGGCAGAGCCGACTGTCAACGACTTCAAGAAGATTTTGGAGGTGGCTCGTCAGTTCAAGGCTGATAGCGTGGTGGGTATCGGAGGCGGCTCTGTGCTCGACGTCACTAAGCTCGTGGCAAGCCTCACCTATTCAGACCAACAGGTGGAAGACTGCTTCGGCACAGGATTTATCAAGAAGCACGGTCTTTGGTTTGCCTGTCTGCCCACAACGGCAGGAACAGGATCAGAGGTGTCGCCTAACGCAATTCTTTTGGACGAGCGCGACCACCTGAAGAAGGGCATTGTTTCGCCCTTCCTCATTGCTGATGCTGCCTACGTTGACCCCAAACTGACGTGGACAGTACCAGCGAAGGTGACTGCTGACACGGGTATGGACGCGCTGACGCATTGCATAGAGGCATACACCAATAAGTTTGCCCATCCGTCTGTCGACATCTATGCCCTACAGGGTATCCGTCTCATTGCAGCCCATTTGGAGCGTGCCGTCAAGGATGGCAAAGACGTAGAAGCACGTGAGGCGTTGGCCTTCGGTTCGCTGTATGGCGGATTATGCTTAGGTCCCGTCAACACGGCTGCCGTTCATGCCTTGAGCTATCCCCTGGGTGGTGAGTTCCACATCCCCCACGGACTATCGAATGCCATCTTGTTGCCCAGCGTGATGAAGTTCAACATGACCGCCAATGTGAAGCGACATGCAGAGGTGGCCGTTGCCCTTGGTTGTCAGCCTGGCAAGGATGACGAAGAGACCGCCCGGCGTGGCGTCGATTTCATCTACCGTTTGGCTGCCGCCGTCGGTATTCCCGATAAACTGACGGCACTGCGCATCCCGCAGACTGCCGTCGACGGTATGGCCAAAGCTGCCATGCAGGTACAGCGCCTGCTGAAGAACAATCCGCGCGAAGTCACGGAACAAGACGCAAGAAACATCTATAATTCCCTATACTAATGAATCATACAAATCAGTCCCCCTCCTCTTTGGGAGGGGTTAGGGGTAGGCTCCCCATATTAGCCATCACGATGGGCGACCCCGCAGGCATCGGTCCTGAGATTACCGTTCGCGCCCTGAATAGAAAAGAAACCTACGAGAAGTGCCGCCCTGTCGTCACTGGCGACGCTGCCATTATGCAACAGGCTGTGGGACTTTTAGGCTTTAACCTAATGGTAAATGCCATCAATAACGTCAAGGAAGCCAAGTTCCAGTATGGCACCATTGATGTTATCGACCTGAAGTGCGTCGACCTTGCAACCTTCGAGTTCGGCAAGGTACAGGCACAATGTGGCAATGCCGCCTTCCAGTATATACGAAAGGCCATCGAACTGGCGATGGCTGACGAGGTGGATGGTACAGTGACAGCCCCTCTAAACAAGGAGGCGCTGAATCTGGCGGGCCACCATTACGACGGACATACGGAGATTTACGCCACCTTTACGAATACGAAGAAGTATGCCATGATGCTGGCTGACGAGAACATCCGCGTCATCCACGTCTCGACGCATGTTCCCTTGAGAAAGGCCTGCGACTTGGTGAAGAAGGCACGCGTCATTGAGTGTGTAGAGCTTATAGACGACGCTTGTCGACAGTTTGGTATTGAGAAACCCCATATCGGTGTAGCAGGTCTCAATCCCCACAGCAGCGAGAATGGCATGTTCGGCTATGAGGAGGCCGAAGAGATTATCCCTGCCATTGAGGAACTGCGCCAACGTGGTTTCGATGTTGAGGGACCTGTTCCCCCAGACAGCATTTTTGCCAAAGCTAAATGCGGTCAGTTCGACGGATGTGTGGCGATGTATCACGATCAGGGGCATATCCCCCTGAAGGTTTGCGCCTTCAACTGGAATAAGGAGACGGGCAAGATGGATTCTGCCAGTGGTGTCAACATCACCCTTGGCCTGCCCATCATCCGCGTCAGCGTAGATCACGGAACGGCTTTCGACGTAGCTGGCAAAGGCATTGCTAACGATAGCGCAATGACACTCTCTATCGACTACGCAACAAGAATGGCAATCTATCGGAAAAACAAACAACAAGCATGATAGTCATTGCCGATGACATCACAGGGGCTGCCGAAATGGCGGGCATTGCGTTCAGTCAAGGACAGCAGGTGAGTTTGGTTTGTGGCAGTCCCCTATGCTGCGATAATATCGCAGCACAGACAACGGTTATCGCCACAGACACCCGCTCCATGACAGAAGCTGAAGCCGTTGCTGAAACCCATCGTATTCTCTGCAAAGCAGAGTGTGGCATGGCGAATCCCTCTCACCTCTCACCTCTTACCCCTCACCTCTTCAAGAAAACCGACTCTGCCCTACGAGGGCACGTGGTGGCTGAGCTGACAGCACTCATGGAGTCTACGGGTTATCAGCGTGCCGTATATCTGCCTGCCAACCCTTCGAAGGGGCGCATCATCAAGAACGGAGTCTATTATATAAAAGAGGTGAGAGGTGAGAAGCAAGAGGTAAGAGATGTGCCAATATCCGAGACAGCTTTCAGCTATGACCCTGAGTTCCCTGCCAAGACTTCTTTCCTCAGAGAGCGTTTCCCAAATGCTGAGTCGAAAGACATCATTATGCCCGATGCAGAAAATGAGGAAGACATCCGGCGTGTTATTGCAAAATACAATGACGGAAAGACGATTTTCGCCGGAGCCGCAGACTTGTTTTCTGCTTTGCTGTCGCCTCAAGTCAACCCTCAAATCTCAAACCTCAAACCTCTCACCTCTAAAGACACGCTTATCCTCTGCGGCTCAACGCAGAGCAAACCATTAGATTTAAGTATCCCTGTTGCCCCCATGCCTCGCAAAGTATACGACGGCAATCACGATATCAGCCTTTGGGACACTAGTGCCTATATAGGGAGCCACAGCCTCATCCTCACGATTCCCTATACACATCGCACAGGTAAGGAGGTTGCCGTCCATCTGCGCACCGTCATGGCGCAGAAGACAATGGAGCTGGTTGCCCAACACCGTCCAGACCATTTAATCATTGAAGGCGGTGCTACGGCATGGGCCACGTTAAAGACCCTTGGTTGGACTCAATTCGACATAGTCGGCCAAATAGCCCCTGGCATCGTACAGATGTGTGCCGATAATGGCACATTGGTAACGCTGAAACCTGGCAGTTATCCTTGGGGGAACCTGTTTTCAGAGATATAATCCAAACGACAACGAACGGAATTCAGGTCCTCGGCCATTCTTGAAAACGCTCATAGGTGAATACTTCAGGTAAAAGCCAATCCATTTGTAGCGAATGATTCCCATCAAGTCGACTGTAAAAGGCCGATAGTCTATCTTGTGTACCGTTTCCTCGTAATCGTAGTCACCCATGGTATAGCTATTGCGAAGCGTACCATAGCAGTTGAAATTCAGCAAAGCTCCAAGTTTTATGCGCCACGGGCTGTGACGTCCGAGCCGCTGGCTATAAAGGAGGGGGACAGAGAGGCTGAAGACATAGACATCAGTCTTATGGTCCTCGGTGCCGACGGGGAAATCGCCAAAGAAGACGCTACCCGTAGCATCCTTCTTGAGCATACTGGGCATATCAAAGCGATAGTTGCGTGCCTGAAGAGCCAGTCCAAACTCATAGCGTCGCATAGTACGCCGATAGTTATGGTACGGTTCTATCTCGAATTGCAGAATGTTCCATGCAGCCTCTAAGGAGCGGAATGTCGAAAAACTAAAATCCGGGCTGATGCCTGCATTGAAACCTAACCACCAGTGCATGGTGCCGTAAACGACGACCCCACGGCGATGGCGGGTCGTGTCGCGTTTGCTAACGGGGAATCCAAGGGCATCCAAGTCGTGGTACGTCGTGCGTTGCTCACCTACATAATTCGAGTCGACCAGTTGAATGGAGTTCTCGTAGACATAATCCTCGTTGTCTTCCATACCCATCACTTTGATTTTTTGAAGCGAGTCATTGGTGACAATCGTTACCTTGTGGGCATCCCTGATAACAAGCGTATCTCCTAACTCATGAGCCTGCACGGTAATACAGGCCGTCAGTGCCGTCAGTAAAAATAGTTTTCTAATCATGATTACATATCGTTTAATTTGACATTTTCTTTAAACTCTCCAACGAAGCCTTTGGACCCTCCAAATAGATAATCAGCACCTCTTCATCTTCTTGTTTATAACAAAGCATACGCTGATTCCCATTCACTTTGGGCAACAATAAATAGATGTGCTCTTTCCACTTGCCCCGACTACGCTGATAGTCAGTCTCTGGCAATCCTTCCAAATCTTGTTCTATCAACCGGACTACTTGTTCACGCTCTTTCTTTCCCGCTTCAAAACGTAAGCTACGGAAGAAAGTCAGGCCATACTTGCTGAGCGAGCGGCCACGCACTCGTGTCTCCACCATGCGCTCCTGTGGAATGACCTTTCCCTCAAACAGCGGTTCAATATGCAGCCCTCTCTGTGCCATGACCATCAAGTTACAAACCATAAAGGTCGTCAGTATCAATAACCTCATCATAAGCATATACCTTATTCCATATTAAACATCTCGTTAAGCAGACTCTCCACATTATCTTGCTGTTCATCTGCCTTCATACTTATTATTGAACGTTCCAATTCACCCATCACAACCGCAGGGTCTGTTGTTTTCTTACCGTAGATATAGGCAACACATTCGTCCTGCTGAGAACGTTGGAACAGCAGAATGCTGCCAAGACCAAGCGCCAGTGCCACTGAAGCAGCCATCAACCACCGACGAGAGAAACGATGTTTCTGAAGCGGAATAGTCTTGGCAGCCAACTCCATAGCAGCCATATCAAGGAATATGTCGCGGTAAGGCAACAAGTCTTGCGGCACGTCGTTGCGTCGATATAGCTGGTATAGCAAACGTTCCTCCCCAAGCGTTGTCTCCCCCTGGAAGAAACGATTGGTCAGTGTCCTTATGTCATGTTTTGCTCTCATCATTCAGTCGTATTAAATATTGTTTTCTTACAGTCATTCTCGCTCGGCTTAATGCCTTTCGCACTGCTGCTTCGTTCATTTGGAACAGCGAGGCTAATTCCTTCATTTCCATTCCTTGCATATGTCTCAGTCGAAGTAACGTTTGTTGCAACTCTGGTAGTGTATCTATCACTGCCATCATGCGTTCTATACGCTCATGTTCATCGACCTCAGATGTTTCGTTATCAACAGCAATAGCTCGACATACCGAACGAGGCCGTCGGCGCAACAAGTCAATGCAAATATTTCGCGTCAGTACCATCGCTAATCTATCAATGGGCGGGTGTAACTGTTCGTACATTTGCCACAGACGAAGTAAAGCGTCCTGCACAGCATCCTCCGCCTCCCCACCATCCGTCAGATAGCGTCGAGCCTGTTCTGTCAATTGTGGCCGAAGCCGTTCTATTGCCTGCTGAAACTCTTCTTCAGTCATACTGTTTTTACTCTTTCTACATCATATACGCAGAAAGAGACTATTTGTGACATATAAAAAGCAAGAAATCCTCCCTAACGAGGAGAATTTCTTGTCTAGTGACATATTATTGTCAGTTCTTCAGCGAGTAGGTAACAGTAGTTACCACGCGTAACTTCTTGATATACGGTGTGTTCTCGTCACGGTTGTCGATAGAGAACTGTCCTTGGTCGGCTGTCAATATCTTTCCCAAGGTAGAATTGCTGGCTTCAGCAAATTGGTCTGCCGTCTTTTGGGCATTCTTGATAGCCTCAGCCATCATCTCTGGTTTCATTTGTTGGAACGAAGCATACTCATACTGTGGGTAGTTCTCACCCAGCGCTACACCCTGCTTCAACAATTCTGCCTGCTTGGAGATAGCTTTGTTAACCTCTTCTACCTTGTTGGTTGCTACTGTGATCGTGGTGTTCACGATATAGCGGAAGTCGCGACGGTTATCACCCCACTCACGAGCCTCCAAATCGGTGATGGATGGTGGATTCACCGTAATCTCCTTTTCGGGCAGACCATACTTCAGCAAGAAGTTCTTGATTTTCTGCGTCTGGTAGCTGATGCTCTCGTAGAGTTGCGGCAGGTCGTTACCAGTCACCTTCGTGCCAATACTCCACGTTACCTTATCAGCAGGAACCTCACGCTCCGCCAAACCCTTCACAGTCACCTTGCGGTCCTTCTCCGTAAAGTTGTCGATACCAGCCTTGATGAACCATCCAAGGCACACAATGCCCAACGCAATTAGGGCATAGCCAATGATTTCTTTCTTCATAACGGTTCTATTCTATGGTTTTATACAAAGTATTTTCATTATAACGATGGTCTATCACACCTCTGATTTCATCGTCCGTCGAGAGGTTGAAGTCGCCAGGAATGGTGTTCTTCAATGCTGCTGCGGCCAGCGAATATTCCAGTTGTCGCTGACGATCACCAGGAAATTCTGTGATGGCATGCAGGAAGGCTCCCATAAAGGCATCACCCACACCCACAGGGTCTACCACGTCTGTGATATCCATGATGGGTGCTTTAAGCAGTTTCCCCTCTGTCCACAATAAGGCTGTCAGCGTGTGGTGATTCGAAGCCACCATATTGCGCATACCCATGAGCCAATGCTTGCAACGAGGGAATTGTGCGTGCAGTTCGTCGAACCACTCGCCATACTCGTCCATCTGCATCTCAAAGTTCGAATCCGTAGCAGTAAATGGGGGTTGCTTGTGTTCTGAAATCCATTCAAACTCAATGGCATCACCAAACATCATGTCGCAGCGTGACAACATCCGTTGCAGCGTCTGACGAGGGTCAGCCCCATACTTCCACAGGTTTTTGCGATAGTTGATGTCGAACGAAATGGTGAGTCCCATCTCCTCAGCAATGTCGAGCGCCTCGAAGGTGGCATCTGCAGCTTGTCGGGATATGGCTGCAGTAATGCCTGAAACCTGAAAGATATCTGCATCCTTCAGTATCTCGCGCCAAGGAATCATGCCTGGCTTCAGGTCGTAGTAAGCAGAATTGGCCCTGTCGTAAACGACCTTGGCAGCACGCATACCGGCAGCAGGCTCGAAATAATAGGTGCCGATGCGCTGTCCGCCATAAATCACGTGACTGATATCTACACCCAGCTGTGCCAGACATTGCGCACCAGCATGTCCCACTGGTGTGTCAGGCAGACGGGTAATGTAGGTGACGTCCTCGCCAAGGGTGGCCAGCGACACGGCCACATTAGCCTCGCTACCACCATACTTGCTGGTAAACATATCGCCCTGCGTCAGCCTCAGCTGGTTGGGCTTAGAGAATCGGAGCAGCAATTCTCCGAAGGTTACAATCTTCTGTCGTTTCATATTGGTTTTTAAACCTGATTTTATCGTTTTACTTTCTCTTTTTGGTTGCTTCTTCCGCCAAAGCGAAGTCCAGCTGGCGCTTCTCAATATTGGCACGAGCTACCTTAATGCGAATGGGATCGCCCAACTGGTATTTGTTATGATGGCGACGACCTACGAGGCAGTAGTTGCGTTCGTCAAAGTCGTAGTAGTCGTCATCCAGATCGTGCATAGGTACCATACCTTCGCAATGGTTCTCGTCAATCTCGCAGTAGATACCATACGACTGGATGCCAGAAATGTGTGCATCGTATTCGTTACCGATCTTATCAGCCATGAATTCCACCATCTTATACTTGATGCTGTCGCGCTCAGCCTGCTGGGCAGTCTGTTCCATATCAGAGCAATGCTCACACAACTCCTCGTACTTCTCCTGATTGGCTGAGCGTCCACCATCCTGGTATTTCGTCAGCAAACGATGCACCATCGTGTCTGGATAACGGCGGATGGGCGACGTGAAGTGGGTATAGTAGTCGAAGGCCAGTCCATAGTGTCCGATGTTGTGGGTCGAATACTTAGCTTTCATCATAGCTCGCAGGGCCACCGTCTCTATCAGATTCTGTTCCTTCTTACCCTGACAGCTGTCCATCAGCGCATTGAGCGAACGCGAGATAGCACCCTTTGTGCCAGAAGTCTTCATCTTATAACCGAACTTAACGACAAACTCACGCAGCGCCTCCAACTTGGTGGGATCTGGCTGATCGTGAATACGGTAGACGAAGGTCTTCTTGGCCTTCTTCTGATTATTCTGATTACTCCGAGTACTCTGAACCTTTCCGATACTTTCTGCAACGTATTTATTGGCCAGCAACATGAACTCTTCGATGAGCTGCGTGGCATCGTTCGACTTCTTGAAGTAGGCGCGAATGGGCTTGCCTTTCTCATCAATATCGAAATGCAACTCCTCACGATCGAACTTCACACTGCCACCCTTGAAGCGGCGTTCACGCAGGTGTTTGGCCAACTTGTCGAGGAGGCAGAGGTTAGCTTCCTCCTCACTAGTATCACTTGTCTTACTAGATTTACTAGTTTTACCAGAATAACTAGCCTCAAGTATTTCCTGCACCTCTTCGTAGGCATAGCGGCGATTGCTCTTGATAACGGTATGCGCAATATGGAAGTCCTTGACGTTTGCCTCTTCGTCCAACACGAAGATAGCGCTATAGCAGAGCTTCTCTTCGTCAGGACGCAGCGAACAGATAAAGTTACACAAACGCTCTGGCAACATGGGGATGGTGCGGTCGACCAAGTAGACACTGGTGGCACGCTTTGTGGCTTCCTTGTCAATGATGGAGCCCTCTTTCACATAGTGCGACACGTCGGCAATGTGTACACCGACTTGCCATAGTTGGCTTTTAGCTTTTTCGCTGACAGGTCTGATACTCAGTGCATCGTCGAAGTCCTTGGCGTCCTTGGGGTCAATAGTACAGGTCCACACATCACGGAAGTCCTCGCGCCGCTTGATTTCCTGTTCCGTAATGCCTGGATCGATTTTCTCTGCGGCTTCCTCAACGTTTTTGGGATAAGAGTAAGGCAAACCATATTGGGCCAAAATGGCGTGCATCTCCACATTGTTGTCGCCTTCCTTACCCAATACGTCAATCACCTCACCCACAATATTCTTTGAATCCTTCGAGGGCCACTGGGTGATTTTCACTACGGCCTTATCGCCCGTCTTACCACCCTTCAGTTTCTTCTTGGGAATCAGGATATCATGCACAAAGATGTTTCCTTCGGTCACGAGGAAGGCATAGTCTTTCTCTACTTTCAGCTTACCTACGGCCTGGTCGCGTTTGTGCGAGAGAATTTTAACCACCATAGCTTCCTTCATGTGTTTCTCCCTGCGTGCCATCATGGCCACACGAACACGGTCGCCATTCATGGCAAACAGCGAGTTGCGCTCCGACACAAAGATGTTCTTGCTGCCATCGTCAGGCTGGAACGAGTTCTTGCCATTGGCCTTGCGGATAAAGGTACCTTCCTGTACCTGGGTCTTCAGATTCAGACAATAGGAATTGTCCGACGCCTTCGTCAGGAAGTCGTCCCACACCATTTCGTCCATCACATCCACCGCTAACATCTTAGCAGGATGGGTAGAAAGCTTCAACTCACGGAAGATCTGCTTCAACGAAAAAGTCTCGTTCGGATGCTGCTGGAACAGCGTCTGCAACATCTCTGCCAGACGCTGCTTGGTCAGTCGTTTGCCACTCTTATGCTTACTCATAGTCGCTTGTTTTTTGGTTTCTACGGGCAAAGATACGAAATAATTCATAATTCATAATGCATAATTCATTATTTTTTTTTATTTTTGCAGCATGGAACAGCTTTTGCACTATTGTTGGAAGCACAAGATGTGGCCCATGACAGGAATGGAAACCACTGACGGACGCGTGGTAGAGGTGCTGGATCCTGGATTGCATAATCGCAATGCGGGCCCAGACTTTTTCAACGCCAAGGTGAAGATTGGTGGTACGCTATGGGTGGGCAATGTCGAGATTCACGACTGTTCGTCGCATTGGTATGTACATGGCCACGACCAAGATGCGAATTACAATAATGTGATTCTCCATGTAGTGGGTGAAGCCGATCGCGAGGTACAGACGCAGAAAGGCGACTTCCTGCCTCAGTTAGTATTGGCTGTACCGCAGTCTGTCAAAGAAAACTATGAGGAACTTATCAAGACCGATTCTTATCCTCCCTGCTATCGTATCATTCCTGAGTTGGCGCCACTGACGATTCACGCTTGGATGGCTGCTCTGCAAACAGAACGTCTGGAACAGAAGACCATTGCCATCCAGGAACGTGCACGTCAAGCCAGTGGATCATGGGAAGATGCCTACTTCACAACGCTGGCCCGCAACTACGGTTTTGGCATCAATGGCGACGCTTTCGAGGAGTGGGCGCGTCACATTCCTCTGAATGCGGTGGCGAAACACCGCGACGACCTCTTCCAGATTGAGGCCATCTTCATGGGACAGGCAGGACTTCTGGAATTGAAGGCCATTCCTGAACGTTACCAGAAGGATGCGCTGAACGAGGGCTATTTTGCCAAGCTACGCAATGAATACCAGTATTTGGCCCATAAGTTCTCGTTGGAGCCAATGGATTATAAGCGCTGGCGATTCCTGCGACTGCGTCCACAGAACTTTCCGCATATCCGCATTTCCCAATTGGCCAATTTGTATTATCACCAACGGGCGGGACTTTCGCAACTCATCGAGTGCAGGGATATGGCCAGTCTGGCAGAGCGGTTGCACACCCAAGTGACGCCCTACTGGGAAACGCATTACACGTTTGGCTCGGAGAGTATGCGTAATGCCAAACAACTATCGCCCTTTAGCATCAATCTTCTTATCATCAACACCTGTGTTCCTGTGCTCTTCGCTTATGGCCGGCATACGTCTCGCGAGGAGCTATGCGACAGGGCTTTCGACTTTCTGGAGCAACTGAAGGCAGAGAATAATCACATCATCCGCATGTGGCAGGAGTGTGGCCTAGAGGTCAAGACGGCAGGCGACTCACAGGCCCTTATCCAGTTGAAGAAAGAATATTGCGACAAAAAAGACTGCCTTCGCTGTCGCATTGGCTATGAATATTTGAAGAGAAACAAATTATCGAAATAAGGTTATCCCATTATAACGTCATAACGCAAAGAAAATGAATAAATACGTTTTTGAAACCCGAATGGAGGTGCGCGACTACGAGTGCGACATCGAGGGCATTGTCAACAATGCCAATTACCTCCACTATACAGAGCATACGCGTCACCTCTTTCTGAAGGAGTGTGGCCTGAGTTTTGCCGAGATGCACGCGAAAGGTGTCGACGCTGTGGTGGCTCGCATGAAACTCGACTTCAAGACCCCCCTGCGTTGCGATGATGAATTCATCTCGCGTCTGTGGCTCGAAAAGGAGGGCATCAAGTACATCTTCCATCAGGACATCTTCCGTGCCTCCGACGATGCACTCTGTTTTCGTGGCGATATCACGCTGGTGTGCCTCGTCAACGGACGATTGGGCAATAGCGAAGACTACGACAATGCTTTTCGCGAATACATTCAATCGAAATAACGAATAGCCGAAATACCGTTATATCGTAATAACGTAATAACGAAATAAAATGACCAACTCTGACGAAATATACTACTCGATAGCCCTAACCCGCATGGTGGGTTTCAACCAGCAGATAGCCCTGCAACTCTACCAGACGTTGGGTAGCAGCAAAGATGTCTATGACCATCGCAACAATATTGACGACGTAATCCATGACGCTACCCCCCGTTTGCGCGAGGCGATGAAAAATTGGGACAATGCCTTGCACAGGGCTGCTGCCGAGATGGAGTTTGTCACCAAAAACAATATCCGCGTGTTGACTTTGGGCGATGCCGACTATCCCCAGCGGCTCAGCGAATGTCCAGATGCACCCCTGCTGCTCTATTATAAAGGTAGTGCCGACCTCAACCAGCGCTACGTGCTCAACATCGTGGGTACACGCCATTGCACAACGTACGGACAGGACCTCATCCGTCGTTTCATTACTGACCTGCGCACGCTGTGCCCACAGGTCTTGATAGTCAGCGGACTGGCCTATGGGATTGACGTTTGTGCCCATAACAACGCCCTGCAACAGGGGTTCGAAACGGTGGGTGTGCTGGCACATGGACTGGACCAGATCTATCCCTATGCTCATCGCGACATTGCCGCCAAGATGCTTTCACAGGGCGGACTACTCACCGAGTATATGAGCCAGACGGAGGCATTACCCAACAATTTCCGTCAGCGCAACCGCATTGTAGCAGGTATTTCGGACGGGACCATTCTCGTGGAAAGCGCCATCAAGGGCGGAGGGCTCATCACATGCCGTATCGCACAGGAATACGGGCGCGACGTCTTCGCATTCCCTGGAGCCGTAGGAATGCCTTTCAGCGAAGGCTGCAACAAGATGATACGCAACAATACGGCAGCACTCATCACCTCAGTTTCTGACTTCCTGGAAAGCATGGGTTGGCAGACGCTGAAACAGCAACCTGAAGCCGTTGAGCGCCAACTGTTCCCTGACCTCACACCCCAAGAACAGCAAGTCGTCACCCTTCTCCAGCAAACCAATGATCTGCAACTGAACATCATCAGCGTCAAGACCAACATCCCCATCGGTCAACTCACCGCCCTCCTTTTCCAACTTGAGATGAAAAGCGTTGTCAAGCCCCTAGCCGGAGGCACCTATCACCTGCTCGTATAATCGTCAACACTTGATGACAAAAAGGGCGGTGTAAGCGTCTTAATATGTGTATGAGACAAGGCTTAATAACACTACTGATAGGATTTGTGCTACCGTTAACGGCACTGGCAGGTGACAAGGACTTTGCACAAACAAACGTCTTTGGCGATGCTCAGTGGATAGGTGCCATTACAAAAGCTGATACAAACACACCAGCGGGCCGCCACTATTCGGGTAGTATTCTGAAGGAGAGCAAGGCCGCATGGGACAAGGCTGCCCCCTTGTCGAGACGTAGCATCATCCTGCGCCGTAGCTTCAGACCCTACAAGGCGGTGAAGCAAGCCGAGTTGCGCATCTGCGGCTTGGGATTCTATGAGGCTACTATCAATGGTGAGAAGGTGGGTGAGTCAGAATTTTCTCCCACGTGGAGCGACTACGATAAAACAGTGTTCTTCAATACCTATGACGTCACCCGGCAGATTCATCAGGGCGATAATGAGTTGCGTGTGCTGTTGGGCAATGGCTTTTACAACGAGCAAGGCGGTCGTTACACGAAGTTGAAGGTGTCGTTTGGCCCTCCTACCTTACTATGTCTGCTCTACGTCACATACGAAGATGGTATGCGTGAGCACTTGTTCAGTGACGGCAAGTGGCAATGGACGGAGAGCCCCATCACCTTTAACAGCCTCTATGGTGGTGAAGATTATGACGCACGCCAAGAGGTGAGAGTTGAGAGTTTAGAGTTTAAAGACTGGAAGCCAGTAGTCATCATGGAAGCCCCCAAAGGGGAGCTGCGCCCGCAAATAGTCCAACCCGTAAAGATTATGGAACGCTTCCCTGTCAAGCAGGTACTGAAGTGGCAGGGCGATAGCCTCCTTGTGCTCGACATGGGCCAGAACCTCGCAGGCTATCCAGAGATAACTGTCGAGGGCAAAGCCGGACAGCGATTGAAGCTGACCCCAGGAGAGACGTTGGATAAAGACGGACTGGTGAATCAACGACAGACGGGCCGTCCCCACTATTATACCTATATATTAAGAGGTGAGAGGAAAGAGGTGAGAGGTGTGAGAAATGCTGAAGTTTGGCATCCGCGATTCTCTTACTATTCGTTCAGATATCTTCAGATTGAGGGCGACATTGACGTCCTGAAGAAGGTAGAGTCGTGCTTCGTCTACAATTCTGCCGAGCGCATCGGTTCGTTTGAATGCAGCAATCCGCGTATCAATGCTACCCACCAGTTGATAGACCGTGCTATCAGAAGTAATTGGCAGGCAGTGTGGACAGACTGTCCTTCGCGCGAAAAGCTCGGCTGGTTGGAACAAGACTGGCTGAATGGCGAGGCACTGGTATATAACTACGACGCCTACCCAATGATAGAGCAGACCATGCAAAACATTGTGGATGCACAGCATCCCGATGGTTCCATGCCTGAAATAGCACCAGAATACACGCAGTTTACAGGCTCGTGGGCCAAGCCGTTCCAAGAGTCACCCGAATGGGGTGGAGCCATCATTGCCTTACCCATGCTCTGCTTGCGGCATTATGGCAACCTCGATTTGGCTGAGCGCCATTATGATGCCATGAAACGCTATGTAGATTATCTGGCCACTCAGGACTCCTGCTACATTTTGAAACAAGGATTGGGTGACTGGTACGACTATGGACCTGGCCGTGCAGGTTTCTCGCAGAACACCCCCATACCTTTGGTATCGACAGCCCACTATTATCAGTGGATGTGTAATATGTACGTAATCGCCAAGCTGTTAGGGCATAAGGAGGATGCCGAACGGTTCAACATGCAGGCAGACAATATTCGTCAGGCCTTCAATCGTACCTTTTACAATGCAGAGAAAAAGACCTATGGCTCAGGCAGTCAGTGTTCCTTGGCCTTACCACTATACTTGAAGTTAGTTCCTGAGGACGACTATCAGGCTGTGCTCCAGCATCTGATCAACGATATCAAAACCCACGGAACGCGTCTGACAACAGGCGATGTGGGCAATAGGTATCTCTTTTCTGTATTGATAGACAACAACCAGCGTGACCTGCTCTACGCGATGCTGAACCACGACGATGTACCTGGCTATGGTTATCAAATCAAGAAGGGACACACCACGCTGACAGAGCAATGGAATCCTGATATGGGTGCGTCGATGAACCACTTTATGATGGCACACATCGAGAATTTCCTGATACCTGACCTCTTGGGCATCCAGCGTACAGGTGATTTGATAGAGATCCAGCCGCATCCCGTTAGCGACATCGTTTGGTGCAAGGGCTCCACGATGAGCGCATTTGGTATGGTAAAGGTGGAATGGCGTATCCACGAAGGCGTCTTCACGATAGATATCGATATTCCTGAAGGAGGGTTTGCCGACGTCTATATGCCCTTCTCCAATCATGCAGAGAGCCTCACGGAGGGACACCACAGACTTACTGAAAAAATCAACAAACAATGATGAATACTTGGAAACCGAATCTCGAAGAGACGAAGAAACACTATATCGACTGGTGGAACCACAAAGGCATTGTGCTCAATATGTGGGAACACTTTCAGGAAGGTGTCAAACCCCATGCTGATATTCCTGCGCCCCAGCCCTATCGCGATCTGAATCAGCGCTGGTTCGACCCAGAATGGCGTGCAGCGTATCTTGATTGGTATGTGGCGCACTCCTCGTTGATGGCCGATATGTTGCCTGTAGCAAATACACATTTGGGACCAGGCTCGTTGGCAGCAATCCTTGGAGGTGTTTTCGAAGGTGGCGAAGATACCATTTGGATTCATCCCAATCCCAATTATTCTGATGATATCGTCTTTGACCCCAACCATCCCAATTGGTTGCTGCATAAGGAACTCCTCAGGGCTTGCAAACAAAAGGCCCAGGGGCATTACTATGTGGGTATGCCAGACCTGATGGAGGGTCTTGACGTGTTGGCGGCTATCAAGGGAACGGACAAGGTTTTACTCGACACGGTGATGCAGCCCGAGGTGCTGGAACATCAGATGCAGCAGATTAACGACATCTATTTCCATGTGTTCGACGAGCTTTACGACATCATTCGCGAGGGCGACGAGATGGCGTTTTGTTATTTCTCGTCGTGGGCTCCTGGCAAGATGTCGAAGTTGCAGAGCGACATCTCGACAATGATTAGCGTCGATGACTACCGTCGCTTCGTACAGCCGTTTATTCGTGAACAATGTCAGAAGATTGACTATACGCTCTATCATTTGGATGGCGTAGGTGCCATGCACCATTTGGATGCCCTTCTGGAAATCGAAGAACTGAACGCTATTCAATGGACGCCAGGTGTGGGAGAACCACAAGGCGGCTCGCCGAAGTGGTACGACCTCTATAAGAAGATTTTGGCTGGTGGCAAGAGCATCATGGCTTGTTGGGTAACTCTCGACGAATTAAAGCCTTTGCTCGACAACATTGGTGGCGAGGGGGTTCATATTGAGATGGACTTCCACAACGAGCGGGAGGTGGAACAAGCCCTGCGCATCGTTGAGGAATACAAAACCCACCCCCAACCCCTCCCAAAGGAAGGGGCTAGTGTCATTACCATTCACCATGATGAATTGAAGGATGAGGCCGACATTGAAGTGGAAAGAATTATTCAATCCATTGAATCGTCGAAAAAAACTCTCATCCCTTTGGGAGGGGGCGGGGGTAGGCTCCTGCTTCTCGATGGTGCGATGGGTACGATGATTCAGCAATACCATCTTACTGAGGAGGATTTCCGTGGGACGCGCTTTGCCCAACATCCCATCGACCTTAAAGGTTGTAACGATGTGCTTGTGCTCACTAAGCCAGACATCATCCGTGACATTCATCGTAAATACCTTGAAGCGGGTGCTGATATCATTGAAACCAACACGTTTAATGCCCAGCGTATCTCGATGGGCGATTACGGCATGCAGGAATACTGTCGCGAAATCAACCTTGCTGCGGCTCGTTTAGCTCGTCAGTGTGCCGACGAATTCAGTTCGCCAGACAAACCCCGCTACGTGGTTGGCAGCATCGGTCCCACAAGCCGTACTTTTGTAAGCGAAGAGGAGAAAGGAAAGAAGGTGGAATTTGCTGCCGCTCTCCATACTGCTTATGCCGAGCAAATACAAGCACTTGCCGATGGTGGCGTGGATGCCTTGCTCATCGAAACCATCTTTGATGTAGAAATCGCTCGCATCGCCATAGAAGAAGCCAAGGGTATTGCTCCCCAACTGCCCATTATGCTCAGTTTCAGCGTCTCTACGCCTGATGGTCATAATATGTTGGGACAGGATATCATGGAGTTTTTGGACACTCTTGCTTCTGACATTTTCTCCGTAGGCATCAACTGCGTATCCGACGTGCCTCAGATGGCGTCTCTCGTATGTCGTCTGGCACAATTTGATACAAGGGTGAGCCTCTATCCCAATGCAGGAATACCCGATGGCAACGGACATTATAGCAAGACTCCTGAGAGTCTGCTGGCTGATGTCTGGCCGCTGTTAGAGAACCACCGCCTGAACATCATTGGTGGTTGCTGTGGTACGACGGATGCACATATCCGACTATTCGCCAAAGCAATAGAGCCTGTGCCAGGAATCAGGTTGTCGCCGTTATCAGATGTCAGAGGTGAGAGGTTAGGGGTAAGAGAATACTCCAGCCCTACGATTCCGCAGCAGAACATATCTCTTACCTCTCACCACTCACCTCTTACCTCAACAAACACTCCTCAAGAGCGTTTGTATCAAGCCATCCTCAATGGAAAGAGCGATGAGGCTGCTGCTGCAACCAAGGACGCCATCGCTCAGGGCATTGCCCCACAAGACCTTATCAATGGTCAGATGATTCGTGCGATGGGTGAAGTGGGTCAGCGTTTCCAGGATGGTAAAGCGTTTGTACCTCAGTTGCTGATGGCTGGGCGTGCCATGAAAGCCGCACTCGAACTACTGAAGCCGATGCTCTCAGGAACGGCCTCCACCTCTTTGGGTAAAGTTGTTATTGGCACCGTTAAAGGCGACCTGCATGATATAGGTAAGAACCTAGTGGCCTCTATGCTCGAAGGTTGTGGCTTCGAAGTCGTCAACATTGGTATCGACGTTTCTGCCGACAAGTTTATTGAGGCTATCAAGGAGAATCAGCCCGACATCCTTTGCATGAGCGCTCTGCTGACTACCACAATGGGCTATATGAAAGAGGTCATTGACGCCCTCGAAAAAGCAGGTATTCGCAATCAGGTGAAGGTAATGGTGGGTGGTGCCCCCGTCACTCAAGGCTTTGCCGACGAGATTGGAGCCGACGGCTATAGCGATAATGCAAACTCGGCTGTCACTGTTGCCAAACAACTGTTAAAGGTAAAAAAGTAAAAAGGTAAAAGGAAATTCAAGCCTTTTTCTTGCGCTTATAACATTTTTCAAACGTACAGAGTCCGCAGGTATAGTCCAGTCTGCGGACTTCTTTTCCCAAGCCGATAATACCGCTGACACTCTTGATGGGAACCATCAGCGACGATTCCGTCAGCGTGATGCCACAGGTATGTCCGTCGAACAGCGGGAAAAGCTTTTGCTGTTCACTGACGTGCCAACCGCAATAGCCGGGCGAGAAGCGGTTGGTGTGTTTCCAACCCAGTTTATCAATGCTGAGTTGCAGACTATTCTCCATTTGATCGGCACACTTTTCGGCAATCACAGAACCCAGTGCATCGGCAATAAACACGCGTACCATATCGCCCTCTGTTTTCAGGCGTTTCTGGAAAGTCTCAAATTCCTCGCCAGCAGTACACATAAAGAGCGCATAAGCCTCTGATCCTCGCAACTGACGCAGAATAATGTTGCCCATATCGAAGGCAGGTAGTTCACGCACTACGAAGAAGCAGAATTGTGGACGAAGCCAGCGACGCACATTATCAACGATTGCCAGCGTCTCCTGTTGCGTTGCCTCATCAGGTTCCGCTTCGTGATAACCCATCTGTTCATAGACATCAGCAAGGTTTATCCTCAACTCATCGTATGTTAGCGTCTTCTCTGTCACAATTCGTGTTATTCGTTAAATTCGTAGTCAAAAACTATCTGTGGTTCCATTCGCCAAGAGCCTCGAAGAAAGCATTGATGTTCTCGATAGGTGTATGAGGCGGGGTGTCACAACCGCTGGAGAGCACGAAATTAGGATAGTCTTTCATCTTATCCAGCAGATTGAGCACCGTGTGGCGCATCTCCTCGGGTGTGCCGTCCTTAAAGACTGACACTGGGTCGATATTACCCATAACCAGTGCCGTTGGGGGTACATCTCGGATGACTTCCTCCATCTGGCACTTATTGCCGAAATGGTAGGCAGCGGCACCTGTCGACGCCATCGCCTTCGTACACTGTCCCGTATTGCCGCAATTATGCAGAATGACGATAAAGTTCCCGTCTTGTACCTTATTAATAATATATTTCACATATGCTGACGAGAAATTCAGGCAGTCGTCGTTCGACATCAGTCCTGCTGCAGGTTCAGCCATCAGCACACCATTGGCTCCTGTCTGCTTTAGTGCCTGGCAATACTTCTCAATGAATTGCGTACACTTAGCCAACAGCGTATGTGCTGCATCAGGGTTCTCGTAAATTAGCATCATAATAGCTGACATATCGTAGAGTCGGCCAGCAAGGGAAAATGGGCCGATACAGCCTGCAAAGAGCGGCTGGGGGTCCCCTCCATTCTCCCCCGACTGGGGGAGGCTTTCCATTGTACGGGCAGCCAACAGATTAGCTTTCAGATATTGTGGGATACGCCCTGCGTAGAGCGAAGGAATCTGTAACTGGTTGATGCTTTCGACATCCGCCAGCATGTGGCCCACAACGGCTGGTACGGCATCATCCGAAAAGGCAATCTCAGCACCAAAAGCCTCAGCCTCCGTTGTCAAGTCCATAATGGTACAGGCGGCAACGGAAGGGAACGTCCTCGTCAGTCGCTCTACGGCCTCAGCGTGTATCTGTCCATTGCTGACAGCCTCGCGTACCGTATGGCCATTCATCTCGATTCCTGGGTGCGTCATAACGGGCATTGCTGTCACTTCCTTCCGCCCAATGATGTCGGCCACCCATTGCTTCATGTTCATCTTCATATCATGTAGTAGTTTGTTATTTGGGGACAAAGGTAAGCAAAATATTTTAGATGACAAAACTATCGGCTGTCCGTCTTAATAAAAAAAAACAAAAAGCAGAAAAAGAATATGGAAACGACATTCAAAAAGCCCCTGAGCGGCATTATACCCCCGCTGGTAACCCCACTGAAGAACAACGAGACACTCGACGTAGAGAGCCTCGAACGGCTCATCGAGCATCTCATTGCTGGTGGTGTACACGGACTCTTTGTGCTGGGTACGACGGGTGAAGAACAGAGTCTCTCGTACGATGTACGCAAGCAGATGATTAAGGAGTCTTGTCGCATCAACCGCGGTCGTCTGCCTCTGTTGGCGTGCATCACGGACACCTCGATAGAAGAAAGCATCCGATTGGCTCGCAAGGCTGCCGACTATGGTGCCGATGGCGTGGTGAGTGCTCCTCCTTACTACTTCGCCACGGGTCAGCCCGAGTTGGCGCAGTTCTACGAGGAGTTGGTACCCCAGTTGCCCCTTCCCGTGTTCCTATATAATATGCCCTCGCACGTAAAGGTGAGCTTTGCCCCTGATACCGTGAAGCGCATTGCCCAGCTGGAGCAGGTGGTGGGTTTCAAGGATTCCTCGGCCAATGCCGTCTATTTCCAGAGTGTGATGTACAAGATGCAGCATCGTCCTGACTTTGCCATGCTCGTAGGCCCTGAAGAGATTACAGGCGAGTGTGTGCTGTTGGGCGCACAGGGTGGCATCAATGGTGGTGCCAACATGTTCCCTGAGCTCTACGTGGCGATGTACGACGCAGCCTCGGCTCGCGATATTAACCGTGTGCTCGACCTGCAACAGCTGATTATGCAGATTTCGACGACTATCTATACCGTGGGCAAACACGGCTCCAGCTATCTGAAGGGCCTGAAGTGTGCCCTCTCGCTATTGGGCATCATCAACGACGACTTCGTGGCTTCGCCATTCTATAAGTTCGAGGCTCCTGAGCGTGAGAAGATTCGTCAGGCACTCGACGCACTACCCATCAAGAATGGTAAGCTATGCATCTGATTGATTTCGTCATATTCTTGGTTTTCACGCTGGGTGTCGTGGTGTTTGGATGCTCGTTCTTCAAGAAGGGCTCCAGCGCTGACGAGTTCACCTCCGCAGGCCATTCCATTCCTGGTTGGGTGGTGGGCATGTCCATCTTCGCCACCTACGTGTCGAGCATTTCTTACATCGGCTATCCTGGCAAGGCGTTTGCTGCCGACTGGAATGCCTTTGTATTCTCGCTGTCGATACCTATTGCCTCGTATTTTGCCGCCAAGTATTTCGTGCCGTTCTACAGACATTCAGGCAGCGTTTCGGCCTATACGTTCCTTGAAGAGAAGTTTGGCGCTTGGGCCCGACTCTATGCTTCAGCGTGCTACCTGTTGACGCAGATTGCCCGCATGGGCTCTATCCTCTATCTGCTGGCCGTACCGATGTATATCCTCATGGGCTGGGACATGCATACCGTCATCATCCTCACGTCCATCGGCATCATCATCTATTCGATGATGGGTGGACTGAAGGCGGTCATCTGGGCAGACGCCATACAGGGTATTATATTAATAGGTGGTGCCGTGTTGTGTCTTGCCATCCTAATGTTCTCCATGCCCGAGGGTCCTATGCAGACCTTTGAACTGGCAGCAAACAGTCCGATGGGCAATAAGTTCTCGTTGGGAGCCTTTACGTCAGACCTCACGACAAGCACCTTTTGGGTATGCCTCATCTACGGCATCTTTATTAACTTGCAGAACTACGGCATCGACCAGAACTATGTGCAACGCTACCATGCGGCCAAGACGGACAAGGATGCGAAATTCTCAGCCCTCTTTGGCGGCTATCTCTTTATTCCCGTTTCTGCCCTCTTTTTCCTTATTGGAAGCGCATTGTACAGTTACTATCAGGCTGGTGTGGCACCATTGCCAGCTGAGATTCAAGCCAAGCCCGACTACGTTTTTCCGTATTTCATCGTCAATGGTCTGCCCGTAGGTTTGCGTGGACTGCTCATCGCCTCCATCTTTGCTGCAGGCATGAGTACCGTTTCGACCTCTGTGACCAGTGCGGCAACGATTATCCTGACGGACTACGTTCGTCCCTTCTTCCTGAAAGCACGTAACGTCACAGACCGTTTGCGCCATCATGACCCGCAAGACCACCACAAACATCAGAAATTGGAACTCGCCATCGTGCGCCTTTCGAGTTTTGGTGTGGGTATTTTAGGAGCCTGTGTGGCTATCGCCATGCTATCAGTGGAAAGTATCATCGATGCGTGGTGGACGCTATCGAGTATCTTCTCAGGTGGTATGCTCGGCCTCTTCCTGCTGGGTTGCATTCCGCAGAAAATCAATCGTGTGGCTGCTCTTCTTGGGTGCATCTGCGGTGTGTTGGTTATCGGCTGGATCAGTCTCGCTTCTGTATGGAACCTGCCAGGCATCCACCTGCACCCCTATCTGGCCATCGTACTGGGTACCTGTGTCATCTTCCTCACAGGCTTCCTAGCTACATTAGTGGTGAAAAGGGGCTAACATTATTAACAAATAGTAGGGAAAATAGCCTAAAGCACGTCTTTTTCGCTCCATAATGTTAATATTGCTTAATAAACCCTGCAATCTTCAAATATTATCCCTATCTTTGCCTTGTCTTAATCAAAATATTGATGGACACTTGAACAAAAACGAAACATTCTTAATTCATATTATTCATTAAAACAGTTTCGATTATGAAGAAAATTATGATGATTGCAGCCATGATGCTGTTGAGCGTGGGAGCTTTTGCGCAGGCAAGGTTTTCTCTTGGAGCCAACGCAGGTATGGCTTTCTATGGCGATGACTACAATCCTTTCGGTATTGGTGCCAAACTCCAATATGGGGCTGAAGCAGGCCTCCGTTCCGAGCTTGCCTACAACTACTGGTTTGCAAAGGAAGAAGCTGGAGTCAAAGCTGGTGTCATGGATATTGACGTGAATCTACAATATCTGATTCCTGTAAGTGACGGTTTGAATGTTTATCCTATTGTTGGTACTAATTTGGCTATTACCCACGGAGATGGTGACTCTGATACGTTATTCGGTTTCCAGGGTGGTTTTGGTATTGAATACTATCTTTCAAACAATGTGAAGGTGAATTTGGATGCTAAGTATCAGTACAATAAGAAAAGCGTTGACGTTAATATCGAAGGTTTCAAATTCTCACAAGATTTGAAATTCGACGGTCCCGTTATTCAGGCTGGTATTTCATACGTATTCTGATTATAAGTAACTTAATATTAACCATGTGCCTCTCCTCATCGAGAGACATTCATTAAAACAATTTTGATTATGAAGAAAATGATGATGATGGCAGCTATGATGCTGCTGAGCGTAGGTGCTTTTGCACAGAACGAAGTTGGTCAGATTACACTGAAGCCTACGGCTGGTATTAACCTCGCTTCGATTACAGATTCCAACGACCCCAAGATGCGCATTGGCCTTATAGCCGGTGTTGAAGCCGAGTATGGCGTTGCTGAGAACTTTGGAATCACTGCTGGAGTGTTCTACTCACAACAGGGCGTAAAGTTCGACGGAAAAGAGTCGAGTACATTATATGCTGACGGACAGCTTGTCGGTGGTACAACATTCGAAGGTAAGGCTACTTATAAGCTTGATTATATCAATGTCCCCATCATGGCTCAGTTCTATCCTGTGAAGGGTTTGGCCATCAAGGCAGGCGTGCAGCCAGGATTCAATGTACTTAAGAAGGTCCATCGTGATGGAACTTGGACTACTGCTGGTGTTCTAGGTGGTAATCAGCAGACAGTTGATGAAGACTACGATATTGAGGATGGTGTGAAAGGTTTTAATTTGTCAATTCCTATGGGTCTTTCATACGAGATTAGCGATTTCGTTATTGATGCTCGCTACAATTTGGGTGTAACTAAAATATTCGACGATGGTGATAATAAGCACTCTGTATTTACTTTCACCCTGGGTTACAAGTTCGCTCTCTAAGCACAAACAATCCATTTAATAATAACCATGCGTTCCTCCTCACCGAGGGGCGCATTTTTTTGTTTGTTCGGAGCAACATGCCGTTTCTCTCCCAGCGAGAAGCCGTTTCTCTCCCAGCGAGAAGCCGTTTCTTTCCCAGCGAGAAGCCGTATCTCTCCCAGCGAGAAGGCGTATCTCTCCCAGCGAGAAGGCGTCTCTCTGTTTTAGTCCGTAGGCACGGACTTTTTATTCCCTAGGCTGGGAATTTTTTTTCTCTGGGCAGGGAGCAAGTTTTTTCTGCGCAGAGACACTTTCTGACAATTCTGACAAATGACAGTGTCAGAAATCGGGAGGTCGTATGAACAGAGAAAAAGTGCTTATTACATCATATTATTATATAATATTTATATTATATATATAATATGCCTCAATTTTCAGTTTTTTGCGGTGAAGTGTGGGCGCGGATTCTGACTGTCATAATTGTCAGAATTGTCAGAATCGCGTTTTTTTGATGACAATCGGTGGTGCAGTGCGTCTAATTAGATAGGAACTTAACAACGAATAAAATACTGAAACAATGAAGACAAATTATCCGAAGATTGGTATTCGTCCGACGATTGACGGTCGTCAGGGTGGTATCCGTGAGGGGCTGGAGGAGAAGACAATGGCTCTGGCTAAGGCTGTAAAGAACCTGATTGAAAGCAATTTGCGCAATGGTGATGGCTCGAAGGTGGAGTGCGTCATCAGCGATACGACAATAGGTCGTGTGGGCGAAAGTGCCGCTTGTGCCGAGAAATTCGAGCGCGAGGGAGTGGGATCGACCATCACCGTTACGTCGTGCTGGTGCTATGGCTCAGAGACGATGGATATGAATCCGCAGTATCCGAAGGCCGTTTGGGGCTTCAACGGTACGGAGCGTCCAGGTGCCGTATACCTTGCCGCTGTGTTGGCTGCTCATGCCCAAAAGGGACTGCCTGCCTACGGCATTTATGGTCACGACGTGCAGGACTTGGCCGACAACACCATTCCTGAGGATGTAGCAGAAAAGATTCTGCGCTTTGCTCGTGCCGCTCAGGCTGTGGCCACGATGAGGGGCAAGAGCTATCTGTCGTTAGGCAATACGTGTATGGGTATCGCTGGCTCTATTGTCAATGCCGACTTCTTGCAGCAGTATCTAGGCATGCGTACAGAATACGTTTCGTTGGTTGAGATATTACGTCGCGTTGACTTCGGAATCTACGACAAGCAGGAGTTTGAGAAGGCTATGCAGTGGGTAGAAAAGTACTGCAAGCCCAACGAAGGCCACGATTATAACGAGGACCGTCCGCTGTTCCCAGGCGTTCCTATGACCACCTTCAACGGCAAGGGCAAGGGCAAGAACCGTCAGGAGAAGGACGAGGACTGGGAGTTCACCGTCAAGTGCATGATGATTATCCGCGACCTGATGCAGGGCAGCGAAAAGCTGTTGGAGATGGGTTATAAGGAAGAGGCCATCGGCCACAACGCCATTGCAGCTGGTGTGCAGGGTCAGCGTCAGTGGACGGACTACAAGCCCAACTTCGACTTCCCTGAGTCGATGATGTGTACGTCGTTCGACTGGAACGGTCCTCGTGAAGCCTATACGCTGGCCACAGAGAACGACTTCCTGAACGGTATGTCGATGCTCTTCGGCCACCTGTTGACCAACAAGGGCGTGATGTTCAGCGACATCCGCACCTATTGGAGCCCAGAGGCCGTAGAGCGTGTGGCTGGTACTGTGCTGAGCGGTACTGCCGCTGGTGGCTTCATCCATCTCATTAACAGCGGTGCCACCACTCTTGATGCTACGGGTGCTATGAGCGACAAGGACGGGAACCCCACCATCAAACCCTTCTGGGAAATGACTAACGAGGACACAGAGGCCTGCCTGAAGGCTACCTCATGGATGCCTGCCGATCGCGACTACTTCCGTGGTGGCGGCTATTCGAGCCACTTCGTGACACGTGGCGGTATGCCAATGACGATGTTGCGTCTGAACCTCGTCGCCGGCCTTGGTCCAGTCCTGCAACTGGCTGAGGGCTGGACCGTTGAACTTGACCCCAAGACCCACGACATTCTCGACAAGCGTACTGATCCCACTTGGCCTACTACGTGGTTTGCCCCACGCCTCGACCCCACGAAGGATGCCTTCAAGGACGTCTATAGCGTCATGAACAACTGGGGAGCCAACCACGGAGCCATCTGCTACGGACATGTCGGTGCAGACCTCATCACGCTCTGTGCTATGCTGCGCATCCCTGTCTGCATGCACAACATTGCCGACAAAGACATCTTCCGTCCGGCCTGCTGGAATGCATTCGGTATGGACAAAGAAGGCGCAGACTATCGTGCCTGCGCCAATTTTGGACCTATCTATAAGTAGAAATTACACAATAGGTTCCTTTTGTGCAATTTCTCATTCCTTATTTGACAGTAAAATCGAAGGACTGCAAGTCCTCGTCCCTTGACGACGTGCCGTAGAGTATCTGGTATTTGCCAGGCTTTACGGCAAGTTCGTCTATCATCTCGTCGTAATATTCGAAGGCCTCACCATCAAGGGCAATCTCAGCCTGCTTGGTCTCGCCAGCCTTCAAGGACAGCTTCTGGAAGCCCTTCAGTGCCTTGATGGGAGCACCGGCATCATTCAGTCGTTTCACATACACCTGAACGGTCTCAGTGCCCTCGCGGTTGCCTGTATTAGTAACGGGAACGGTTAGTGTCACCTTACCATTCTTCTTCATTGACTTGGCAGACAGTTTTCCCTGTCCGACGTTGAAAGTGGTATAACTCAAACCATAGCCGAAGGCATACTGCGGTACACCCGTGAAGTAACGATAGGTGCGGTTCTTCATCGAGTAGTCCATGAAGTCGGGTAGGTCGTCGTTCGAGCGATAGAAAGTCACAGGCAGCTTTCCACCAGGATTGTAGTCGCCAAACAGCACCTCAGCCAGTGCTTTGGCACCACCTTGACCAGGATACCACGCCTGCAACAACGCGTCGTACTGTCCCTCGACGCTGCCAAAAGCAATAGCCGAACCAGAGCAGTTGACGAAGACTACGGGTTTGCCCGTCTGGTGCATAGCCTTAACCAGCATCTGCTGCACCTTCGGCAACTCGATGGTCTGCTTGTCGCCACCCTCACCTTCCATACGGGCAGAGATACCACCAATAATAACGATGGCGTCGGCCTGACGGGCGACATTGGCCAGATCGGTGAAGTCTACCAGCTTGCGCTCACAGATGTCACCACGCAACATGGCGAACTGACCGTTGCCACGACGATATTCGATGACCACGTCGTAGTCCTTACCTTCCTCTACGGGGAATGACTTATACTCGACACCGCGACGTCCGAAGCCGAAGCCACGACGACCGCCGCCCTTGTTCTCTTCTACCACCTGACCATTCACCTTCAGTACATAGCCGTTGTCGCTCATCAATGTGTATTTCATCTCGCCAGTAAATGAAGCCGTATACTTACCGCTGATGCGAACGCAGATATTGTCATTGCTGACACCCTCGGCAAAGCCCCAGGCACCAAACGTCGAGAAGTTCAGCTCGTTGTAGTAGTCCGTCTTGACGGGAGCAGGAGTCTCACCCTCGAACGGCGAAGTTTCAGAATTCCAAAACTCTACCAGCACGCCCTTGCCGCCATTGAAGTCCTGCAAGTGATGGACGGTTTGGTATTCGTCGTTCAGTTCACAAGCCTTTTGGTAGATTAATGTTGCACTAGGCACGGCGTTTCTGATACCCTCTAACAACGAGTGCTGGTGTTCCTTGGTGGGTGTGCCGCCATAGTTACCGTTCAGCAGTTCGACGTCGTCGGCATTAGGACCAATGACAGCCAGTGTTTTAATACTCTTGGATAAAGGAAGTAACGGCATTAAAGCCCCTCCTTTGGAGGGGTTGGGGAGGGTCTTATTCTCCAGCAGCACCATCGATTCGCGGGCAGCTTGTGTGGCCAAAACGTTGTTCTTTTCGCAAGAGATAGTCGAAGCCGGAATCTTCGCCCACGGAAGGCTCTCGGCAGGGTCGAACATACCCAACTCAAAACGTCCACCCAGCGTATAACGCAGGTGCTTGTCTAACTCGCTCTCCGTAATGAGGCCTTTCTTCATACCCTCAGTCAACGACATAAACACTTTGCCGCACTCTAAGTCCGTACCATTCAGCACGGCATCAACAGAAGCACTCAAGCCGTCCTTGTGCGTCTCGTGCTGACCACGATTGAAGAAGTTGTTGATGGCGTCGCAGTCAGTGAGCACGATGGCGTCGTAGCCCCACTTGTTGCGCAAGATGTCAATCAGCAGACGGTCGCTCGTACAACAGGGCTTGCCCTCGAAACGCTGGTAGGCACACATCACCTCGCGCACATTGCCTTTCTTCACCAGCGCCTTGAAGGCAGGCAGGTAGGTCTCCCACAGGTCGCGGTTCGTGGGCTCTACGTTCATCGAGTGGCGCAGGGGCTCAGGACCACTGTGTACGGCATAGTGCTTGGCACAGGCGTGTGTCTTGTAATAGGTCTTTCCGTTCAGCGTGACAGGTTCTTGCATACCCAACACAGTCTGCACGCCTAGCACAGCATTCAGATAGGGATCCTCACCGCAGGTCTCCTGACCACGACCCCAACGTGGATCGCGGAAAATGTTGACGTTAGGACACCAGAACGTCAGTTCAGGATTACCAGGATAGTAGGTCACACCCTGAGGAACATTGAACAGCTTCGGGTCGTTGTGGTCTGTGCGGTTCCAGTTGGCACGGGCCTCGTCCGAAACCTGCGAGAAAACGTCGTACACCAGCTGTGCATTGAACGCTGCTGCCATGCCGATAGGTTGTGGATAGACGGTATAATCGCCTTGGCGTACACCATGACAGGCCTCGCTCCACCAGTTATACGAAGGAATACCAAGGCGGTCGATGGATACCGACTTGTTCATCATCAGACCCACTTTCTCTTCAGGGGTTAACATTCCCAGCAGGTTCTCTACGCGTTCTGCACGTGGCAACTGGGGATTCTGCCAAGTATACTTATACTGGGCTTTTACACTCATGGCACTCACGGCAATCGCCATCGCTGCCAACAAAAAGAATCTTTTCATAGTTTAATAAGTTAATTATACTGTGTGCAAAGTTACGAATAATCTGCCATAACTGCCCACACCAGATGTATCAGAAGATATTATAAATGTAACATCAGAACGTTTTCTGGGCTTGGGTGACGACAAATCGGCCAATAATTAGTCTTTTTTATATATTAGACTAACGACAAATGAAGAGAACTATGAATAACATGATGAAATGGGCTGCATGTATTTTCATTTTTGCATTTTTACATTTTTGCATTGTCCCTGCCAACGCCCAGACTTTTGAGACGCGTTACGAACGCCCTGTCAGCGACCTGATGAACGACGTTGCCAAGCGCTTTGGCGTGAAGTTTAAGTTCGACGCCAATGTCGATACTGTGGGCAAACGTCTGCCCTATGCTGACTTCCGCGTGCGTCCCTATTCGCTGGAGATGACACTCGACAACATCTGTAAATATTATGATTGGAACTGGTGGAAACAGAGTGGCAACCTCTATAAGATTAAGCTGTATGAGTATCCGCGTCGTCATGAGGCAGAAGGAAAAATGATGCTCGACTATTTGTCGTCTTTATATAATAATAAGGAACAATGGGAAGCCCGTCGCGACTCGCTTCGTCGTGAAGTTCGTCAGCGCTTGGAACTCGATGCGTTCCTTGATTCGTGCGTGACAATCCCGACGGCGAAACCGTCGGGCACGGTAGAGCGTCCCGTCATCCTCTCGAAGGTCCGCAAGCATGACGGCTACACCACCCAGAACATCTGCATCGAACTCACCCCCGGCCAACATCTCTTCGGCACCATTTACGCACCTGTTAAGAAAAATTCGCGTAAAAGTAACCTCTCACCTCTCACCTCTCACCTCTCACCTCTAATTGTCTGCCCTGACGGCCACTGGCCCTACCGCTATCGCAAGGATGAACAACAGCGATTGGGAACCCTCGCAAGAATGGGTGCCGTCTGTGTTGACTTCGACCTCTATGGTTGGGGCGAGAGTGAAAAGGAGGTGGGCGAAGCAGCACATCATACCAGCCGCGCCCATGTCTACCAAGCTGCTTGTGGCTATGTGCTGCTCGACTGGATGCTAACCCATCGCAAAGATATCGACCCAAAACGCGTGGGTGTGATGGGCGGTTCTGGTGGTGGTACCCATACCGTTTTGCTCTCGTTGCTCGATGAACGCGTGACGGCCTCGGCTCCTGTGGTGCATCTGGCTTCGCATTTCGACGGAGGCTGTCCCTGTGAGAGTGGAAAACCTGTTCAGCTCTCCGCTGGTGGTACCTGCGAGCCAGAGCTGGCCGCAGTCATGGCCCCCAAACCCATGCTCATCGTGAGTGATGATGGCGATTGGACCTCCAGTGTCCCTTACCTTGAGTTCCCCTATCTGCAGCGCATCTACGGCTTTTATGATGCCAAGGCCTACCCAACGAACGTCATGACTTCAAGGAAAACAAGCGCCAGGCCGTCTACGACTTCTTCATTGACGTCTTCGGCCTCGACCGCTCCATGCTCGACGAGAGTAAGATAGAAATCGAACCCGACGAAGCCCTGAAATCGCTTTATAAATAACATTTAGAAGACTCAAACGAAAGTTGAGCCTTTTTTTTACTTAACATCCGAAAGCCTTATGCGTATATAAGACAGCATGACCCAACAAGAGTTTGAACATATAGTCCCCAGGCTTCGCCCACGTCTAAGAGACATCGGACGGCAATTCTTTGGCAACGAAGAAATGGCTGAGGATATTGCTCAGGAGACTCTGATGCGACTCTGGATGCTGCGTGAACGTATAGAACCGCAAACGGACATCGAACCATTGGTCGTCCGTATGGCTAAGAACCTGTGTGTCAGCGAGTGGCGTAAACAAAAGGTGAGACAGGGGAACGTTCTTCCAATTGAATCTACGACGCATGAGGACATTCAGCGCAATGTGGAACTCAAAGAAGAAATAGCGCGACTGCAAAAGGCAGTCGGACAGCTGAAACCTGCAGAGCAACGTTTGTTCCGTATGCGCCACGAGGCAGAAATGGACATCCAGCAAATCAGCGTAGCGACAGGTATCGGAGTGCGCTCCGTCAGTGCGATGCTGAGTACCGCGAAACGAAAACTATTGGAAATACTAAATCCGAAAGGAGGCCAGCAATGAAAAAGGATTTGATAGAAAGACTGCTGAACGAGCAGACGACACCCGATGAGGAACATCTCGTAGCCCAGATGCTTCAGCAAGGAGAGGATATGGAGCAATGGCTCACAGAGGACGAGACGGCTGAATACGACCGTATCGTCAGTCAGCGTCGCGCCAAGCGCCGCCAGTTGCGATGGGCTATAGCCGCAGTTATCGTGGCATTGATTGTTGTAGGAACTATTGTGCTTTGGCCCAAAGAACAGGTTGGCGACACCATCGTTGCAACGAAGACGGAAAAGCTTAATCAATCCGAAGTCTCTTATGCAGAACTTGACAATTCGGACGCGAGACCATCCGTTGCAGTTATTGCACCTGCGAAGCTAGCGGTAAGCCCCAAAGGGATCGCCAAGCGTGTGAAGCAACAGCCAAAAGCCAACACGACAGATAGCCTGCAATACTACATTGCCCGTTTGGAGAAGGAACTGGAGAACGTCAACGAAAGCACTTATAACACAAAGGCTGAAGAGGTGCTTCGCGCTGATGCCCGTCTGCAAAAACTTGTCCAGCACATCATGATAGGTGAACTGACAAAAGACAATTTACCAGCAGAGGCATTGAATACGAACAAAACGATGGAGGAACAGCCATGAAACGTATCATATTAACCATTTGTATCGCGTTGGCGACTCTCAGCGCAAGTGCCCAAACCGTCAGCAATAATTATGGAGACCTACGCGCCAAAGTGCTCCACGTAGGGAAGAAGTTTACTGGGCAAAACACGATGAATGACCAAGCCATTGCTGTCATTGTTCGCGAGCTGGCGATGAACTATCAAGGTCATCTGTCGCGTCATCAGTTCCAGGAGCTAAAAGACACCATCGAGGGTATGCGTCAGCAAATCACTGCGGACACTTGGAAAACGGTATTGAATAGTGCTGTCGAGAAGTTGCAGGAGAAGACGGACACGCTAGACATCGAACAGCGTATCCTTGATTACTACCAACGAGTGCCGCAGGAGCAGATCTATGTCCATACTGACAAGCCTTACTACGTGCCAGGTGATACTGTTTGGTTCCGTGCCCATTTGGTGGATGCAGTCACGCATACTCCCATCAGTCGCTCGCGTTTTGTCTATGTGGAACTGCACGACCAGCAGGCTGATACACTCATGCAACGCATCATTGTGAAGTGCGATTCGGATGGCGTCTTTGCCAATGCAATCTTGTTACCCAAAACAATGAATGTAGGCAGCTATATCCTTGCGGCCTATACACAATGGATGCGCAACTTCCCTGCCGAGCGTTTCTTCTATAAGCAATTGCTGGTTGTTGGCAGTACTTCCTTAGCGCACCAAGAGTCCGTGCGCGACGGACAACCAGTCCGCTCCCTACGGACCAAGAGTCCGAAGCCGACGGACTCAGAGCTGGAGTTAGGGCTGAGAAAAGGACAGCTGCTTATCCAAATGAACAAGTCCACCAGCGAGCCCCTCTCATGTGTGCTTTATGGTAGTGGGAACCTCATAGTCACTGACTATACATCAGGGAAGGTGTTACGTATTGACAGCAAAACACTACGTCCAGGAAACCTCTGCATAGCTATCGTCAACCGCGAGACGGGAGACGTCATTACTGAAAAGCAGACCATCATCGAGGGAAGTCAGCCCCAAATAGCCATCAGTGGCAAAGCTCGTACCCAGAACGAACCGATGGAGTTG
>CACWWZ010000018.1 GCA_902764705.1 uncultured Prevotellaceae bacterium | reverse complement strand
CTGCTGGAAGTCTTTGTTCTGCTCCATGATGCGCTGGTTGTCGTCGTCTTCGAACCAGTAGTGTCGACCTTCGTTCAGCTCCTGGTAGAGCTGGGCATATAGCTGGTTATCAAAACGCGTAAAAATATGAAGCTTTTGCAAAAAATGAGTAACTAAAAAAGTAAAAGGGTAAAGAAGTAAAAAGGTAAAATGAAAGAAATTCGGGCTGATGTGTGGTCAGTCCGAATTTTTTGTTTAAATTTGCAGCGAAAAAGCTAATAAATATCACAGAAACTATGAAACAAGATGCATCTTTTGACCGTAAACGCCACATTTTCGGAGCCATTATGGGTCCGTTGTGCGCATTGTTGATATGGGTAACGCCCATTGAGAGTCTCACGCCTGAGCAGCACCGGCTGTTGGCTGTCATGGCTTTGGTGGCCATCTGGTGGATTACGGAGCCTGTGGCCATTCCCGTGACGTCGCTGCTGGGTCCTACACTATGTGTGCTGGTCGGTGTGGCACCGATGAAGACGGCGTTCGATTCCTTTGCCAATCCGATGATCTTCCTTTTCATGGGCGGTTTCCTGATAGCGAAAGGCATGATGGTCAACGGGCTGGACAAACGTATTGCCTACGGCATCATGTCGATGAAGTGGGTGGGCGATTCGCCGCGTCGTATCTTTATCGCGATGGGTGTGGCGTGTATGATTTGCAGCGGATGGATCAGTAACACCGCTACGGCGGCGATGATGTTTCCCATTGCCCTGGGACTGCTGGAGGCCATCCGCGAGATGATGGCAGCCAATGGGAAAAAGATTGACCTTTCGAGTTACAAATATGCTACGGGACTGATGCTGATGACGGCCTACGCCTGTTCCATTGGCGGTGTGCTGACACCCATCGGAACGCCCCCGAACATCATCATGCTGGGATTCTTGGGGGAACTGGCTCCTCAGGCCCCGCTAGTGTCGTTCTTCGACTGGATGGTATGGGGCTTCGTGGCCATGGTAGCGTATTTTGTCGTGGCCTACGTGGTTCTGTGGAAGATGTTTCCTGCCGACGTGGAGCATATCGACGGTGCCCATGAGTTCATTGAGCGTCACGCCAAGGAACTGGGCCGCTGGACGAGGGCGCAGAAGAACACCCTGTTCTGCTTCGGACTGGCCGTGGTCATCTGGGTAGCGCCGGGCATCCTGAGTATGCTGTACGGTTCGGATTCGGGTGTTGTGAAAGAGTTTAACAAATTCCTGCCCGAAGAGATGGCGGCGATGATAGGCGGACTGTTGCTGTTCTTCCTGCCCGTGAACACTAAGACGGGTGAGATGACGCTGAGTTGGAAGGACGGTTGCGCAGGCATAGAGTGGGGCACGCTGCTGTTGTTTGGCGGCGGTCTGGCCATGGGTAGCCTGATGTACACGACGGGCCTCTCTGCATGGGTCGGCGAAGGCATCCGCGACGTGCTGGGCGGTCATCCGTCGGAACTGATGTTTGTAGCCCTGTTCTGCGTGACCGGCCTGCTGTTGTCGGAGCTGACGTCGCACACTGCCGCTACGAACCTGATAGCCCCAATCGCCATCAGTACGGCCTTGTCGCTGGGCTTCAGCCCAATTCCTGTTGCGGTCGGTCTGGCCCTGTCGACGTCGTTGGGCTTCATGATGCCGGTATCGACACCGCCCAACGCCATTGTCTATGCCTCGGGCTATGTGCCTATTACAAAGATGATTAAGTCGGGTGTGATTATCGATATTATCGGTATTTTCCTGATTACCATCCCTGTCGTGCTGTTGCTCGTCAAGCTCGTGATGGGAGGAAATTAAGAATTAAGAGATAATATTCTTACGAATAAATAGTAAACTATGTTAAAAGTCGTATACCTATTTAATAGGTATGCGGCCTTTTTTGTACCTTTGCCAGTCAAAAGTGCTCCCTGCCGTGAGGGTGGGGGGCTAAAATAGATTATTCGAATAATAAATTTAATAGTAAAAGCAATGAAAAAACTGATGATGCTTGCAGCCATTGCTGCAACGTTGGTATCGTGCGGAGGTGGCGGCGGACGCCCGACCTTTGGCGATAATGAGTATCCCGTGACCACTGCGGGAACGTCAAGTGCAGACATGCAAACCACGTATCCTGCTTCGATTAAGGGTATTCAGGATGTGGAGATACGTCCGAAACTGCAGGGATTCCTGACCCAGATTAACGTGAAGGAAGGTCAGACGGTGAGTGCCGGTCAGACGCTGTTCGTGATAGACAACAACACCTATCAGGCTGCTGTCCGTCAGGCTCAGGCAGCCGTGAATACCGCCCAGCAGGGTGTGAACACTGCCCAGCTGACTTACGAGAACTCGAAGCAGCTGCACGCCAATAAGGTGATTGGTGACTATGAGTTGCAGACCTCTCAGAACTCGTATGAGCAGGCCAAGGCTCAGTTGGCTCAGGCTCAGGCCGCACTGGCCAATGCCAAGGAGCAGTTGGGATTCTGCTTTGTGAAGAGTCCTGCCTCGGGTGTGGTTGGTACGCTGCCCTTCAAGAAGGGTGCGCTGGTAAGCGGTTCGAACGTGTTGACGACGGTAGCCAATATCTCGTCGATGGAGGTGTATTTCTCTGTGACGGAGAAAGAGGCGATGGCCATCTCACAGAGCGGACTGGACAATATTCCTGCCGTGAAGCTGCAGTTGGCCGACGGCACCATCTATGCCCATGAGGGTAAGGTGACGAAGATGAGCGGTGTGATTGATGCTGCCACGGGTTCGGTACAGCTGATTGCCGCCTTCCAGAACCCCGAGAAGCAGTTGAAGAGCGGTATGACGGGTCAGGTCATCATTCCCCGCCAGAGCAACAACGTGATTATCGTCCCCATGAGCTGCGTCAGTGAGGTGCAGAACAAGAAGTTCGTCTACGTGCTGGGCAAGGACAACAAGGTGAAGTATACCGAGATTCAGGTTGACCCGCAGAACGATGGCAATACCTACGTGGTGACTGGCGGTCTGAAGGCTGGCGACAAGTTTGTGACCAACGGTATCACCAAACTGAACGACGGCATGGAGATTGTGCCCATCACGCCGGAGCGCTACCAGCAGAAGATTCAGGAGCAGGCCAAGGCCATGAGTGCCGGAGACATCGTGGGAGCGATGAAGAAGTAAGATGTATGAAGTAAGATGTAAGAAGTAAGAAGATATGACTTTTACAACATTTATCAAACGCCCGGTGTTGTCGACGGTGATTTCAATCCTCATCGTCCTGCTGGGTTTCATCGGCTTGGTGTCGCTGCCTATTGAGCAGTACCCGAACATAGCGCCGCCTACCGTGGCGGTATGGACGAGCTATCCCGGTGCCGATGCCGAGACGGTGAAAAACTCCGTCATTACGCCGTTGGAAGAGAGTATCAACGGTGTGGAAGGCATGGACTATATTTCGTCCACAGCCGGTGCCGGTTCGGCACAGATCAGTGTGCTGTTCCATCAGGGTGCCAATGCCGATATGTGTGCCGTCAACGTGCAGAACCGCGTCAGTCAGGCTTTAGCCCTGCTGCCCGCCGAGGTAACGCGTGTCGGTGTGACGGTGACGAAGCGTCAGACTTCGCAGGTGCTGATGTTTACGCTGACGTCGGACGGCCGTTACGACGACGAGTTCCTGACGAACTATAACAATATCAATATCATTCCTGCTATCAAGCGTATTCAGGGTGTGGGCGACGTGCAGAGCCCGGGTATGAAGAACTACTCGATGCGTATCTGGCTGAAGCCCGATGTGATGAAGCAGTATAACCTGATGCCTTCGGACATCTCGAATTTGCTTGCTGAGCAGAACATCGAGGCTGCCCCGGGTTCGTTCGGTGAGCGGTCGAAGGTGGCCTACGAGTACACCATGCGCTATACCGGTCGTCTGAAGACTCCCGAGGAGTTTGGCAACATTATCATATCGAGCGATGCCAACGGTCAGACACTGAAGCTGAAGGATGTTGCCGATATTGAATTGGGCGGACAGACCTATGCCGTGTCGATGAGAAACGACAACCTGCCGTCTGTGCTGGGTATGGTGCAGCAGATTGCCGGTTCGAACGCCAACGAGATTGCCAAGCAGGTGAAGGCCGAGTTGGAGGAGCAGGCCAAACTGTTCCCTCCGGGCATGAAATACAAGATCAATTACGACGTTACGGAGTTCCTGTATGCCTCTATCGAGGAGGTGGTGTTCACGCTGTTCTTCACGCTGTTCCTGGTGTTCATCGTGATCTACGTGTTCCTGCAGGACTGGCGCTCGACGCTCATCCCGCTGATTGCCGTGCCGGTGTCACTGATCGGTACGTTCTTCTTCCTGAGCATCTTCGGATTCTCCATCAACCTGCTGACACTGTCTGCCTTGCTCTTGGCCATTGCCATCGTGGTGGACGATGCCATCGTGGTCGTTGAGGCCGTACATGCGAAGTTGGATCAGGGATACAAGAGTGCACTGACGGCTTCGATTGACGCCATGAACGAGATTTCGGGTGCCATCATCTCCATCACGCTGGTGATGGCATCGGTGTTCATCCCTGTGTCGTTCATTAGCGGAACGTCAGGAACGTTCTACCGTGAGTTCGGTGTGACGATGGCTGTCTCGATCTTCATCTCGGCGCTGAACGCCTTGACGTTGTCGCCGGCACTGTGTGCTATTTTCCTGAAACCGCACGACAAGGAAGGCCATGAGCGTAAGCTGAGTCGCATTGACCGTTTCCACATGGCATTCAATACCGCCTACGACAAGGTGTTGGGTAAGTATAAGACCCGCATCGAGAAGTTGGTGCACAAGCCCATTCCCATCCTTATCGTGGTGGTGATCGGTATTGCCGTGCTGGCTACAACCATGCTGACGACGAAGACCGGTCTGGTGCCCGACGAGGATACAGGTACCATCTTCTGTACCATTACGATGCCCCCTGCCACCTCTGTGGAGCGCACGCGTCAGGTCATCGACGAGGTAGACTCGATTCTGGCTGCCGACCCCGCCATCCAGAGCCGTGAGCAGATTCAGGGTTATAACTTCATTGCCGGTTCGGGTTCCGACCAGGCAACGTTCATCATCAAGCTGAAGCCGTTCGAAGAGCGTACGAAGGGCTTGTGGTGGAAGATTAGCGGACTGTGGCAGGGTGACGGCATTTACCGTTTCTTCCTGAACCCCTTGGAGTCGACGGGTGTCGTTGCTCAGATATTCATCAAGACGGCCCACATCAAGGACGCCAGCATTCTGGCCTTCTCGCCGCCTATGATTCCCGGCTTCTCAGCAAACTCGGGTGTGTCTATCGTCATGCAGGACCGTACGGGTGGTAGTCTGACCCGTTTCTATGACATCGTCAAGGACTATATTGCCGAGTTGAACAAACGTCCTGAGTTCCAGGTGGCGCAGACCTCGTACAACCCCAACTATCCGCAGTACATGCTGCACGTGGATGTGGCGAAGTGTAAGCAGGCCGGTGTGTCGCCCGCAGTGGTACTGAGTACGCTGCAGGGATACTACGGCGGACTCTATGCTTCGAACTTCAACGCCTACGGTAAGTTGTTCCGCGTGATGATTCAGGCTTCTCCTGAGACCCGTATGACACCGGAGTCGCTGAAGAGCATCTATGTCCGTACGTCGGGCGGTATGGCTCCCGTACAGGAGTTCTGCCAGATGGAGCGTGTCTACGGTCCTGCCAACATCAACCGTTTCAACCTGTATACATCAATTAATGTGACGGGTACGGTGGCCAACGGCTATTCGACGGGTGAAGCCATCAAGGCCGCCCAGGAGGTTGCTGCCGAGATGTTGCCCGACGGTTACTCCTACGATTACCAGGGTCTGACTCGTGAGGAGGCCAAGGCATCGAACACCACAGGTCTTATCTTTGTGCTGTGCTTCATCTTCATCTATCTGATCCTGTCGGCACAGTACGAGTCGTACATCTTGCCGCTTTCCGTGGTGCTCTCCGTACCGTTCGGACTGGCAGGTTGTTTCCTGTTTACTATGATGTTTGGACACGCGAACGACATTTACATGCAGATCTCGCTCATCATGCTGATCGGTCTGTTGGCCAAGAATGCCATTCTGATTGTGCAGTTCGCACTGGAGCGCCGACAAACCGGTATGGCTATCACTTGGTCGGCTATTCTGGGTGCCGCAGCTCGTCTGCGTCCTATCTTGATGACGTCGCTGGCTATGGTCATCGGTCTGTTGCCTATGATGTTTGCCAGCGGTGTAGGCAAGAACGGTAACCAGACATTGGGTGCCGCTGCTGTGGGTGGTATGTTGATTGGTACACTGTTGCAGGTACTCGTGGTTCCTGCCTTGTTCGTGATTTTCCAGTCGCTGCAGGAGAAGTTCCGCCCGATGACTTTCGAGGGTGAGGAAGAGAATCCTGATGTGGCATCAGAGATTGCACAGTATTCACACCGTCCGGTAGACTACGAATTAGAGAAATAAAAAGCCCATCCAAGCCCTCCCAAAGGGAGGAATGTTGAAAATGACGAAGCAATTATGAAATTAAATAAAATGAAGACAATAATTCAAAGATTGACAAATCATAAGCCCCTCCCTTGGGGAGGGGTTGGGGTAGGCTTTCTGCTCCTCTGCCTTAGCAGTTGCGGTGTATATAATAAGTACGAGCGTCCTGACGTGGAGACCACAGGACTGATTCGTGACGCAGTGAGCGATGTGGACACGTTGGCTGTGCAGGATACTGCATCGTTCGGTAACCTGCCTTGGCGCGCTGTGTTCACTGATCCCCAGTTGCAGGCGCTTATCGAACAGGGTTTGCAGAAGAATGCCAACCTGCAGAATGCAGCCCTCACCGTACAGATGTATGAGACGATGCTGAAGGCTGCCAAACTGGCCTTCCTGCCTGCCATCACGTTGGGCAGTCAGCAGTCGATGGGAAGTATCCAGACGATATATACCGACCCGTCGTCAACCACCAAGAGCTACGCGATACCCCTGACGGCTTCGTGGACACTGGACCTCTTCGGCAATATCCTGTCGCAGAAGCGTTCGACGCAGATGAAACTGCTTGGTTACAAGGACTACCAGATGGCTGTTCGCGCCCAGGTGGTGAGTGGTATTGCCAATGCCTACTACACGTTGCTGATGCTCGACGAACAGTTGCGCATCGTGACGGAGATGTCGGAAATGGCCAAAGAGACGTGGGACATGATGAAGTTGCAGTACCAGCTTGGTCGTATGCGCTCGACCAGTGTACAGAGTGCTGAGGCTTCCTATCTGTCGATTCTGACACAGGCTAACGACATGCGTCGTCAGATTCGTTCTACGGAGAATGCCCTTTCGCTGCTCATCGGACAGGCCGGACAGCAGATTCCCCGTACGACGCTGGCTCAGCAGCAGCTGCCCAGTGAGTTCTCTACGGGTGTCGGTGTTGACCTGCTGAAGAACCGTCCTGACGTGCACAATGCCGAGATGAAACTGGCATCGTGCTTCCACGATGTGCAGACGGCCCGCTCGCAGTTCTATCCCACCATCACCATCGGTGCTACGGGAGCCTTTACCAATGGCAGCGGAGCATTTAACCCCGGCAAGTGGATGACCAACTTGTTTGCGAGTCTCACACAGCCCATCTTTGCCCGTGGCGCTCTGACGGCCAACCTGAAGGTGTCGAAGCTGCAGTACGAGCAGGCTTTCAACTCGTGGCAGAATACGGTATTCTCTGCAGGCAATGAGGTGTCGAATGCACTTGTCAACTACAATATGTACGATGCGAACTCGAAACTCGAGGCCCAGCGTATTGAGGTGCTCACCAAGAACGTAGAAGACACTCGTGCCCTCTATCAGAGCAAGGGCTCTACCTATCTGGAGGTGCTTACAGCACAAACCCAGCTGCTTTCGTCGCAGATCAACAAGGTTACCGACGACTTCCAGAAGATGCAGGCAGTGGTGTCGTTGTATACGGCCCTTGGAGGTGGAGGAAAGTAAAGGTAAAAAGGTAAAAACGTAAAAAGGTAAAAAATGGCAAGCGAAATATCCCCAAAGGCCGAGATCAGTCCAAAGGCGAAAATCGGCGATAATTGTAAGATATTCCCCTTCGTCTATATCGAGGACGACGTGGAGATTGGTGATGGTTGCATCCTCTTTCCCTTTGTAAGTATTATGAATGGTACGCGCATGGGAAAGAAGAACAAGGTCCATCAGGGCGCTGTTATCGGTGCCCTGCCTCAGGACTTTGAATTCCGGGGCGAGAAGTCGGAGTGTATCATCGGCGACGGCAACATCATCCGCGAGAATGTGGTCATCAACCGCGCTACCCATACAGGCGGGCAGACCGTTCTTGGCAACGAAAACGTGTTGATGGAAGGTGCTCATATCTCGCACGACACGAAGGTGGGCAACCGCAATGTGTTTGGCTACGGAACGAAGATTGCCGGTGATTGTGAGATTGAAGATTATGTCATCTTCTCGTCGTCGGTCATTGAGAATGCCAAGACACGCGTAGGACAGGGAGCGATGATTCAGGCCGGTACAACCTTCTCGAAGGACGTACCTCCCTATATCATCTGTACCAACGACGTGCAATTTGGTGGTGTAAACATGCAGGTGGCCCGTCAGCGTGGCGTCGACGAGAAGATGCTGAAGCATATTGCTAATGCCTACCGTCTGGTATTTCATGGTAAGACGGCCCTCTTTGATGCGGTGAACCAGATTGAAGAGCAGGTTCCCGACGGTCCGTTCATCCGGCATATCATCGAGTTCCTTCGAGCCTCGAAGACGGGCATTATCACAAAGATATAAAACAAACAAAACAACAAAACAAACAAAACTACTTATGACTAGACTACTAATAACAATGCTGATGACCCTGACGACCCTGGCCCTTTCGGCTCAGGGCCGCTGGGCAGGCAGGAATCTTCCCAACCATCAGAGTGATGCTTTCTTCCAGACGGAGGAAGCACGTCGTATTGGTGACCAGGTGCTGCTTTACCAGCGCGTGACGGGCGGCTGGCCCAAGAACATCAATATGGCGACACCGCTGAGTGACGAGCAGCGTACGCAGGTGCTGAAGGACAAAGAGCGTCGCGACGATTCGACGACGGACAATAGTGCCACCTCGCAGCAGATTTTCTTTCTGGCCCGTTTGTATCAGGGCACGAAGGACGACCGCTATAAGGAGGGCTGCCTTCGTGGTGTCGAGTATCTGCTCAGCGGACAATATGCCAATGGCGGGTGGCCGCAGTTCTGGCCCGAGATGCACGGCTATCAGATTCATATCACCTACAACGACGATGCCATGGTGAACACCATGAAGTTGTTGCGTGCAGTTGCCCTGCAGCAGAAACCTTACGAGGGACTTGCTGACGATGCCTTGCGCAAACGCTGTCAGCAGGCTTTCGACAAGGGCGTGGAGTGTATGCTGGCCACCCAGATGCGCAATACCGACGGGGCGCTCACTGTATGGTGTCAGCAACACGACCGCGAGACGCTGGCCCCGGCTCCAGCCCGTGCCTATGAATTGCCGTCGTACTGTTCGATGGAGAGTGCCAGCATCGTCAAATTACTCATGCAGTTGCCCCATCCTGACGAGCGTGTGAAAGCGTCCGTTCATGCCGCTATGGCGTGGTTCGACAAATACAAGCTGACTGGTTTGAAGGTGGTACGTTCGGGCATGTGGGCCAGTCCTGAGAGTGAGACACGACTGGTGGAAGATCCCAATGCCGAACCGCTGTGGGCGCGCTATTATGACCTGAAATACTGCGAGCCGTATGTGTGCGACCGTGACGGATTGCCTCGTCGACGTCTGGAGGATATCGGCCACGAGCGTCGCAACGGCTATGCGTGGTTTGGTAATCGTCCTGCCGAGCTTTATCCGTTATATGAGAAATGGGCTGAAGCAAACGATCCGACGCACAAGGTTGTCGTCAGTCTGACGACGAAGGGTGCCAACGAGAACGGATTAATACAGATGTTCCGTCAGCCGGAGAAGCATCTGACTGACTTCGATGTGGTGGTCCGTCCGGGTGAGAGTATCCAGTCGGCTATTGAGAAAGCCCCAGAGCATCCTGAAAAGCCTTTCAAAATCTTTATCAGGAAGGGCACTTATCGTCAGAAAGTCATTATCGACCGCCCGAACATGGTGCTGGTGGGTGAACAGCGCGACAGCACCATCATTACGCTGGCAGAGACAGAACCAACGAAACAGGTGAAAGAATATCGCGGAAACCCCGTCCACCATGGAGTTGTCATTCTGCAAGAAGGCGCCGACGACTGTGTAATCAGCGGCTTGACCATCTACAACAGTTATGGCACAACGGTAGAGCCCGGCAACACAACGCACCAGATGGCGGTCTACGGGCGCGCAACGCGTACCATAATAATAAATAGCAATATCTGGGCTGACGGCAACGATGCCTTGTCGCTGTGGGCTCCGGAGGGAGGTATGTACTACCATGCCGATCTGCAGTTGCGTTGTCTGGGTGTCGATTTCCTGTGTCCGCGAGGCTGGTGCTATGCCACTCGCTGTCAGTTGATTGGCGACGGCCATGCACTCATTTGGCACGACGGACGTGGAGACAAGGACCAGAAACTGGTTATCACCAATTCCAAGTTCGACGCGATGTGTCCGACGGAATTGGGACGCTACCATCACGATTCACAGTTCTACATTATCAACTGTCAGATGACGAATCAGATTCTGGATAAAAATATCGAACACGCCTACAAGGGGCGCACCGCTGAGGAGATGGCCTTGCAAGGCAAGAAACTCGACCCGTGCCCTTGGGGACCACGCATCTATTATTACGGCTGTCGCCGCGATGGAGGACACAGCGGGTGGCTTAACGACAACCTGAAAGAGGCACCCGGTAAGCCGGAGTTCCACGAAATCACTGCCCGCTGGACGTTTAAGGACCGTTGGGACCCCGAACAGCGTATTCGTGACCTGTGGGATGTGGTGGCATATTGAAGAAGTTGAGGAGTTAAAGAAGATAGAGGAAGATAAAAGAAGTTGGAAGAAAAATTGAATTTTCTTTTGTCGTTTGATGATATTTTCGTATCTTTGCGGAAAATTAGATAGTTATGGCACTGAATCTCAACAAGAATTTGAAGTTGTACTACAGCATTCGCGAGGTCGCAGAGATGTTTGGCCTCAATGAGAGTACGTTGCGCTACTGGGAACAAGAGTTTCCTTATTTGAAACCGAAGAACTCCGGGCCTGCCAAGATACGCCAGTATCAGGAAAAGGACATCGAGCAGATTCGCCTCATCCATAACCTGGTGAAAGTGCGTGGTTTCAAGTTGGCAGCAGCGAAGAAAATCATCAATGCCAACCGCGATGGCGCTGACCGTAAGGCTGAGGTGTTGTCGAGGCTGATTGACGTCCGTACGGAACTTCAGGCCCTGAAGAAGCAGATGGACTATCTTACCTAATACAAAAACGAAAATCCAACGTTAATCATTTATTAAAACCTAAACATTATGAAAAAGTATTTAGCAGAAATGGTGGGCACGATGGTGCTCGTACTGATGGGCTGCGGCGTGGCCGTAAGTCTGGGTTGTGATCCTGTAAACAACATTCCCGCTGTGGTGGGTACTGCTTTTGCCTTTGGCTTGGCAGTGGTTGCTATGGCTTATACGATTGGCGGCATTTCCGGTTGCCACATCAATCCCGCTATCACGCTGGGCTGCATTCTTTCCGGACGTATGGATGTCAAGGATGGCTGCATGTATATCTTGTTCCAGTGCATTGGTGCCTTCATTGGTTCTGCACTGCTCGCAGTGTTGGTAGCTAATGTACCAGGTATGGAGGGAACGGGAGCCAACGACCTGCAGGCTAATGTCAGTGTGTTGGGTGGCTTGCTGGCTGAGATTATCTTCACCTGTGTCTTCGTGCTTGTCGTGCTCGGCGCTACTGCCAAGACGAACGGTGCCACCAACAACTTCGCAGGTCTGGCCATTGGTCTGAGCCTTGTTCTGGTTCACCTCGTCTGCATCCGTTATACAGGAACTTCTGTCAACCCCGCCCGTTCGCTGGCTCCTGCCATCTTCCAGGGTGGTACCGCTTTGGCTAACCTCTGGATCTTCATCGTTGGCCCGTTCGTAGGTGGTGCGTTGGCTGCTGGAATCTGGAAGCTCATCGAGCCTGCTGAGAAATAATTCTATCATTATAACCTTATCTGACAATCCCGGTAGGAGAAACTATCGGGATTTTTTCCCTGTTTTTATCATAATGATGAAGAATCAACAAATAATTATGACGGCTATAGCTGTGATAGTGGCCTTAGCGGCTCGTGCAGAAACGCTGACATTGTCGAAAGGCTGGCAAGTACAATCGTCAGCGAAAGTGTCAGTGGCGGGCGATGTCCTTTCCACGCCTACAGCGAATATTCCCGGGTGGTATGAGGCTACCGTGCCTTCCACCATCATGGGTGTATTGACTGCTGACGGTGTGGAACCTGAGGCGCTGACAGCTGAAGACTATCAGCGTATCGACAAAAAACGTTTTGACGTCAGTTGGTGGTACCGCACCACTTTTAAAGTTGAAAGTTTAAAGTTGAAAGTTGAAAGTTTGAAGCCTCATGTGTTGCTTTCCTTCGATGGTATCTGTTATCGTGCCAACATCTGGTTGAATGGTCACCTGGTGGCTGGTAAGGATGAAGTGGCAGGAACGTATCGTCAGTTTACGTTCGACGTGACGCCCTATGTCCGCGAAAATAATGTGCTGGCCATTGAGGTGTTTCGTGCTCAGCCCGGTGAACCGAACATCGGTTTTGTCGACTGGAATCCGCGTCCCGCCGACGAGAGCATGGGACTTTTCCGCGAGGTGAAGGTAATAACTTGTGGCGACGTTTCCGTCAGCCATTCTTCCGTTCGCTCTCGGGTAAACACAGAGACACTGCAAGAGGCGTGGCTGACGATTGATGCCGAAGTTACGAACCTGACGGACAACCCCGTTACTGGCGTGCTGCGTGGAACGTTTGATGGCCGGAAACTGTCGACGCCTGTCACACTGAAGCCTCACGAGCGCCGTCTGGTGACGCTGGCTGCTGATGCACATGTGGAAAACCCGCGTCTGTGGTGGTGTCATACATTAGGAAAACCGGAACTCTATGACCTGCGAATGGAATTCGAGCAGGGTGGGGTGGTTACCGATGCCGGGAATGTGCGTTTTGGCATTCGGGATATCAAGAGCCGTCTGACGCCAGAGGGCTATCGCACCTTTACGCTCAACGGACGCGACGTGCTGTTGCGAGGTGCAGGATGGACAGACGACATTTATCTGCGCGACACACCCGAAAGAAATCGCCAGCAGTTGGAATATGTACGCGACATGAATATGAATACCGTTCGTCTGGAGGGTTTCTGGGGAACGTCACAGAGCCTCTACGACCTCTGCGACGAGTTGGGATTGCTGCTCTTGGCGGGTTGGAGTTGCCATTGGGAATGGGAGGATTATCTCGGTGCTCCTTGTGACCCGCATTATGGAGGCATTACCAGCGAGGAGAACATCGCACTCATCGCTCAGTCGTTTGCCGATCAGGTACTCTGGCTACGCCATCATCCCAGCATTATTGCCTGGTTTGTGGGTAGCGACCGCTTGCCCGTGCCTGCTTTGGAACAGTGCTATCGCCAGTTCCTGACCACCTGCGACGACCGTCCCGTCGGCATCTCCGCTAAACAGATGGAAAGCACCATCTCAGGCCTTTCCGGCTCGAAGATGGAGGGCCCCTACGACTACGTAGCACCTCCCTACTGGTACGACCCGCAGGCTCCGGGCGGTGCCTTTGGTTTCAACACCGAAACGGGCGTGGGTGCCCAGTTGCCCGTCAGGGAGTCGTTGGAGAAGATGCTTCGTAGCAAGTCGCTGTGGCCCGTTGACGAGCGTTGGAATATTCTGTGTACTGCCTCCAGTTCCGAGATGAACACGCTGGCCAAACTGACGGAAGTCATCAATGCCCGCTTCGGCAGTTCAAAGACAATCGACGAGTATCTGCATCGCGCCGACTTACTCAGCTATGAGGGTACAAAGGTGATGTTCGAGGCATTCCGCGTCAATGCAAAGCCACACGCTGATCAGGTCAGAAAACATGGTGTAGCAACGGGTATCATTCAGTGGATGCTGAATAGTGCTCGCCCCAGCGTTTACTGGCAGCTTTATGATTATTATCTGCAACCCAATGCCGCCTATTATGCCGTGAAGCGTGGCAATCAGCCCGTTCAGCTCATCTACGACTACCAGCGACGTGCTGTCTTTGCCGTCAACGAGACGCTGGAGCCCGTCACCTTGAATGCGGCTATGCGACTGATTGCAGGAACGTTAGATCAACAAGACCAGCGGACACTGACACTGGAGCCCGGTGCGGTAGTAAAGGCTTTCGACGTTTCTGCTACCTCTGATGCCTTTCTGTTCCTGAAGGCCTCAGACACCGCTGGTGCCGAAATAGCCGTCAACGACTACTTCCTGCCTGCTGGACGCGATGTTTACGACTGGGAAAAGACCAATTGGGTCACGACGCCCATTACCCGCTATGCTTCCTATCGTGCGCTCAATAGTCTGCCTCGCGTCGCCTGCCAGGTGACCACGAAACCTATGACCTGTGAAAACAAAGGCCAATGTCCTAAGTGCAAGGGTCAATGTTTCGAATTGACGCTCACCAATCCCTCGTCGACGGTCGCCTTCTTCCAGCGCCTGATAGTCAAGGATGCGAAGGGAATTCTGGTGTGTCCTGCCTACTGGTCCGACAACTATGTGACGCTGGCCCCTGGCGAGTCGCGCACCATTACCTGTATGCTACCTACAATGGTTGAGCATGCGGAAGTACATTTTGAGATAGAAGCTTTTTAGTTATGAATCTTAATCTGACAGAAACGATTACAATGCCCAGCCACGTATTGCGGAGGCAGGTTATCGCCCTATGCGAGAAGGTCGGCAAACCCCTGCTGAAACTCTCGACAAAGGATTATATGGACAACGGCCTCGGACATCTCGTCGAGCAGTTTGACGGACAGGCTGGACTGGTGAACATCGAGGTGTTCAACGAATTACAGCATACCATTACGGGTTGGCCGGGTGGTAAGCCCGATGTCGATGACAGCACGCGGCCTGAACGTGCCAAGCCCTATCCGAAGCGTGTGGTTGTCTTCTCGCCGCATCCTGACGATGACGTCATCTCGATGGGGGGTACCATCCGTCGTCTAATGCAGCAGAAACATGACGTTTATGTGGCCTACGAGACCTCCGGAAATATTGCCGTCGGCGACGAGGAGGTGGCGCGCTTCATGCACTTCATCAAGGGCTTCAACATGATTTTTACCAGTGGTTCCGACGAAGTCATCAACAACAGCTACCAGACGGTAAGGGATTTTCTGAAAGGTAAGCAGCCTGGTGACATTGACAACGAGACGGTGCTCCGTCTGAAAGGACTCATCCGTAGGGGAGAGGCTCGTCTTGCGTGTGAGTATAACGGCATTGACAATAGTCATGTCCACTTTCTCGACCTGCCTTTCTATGAGAGCGGCAAGATTGAGAAATTGCCGATGACGGAGCAGGACGTACTGCCTATTCAACAGCTGTTATCCGAGATTCAGCCCCATCAGGTATTCGTTGCCGGCGACTTGGCCGACCCGCATGGCACCCACCGCAAGTGTACCGATGCCGTCCTGGCAGCCATTGACGAGGAGAAGGAGGCTGGTGCCGAGTGGCTCAAGGACTGCCGCGTGTGGATGTATCGTGGCGCGTGGGCAGAGTGGGAGGTGGCCGATATTGAGATGTGTGTGCCGATGAGCCCTGAGGAATTGCGTGAGAAGCGCAATGCCATTCTGCGTCATCAGAGTCAGATGGAGAGTGCACCGTTTTTGGGTAACGACGAACGGTTGTTCTGGCAGCGTGCCGAAGACCGCAACCGTGCCTTGGCAAAGCGCTATGACGATCTCGGTCTGGCCTGCTACGAGGCGATGGAGGCTTTTGTGGAGTACCACTTTTAGGATTGTAAAAATGTAACAATGAAACAATGTAATAATGTTATAAGTATGAGGCGCTGTTGTTTTATCATTTTATCATTATTTAATTATTACATTGCCACCATGTCTATGGCAGGCAATCCTGCTAACTACAATGTGGTTCCTTTGCCCCAGAGCATTGTAGAACAGAAGGGCGAGGCATTTGTACTGGAGGACGGTGTGCAGATTCTGGCTCCTGCCGATTTGCAGGGGGAGGCTGAGTTCCTGCGGCAGTATTTGAAGGAAGTGACGTGGAACGACCTGCCCATCGTTTCGAAACGCATGAAACGGGTTCGCTACATCGAGCTCTCGGTGTCGCCTGCCGTGAAGCAGCGCGAGGGTTATATACTCACTGTCAGCAAGAGTGGTGTCACCATTCAAGGCGGCTCTGCCGCTGGCGTATTCTATGGTATCCAGACACTTCGTAAGGCACTTCTCGAAGGCCCCATCCTGAATCCTGTCATCATCACCGATGCCCCGCGATTCTCTTGGCGTGGCATGCATCTCGACTGCTCGCGCCATTTCTTCTCGGTGGCATTTGTTAAGAAGTATATCGACTTGCTGGCCATGCACAACATGAACGTATTCCATTGGCATCTGACTGACGATCAAGGATGGCGCATCGAAATCAAGAAATGGCCAAAACTCATTTCTGTCGGTTCGCAGCGTAGCGGCACCATCATCGGCACCAATTCCGACCTTGACGACCATACACCCTATGGCGGTTATTATACCCAGCAGGAGGCTCGCGACATTGTGGCCTATGCCAAGGCTCGCCACATCACCGTTATTCCTGAGATCGACATGCCTGGCCACATGTTGGCAGCATTGGCCAGCTATCCTGAACTGGGCTGCACGGGTGGTCCCTACGAGGTGGGACACTACTGGGGTGTCTACAAGGATGTGCTTTGCGTGGCTAACGAGCGCGTCTATCAGTTTGTAGAGGACGTGCTGATGGAGGTGATGGACATCTTCCCCTCGGAGGTGATTCATATCGGTGGCGACGAGACGCCTACCGACAAGTGGCAGCAGTGTCCGAAATGTCTCGCACTCGGCGCCAAGTTGGGCACAGCCACAACATCAGACGAAGAATTCTCTCCGCTCACCTCTAAACTCTCCGTTCTTCAGGCGCACTTTACGAGGCGTGTCTTCGACTTCCTCACCGCTCACCGTCGTCGTGCCTTGGGTTGGGATGAAATCTTGGACGACTGTCCGCAGGATGCCATGATTATGTCGTGGCGAGGCTCTGAGCCTGGTGCCAAGGCGGCTGCTTTGGGGCACGACGTCGTGATGACTCCCACTACGCATTGCTATTTCGACTATCAGCAGGTGGAAGACCCTCAGTTTGAGCCCAGCCGCTGTGGTGGATATATTCCTGTCGAGAAGGTGTACGACCTCAATCCTGTGGCCGACAGCCTCTCTGCTGAGGCTCAGGCTCATATTCTGGGTGTGCAGGCGAACCTTTGGACGGAGTATGTCACCAACGAGGAAATGGCCGAATATCAGGCGCTTCCGCGCATGTCAGCATTGGCTGAGGTGCAGTGGACGCAACCAGCCCAGAAGGACTACGAGGCTTTCCTTCAGCGTCTTACCCGTCTGACGCAGCTTTTCGAACGCCAGGGCTACACCTACGCCAAGCATCTTTGGCCTGAACGCCAGATGCCCAGCAGGTGGCAGTTCTGATGGACTTTTGCAACACGTAGTTTGCATTTTTACCTGCATAGGTCGCACGGAGGGTTAGAAAGACTTAAAATCCGTGAAATAGGAAGTAATTTTTCACTTTTCACTTTTCACTTTTCACTTTTTCTTCGTAACTTTGCAGTCGATTTCAGAGAATAGTTATTCATTTATTAATATTACAACTATGGTAAATTACAAAGATTTAGGTCTCGTCAATACGCGCGAGATGTTCAAGAGAGCAGTAGCCGGTGGCTATGCTATCCCCGCTTTCAACTTCAACACCATGGAGCAGATGCAGGCCATCGTCATGGCAGCTGTTGAGACAAAGTCTCCCGTCATCATGCAGGTGTCTAAGGGTGCCCGTAACTATGCCAACGCTACCATTCTGCGTTACATGGCCGAGGGTGCTGTGGCTTATGCTAAGGAGCTGGGTTGCGCTCATCCTGAGATTGTGCTGCACCTCGACCACGGTGACAGCTTCGAGCTCTGTAAGGATTGCATCGACATGGGCTTCTCTTCAGTCATGTACGATGGTAGTTCACTGCCTTACGAGGAGAACATCAAGATTTCTCGTCAGGTTGTAGAATATGCTCACAAGTACGATGTTACCGTTGAGTGCGAGCTCGGCGTGCTGGCTGGTGTTGAGGATGAGGTAGCCTCTGAGGTAAGCCACTACACCAAGCCCGAGGAGGTCATTGATTTCGCTACCCGCACAGGTTGCGACTCGCTGGCTATTTCTATCGGTACTTCTCATGGTGCTTACAAGTTCAAGCCCGAGCAGTGCACACGCGATCCGAAGACTGGCAAGCTCGTTCCTCCTCCATTGGCATTCGACGTGCTGCACGAGATTGAGGCTAAGCTGCCTGGATTCCCCATCGTCCTGCATGGTTCTTCTTCAGTTCCCCAGGAGGAAGTCGACACCATCAACAAGTTCGGCGGCAACCTGCCCGATGCTATCGGTATTCCCGAGGATCAGCTCCGCGAGGCTTCCAAGAGCGCTGTCTGCAAGATCAACATCGACTCAGACTCTCGTCCATCGACTCAGACTCTCGTCTGGCTATGACAGCTGCCATCCGCCAGTATCTGGCAGAGCATCCTGATCACTTCGATCCTCGTCAGTATCTGAAGCCCGCTCGTGAGAACATGAAGAAGATGTACATCCATAAGATTGTAAATGTGCTTGGTTCTGACGGCAAATTGGCTCAGTGCTAATTAAGAGATAACAGACAATTGATTTTAGGGTGCGTTAGTCCATTAACGCACCCTATTTTTGAGAATCACATGTCCGACACGTCGCTGAAACGCCAACTGAAAGTGCTCACCATCCCGGTATTCATCGAGATGGCTCTCGTCATGATGCTGGGAGCCGTCGATACGGTGATGCTGAGCCGCTATAGCGACAACAGCGTGGCAGCGGTGGGACTTGACAACCAGCTCATCTCGCTGGTCTTCCTTGTCTACCAGTTCTTCTCCATGGGAGCTGCCATACTCTGTGCGCAGTACATCGGGGCAGGACTGCGCAAGCGACTGGTACAGGTGGTGGGCATGGCACTGACGGTAAATCTGGCACTGGGCTTGGCAGTTAGTGTTTTGCTGTTCTTTTTTGCCGAGGAACTGTTGCTGCTCATGGGCTTGCGTCCTGAACTGATGGGCGACGGACTGGTGTATTTGCAGATAACGGGTGCATTGTCGTTCTTCCAGGCATTGTCGCTTACGTTCTCTGCCTCGTTGCGCAGTGCCGACAAAGTCATCTACCCGATGGTAGTGACGGGCATCGTCAACATCGTCAACATTCTGGGCAACTATGCCCTGATCTTCGGACACTGGGGCTTCCCACAGCTGGGTGTCGAGGGTGCCGCCATCTCCACAGCCACCTGCCGTGCCGTAGCCATGGTGCTGCTGGCTGCCATTCATTTCAAGGTGCATATCCCACGATTCCCGCTGCACTATTTCCGTCCCATGCCTTGGCAGGAACTCAAGAACCTGTTCTATATAGGCATTCCTGCCATGAGCGAAAATATATCATACTGCCTTTCGCAGGTCGTCATCACCTATTTCATCAACCAGATCAGCAACGAGGCACTGGCTGCGCGCACCTACTGTCACAACATGATTATGTTCGTCTATCTGTTCTGTCTGAGCATCACCCAAGGCGGCGACATCCTCGTCGGACACCTCGTCGGACAGCGACGCCACCAGGCGGCCTACATTCTGGGCAACTACTTCTTCCGCTGGTCGATGATTATCACCATCACTGGCTCCATCGTCCTTGCGCTGACGGGACGCGGCATACTCACTGCATTTACGGACAACGAGGAAATCATCAAAATGGGCATCTGGGTGCTCTTCGTCGACATATTCTTGGAGGTGGGGCGCACGGCAAACATTTTTGCAGGTAGCACGTTGCGCGCCACGGGCGATACCGTCTATCCCTTCGTTGTTGGCGTCATCTTCCAGTGGAGTGTCGCCGTCGGCGTGAGCTATGTCATCGGCATTCCACTCGGTTTCGGACTTGTAGGCATGTGGGTTGGCTTCGCCCTCGACGAGAACATCCGCGGCGTCATCCTCGTGCGACGCTGGCGCTCAGGGAAATGGCGCACAAAAGGTTTCGTAAAATAATAACACATATACAGAAACTGATAGGTCAAAAAACAAAGAGATTCCCCGATTACTCAGGGAATTCCTTTTGCTTTGGTTAATGGTCATGGCTTAGAGGGGATAGTCCTCGAAGGCGTAGAGCACGGTGCTCAGATAACGCTCACCCGTATCGGGCAGCAGTGCCACCACCTTCTTGCCCTTGTTCTCAGGACGCTTGGCCACCTGGATGGCAGCATAGAGGGCGGCACCGGCTGAGATACCTACCAACAGACCTTCCTGCTGGGCCACCTCACGACCAGTGCGGATGGCATCGTCGTTTTCCACGTCGAACACCTCGTCAATCACGTCGGCATCGTACGTCTTGGGAATGAAACCGGCACCGATACCCTGAATCTTGTGCGGTCCGCTCTGTCCGCCATTCAGTACGGGGCTCGACTTCGGCTCTACGGCGATGATTTTTACGTTGGGGTTCTGCTCCTTCAGATATTTACCCGTTCCGCTGATGGTACCGCCAGTACCCACACCGCCTACGAAGATGTCCACCTGACCGTCAGTATCCTTCCAGATTTCGGGGCCCGTGGTGGCATAGTGCTTGGCGGGGTTTGCGGCGTTCTCGAACTGCTGCAGAATCACTGCTCCAGGAATGCTGTTGCGCAGTTCCTCGGCGGCGCGGATGGCACCTGGCATGCCGTCTTTACCTGATGTGAGGCGCACCTCAGCCCCATAGGCCTTCACGAGATTTCTGCGTTCCACACTCATGGTTTCGGGCATGGTAAGGATAAGACGGTAGCCCTTGACGGCCGATACCAGTGCCAGTCCTACGCCCGTATTTCCGCTAGTGGGCTCAATGATGGTTGCGCCGGGCTTCAAAATACCCTTCTGCTCTGCGTCCTCAATCATAGCCAGCGCGATACGGTCCTTCACGCTACCGCCTGGGTTGAAAAACTCTACTTTGGCTATCACTGGGGTCTCCAGACCCTTTGCCTGTGAATACTTGTTGAGCTCCAGAAGTGGGGTGTTGCCGACGAGCTCGGTCAGCTGTTTTGCAATCTTTGCCATAGTCTTATCCTTTTTATAATTAATAAATAAATGTTTCTGGGTGCAAAATTAGTGAGTATTTCGCAATCCCACAATCCCATTCGTATGTCATTCTATATACCAAACGTTTGGTATGCTCCACAATAAAAACCGCAGAAACCCCGATAAACAGGGCCTCGGCGGCTCTTTTGTCCTTGTATTTTGGACCTTCTATTCTTTGATGGCGTTCTGAATGACGAGGGCTGCGAGCATGAAGCCGAAGATGGCGGTGATGTGGGCAATGGTACCGTTACCCTTGTCGTCGAAGTCAATGGGCTTTTGATTCTCCAACAACTCATCGGAAAAGACGCACTGGAACTTGCGCTTTGGGAATACTTTTTCGCGCTTGAAGCGGTTGCGGAGGGCGCGAGCCAGGGGGTCACCCTTAACCTTCCAGAACTCTGCCACTTGAATCTTAGTGGGGTCAAGCTTGAGGGCAGCGCCCATCGACGAGTAGAACTTGGCCTTTGTCTGGCAAGCCATCAGGATGAGCAGGGCTTTGTCTTTCAGCGAGTCGATGGCATCGATGATATAGTCGTAGGTGTCCAATTCGAAGCTTTCTGCGGTCGCAGCCGTGAAGATCTGCTGCAGTGCTGTGATTTCTGCAGAGGGATTGATAGTGAGCAGACGTTCCTTCAGGGCATCGACCTTCACCTGACCGACGGTTTTCGTAGTGGCCATCAGCTGGCGGTTGATATTCGTAACGGCCACGCGGTCGGAATCGACAATGGTCAACTTTCTGATGCCTGAACGTACCAAGCTCTCAGCGCACCACGAGCCAACTCCGCCCACACCGAAAATTATCACACGCTTCTCAGCGATGCGGCTCATTGCCTCATCACCCAATAGTAGTTCCGCCCTGCGGAATAATGCCTGTTCTATTGCCATCGTTCCATTTTTGCGTGCAAAGGTACGAATAAGCGAGCAAAATGCCAAATTATAATTAAGCATTTTCGAACGGTTAGTGCTGCACATGGTCCGTCCCTACGGACTCTCAGTCCGAAACCTACCGACTGTGAGTCCGAAGGCGTCGGACTAAACACGAACTGCCGATATTGTGAATCAAGTAACGAAACGACTGCTATTATTCGATGAATCGAACCCCTAAAAACAGTGCATTCGAAAATGTCCCTCACTCCCTAACGCGCCTCATCCCCTTGCTACAAAGGCATTCCCAGCAAAAAGCGTGAGGGAGTGAGGGATTTCTTTTTTCTCAAATTATTTGGCAATTACAATTATTTTCCCTAATTTTGCGGTAACAATATAACGATATTATGGAGATTAAAGATATACGACAAGTCCTGAAGGCCAATTTCGGGTATGACACATTCCGTCCGATGCAGGAAGAGATCATACAGCATACCATCAATGGTGGCGACTCGTTGGTTCTGATGCCAACGGGTGGCGGCAAGTCGCTGTGCTTTCAAATGGCAACTCTGATGATGGAGGGAATGGCCGTTGTTGTATCTCCACTTATCTCTTTGATGAAAGACCAAGTCGGCAGTTTGCGTGCTAATGGTATTGCAGCAGAGGCATTGAACAGCAGTAACGACGAAGGTCTGAACCGTAACATCCTGGAACGTTGTATTGCAGGACAAGTAAAACTGCTTTATATCTCTCCTGAGCGACTTGTGGGTGGGGTTATGCAAATGCTGCAAAGCGCTAATGTCTCGCTTTTTGCTATCGATGAGGCGCATTGTATCTCCAGTTGGGGTCATGATTTTCGTCAAGAATATACACAATTGGGGAAGTTACGGGAGTTGTTCCCTGAGGTCCCCATCATGGCTCTTACCGCTACTGCTGACAAGATAACAAAACAGGATATTCTGGTTCAACTCCATATAGAGCATGCTCAGACGTTTATTGGTTCCTTCGACCGTCCGAACCTAAGCCTTGATGTAAAACGCGGCTATTCAGCTCGTGAGAAGTTACGTTCGCTTCTGGACTTAATCAGGCGACATGCAGGAGAGAACGGCATCATTTATTGCCTGGCAAGGAAGACGACAGAAGAACTTGCAGAAAAGCTGAAGAAGGAAGGCATCTCCGTTGGAGTGTATCACGCTGGGCTTCCAAATTCTGAGAGAAACCAAGTGCAAGATGATTTTGTAGCAGACAAGATTCAGGTTATCTGTGCTACCATCGCTTTTGGTATGGGGATTGACAAGAGTAACATCCGTTTTGTGGCTCACTACAACCTGCCCAAGAGCATTGAGAGCTTCTATCAGGAGATAGGTCGTGGCGGGCGTGACGGTTTGCCTTGTGAGACGATTCTCTATTATAATCTTGGAGACATTATCACCCTACGCAAGTTCGTGGACGAGAGCGGACAGCGAGAAATCAATTTGGAAAAGTTGCAGCGCATGCAGGAGTATGCTGAGGCACAGGTATGTCGTCGACGTATCCTACTTAACTACTTCAGTGAAACCAGTGACAAGAGTTGTGGTAACTGCGATGTCTGCCATACGCCACCCCAAGTGTTCGATGGTACCATCATTGCGCAAAAGGCACTGTCTGCCATCATGCGTACTGACGAGTCTGTTGGTTTTACTGTTGCCATAGATATCCTTCGTGGCAATATGTCTGCCGATGTCGTTTCTCACAAGTTCAATCAGCTGAAGACCTTTGCAGCAGGTCGGGATATTCCTCATCGTGACTGGCATGACTATCTGCTTCAGCTATTGCAAATGGGATTCTTTGAGATCGCTTACAACGAAGACCGTCACATACACGTTACAGAACTGGGTAAAGAGGTTCTCTATGGAAAACGAACAGTACAGCTGGCAGTTGTCAACCGCGAGGATTTCAGCGTAAAAGCACGTCGGAAGAGAGTGCAAGAAGAACAGAAAATTGCGACGGTTTCCATTGCACAAGACGAAAACAAAGAACTCTTCGAGAAATTGCGTCAGGTTCGCAAGCGTATTGCCGACGAAAACCATTGGCCTGCATACGTCGTGATGTCCGACCGTTCGTTGCATGCCCTAGCCATTGAACGCCCCACAACCCTCCAGGCATTTGGCAATGTCTTCGGGATAGGTGAACACAAACGTGATACATACGGATTGGAATTTCTTGCAGTCATAAGGGAGTATGCTTCAAGTAGAGAAGACTTGCCTTTCCCTGAAGCAGGTATTGATACGGCTCCAACTCCTAAGCCCATATCACATATGGAACAGCAAAAGCAACTTCATGCTAAAGCTTATGCACCTTGGACGGAAGAGGAAGATAAAACACTTGAATCTTATTTCAATCAAGGTTTAAGTACCAAAGAGATAGCCAAACGTATGGATCGAAATGAAGGTGGTATAGTGTCTCGCGTAAAAAAGTTGGGGCTTGAAAGGCCTAATGTAACGACATACCATATATCCTCAGAACAAGTATCAGGGTTACCGAAAACTATACAGAAAACCTTCGAGCTACTTGCTGCAGGTCTAAATCCACATCAGATAGAAACAAAGCGGAAGCTTAGTGAATCGACTATTTATGACCATATAGCAGAACTGATAGAAAAGGGTGTATTGAGAGTTTCTGATTTTGTCTCTCAATCAGCATATAACAAAATTACAAAGGCTATTGAAGAAGTTCCTTCTAAGAAACTATCCGAAATAAAACTCCTATGTGGTGATGAAATATCGTATGAAGAAATAAAAATGGTAATTGCTGATGAAAGCCTGAAAAAGAAGAATGCCAATCAATACCATATTGTAAGAAACATCCAATATACAAAAACAAGCAAGTACTTTTTGACATGCAATTGTCGTGTTGTTCTTTCTAAATCTGGCTACTTTCTTGAATTGCACGGAGGATTCATTAGGTTGGATGGTGTTGCACCTGGATTCAGATATGACGAAGGCAACCTTTTTATAAAAAAGCCTAAGAACGAACTTGGTTTCCGGATTTATCATGATATAGAGGAGGATATCCATTTAGTTGGTTATATTCGTGAAGAAAAAGACACTATCGTTTTTACAACTCCAGACAACAGAGTTGTGGTAATAAATCGCCTATGAAGAAAGAGATAGCACTTATTATGAAACAGATAGAAGTCGTAGCTGCAATCATTCGCAAAGGATTTCTTACGTCGCACTGAAGTGCGTTGAACGGGACGAAAAAAGAGAAGATAAATAAGATAAAATAATAATGGAAAAAGCGCCTGTCAAACATAACAGACTGCGGCGGATGGAGAAGCATGACTATACGGCGGCATGCATCTATCTTATTACGGTAACGACGGCAGACCGCAAGCGCGTCCTAGGCTCGCTTGTGGGCGATAGCCCAGATACGGCAAGGATAGAATCAACGGCCTTGGGCGAATATGTGACTGAGGCTTTCAGAAAGATAGCTGCAGAGACAACAAAGAAGACTGGCTGCCGAGTGCAGGTACTCCATTATCAGATCATGCCAGATTATTTTCATGGCATTATTTATGTTCGCGACACGCTTCCTGCTGATTATGCCTTGGGAAAGATAATCGCAGCATGGAAGAGCGATTGTACGCATGCGCTATGGAGTGATTCTTCGTTTTGTGCTCAGAACTTTAGTTCGGAGAAACCTTCTCTGTTTTCGAGCGGATTTAATGACCGCATCTTATTCCGCAAGGGGCAACTACAGACATGGATAACATACTTGAAAGATAACCCGAGAAGGCTCTGGCTAAAGAAACACTTCCCTAATCGCCTGCGCAAGACCTATGATTTCGCGGCAGGGAAGAAAGGCAATCAATATACCGCCGTGGGCAACACGTTTCTGGTGACATATCCAGAACGTCTTCAGGTTCGCTGCCATCGCAAACTAACAGAGCATCAGAACGAAATTCTGCGTCGTGGCTATGAATACGGTCATAATCGCCTCATTGTGGGGTATCACTGGTACACAGACATCGAGGCTACCCGTCAGCTTGCTGCTGCCCTTGTGGCCCGCCTTCATGCCAATCCCGACTTCCTTGACATGATTGCTGCAGCCCGTGCCGAGTATGTGGGCGTCACCACAGGTGTTACTAGCTGGCCGTCTTTCTCCGTCCTCCTCGCCCTCTTCGCCCCAAGTCTATCGTCTCGACGGTATGCCTGCTACTGACAGTACACACAGCATCGTCATCGAGAACGGTCAGAAAACCGTCAGAACTACAAAATAATACGGAAGACAATGACTATACAATTGACATACAGACGGACAAGCAGATTGTCGATGCGCATCGTGAAGAATGGCGATGTGCACGTGTCGGCTCCTATTGGTATGTCGAAAAAAGAGGTGGAAGAATTTATCAACCAACATCAGGAATGGATAGTTGAGGCAAGAAAGAAGACCGCTGAGCGACAGAATCAACGGGCTGATTTCTACAGTCAACTGCCGTTAACAACGAAAGCACAAAAGGTTGAGGCAACTGAAAGGTTGAGGGCAATGGTTGAACCTATGTTAGAGCGGCATGCAAAGGTGATGGGTGTAAGTCCTTCCTCTGTCCGTTATAAACCCATGATATCCCGTTGGGGCATCTGTAATGTGAAGGAACACAGCATCTGCTATTCTACCTACTTACTGCTGTTGCCAGAATGGTGTGTCGAACATGTAGTGGTTCATGAACTTTGTCACTTGTTAGAGCCCAGCCATAATGCCCGTTTCCATGCGCTGATGGACAGATACTATCCACGATGGAAAGAAGCGAGAAAGGAGACTCGCAAAATAGCAAAGGGCGAACGTGGTTGTAACAAATAGAAGTCGTAGCCTTTCTTAGATGTAGAATTCAGACGGATCTATCAACCCCGCACGGAGGGCGTATTTCACCGCTTCGTGGGCGGTATTGATGCCCAGTTTGCGGAAGATGTTTTTGCGATGGGTTGTGACGGTGTGGATGCTTGAAAAACGTTCGGCAGCAATCTCCTTAGTAGTCTTGCCCAGAGCGATGGCTTTCACGATTTCCGTCTCGGTCTGCGTCAGGATACTGGGCGCTTCGTCCTCGTGCTGTTGCTGGGTGATGATGGTCTCAAGGGCTCGCTGGCTGAGGTAGCGCGTGTGGCGGCTGACGGCTGTCAGCGCCTCGCGGACTTCGCTCAGGGGACCGTCCTTGAACACCACGCTGAATTGATGGGAGGAATAAACCACACGGCGAATAAACTGCGGCGTGAGGTCGTCGCTGATGAGTATCCAGTCGGAGAGGCTGAAGCGCTCGGCAATGATGAGCAACTGGTCCTCGTCGGCAAAGTCGAACAGGGTGTAGTCGAGCAGCACGACAGCGCTCTCGTGCTCCTTGAGCAGGGCCACGAGTCCGGCTCGGTCGAAGGCGCGATAGACGGTAGCCCCCTCGTCGGTTTGAAGCAGGCTCTCCAACGCGAAACGAGTCAGTTCCTGATTGTCGGCAATGATATAATTCCTCATAATGTCGGTTTTACGAGTGCAAAGATACGAATATTTTTTTAAACGACCACGGATTTCTCGGATTTCACGGATTGCTGCGCACATACACAGCGAAATAATCTGTGAGATCTGTGAAATCTGTGGTCGAAAATAATCATGTGGTTTTAAATCTTGTCTAGGGCCTGGGCAAGATCGTCGATGATGTCGTCGATGTGCTCAGTACCGATGGAGAGGCGCACGGTAGCAGGGGTGATGTGCTGCTCGGCGAGTTCCTCGGGCGAGAGCTGTGAGTGGGTGGTGGTGTAGGGATGAATCACCAGACTCTTCACGTCGGCCACGTTAGCCAGCAGCGAGAAGATCTGCAGACTGTCGATGAAACGCCATGCTTCTTCCTGACCGCCCTTCACTTCGAAGGTGAAGATGGAGCCGCCGCCGTTGGGATAGTACTTCTTGTAGAGAGCGTGGTCGTGGTGACTCTCAAGGGCGGGGTGGTGTACGGCAGCCACCTTGGGGTGCTTGCTGAGGAAGTCGACCACCTTCAGGGCGTTCTCCACATGACGCTCAACGCGCAGGCTCAGCGTCTCGACACCCTGCAAAAGGATGAACGCGTTGAAGGGCGAAATAGCAGCACCCGTATCGCGCAGGACGACGGCACGAATACGCGTTACAAAGGCGGCAGGCCCAGCGACCTCGGCAAAGACGGCACCGTGGTATGAGGGGTCTGGCTTGGCCAACGTAGGGAAACGGTCGGGCTCCTTTGTCCAGTCGAACTTACCGCCGTCGACGATGACGCCACCCAGTGAGGTCCCGTGACCACCCAAGAACTTGGTGGCAGAGTGAACCACGATATCAGCGCCATGCTCCAACGGACGAATCAGGTAAGGTGTGCCGAAGGTGTTGTCGACGATGAAGGGAATGCCGTGCTTGTGAGCTACAGCGGCTACACCTTCGAGGTCGAGGACGTCGGAGTTGGGGTTGCCGAAGGTCTCGGCATATACTACTTTCGTGTTGGGTTGGATGGCAGCTTCGAGGGCCTCGAGGTCGTTGACATTGATAATGGTGTTGGTGATGCCCTGGGTGGCTAAGGTATGGGTAATCAGATTGTAGGAGCCGCCATAGAGGTTGTCGGCAGCAACGATATGGTCGCCATTCTGCACGATGTTTTGCAGGGCGTAGGTGATAGCGGCAGCACCAGAGGCTACGGCAAGACCGGCTACACCACCCTCAAGAGCTGCGACACGATCCTCGAACACTCCCTGAGTGGAGTTGGTCAGACGACCATAGATATTACCTGCATCGCGGAGGCCGAAACGGTCGGCTGCGTGCTGTGAGTTACGGAACACGTAGGACGTGGTCTGATAGATGGGCACCGCACGAGCGTCGGTTGCGGGGTCAGCCTGTTCTTGGCCTACATGAAGTTGTAAAGTCTCAAAACGATAATTTTTCTTTGTACTCATAATCTTATCCTTTTTATTTAATTAATAATGTTATTTACCTTTTTACTTTTCTTTTGACGCTGCAAAGGTACGGAGTTTGGAAATATCTTCCAAATTTCTTGCAGAATTCAGAAAATATCACTAATTTTGCATCCAAGATAGAACAATATTCCAATCTGGGCACTTAATTGTCCCTCAAACAGAATAAAACACTAAAATATGGCGGAAATACTCGATGAAACCGACTTGCAGATACTGAAAACGCTGCAAAAAAATGCGAAACTGACCACGAAAGAGTTGGCTGATGCGGTACACTTGACCCCTACGCCCGTTTTTGAGCGTCAGAAACGGTTGGAGAAAAAAGGGTATATCAAGAAATATGTAGCTATCCTTGATCCTGAGAAACTGGACCAGGGCTTGCTGGTGTTCTGCAAGGTAAAGCTGACGCAGATTAACCACGAGATAGCCGATGCCTTTGTGCGTCGTATCCAGCGTATTCCCGAGGTGACTGAGTGCTATAACACCTCGGGCGCGTACGATTATTTATTAAAGGTACGCGCCCGGGATATGAAACAATATCAGGATTTTGTGCTCACCAAACTTGGCGATATTGACCATGTTGGTGCCATTGAGAGTACTTTTGTGATGAGCGAGGTAAAACAGAATTACGGTCTGAACATTTAGCTGTTCTTCTTTTCCTTGGCTTCTTTTTCGCGGCGTTTCTGCTCTTTGCGGGCTTCTTTCTCGCGGCGCTTCTGTTCCTTGCGGGCTTCCTTTTCGCGGCGCTTCTGCTCTTTCTTCAGCTGTTTTTCCAGCTTTTTAGCCTCTTTTTCTGCTTCTTTGGCTATTTTACGCTCGTCTTTCTGCTCCTGCTTTTCCTTAGCGGCAGTTTCGAGGGCTTCGCGCAGCATTTCCTTGTCGAAGGTGAACACATGACCCAGAACGCCCAACGATAACGTCTTGTTCTCGCCATCAAGCTCTACGTGGGTGGTGTTGAAAATCAGGTAGTTGTCGACTTCGAGCTTGGAGTTGAGAGCCACTTCGATGGTTTTGTTGACAATTCCCTTGCCGAGATTGGCCAGCACACCATCGCCAATTCCACGTTTGGCAGCTTCTTCGTCGACATACGCCTTCACGGCTTCCATCATGGCATTCTTATGTGCCTTCTTGTCGGGAACGGTCTTTACCATTGCAATGACAGCAACGAGTATGAGGGCTCCAATCAAAAATTTCTTCATTTTTCTTTTCCTTTTATAAAATTGTTATTTGTTTGTTATGGTTGTACTATTTCTCTTGTTCTACCTGCTGACGGACAACGGCACCTGTGGCTGGATGGAGCTGCAGGTGGGTGACGTAGCGACGGAAGAGGTCTCCATCGCGCAACTCGGTGAACCCGAATTGTGCCAAAGGCACTTGGAACTGTGCAAGTGTCTGGTCGTCCTGACTGATGGTTAGCTGTGCCATGCCTGGAACGTTGACGTAGAATCCCAGCAGTTTTTTGTTTTCCGGGACAGGACGCTCGTCAGGACTCAGGTTCTTCAGATCTATATAATAAGGTGTGCCCGAGAGGTCATCCTTGTCTACTAATCCAAGACGACGTGATATGCGGAACAGTACCTGATGGTTGATTTCCTTATCGGGGCACAATGTCAGTATGTGTTCAGAGCTGTCGCGACGGACGGTACCCGTAAAGTGTGTCATCAGCTGATTACACTTCTGGTCGATCTCCTGGAGCATCAGTCGCAACTGTTGCTCGTCCTGTGGCATCTCGTCGGCTTCGCCTGTAGCCAATTGCTGACGACGCTCCTGCAACTCCTGAATTTGCTGGGCGGTAATCTCGGCCATCTTTGCCGTACTGCCTGCAGCAAGGGCTTCGGAAGAAAGGAGGGATTGGTGAGAGGTGAGAGGTGAGAGGTGAGAGGTGAGAGGTGCGCTAAGAGCGGGAACGGAGTAGGCGAGGGGCTCGTCGTTGACAGCGAGCAGAGTGCCCTGTTCGCTGAGACGTACCTCGGCAGTCTCGGCCTTGCCCTTCAGCCGGACGGAATAGCATTTTGATGTGTCGCGTACGCCAAAGCTGCTAACTTCGCAGTTGACGATGCGCTGGCTGATCTGCTCCTGTTGCACAACGCACGTCAGGTGCAAGTAGCGCTCGGCATAGCGCGCAAACTGTCCTGGAGTATAGGTCTGCTTCTCGATGAGGAGATGGACACGGAGAGCCGTCTTGGGCAGGTAGTAGACAACGCCATCGGGTGTCTGTCCTGGTTGCAACTGCGTCATTTCCGGCTGTGCGCCAAGCGACAGACAGAACAGCAGGAAGAACAATATCGTTTGAAGTTTGATGTTTGAAGTTTGAAGTTTCAACATTACCCCTTGACCTTTTAATCTTTCAATTTTCAACTTTCAATTTTCAATATTCAACTCTGAACTCTCTTGAAAGCGCGTGGCAGGCAATTGATGATGTCGCTGGCTACGAGACTTTCCTCGCCAACTTCTTGAGCGGCAATGTCGCCAGCCAAGCCATGCAGATAAACTCCCACGATACAGGCGTCCTGAGGCTTGTAACCACGAGCCAGCAGAGCCGTGATGATGCCTGTGAGCACGTCGCCGCTGCCTGCTGTGGCCATACCGGCGTTACCAGTAGAGTTGAATAGGATGTGTCCGCCAGGACAGCAGATGGCAGTATAGTGGCCTTTCAGAATGATATATCCCTTCAGTCGCTCAGCCAGTTTGCTGGCTTTCATGAGCCTTTCGTAGCTGTCGGCAGAATGCCCATCCAGACGGTCGAACTCCTTGGGATGGGGCGTCATGATGATGCCTTGTGGCAGTTGCTGTAGCCAGGCGCGATGGTTGGCCAGGATGTTCAGTGCGTCAGCATCGGCCACGATGGGACACTGTGTGCGACGCAACTGGGCAATGAGGGCAATGGCAGTCTGCTCGCTCTGACCTAGTCCGGGCCCAATTCCCAAGGCACTGAAGTCTTCCATATCGACGGCTTCAGCAAAGATGGTCTCTTCAGAGCCTTTCTGAATGACTGCCTCAGGGACGGACATCTGCAGGACAGGAATGTTGCGCTTGGGTGAATTAATGGTGACCTTGCCGGCACCAGCGCGCAGACAGGCACGTGCTGCCAATATGGCTGCTCCTGCCATGCAGTAGCTGCCGGCAATGAGCAGGGCATTGCCCATCTGTCCCTTATGTGCGAAGGCACTGCGGGGAAGCAACAGCTTGCGAACATCGTTTTCTTCGACGATGGTGTATGGTGCCTCAATCTTTGCCATTCCTTCCTGACTAAGACGGATGTCGAGTACGCGTAGATTGCCTACAAATTGCTGGTTCTCAGTGAAAAGAAACGACAGCTTGAGTTGCTGAAGGGTCAATGTGTGGGTGGCGCGGATAATGTTTGCACGCACGTTGTAAGTGTTGTCCTCCGTCATGAGGCCTGATGGTACGTCGATAGCTACTACTTGGGCAGGTGAGGCGTTGATATACTTTACCAGTGAGGCAAAACCACCTGCCAGCGGTTTATTGAGTCCGGAACCGAAGAGTGCGTCGACAACCAGCATATTGGCTTCGAGGACTGGCGGATTAAACTCTTCGACAACCTCGACGAACTGTTTGATGCGTTTGTTCTCCTGAATGCGCTGCTTGTTGGCTGCACAGTCGGGCGACAGACTTCCACTGATATTAAAAAGGTATGCACTGACCTGATAACCCTTGTCTGCCATCATCCGGGCCACTGCCAGACCATCGCCACCATTGTTGCCAGGACCGGCAAAGACGACAACAGGCATCGAAGCGGAGTACATTTCCGTGATGGTCTGTGTCAGTGCCATAGCGGCACGTTCCATCAGATCGAGACTGGGAATAGGCTCGTTTTCGATGGTGTAACGGTCCAGCTCATGTATCTGAGCGCTAGTAAATATCTTCATTTGGCTGCAAAAATACGAAAAATATGCTAATCAATGGCTACTTTTTGCGAAAAAAATCGTAATTTTGCACCAAATTTATATTTTGCAGCCATGAGTATCGTTAAAATCAAGGACAAAACGTTCAAGACCTCGATTCCCGAGGCCGAGATAAAACAACGTGTGAAGGAGTTGGCCATTAAGATCAGTAACGACATGAAAGGTAAGAACCCCCTGTTGTTGGGTGTGCTGAACGGGTCGTTTATCTTTGCTGCCGATTTGATGCGCGAGATGACTATTCCCTGTGAGATTTCGTTCGTGAAACTGGCATCGTATCAGGGCATCACTTCGACGGGTAAGGTACATGAGGTTTTGGGTATCAACGAGGATCTGACAGGTCGTGATATTGTCATTGTGGAAGACATTGTGGACACGGGTCGTACCATGAAGCAGATGGTAGAGTCGCTGGGTACGCGCAATCCCGCCTCTGTTCATATCTGTACACTGTTCGTCAAGCCCGACAAGTTGGAAGAGAAGCTTGACATTGAGTATGCTGCCTTCTCGATTCCCAACGACTTCATTTTGGGCTATGGACTGGATTACGACCAGCAAGGCCGTGGGCTGAAGGAGATTTACACTTTAGTGGAATAACGGATAACGAAATAAATAGAAAACTATGCGACAAATTAAACTTCCCCATGTGCCCAGTGACATTGAGGAGCGTAAGAGCGACTTGATGACAGACTTGTGGTATAAAGGAAAAGAGACACAAATTAAACGAGACGAACAAGAAAAAAGAATTCATATGAAGAACATTGTTATTTTTGGTGCCCCTGGTTCTGGTAAGGGCACGCAGAGCGATTTGCTCATAGAACATTACGGACTGGGGCACATTTCGACAGGCGATGTGCTGAGAAATGAGATTAAGAACGGTACGGAATTGGGCAAGACAGCCCAAGGCTTTATTGATAATGGCCAGCTGATTCCTGACAATCTCATGGTCAGCATTCTTGCTAAGAAGTACGATGAGTTCGGACGTGGTCACAAGGGCGTCATCTTCGACGGTTTTCCCCGTACCATTCCGCAGGCCGAGGCCCTGAAGCAGATGCTCAGCGAGCGTGGCGACAAGGTGGTTGCCATGATTGAGTTGGACGTGCCTGAGGATGAGCTGATGACACGTCTCATCAAGCGTGGACAGGAGAGTGGCCGTGCCGACGACAACGAAGAGACTATCAAGAAGCGTCTGGTAGTGTATCACTCACAGACCCAGCCGCTTATCGAGTGGTACAAGAAGGAAGGTCTGCATCACCATATCGATGGTTTGGGTACCTTGGAGCGCATCTTCGGGGATATCCAGAAGGTGATTGATAATATCTAGGAATCCTAGGAGATCCTAGGGACTCCTAGAAGAATATTAAGATATGGAAAGTAATTTCGTAGACTATGTCAAGATATACTGCCGTTCCGGTAAGGGTGGCAGAGGCTCAATGCACTTGCGCCATGTAAAGTATAACCCCAACGGAGGTCCCGATGGCGGTGACGGAGGCAAGGGCGGCAGCATTATTCTGCGTGGTAACCACAACTACTGGACACTGCTTCATCTGAAATACGAGCGCCACATCTTCGCTGAACACGGAGGCAATGGCGGTAAGGACAAGTGTCACGGAACGGACGGCAAGGATGTCTATATCGACGTACCATGTGGTACGGTGGTCTACGATGCGGAGACGGGCAAGTATGTCTGTGACATTACCTACGATGGACAGGAAATCGTATTGCTGAAAGGCGGACGGGGTGGACTGGGTAATTTTCAGTTCCGTACGGCCACCAATCAGGCTCCCCGCTATGCGCAGCCTGGCGAGCCTATGCAGGAGATGACCATCATTCTGGAACTGAAGCTGTTGGCTGACGTCGGACTGGTGGGATTCCCCAATGCAGGCAAGTCGACGCTGCTTTCCTCGCTGTCGAATGCGCGTCCGAAGATTGCCAACTATCCCTTTACCACGATGGAGCCCTCGCTGGGCATTGTGGGCTATCGCGACAATAAGTCGTTTGTGATGGCCGACATTCCAGGCATTATCGAAGGTGCTGCGGAAGGCAAAGGGTTGGGGTTGCGATTCCTGCGTCACATCGAGCGCAACTCGCTGTTGCTGTTCATGGTTCCGGGTGATACGGACGATATTAAGCGTGAATACGAGATCCTGCTGAACGAGTTGCGTCAGTTTAATCCAGATATGCTGGAAAAGCATCGCGTGCTGGCTATCACCAAGTGCGATTTGTTGGACGACGAACTGGTTGAGATGTTGCGCGAGACGTTGCCCGACGATCTGCCTTGCGTATTCATTTCCGCTGTGGCCAATAAGGGTCTCGACGAGCTGAAGGATGTGCTGTGGCGCGAGTTGAATGCTGAAAGTAATAAACTGGCAGCGGTAATGGCAGAGGACACACTGGTGCATCGTGATAAGGATATGGCGCGTTTTGCTGAGGAACTGGCTGACGAAGGCGAGGATGATGATATCGAATATGTGGATGAAGACGACATAGAGGATATCGAGGATTACGAGGATTACGAGGATTTTGAATATGAGGAAGACTAGTTTCTGGCTTTTAGCTATTAGCTTTTGGTTACTGCCACTCTCGTCTTGTGCCCAGACGCGGGACAGCGTCAAGGTAGGTGGTGCCAAAACTCAAATGTCAATGGCTAACGGCCAGTGGTGGTGCTATCCGTTGCCCGGTGCGAAGGTGATTAGTCCTTATGGCGGGAAGCGAAAACACCACTCCGGAACGGATATCAAGACCAAGGCCAACGATAATATCTATGCAGCTTTCGACGGAGAGGTAACCTTTTCGGGTGACTATCACGGCTATGGAAAGCTGATTCGCATCAAACATCCCAACGGCCTGGAGACCTATTATAGTCATAATTCGAAGAATCTTGTTAAGGTTGGAGACCATGTGAAAGCCGGGCAGTTGATAGCCCTGACTGGACGTACTGGTCGTGCTACCACAGAACATCTCCATTTTGAGACGCGTGTGAAAGGAAAGGCGGTTAATTCCAATAAGTATTTTGATCATGTGAATCACACCATCCGTCTGAGTGCATTTAAGAAAACCAAAGAAGGCTACGTCATCAAGTAGTATACTTCTCTCTTGACAATAGCAATAACAAGTGACGGCCCTGAAACAATCATTTCAGAGCCGTCGCTTGTTAATATAATAATGTTTAGTTGAATTTCAGAATCTGACCAGGCTTCAATTTGGCGTTCTTCTTCAGGTGGTTCAGCTTCATGATATTGTCCACCGAAGTTCCACGTTTTTTGGCAATCGAGAAGAGTGTCTCGCCCTTCTTTACCTTGTGGAAACGGGCCTCCTGAGTATAGCTGGCTGCAGGTGCTGCAGTGGCCAGTTCTACGTCCTCGCTATCACCACCGAATGTCATGCCACCGGCACCACGCACACGGGTTGCTACGACAGACTCCTTCTGATAAGTAGATTTGCGGAAGGTGTAGTAGTCGTCGACAACGTCCTGATTGCGGAAGTCGAACAGCAGGGCTGGATTCAAAGCAACGCCGCAGAGACGAGTCTCGAAATGCAGGTGTGAACCCGTGCTGCGTCCTGTATTGCCTCCCAGTCCGATGGGATCTCCGGCGCGAACGTCCTGATCTTCTACAACTAACTGTTTAGACATGTGAGCGTAGTAGGTCTCCAGTCCGTTATCGTGGCGAATCACCACATACTTGCCATAGCCGCGTCCTTCGTAGCGTACTACACGAACTTTACCATCGAAGGCTGCACGGATGGTGTCGCCAATATACACCTTAATATCCAATCCCTTGTGCTGGCGTCCCCAGCGGGCACCGAAGTTTGAGGTGAGCACACGACTTGTGGTGGGCATACAGAAATTCTTCAGCGAGATGCGGAACGAATCAGGCAGCACAGTCGTCTGGCTGTGGGCGTGCATGTTGTCCCAATCATCGTACAAATCAGCAGACGGAGACTCGTAAAAGGTCTCAGTTTCTATCAGTCTTTGCAGTGCAACACTGTCCACTGCCTTCATCTTTCTGTCGATAGGAGCCTGGCGTGCCAACAAGTCCTGTCCCATAGTCGGGAGGGAACTCATCGTTGCTAAAGCCAGAAATGCAATTGTCTTTAATATCTTCATTAATCTAAAATTTTCTAGGTTACGGGTTTAAAAATCCCTTTTATTTACGCCTCTGATGAGACGTTTTCCTTGTTTTCAAGAAAAACAACGGTGCAAAGGTAATAAATCTTGATGAAAATCAAGCACTTATTACTAAACGTTTAAGGTTTATTTGTGTGTTTTAACACTTAACGACCTATGAAATGGCCGCCCAATTGATATTTGTTTTGCGAAGTTCTCTCAGTCTGCGCCACAAAATGGCATAGCGTTCTGAGGTGCATGTCGGGTCGTCGTCGATGATGATTTGCGCCTCGTCGCGAGCCATCTGCACCAGTTGTCCGTCACGTGCAATATCTGCTATTTTCAGGTCAAAAGCCATACCGCTCTGTTGGGTTCCTTCCAAATCTCCAGGTCCGCGCAACTTAAGGTCAGCCTCAGCAATGCGGAAGCCGTCGTTGGTCTCGCACATAATGTCGATACGTTTCTTGGTGTCTGAGGCCAGCTGGAAACCGGTCACCAGAATGCAATAGCTCTGGTCTGCGCCACGTCCCACGCGTCCTCTAAGCTGATGGAGCTGGGAGAGTCCGAAGCGCTGGGCGTCGAGAATGACCATCACGGAAGCGTTGGGAACGTTGACGCCCACCTCGATGACTGTGGTGGCGACGAGAATCTGTGTCTCGCCATTGACAAATTTGAGCATCTCCGCTTCTTTGTCAGATGGTTTCATCTTGCCATGAACCTTGCTGAGCTTAAACTCAGGAAAGACCTGTGTTAACACTTGGAAACCATCCTCAAGGTTCTTGAGGTCGATTTTCTCGCTTTCCTCGATGAGGGGGAAGACGATATACACCTGCCGTCCTTGGTGAATCTGTTGGCGTATGCCGTCGTAGAGCGAGGGCAGCGAACGGTCAAAGACGTGTTGGGTAACCACGGGTTTGCGGCCTGGCGGCAGTTCGTCGATGACGCTGACGTCGAGATCGCCATAGAGTGTCATAGCCAAGGTGCGGGGAATAGGTGTCGCTGTCATGACCAGCACGTGGGGCGGATTCACACTCTTACTCCAAAGCTTGGCACGCTGAGCAACGCCAAAGCGGTGCTGCTCGTCGACAACGACCATGCCGAGACGGGCAAATTGTACGGTATCTTCAATGACAGCGTGGGTGCCAACAAGAATCTGGACCGTGCCGTCGAGCAGTCCATCGAGGATTTCTTGTCGACGCTTGCCTTTCACAATGCCTGTCAGCAGGGCCACGCGGATGTCCATATCCTGCAGGAAATTCATGATGGTCGTAAGATGCTGTTCGGCCAGAATCTCCGTAGGAGCCATGATGCAGGCCTGATAGCCGTTGTCCAGTGCGATGAGCATCGACATCAGCGCCACCAGCGTCTTGCCTGAGCCTACGTCACCCTGCAAAAGACGGTTCATCTGTTTGCCGGAGCCCATATCCTTACGGATTTCACGGATGACACGCTTCTGGGCCTCCGTCAGTTGGAAGGGTAGGTTGTCGCGATAGAATTCATTGAAATAGTCGCCAACCTTCGAAAAGACGTATCCCCTGTATTTGCGTCTCTGGTCGCTGGCATACCTTAATATGTTAAGTTGCACATAGAACAGTTCTTCGAATTTCAGGCGGACGCGGGCACGCTCAAGTTCTTTGGCATTTTGCGGATAGTGAATCTTCCTTAGTGCCTCGTCGCGACTCATCAGGTGCAACTTCTCGGTGATGAAGGGAGGGAGGGTTTCTGGCAGTTCCTCTTTCATGACGTCGAGGAGTGTTTTGGTAAGTCGCTCTATGGAACGGCTGTTTAACCCCATTTTCTTCATCTTCTCCGTCGTATTGTAGTAGGGCTGCATACCCATTGTCGACAGTTCCAATTTCTCTGCAGCATCGATGTCCGGATGAGTCACATTGATGCGCCCGTTATAGACGTTGGGACGTCCGAAGATGACATATTCCTTTCCAATCGTGTAGTTTTGTTTGGCATATTTGCCGCCATTGAACCACGTCAGGTCCATGACTTTTCCGCTTTCGTCCGTAAAGTGGGCTACAACGCGCTCCTTGCGGGCACTTACCTTAAAGGTCTCAAAACTGAGGATATGTCCTTTCACCTGCACAAACGGCATGTCGCCATTCAGTTCGCCAATACTATATAATCTGCTCCGATCAACGTGTTTATAGGGAAAGTACTCCAACAAGTCGCCGAACGTATGGATGCCCAGTTCGTCGCCGAGCATCTTTCGCCTGTTGGGACCTACGCCAGGCAGATATTGGATGTCTTGTTGGAGCAGGGATATCATGCTGTCAGCACTTCAGCTATTTTAAGGTCATAAGGTGTGGTAATCTTGATGTTCTCGCGATTGCCCTCAACGAGGGTGATGGCGTGGCCGAAAGCTTCGACCACAGAGGCGTCGTCTGTAAATCCGTCGTTGTAGGGCTGGCGGTTGGCAGCCTTGAGCAGTTGGATGTCGAAGCATTGCGGCGTCTGTACCAGACGGTATTCATCACGAGGAACGGTGACAGAGGTGGAATTACATATTTTTCGCACCGTCTCTACCACAGGGATGACGGGAATGACAGCTTTTGCGGTACGTGCCGTCTCGTAGCAGTTGCGAATGACCTCGACAGAAGGGAAAGGCCGTACACCATCGTGTACACCTACTACACCTTCTGCATCGTCAGGAATCAATGCCAGTCCATGCTGTACGCTGTGGAAGCGCGTCTCACCACCATCGGCCAATTGGTAGTCAACGGAGAAGTGGTATTCTACACAGAGTTGTCGCCAATAGTCCTGTTGGGCTTTGGGCAGCACGAGGATGATTTGCAGAGTAGGGGAGTACTTGCGAAACCGCTCCATCGTGCGCATCAGTACCGGTTTTCCGCCAATAGGCAGAAACTGTTTGGGAATGTCGCTCCCCATGCGCAGCCCCTTGCCGCCTGCAACTATAATTACATAGTCTGTCATTTCTTTACTCGTCTAAAAGATGTTGGTGCAGTATTGAGCCACTTCTCATTCGTCCAGGTCACTGTATCGCAACCGCCGATGGTTCCTGGTGGTGTGCACCAGTAAAGGGATAGTTCTTTTTCGTTCAGCTGGATAATCTCTCGGGGGACACACACGTCAGGGTGCATATGGTTCCCGTGGATGATGTAAGTCCCTCGTTTAACTTTCCCAACCTTCGACTTGTCAAATCTGCTTACTTTCCCGTTTGCCAAATAGTATGGAGATCTAACAGTATATGACTTTGTCTCCCCCTTACGATCTTGAAAAGTGCGTACACAGATTTCTTCTGTGTCAGTATAAGAAACGACCTCTTTTGAATACTGGTGACCTTCGTGAAATTCAAGGTTTACCCATTTGTTTCGTTTCAGTTCAGTCATAGAGTATGTTCGCCGTCCTTCGCATGGCTGGGCTACACACTCGGTGAAGAATGTGATGAATAGCAAAACAATAGTAATGACTATCTTATTCATTGAGTGCTCCTTTCTAAAATCAGGCCATCAGGTGTTTGAAGCGCATACCCTCGGCTATCTGGTCAGCGGTATTTTTGTCAACCAACTGAGCCAGCAACTCATAGGCAAAGGGGAAAGCAGCTGCTGGACCTTCACCCGTAGTGACGTTCCCGTCCACCGTGAAAAGTTCACCCGTGTATGTTGCATCTTCCAATGCTTGTTCGAATCCTGGGTAACAAGTGGCTTTCTTGTCCTCCAAAATACCTAACGGAGCGAGTACTACAGCAGGTGAAGCACAGATGGCTGCCACCTTTTTGCCTGCCATATGCTGGTCGACGATAGCCTTGCAGACACCCTTGTGGTCAAACAGGTTTGACGCACCCGGCATACCGCCAGGCAGGAACAATAGGTCGGCATCCGAGAAGTCGCCTTGTTCAAACATGATGTCAGCCTCGATATTTACTCCGTGAGCGGAGCGAACCAACGGGAAATCGCTGATGCTTACCGTAGTTACGTCAACACCACCACGACGCAGTACGTCGATGGGAATCAGGGCCTCGACATCCTCGAAGCCATCTGCTAAGAATACATAAACCTTCTTCATAGTCTTATTTTAATGCTTGTAAGTATTGCTTGATAGTCTCCTTGAGTCCCAGGTACAGGGCGTCGCAGATGAGCGCGTGACCTATGGAAACCTCGTCGGTCCAAGGAATCATTTGGTGATAGAATTGCAGGTTCTCCAACGACAGGTCGTGACCTGCATTCAGTCCCAGTCCTACACGGCGAGCCTCTTCTGCAGCAGCGACAAACGGAGCGATGGCTGACTCGCGATTGGCCTGATAGCCAGAGGCATAAGGCTCTGTGTAGAGCTCGACGCGATCTGCACCACACACTTTGGCACCTTCCACCATTCGTGGGTCTGCATCAACGAAAATACTGGTGCGGATGCCTGCATCTTTGAACGTCTTACAGATGTCCGTCAGGAAAGCCTTGTTCTCCAAGGTGTCCCATCCGTGATTGGAGGTCAACTGGTCGTGTCCGTCAGGAACCAGCGTCACCTGAGTGGGCTTTACTGCCAAAACCAGTTCCGTAAACGACCCGATGGGGTTACCCTCGATATTGAACTCAGTTGTGATGATGGGGCGGATATCGTGCACGTCCTGATAACGAATATGACGCTCGTCAGGACGAGGATGTACCGTAATGCCTTGTGCACCAAAGATTTCTGCGTCGCGTGCTACAGCCAGCACATTGGGGTTATTGCCGCCTCTGGCATTGCGCAAAGTGGCAATCTTATTGATATTTACACTTAATTTTGTCATTTTTTTGCTTCCTTTTATACCTTTTACACAAAGATTTCGTATCTTTGCAACCGCAAAGATAGTAATTATTTGCGAATTATCATCGAAAAAAAGAAAAAAAATGATGACCACGCGAAAACTTCGGTTTGCCATCTTCGGCAATATCTACCAGCCCAAGAAGTCTGTTTCCATACAGAAAATCCTTGCCTGCCTTGCACAACACGAGGCCGAGGCCTATATTGAGCGCAACTTCTATACCTTTATTACTGAAGGTCAGCAATTGCCTCTGAAGGATGTCAACGTCTTCGACAACGACCAGTTTGAAGCTGACTTCGCCATCTCGATGGGTGGTGACGGCACGTTTCTTCGCACGGCCAGTGTGGTGGGTATGAAACAGATTCCCATTCTGGGTATCAACACAGGTCGTCTGGGTTTTCTAGCTGATGTCAATGCGCAGGAGATAGAACACACCATCAATGCCTTGCACGATGAGGATTATGCCGTAGATACGCGTGCCGTCATTCAGGTGGAAACCAACGGCCAGCCCCTTCAGGGGTACAACTGCGCGCTGAACGATGTGGCCATCCTGAAGCGCGACAACGCATCGATGATTGCTATTCGCACCACGATTAATGGTGAGATGCTGACCACCTATCAGGCCGACGGACTCATCGTGTCGACACCAACGGGTTCTACAGCATATTCTTTATCTGTTGGCGGACCTATCATCGTACCAGGAACCCACGTGTTTTCGCTGACGGCTGTGGCTCCCCATTCTCTTAACGTGCGTCCTATCGTCATTGGTGAGGATTCTGTGATTGAGCTCTCTGTCGAGAGTCGTACTCAGAACTACTTGGTGGCTTTGGACGGACGTAGTGAGAAGTTGCCTGATACCACGACGCTGACCCTGCGCAGGGCACCTTACAGGGTACAGGTCATCAAACGTGCAGGTACGAAGTACTTCCACACATTGCGTGAGAAAATGATGTGGGGGGCTGACCAGCGCGGCTAGTATATACCCTGTCTAACCGATTGTCAGTCAGCGTTTTATTCTTTGGGGAGTTTTAAGATAAAACGACTGCCTTCGTTGTAACTAGTATCGAGCATGACGTCGCCACCGAGCTGGCGAGCCACTCTGCGTGCCAGTGACAGACCAAGTCCAATACCTTCCTTGTAAACGTCCGATTTGTAGAAGTGCTCGAAGATTTTCTCCTCGTCGCCTTCTTTCACGCCACAACCCGTATCCGTTACGCTGAAGCAGACCATTTGGTCCAATTTGTTGTAATAGGTGCAGAGTGTGATGACACCCTGTTGGGTAAATTTCAAGGCATTGTCCAACAAGTGGTGCAATATCTTCTCTACTTCTATGCGGTTCATCAGAATGCTGCAACTTTCTTTCAATTGTGTTTCGAACTTCATCTCGACTGAAGCTGGCTTGTCTGTATAGAACTCCAACGTCTGACGGGCTAAGTTGTTGCAGTTTACCATATCCGTCTTGTCGATATAGTGGATGCTTTCCTTGCCTGAAATGTCGAGCAATTCTTCGACGATGCGTACGATGCTGTGAGTGCTGTGGGTAATGCGCTGGGCCATATCCGCGCGTTCGTTGTCGCTCATCAGGGTCTCCGGATCGCTGATGATTTGCGCATAGCCGCTGATGACATTCAGGGGAGTGCGGATTTCGTGACTCATGTTTTGCAGGAAATTCACCTTCATACGCTCTGATTCATGGCACTTGTCGCGGGCGATGAGCAGTTCGCGGTTTTGCTTTTGCAGCCTGCGCATATAGCGTAGACGGTTCATGCGATAAATCAGGAAACCGATGAGCAAAGCTACGGCAATGACAATGTGAAGGGACCATTGATATATTTGCTTCGATTTGTTTGCAGCCTCGCTCTGTTCCTCTGCATGTTGTAAGTCGGTAGCTGATCCCACCATCTCTTCGCTCATGATGACGTTGTTCACAGAGTCTTTGATGGTCATGTAGTGTTTCTGGGCCTCAAAGGCACGTGTGGTGTCACCTGACAGCTCGTAAATTTCCGTTTGGAATTTATAGATATCTGTTGTGTTGGTCAGTTCATGTGTCTGTTTGATGGCGTCGTCGTAGCGTTTGTCGGCAACACTCTTGCAGATAACGGCATAATTATAATAGGTGGTGCTGAAGTCCTGCCCCAGTGTCCTGCGCAGTTTAATGTATTCGGCGAAGGCTTCGTTCACCTTTTGCCAGTCACGCATAGCATAGGCTATGATAACCTTGAATCCGATGGCATCGCTGTATTCATAGCTGGCTCCGTTGGCTTTGATGATTTCGATGGCGCAGTCAAGGTGCTCCATTGCCTGCTCGGGCTGGGTGTCCATTTCGATGTTCGACAGGTCCATGTAGAGCGACACCAGATTGGCAGGCTGCGAATGGTCCACCTGCTCCAGCGCTTTCTCAAAGTATTGGTGGGCCAGGGGAATATTGCCTCGCAGGGAGTAGATGATGCCTCGCAGGTGGGTCGTCTTGTAATACTCACTCGTTGCCCCACGCTTTTCCATATCTCTCTGCATGGCCATCGTTTTGCGCATAGCACGATAGAAATGGTTGTGGTTGACATCGTAAAGGACTTCGTTCTTCCAGCTCAGATAGAATCCGCTGACGTCGCCTTGTTCCAACAGATAGTTGCGATAATTGCTAATTGCGTCGTAAAATTCTTGTTCGTTATTTTGGTTGAATGTAATACGTACTTTCTGTAATAAGCGACTAATAGTGTCGTCCTTTGCCTGCGCTAGTGCAGAAGCTGTTGAAAGACAGATGAAAGTAATGAATAATATGCCGATAATATATCGTAATTTTATCATATTGATAGTTATTTCGTTAACCTTTATGGTTTTATGCTACAAAGGTAGTGATTATACACTTATTTTTCAAATTTTTAGAAGGAAAATCTACAAACACCCCAGAATTAACATTTGTTTAGAACTAGTACCTTTTATATTCAATAGGAGTACTATTTTTAATTGCAGGTCGTGAAATGTATATTCCAAAGCCTGCAACGTGCATACCAAAGCTTGCAATATACATCCCAAAGCCTGCAATACAAAATTGAATAGGTTCCTGTCTGTTGTTGCACGGGCTCTCCCTATTATATATTAAATAAGGTGGAAATGTTAAATGTGAGTTAAATTGAAAAATAATGGCGAAAAAATTTGGTGGGATCGAATATTTGCCTTACCTTTGCAGTGTACTATTAAAGTGGTACACTAATACAGCAAACAATTGCCGTTAATAATAACAGAAAATTCATAGTAATAATAAAAAGAATAAAAGGTATGATTGACGTACAAAACATCAGTTTCAAGTACAAGGGCCAGAAGGCGCTTGTCTTCGACGGGTTCAGCCTTCAGTTGGAGGAAAACCGCATCTACGGCTTGCTGGGCAAGAACGGCACAGGCAAGTCTACGCTACTTTATCTGCTGTCGGGCCTGCTGCGCCCCACCGAGGGGACGGTGTGCTGCGATTCTGTCGCAGCATATAAGCGAACGCCTGAGCTGCTGAGCGACCTGTTCCTTGTGACAGAGGAGTTCGAGATGCCGGCCATCTGCCTCTCTGAATACGTGAAGCTCTACAAGCCTTTCTATCCAAAGTTCTCTGAAGAGATCCTGCAGGGCTGTCTGGCCGACTTCGAGTTGCCTGCCGACGTTCAACTGGGTCAGTTGTCGATGGGACAGCGCAAGAAGGCTTACATTGCCTTTGCGATGGCTACCAACACCAAATATCTGTTGATGGACGAGCCGACCAACGGTCTCGACATTCCCTCGAAGTCGCAGTTCCGTAAGGTCATTGCCCAGCATATGACGGAGGATCGCACCGTTGTCATCTCTACCCATCAGGTACACGACGTTGAACAGATGTTGGACCACATTGTGATGCTCGACCAGCGCTCTGTATTGCTGAATGCCTCGATGCAGGACATTCAGGGTCAGTACACCTTCGAATACCGCTCGCCCCAGCAGATGGACGACAGCGTGCTTTACGCTGAGCCTACCCTTCAGGGCAATGCCGTCATCACCCGTCGCCAGGAAGGTGACGCTGAGACGCAAGTGAACCTCGAACTTCTGTTTAATTATAAAACGCAAACGAAAGCTTAACCCTTAAAGATGCAAACCATTATGAGTACATTCAATTTCAATAGATTTTCACAGGCACTGAAGTGCCACTTCCTGGTAGAGCGCAAATCGTGGATTCGCCTCTTCGGCATCTATACGCTCGTCCTGTTTATGGCCAATCTGTTCTTTACCCGTGTGAATGGCTTTTCCTATAGTTCAATGGAAGAAGGTATAGAGACAGGAAGCTGGTCGATGGAAGAACTGATTCGTACTTACACTCAACATGTGGAACAGACGAGTGTCTTTGGCGTCGTATTCTTCTGCATAGCTATGCTGTTTTGTGCCAGTTTCATGTTCTCGCAGATGAAGGATACGCGCAAGCGCTCTGCCTATCTGCTATGGCCCGTCAGCAATCTGGAGAAGTATGTCGTCAGTCTTCTGTATTCCATTGTGCTGATGGCTGTCCTCACCATTGCCGCCTATGTGCTGGCTGACGCCCTACGCGTATTCATTGACAGCTTGACGGGACGTATAATCGTCTGGGGAACCCCTATGATTTTTACTCGTATTATCTATAGTCCGGCTTTTGAGCATTGGCAGATGGTTTGGATGCTCTTCAATTGGGTGTTCTATTTCCATTCGCTCTACATTGTGGGCGGCACGTTGTTCCGTCGCCAGCAGTTCCTGATGACCAGCGCTACGATTGCCGTCGTCGTCATCCTGCTGATTATTGTCCTGAACCAGATTGATTGGAACAGCGTCAACATCGATTTCATAAATGGCACTTGGGACGAGAAGACGAAGACCTATACAACGATATTCCATCCCTTCTTCTATATTCTAAACACGGCAGTTACGCTATTCATTCCCATCCACTATTGGATTTCGTATAAGCTGTTTACCCGCATGCAGGTTATTAACAATAAATGGTTGAACGTATGACATTTACTAACGATAAAGCGATTTACATCCAGATGGCCGACCGCCTCTGTGATGAGATACTCGCAGGAAAATATAAGGACGACGACCGCATTCCCAGTGTCCGCGAATATGCCGTGATGCTCGAGGTCAATGCCAACACCGCCGTCAAGGCCTACGACGAACTCTCTCGCGCGAACATTATTTATAATAAACGCGGACTAGGATACTTCGTCACGCCTGGTGCCAAGAAGCAGATCATGAAGGAACGCAAGAAGGAGTTCATGAAGGAACGTCTGCCTGAGCTTTTCCGACAGATGCAGTTGTTGGACATTACAATGGACGACGTTGCTGAGGCCTATAAAGGGATAAAGAGTGTTAAAGAATGAGCATTCATCCTAGTCATTCGTCACAGAATTGTGCAGATTATCCCAAATATTTGGAGGGAACTGCAACTTTTCGTACATTTGCAGCGTCTAACTGACAAAACTAGGTAAAACTTTAGGTAAGAAGATTGTTTTCATGATTCATTTACAAGACATCAACAAAACCTATCAGGGCGCTCAGCCGCTCCACGTGTTGAAGGGTATCAACCTCGACATTGCCAAGGGCGAGTTCGTCTCAATCATGGGAGCCTCAGGGTCGGGCAAGTCAACATTGCTGAACATTCTGGGCATCCTCGACAACTACGATTCAGGGACCTACGAACTGGCTGGTGTTCCCATCTGGAACCTCTCGGAGACAAAGGCCGCCGATTATCGTAACCGCATGATAGGCTTTATCTTTCAGTCATTTAATCTCATCTCGTTTAAAACAGCCGTAGAAAATGTTGAGTTGCCACTTTTCTACCAAGGGGTGTCGCGTAAAAAGCGACACACCCTTGCTTTGGAGTATCTGGAGCGTCTGGGGCTTCTGGATTGGGCGGAGCATTACCCCAACGAACTGTCTGGTGGACAGAAACAGCGTGTGGCCATTGCCCGTGCGCTGATTACGAAGCCACAGATCATTCTCGCTGATGAACCGACAGGCGCTTTGGACTCAAAGACGTCTGTCGAGGTGATGCAACTGCTGAAGCAGCTGAACCAAGACGAAGGCATGACTATCGTCGTGGTGACTCACGAAAGCGGTGTGGCTAACGAGACCAACAAGATTGTTCATATCAAGGACGGCATCATCGGACAGATTGAAGAGAACCTGAACCACGATGCCTCACCCTTCGGCAGCGGAGGCTTAATGAAATAAGACTAGTGATACTAGTTATACTAGAAAATCTATGCGTGATATAATTACAGAAATATGGTCGACGGCTCGTCGCAATAAGCTCCGCACGACGCTCACAGGTTTCGCTGTGGCGTGGGGAATCTTTATGATTATCGTGCTGCTTGGTGCCGGCAACGGACTCATCAACGCTAACCTCGAGCAGAGCAGCAACTGGTTGACTAACTCGATGGAGGCATATGGAGGCCGGACTTCGAAGGCCTATAAGGGACTGAGTGAAGGACGCAATATCAACCTGAACACTCACGACCTGGAAGCCACCGAATCGGAATTCAAGAATCATATTGATGACGTTGGAGCCACGTACTATCAAAGTGCTACTGTAACAAATGGCGAGCAATACATGAGCCTGCAAATCATGGGCGTGTATCCTATTCATAGCCAGATTGTCAAGCGCTCGCTGATATGTGGCCGTAATATCAACGATATCGACCTGAAAGAGAAACGTAAGGTTTTGGTACTGACCGATAAGCAGGCCAAGGAACTGGAACCGAAGGACTACAAAACGCTGGTTGGTAAATATGTCAAGGTGGGCAACTTCTCGTTTAAGGTGGTAGGTATTTATAAGACTCCTGGCGATGGCGAGAGTTCAGCCTACTCAGCTTACTCCACCATCAAGAGCATTTACGGAGCTAATAGCAGCAGTATTGGCAACATCGAGTTTACCTTCCATGGGCTGCCGACGGAGGAAGCCAACGATGCTTTCGAGAAAGACTACCGCCGTCGCCTGAACGCCAACCACCAGGCTCATCCAGAGGACGAGCGCGCCATCTGGCTTTGGAACGGCTACACGCAGAGTTTACAGATGGAAACGGGTATCGCCATCATTCGTACGGCACTTTGGATTGTAGGACTCTTTACGTTGTTGAGTGGTATCGTCGGCGTTTCCAACATCATGCTAATCACCGTCAAGGAACGTACCCACGAGTTTGGCATCCGTAAAGCCATCGGCGCCAAGCCTTGGAGCATCCTGAAACTGATTATCATCGAGAGTGTGATTATCACCACGTTCTTCGGCTACATTGGTATGGTACTGGGTGTTGCGGCTAATGAGTACATGGATGCTACCATCGGTCATGAGACTGTAGATACGGGACTCTTCCAGGCTACGATGTTCTTGAATCCTACCGTTGGGCTCGATGTCTGCTTTGAGGCGACGATGGTCATGATCATAGCCGGTACCATCGCCGGACTGATTCCCGCTTTCAAGGCCAGCCGTATCCGTCCCATCGAAGCGCTCCGAGCCGACTAATCTGACAAGTCGTACTAGATATACTAGAAATACCAGAAGATTATGAGAATAGATATAGATTCCTACCGCGAAATACTCGACACGCTGACTCGCAACAAAGCACGGTCGTTCCTCACAGGCTTCGGCGTGTTCTGGGGTGTGTTCATGCTCGTGGCTCTGATGGGCGGCGGACAGGGACTGAAGGAGCTGCTGGAGAAGAATTTCGAGGGCTTCGCACAGAACACCGTCATTATTTGGGGTCAGCAGACATCGAAGGCTTACAAGGGCTTCCGCAAGGGCCGTTGGTGGAGCATGGACTACAAGGATATTCACCGACTGAAGCAGCGCGTGCCTGAACTCGACGTCGTGGCACCCGTGCTGTTCTCGCCTTGGGGAGGTAGCAACACGGCCTATTACGGCGACCAGACAACGACACCGCGTGTACAAGGTACCTCGCCAGAGTATGCGCTTGTCGTTGCCCCCAAACTCTATTATGGCCGATATATCAATGATATGGACATCAAGGAGCAGCGCAAGGTATGTGTCATCGGAAAGAAAATCTACAAGGAACTCTTCAAGGAGGGTGGCGACCCGTGTGGCAAGAGTATTCGCATCGACTCTACCTACTATCAGGTGATTGGCGTGGACTATGCCTCGACGAGTATGAATATCAACGGACGTGCCGAGGAACGCATTACGCTGCCTCTAACGCTGATGCAGCAGACCTACAATCGAGGCAACGAGGTGGACATGCTGGTTGCCACAGGTCGGAAGGGCGTAGTGATGTCGACGTTGACAGACCGTATCCGCGAGGCCGTGACAATGGCACATTTCGTAGACCCCACCGACGAGCAGGGAGCTATGGTGTTTAACACCGAGGTACTCTTCCAGATGCTCGACAACCTGTTCCGGGGTGTAAACTTCCTCATCTGGCTCGTAGGTCTCGGCACACTACTTGCAGGTGCTATCGGCGTGTCGAACATTATGATGGTTACCGTACGTGAACGCACTACGGAGATTGGTATCCGCCGCGCCATTGGTGCTACGCCGAAGATGATATTGTCGCAGATTATTTCCGAGAGTATTGTACTCACGCTGGTCGCCGGCATGTCGGGAATCCTCTTTGGAGTGATGATCCTACAGATGCTGGAACTGGGAAATACCGAGGACGGCATCGTTGCGGCGCACTTCCAGGTGGGATTCTGGACGGCCATCTTTGCTGCCTTAATGGTATCGACAATGGGTGTCCTCGCAGGCCTCGCTCCTGCTGCCCGTGCAATGAGTATTAAACCCGTCGACGCCATGCGTGACGAGTAGTGTGTCGGGCGATTTTGTCGCCCGAATAAGCAATGAACAAAAACAAAAAAAACAATATAACAATGAAAAAGTACAGCAAATTAATCATCGCAGCTATTATCGCGCTGATTTTCATTGGAACCTTCGTGTTCCTTTGGCAGAAGAGCCAGCCTAAGGAGATTGTGTACTCCGAGTTTACTCCGAAGATGGACAGCATCCAGAAGACAACCATCATCACGGGCAAGATCGAACCTCGCAACGAGGTGAACATCAAACCGCAAATCTCTGGCATCATCTCCGAGCTCTATAAGCAGCCAGGCGATTATGTCAATGCCGGCGACGTTATTGCCAAGGTAAAGGTTATCCCCGATATGGGCTCGCTGTCCTCTGCCGAGTCACGCGTGCGACTGGCTGAAATCAACTTGCAGCAGGCTCAGGTGGACTACAATCGTGAAGAGAACCTCCACAACCAGAAGTTGGTCTCCGACGATGAGTTCGACAAGAGTCGCCAAAGCCTCTGTCAGGCCCAGGAAGAGAAGAAGGCTGCCATCGACGCCCTTCAGGTGGTACGCGACGGTGTCTCTCAGTCGAATGCCAAGGCCAGCTCGACATTGATTCGCTCTACCATCAGCGGTGTCATCCTCGACATTCCCGTCAAGGTTGGTAACAGCGTCATCCTGTCGAACACCTTCAACGACGGTACCACCATCGCCAGCGTGGCTAACATGAACGACCTTATCTTCAGAGGAAATATCGATGAGACTGAGGTCGGGCAGCTTGTCAACGACATGCCTATGAAGATTACCGTTGGTGCCCTGCAGGATTTGAAGTTCGACGCCGCGTTGGAGTATGTATCCCCTAAGGCTGTCGAGTCGAACGGTGCTAATCAGTTTGAAATCAAGGCTGCCGTAAAACTTTCCGAGGGTGGCAAAATCCGCTCTGGCTATAGTGCCAATGCTGAGATTGTTCTTGCTCGCGCCGACAAGGTTCTCACCATCCCTGAGAGTGCCATCGAGTTCAGCGGAGACTCCACCTTCGTCTATCTTGTCAAAGGCGATGGCAAGGAGAAAACATACGATCGTCACCTTGTCGTCACAGGACTCTCTGACGGTGTGAATATCGAGATTAAGAAGGGTCTCACTGCTAAGGACAAGGTACGTGGACCGGAAGTCATAGCCGACGAGGACAATAAAAAGTAAAAAGCAATGAAAAGAATAATCATGCCCGTATTACTAGTGGCACTAGTCAGACTAGGCCTACTAGCCCAAGATAAGCAGTGGACCCTGCGTGAGTGCTGTGATTACGCCGTCGAGCATAATATCAGCATCAAGCAGCAGGAGAATGCCTGCCGTCAGCAGGAACTTCAGCTCTCTACGGCCAAAAATTCGCGCCTGCCAGATCTTAGCGCATCTGCCAGTCAGAACTTTTCGTTCGGACGTGGTCTCACGGCAGAGAATACCTATTCGAACACGAACACCTCGTCGACCTCGTTCTCGCTTGGCACCAGCGTACCCATCTTTACGGGTTTCCAGATTCCAAATCAGATCAAGCTCAGCCAACTGAATCTCGAAGCCGCTACTGCCGACCTTGATAAGGCAAAGGACGACATCCGCATGCAGGTGGCTCAGGCCTATGTCCAGATTCTCTACGACATGGAGATTGCCGATGTAGCTAATCGTCAAATTGCCATCGACTCTGCACAAGTCGTGCGTCTGCAGGCCTTTGTCGATAACGGCAAGGCTTCGGAGGCTGAACTCTCGCAGCAGAAAGCAACCCTTGCCAGCAGCCGTCTTACGGCTACCCAGGCCGAAAATAATACCCGTCTGGCCATACTTACCCTCACGCAGCTTCTCGAGCTACCCACACCCGACAACTTCGCCATCTTCCGCCCCGATTTGACTGTTGGCGACGGTTTTTCCGTCGCTATTCCCTCCCCTGACGTTATCTACGCCGAGGCCCTGGGCATCAAGCCCGAAATTGCTGCCCAGCAGCTTCGCCTGAAAGGAACGGAGCATAGCATCAAGATTGCCCAGGCTGGCAACCTTCCCTCGCTCTCCCTAAGCGGCGGTCTCGGCACCAACTACTATACCACCAGCGGTTTCAAGAGTGATAACTTCTCTACCCAGATAAAGAACAACTTCTCACAGTATATCGGCTTGAATCTCAACATCCCCATCTTCAACCGTTTCCAGACGCGCAACAATATCCGAAATGCCCGTATCGAGCAGGAGAATCAGCAGTTGCAGCTCGACAACACGAAGAAGACGCTATATAAAGAAATCCAGCAGGTGTACTACAATGCCCTGAATGCGCAATCGAAAGAGAAATCCTCCAAAGAAGCCCTGCAGAGCACAAAGGATGCCTTCCAACTCATGCAGGCGAAATACGAGAATGGCAAAGCTACCATCACCGAGTTCAACGAAGCCAAGAATACTTATCTGAAGTCTGAGTCCGACCTTGTCCAGGCCCGTTACGAGAATCTGTACCAGCAGGCTCTTATCGAGTTCTATCGTGGACACGACCTCAACTTCTGACACCAAAAGACGGTGACGAGCACCAAAAGTATTAAGGATGAAAGAAAATCGGGCTGAAGGTTTGTCAGTCCGATTATTTTTCGTATCTTTGCAAAATGAAAAAGTTGTTTGCTTATTTGTTGGCCACTTTAGGCCTGAATGTTGCCTGTGCACAGGCGAGTTATGAAGATGTGGACGTGAAGGGATTCGCAGAGTTGATGACAAATCCTAACGTTGTGGTGCTGGATGTGCGTACGGCTGATGAGTTCAAGGATGGACACCTGGTAGGAGCCTTGAACATCGATCAGGCACAAGGCGATTTCATCCAGAAGGTGAAAGAGGCGTTGCCTACCGATAGGGCGATTGCCGTGTATTGCAGAAGCGGGCGGCGCTCGGCAAACGCTGCTGGAAGACTGGCCGCGGAAGGTTATAAGGCAGTAAACCTGAAGGGTGGCATTCTCGCTTGGAAAGAGGCCAAGATGCCTGTTACTACAGATACGTACGAGGTGGATGTCTTCAAGACCAAGAGTGGAAAGACGTTGAAGTTCTACGCATTGGTTCATGCCAGTATACGTATCGAGTATGACGGCCGCGAGATTGAGATTGACCCTGTGACTAAGCTTGGCAACAAGACGATTGACTACACCGCTATGCCGAAGGCTGACTATATTTTCGTGACACACGAGCACGGCGATCACTTTGATAAGGAGGCTCTCAAACAGTTGACGGGCGAAAAGACACAGCTGATAACCAACAAGCGTTGTGCAGAGATGCTGGGCTATGGAGAAATAATGGTTAATGGTCAAAGTTCAACATTCAATGATATCACCGTTGAGGCTGTCCCTGCCTATAACATTTCCGAGGGTCGCACGCAGTTCCACCCGAAGGGTCGCGACAACGGCTATATCCTGACAATCGACGGACTGCGCATCTACATCGCTGGTGATACGGAGGATATTCCTGAGATGCAGGACATCAAGGACATCGACATTGCCTTTTTGCCTTGCAACCAGCCTTATACGATGACGACGGAACAACTGGTAAAGGCTGCCAAGACTGTCAAGCCCAAGGTGCTGTTCCCTTATCACTATGGACAGACGGATGTGAAAGGAATCCCAGCGCAGCTAAAGGACTACGGCATTGACGTAAGAATCAGGCACTATGAGTGAGCCGTTCTTTCGCCATTATCTCACCATCTTTTTGCCGTTGTAAATGTAGAGGCCTTTTTGACTGGGGGCGCCTGATAGACGGCGACCGTCAAGGGTGTACCACGAATTACTTTGAACTTTAAACTTTGAACTTTGAACTGTTTCAATGCCTGTGCTGCCCACAAAGTTCTGCAGTTCATAGAGTGCAGTGAGGGCGCGGCCGGTCTTGTAGTGGAACAGGGCGGCATTCCAGTATCCGCTGGTGAAATCCTTGCTCCAGTCTTCAGCGCCGTTCTTGAAAACGATGTTGTTGAGCGTGTATTCAGGATACCACCAGAATATGCCGTTGACATTGGGATGCGCTTCGAGGGCTGCTATCAGGTCGGTGGTGAATTTTTGCTGTCCGCTTTCGGATAGGGACCACGTGCTGCTATAGTTGTACTTTGCCCCTGAGAGTTGCCACTCGAATCCATAGCCAGTCTCGACAATCATTATCTTTTTGTCAGGATGATCAGCCTCTAAAGTTGTCAGCGTGGAGCCGAGTGTGGCGAGTGTGCCATGATAGTCAGGATAGTAGCTCAGACCTATGATGTCATAATTTACATCTTGATAATTCTTCAACTGATTGTAGAACTTGGGTACATCGGCAGGAGCATGCATCTCGGTGTGGATAACGATTTGTGCCTGGGGGCATTCCTCGTTGCAGGCCTTGATGGCACTGGCCAGATATCCGGCAAAATGGTCCCACGATCCTCCTGAGGGTGCTCCCCCACCTGCATATATCTTGCCTGTTGGCCACAATATGCCTGTCGTTATCTCATTGCCTGTCTGGATAAAGTCGGGTTCTGCGCCTGCTTGTTTCAGTTCCTGAAGACATGTTTTTGTGTATTCGGCTATTTTTGCCGTCATCTGCTCGACGGAAAGACTACTCCATGCCGATGGCGTAGCGTGCTTGCCGGGGTCTGTCCATGTGTCGCTATAATGGAAGTCGAGCATGAAGCTGAAGCCCGCCTCCTTGATGCGCTTGCCAAGGACTTTTACGTATTCCAGATCTTGTATGGCACCTTCTTTCCTGTCAGATGCGGATGCTTTCGAAGGGTCTACAAACAAACGGACGCGCATGGCATTCCATCCTTGCTGTTTGAAAAAAGCAAGCGGTTCGACGGTGTTACCGTCCTTGTCTTTATAGATGGCTCCTTCGTCCTGGAACTTCTTGAGCATGGAAATGTCGCCGCCCACAAATTTCTGCGCCGAGGCAGCTGTGGCAACGAGGATAGCAATTAGTGATAGTAGCGTTTTCTTCATATTGTTAGTAGTTTTATACATCATCCATCTTACTTCTTATGCCGGTTGGCCCGCTGCTCACGGTATTTGGCTTTCTGCCGGGCAGAGCCACTACCGTGAGCACCGGTGATATACTTTTTCTTCTTGGCCTTGGTCTTCACTTTATCGTCCTCTTTGCGAGGACCACCGCCACGACCAAACGAAATGCCGTTCTCCAGAATCTCCTGGAAGTCTGATTCCTTACTCATAGTCTTTCTTTTTACTAGTATTGCTAGTATTACTAGTAGGACTAGTGCTACTAGTTTAATGATGGAAAAGGCGGACGCCGGTAAATGCCATCGTGATGCCGTACTTGTCGCAGGTCATGATGACATGATCGTCGCGAACGCTGCCGCCAGCCTGTGCGATAAACTCTACGCCGCTCTTGTGGGCACGCTCGATGTTGTCACCGAAGGGGAAGAAGGCGTCACTGCCCAAAGCTACCTTCGTATTCTTGGCAATCCATTCTTTTTTCTCTGCCAGCGTCAGCACCTCGGGCTGACGGGTGAAGAACTGCTGCCAGGCTCCGTCGCGCAATACGTCATCGTGCTCGTCCTCAGAGATATACACGTCGATGGTGTTGTCGCGGTCGGCACGACGGATACCTTCCTTGAAGGGCAATGCCATTACCTTCGGATGTTGGCGCAACCACCAGATGTCGGCCTTGTTACCTGCCAGACGGGTACAGTGGATACGGCTCTGCTGTCCTGCACCGATGCCGATGGCCTGACCGTCCTTGACGTAGCAGACGGAATTCGACTGCGTATATTTCAGCGTGATGAGGGCGATAATCAGGTCGCGCTTAGCCTCAGGAGTGAAAGTCTTGTTCTGGGTAGGAATATTCTCGAACAGAGCAGGGTCGTCGAGTTTGATTTCGTTGCGCCCCTGCTCGAAGGTCACGCCAAAGCACTGCTTACGCTCGATGGACTCAGGCTTGTAAGTAGGATCAATCTTGATGACATTGTACGTGCCCTTGCGCTTATCCTTCAAAATCTCAATGGCTTCAGCGGTATAGTCAGGTGCAATGACACCATCGCTGACCTCACGTTTCAGCAGCAAGGCGGTGGTGGCATCGCAGGTGTCGCTCAAGGCCACGAAGTCGCCATAGCTCGACATGCGGTCGGCTCCGCGGGCACGGGCATAGGCGCAGGCAATGGGACTCTCGTCGAGTCCGGCAATGTCGTCCACGAAGTAAATCTTCTTCAGCGTATCGCTCAGGGGCAGGCCTACGGCAGCACCAGCAGGGCTTACATGCTTGAACGAGGCAGCAGCAGGCAGACCCGTGGCTTCCTTCAGCTCCTTCACCAACTGCCAGGCGTTCAGTGCGTCAAGGAAGTTGATGTAGCCTGGGCGACCGTTAATCACTTCGATGGGTAACTCGCCCTCGGTCATGAAGATACGCGAAGGCTTCTGATTGGGATTACATCCGTACTTGAGTGCTAATTCTTTCATTTTTGCGTATTTTTTGTAATTTGTGTGCAAAGGTACAAAAATAATTCTTAATTCTTATTTCTTAATTCTTAATTTTTTGTATCTTTGCACCAAACTTGATAATAATGTATGGAGAAAAAACGTATAGCCCTGCGGAAACTGTTGGAGGCAGTGGAGAAGGAAATACTCAAGAAGCCTAATCGGAAGACACTCGACAGGTTATCGCTGTTGGCGGGATTCCAGGATTGGGAGTCGTTCCAAGAAACCTTACATGGCGATTTGGGAGGAGAGACGATCTATGGCGGTCACAAAGAGTCGAAGTAACTTTAGGTTTTCAAGAAAACAGGATTCTGGACGGAAAACTACTGCCATATTATAAAATGTAAGTTGTTTTTTATAATTTGAGAGTTGTATACTGCGTTTTTTGCGTATCTTTGCACGAAATTTGAAAACGCAAGACGATGCCCTACATGAAGCATAAGACGGTATTGTTGACACTGTTTAAGCTGTTGCTGCTGGCAACAGTTGCGGCGGCTCAGGAAACGGCACAGCCGACAAGTGCCATCGACGGCTGTCCTTTTATAAAAATAGTACCCGAGCGCCTGCCCGACCTGCACATCGCCCGTTTTAGCCATGCAACCTTCTATGCTGGCGGTGAACTGACGGTGACTGGCGGTCATACCACCAGTTTCGTTCCCACGCCAACGGCTGAATATCTGAAGGACGGGCAGTGGCATGTGATGCAGATGGCCTACAACCACGACGACGGTCTGTGTGTGCCTCTGCGCAACGGCAAGGTGCTGTTGGCAGGCGGTTACGAAAAGAACCTCGGCGTGGGGCAGACCATTGAGGCGGAAATGTACGACCCTGCGAGTCACACCTTCAACGGCTTCGGCTGTCTCGACAGAAAGAGGGTGCACGTCAGCGGCATTGAGATGCCCGGCGGACAGGTCGTAGCCGCAGGCAACTGGTATCACGACGATGCCATCGAGACCTATGACGGCGGCATGTATTTCAAAACCGCCCGTCAGGTCAGTGTGCATCGCAGTATGCCCTATCTGCTCTGCACGTCCGACAGCGACCTCATGGTGGTCAACGGCTGCTGGGACAACTACGGCAAGCCCATCCAGAGCACGACGGTAGACCGTTTGAAAGGCGAGCCGTTCGATGTGCCGTTGCTTGAGACTTGGCGCCCTTACCTTAGCACGCTGGCTCCCCACGCCGATCATTTCTTCATCGGTGACATGAAGAAAGGCATCTTCGCCTATCTGCTACCCGTTCAGAACGCCAACGGTCAGGTGGCCATTATGGAAGTTCGCGACACCCTTTTTTCCTTGCTTCCCACCGAGTACCCTATTCCCACGAAGGGCCCCTATGGTCCTATCAAGTACGATACTCCCGTTTTGGCAGACCGCCAGATGCAGCTTGGCTATATCATGGGCACCGACTCGACGGGCAGAAAATACATTCTCAGTTTCGAATACGCCAAGCGGCCCGCATCCGTGACGCTTTACTATACCGACCCGCTGCCTAATGCCAACGGCAGTCAGCCTGTCCTGACACCCGATGGTCACCTGATAACTGCTGGCGGCATCAATCTCGGCGGCACCTATTTCACTCCCTCCAAGGATGTCTGGCTCTTCCCCGTCGGACAGCCTGCCGCCACTGAAGCAGCGAAAGGCGGCAGCTACTGGACCTGGATACTGTTGGCCGTCTTGCTATTGGGTGCTGTGGGTACCACCGTCTGGCTCTATTGGCGCAAACGACGCAATAAGGCCGCTGCCCTCGTTGCCTCTCCTACTGAGGATACTACGACGGAAACGCCCGACGAGCGTTCCAACAATGAACTCATGGAGAGCATCTGCCGGCTGATGGAAGAGAAGAGCCTCTATCTGGATTCCGATCTGAAAATGTCCGACCTGGCTGCCGCCCTAGGCGTCCACCAGAACATCATCTCCTCGTGCATCAATAGCACGGGCCGCTCCTATAGTCAGTTTGTCAACGACTATCGCATTGAATATGCCAAGCGATTATTGCAGGAAGACCCCGACAAGAAGATTGCCACCATTTACTACGAGTCGGGCTTTGCCAGCGAGCAGACCTTCTTCCGTGCTTTCAAGGACCGCGCCGGCATGACGCCCAGCGAATGGCGAACCAGCCAAAAATAACATACCCAACAACGTAATCTGAAGAGGTTTCTGGGGAAATCGACTGCCAATTTATAATTTGACAGTCGTTTTTTGTAATCTGTCAGTCATTTTGCTTTTTATTTCCCTATCTTTGCGATGTCATTTGATAATATTCTAAACAATAATAACTTAAAACAGTATAAATATGAAAAATCTATTTAGACCCCTTGCTTTATTAGCATTGTTGCTTGTTGGTTTCGGACAAGCTAACGCTTACAACGTGATAATTGGCACGTTCGATAACGGATCGGTTTCGGCCACTCCAAGTACTAATATCCAAGCTAATACTTCGGTGACGTTGACTGTCGCCCCGGCTGAGGGCTATGTGATTGACGAAATTCATGCCTACCGCCGTACCGACACAGGTTCGGCCCAGACCCCCCGCCGTACAGGTATTAACCTTGGGGAAGAAGTCTCTTTGACTTGGCAGAGTTTGAACACTTACACATTCGCAATGCCTGAGGATGACGTGGAGGTTATTGCCTCGTTTAAACTGAATATTATGGCCTATGCTGTGTATAATGCAAACACTACTACACTGACTTTCGCCTATGGAGCTCCGCCTACTGGCGTTACTTATTATAATGCTCTCATTAAGGGTTGGGACCAGAATCAGGAAAGTTTGGAAACGAATGTGACTAAGGTCGTGTTTGATGAATCGTTTGCCGATGCACGTCCCACAAGTTGTTATGCATGGTTCCAGGATTTTACTGCACTGACTACTATAGAAGGTATGGAGTACCTGAATACCTCAGAGGCTTCTGATATGAGCTATATGTTCTACGGCTGTACCAGCCTGAGCAGTTTGACCATAGGTAGTGGATTCACTGTGACGACAAACACCGATACAGATCATATTTTTATTACTACATCTGATAATTTTAGTGTTTATCCCTTGACCAGCGGAACATTGACCGTTAAGGGTAATCCCACTATCGAGAAAAACATTTTCGGCGACGTATTCTACTATGGTTTCCTGTCGTCAGAGAATGCTCTGACCGTTGGTCAAAATGACAATGGAGAAATCAGTTGGAAGGGTGGCGGTTTCGTCAAATACAACAATTATTATCTTGTAAAGCCAGATTATGGTTTCGTGACCAAGGATGGAAACGACAATGAGGTTTATATGGCACAGCCAGGGGCAACCATAACAATCTCTATTCAGTCAGGTTTCGAAGAAATGATTCCAAAGGCAATCCATTACAACAGTGGCAGTAAGGTTATAGAAAAGGTGACGCTTACCAAGAATGGTGACGTCTGGACGTTTACGATGCCTGAGTTCCCGGTTCAAATCTCCCAAGTTAGATTTACTGCGGCTATTGGCTGGAGCCAAGATCAGAAGACCCTGACGATCTTTGGTGCGGACTCAGATGATATGCCAATGGGTCAGGCAGTGACGAATCCGATGAGATATATGATGTATATGAATGGACAAATGGGAATGGCCCAGAATCCGGAAATTGTGGAACTCATCGAGGCTCTGCACAATAATGTGGAGACGGTGGTCTTCGACGAGGAAACGCTCTCCAGCATAGAGGGCACGCTCAACGGTCGGCGTTTGTTGTATGGATTCCAAAAACTGACCACCATTACAGGCTTTGAGAATCTGAATATGCAGAACTTCTATAATACAACCGAGATGTTCTCAGGTTGTGAGAGTCTGGCAAGTCTGACCATTGGAAGCAACTTTAATGTCAAACCAGCTCAATACGAAGATAAAAATGGAGATCCACAAGAATTTGACGCCACCGATATGTTTGCTGGCTGTACGGCACTGGCTACAGGTACAATTACTGTGACGGGTGTGCCAACAATCGAACAGGACATCTTCAGTGATGTGATTACAAAAGGTACGCTGCTGACAGACCCAGAGGATTTGCTTGGCGATGCTGTTACAGAGGAGACAGACTACTTCCTTTGGAAGGGTGGTCACTTCGTGAAGTATAATAGTCAGGAAATAGTAAAGGGCGAGACGCTGACCTTTGCTGCCGAACAGGAGTGGGGTACTTACTTTACTGATGCCAGCGACCTGGCATTGCCTGAGGGAATGACGGCTTACTATGTCAGTGGTGTATCCCTCGATGCTAATGGAGAGACGGGTACCATGACGTTGGCGTCTACCGGCACCAAATTGTACAAGAACGTTCCGACCTTGATACAACGTGCCAGCACGACGCAAGCTCTGGAAGCTGTCGCTGAGCAGGCTACCTATACCGATGGTGAAACCATCCGTGGTGCGATGCATGGCTATTTCCATGGCACTGCAGTGGGGGAGACCTTCCAACAGCAAGCCACTAACATGAACACCTTCTTCGTGCTTCGCGACGGTGCCTTCATCAAGGCTACACCTACTACGATTGCTGCACATCGTTGTTGGCTCGCCATTCCGAAGGGCAGTGGGCAATCCGCTCAGTCGGCTAGCAGCTTGGTATTCAATATCATCGAAGAGGGCAATACGACCGGCGTGAACGATGTAAGAAGTAAGATGGAAGATGTAAGAGGTGAATACTACAACCTCGCTGGCCAGCGTGTGGCTCAGCCTACGAAGGGTATCTACATTAGCAACGGAAAGAAGGTGATTGTGAAGTAACCCAGTAAAACTGAGGTTTTATGGATAAGAGAATATGGAGGAGTATTCTCCTCGCGGCGCTATTGCTGGTTGGTATCAGCCAGGCAAGGGCCGATAACCATCAGGTGGTGATAGGCACTTACGAGCACGGCTCGGTGAGTGCCTATCCCGCCCGAAACATTGCTCCGGGCACGCAGGTGACGCTGACCGTCAAGCTCGATGACGGCTACATCGTCAACGAACTGAAGGCCTACCGCAAGACCCAGACGGGTTCGGGTCAGGCACCGCGTCGCGTTGGAAATATCGACATTGGCGAGGAGATTCCATTGACCACAGTGACAGTCAACAGCGTCTATCGTCTGGTGATGCCCGATGACGACGTGGAGATTGTGGCGGAATTCCGACAGGTTCTCCTTCCTGCCGATCCTACTCAGCTTGTCAGCCAGAGCAATCCTATATTAATATATAATGTACGCGATATGGTGACGCTGAGCCAGCTCGTCAATGCTGGCGTAGTGTGGACGAAGAATGCCTGGTTTAAGGTGGCTGAAGCGAATGCCGTGTTCGACTTCGAGGGCGTTGAGGGCTTCGAGCCTATCGGCGGTCAAAGTAATACATTCCAAGGTGGCTTCGACGGCAACGGCGTAATCATTCGTAACTTGCACGTATCGGGCAGCAGTTGTGTAGGCCTGTTCGGGTATTTCAATCTCGCAGGTCGTAGCCTTGAGAACATTACCATCGACAAGAACTGCTCGTTCACCGGCACGGGAGGTAATGTGGGTTCGCTGGCTGGAGTAAGCATCAGTGCCTCGAACTGCCATAATCTGGGAGCACCGGTCACGGCAGGCGGTTCTAATGTTGGTGGATTGGTAGGATACTCCTACAATTCCGTTATAGACTGCTCGAGCAATGCCAACGTCAGCGGTTTAAGGTATGTCGGCGGACTCGTCGGCTATCTGGGTAAAGATACGGGTAGTCGTTCTCTTATTAACAACACCGTTGGTATGGGTCTTGCACAGGATGAGCATATTACCATCTCGTCAAGCAACAGTGCGATGGGAGCCGTAGCAGGATACTGCCAGAACACCAAAGGTTCTGAGAATTACTACAATGGTATGAACGTTACAGTAAAGTACGGTAATAGGGAATACACTGGCCACGGATATGGTCTTATGCTCAACGACAACGACTACATCAAGTCTGCTACCGGTGGCTACTTCCCTGTTAGCATCGGGCATAGCAAGAAGGGCCTGACGTGGAGCTACAACCTCTATGAGAAGACCTTCACTGTGGTGGGCAGTCCCGATGTAGGCTACGAATTGACCAGCGTCACCGTGACCTATCTCGACGCTGACGGTAATAGCCAGACGGTATCACGCAGTGAGGAGCAACTACAGGAGTCGTGGACGTTTGATGTTCCGGCATTCCCGAGGGCTGTTTCGGCAACATACAAGACTGCTTTTGCGCTTCTTGATCCTACGCAGCCTAACAGCAAGGAGAATCCGTACCTCATTTATACAGTTCAGGACATGGTCGCCCTGTCACAGGTTGTCAAAGCCAAGCCGGCATGGGTGGTCGGTGCCTGGTTCAAAGTCGCGGAAGCGAATGCCGTATTCGATTTTGAGGGCGTTGAGGGCTTCGAACCTATCGGCGGTCAAAGTAATACATTCCAAGGTGGCTTCGACGGCAACGGCGTGACGATTAAGAATCTGAAGATGAATGGTGGCAGGCTTATCGGACTTATTGGATATGTTTTAGGCACCGGTGCTCAGAGATACGAGATTAGAGGCATCACCATCGACAAGAGCTGCTCATTCACTGGAACGGGCCAATTTGTCGGTAGCGTTGTTGGTGCAGGTAGCAATATAACCATTTTCGATTGTCACAACGCCGGTGCAATGGTAGTATCCAGCAATACTTATGTCGGTGGAATTGTCGGCAGAGTAAGTGTTGGTATGATAGATTACTGTTCGAGCAATGCCAATGTCAGCGGCTCTGCCTACGTCGGTGGAATCGTGGGTGAAGTGTATAGTGGAGCTATCACGAACAATACCGTTGGTATGGATCTCACACAAGGCGAGCGCATCATTGTCTCGTCGAACAGTAATATGTTTGGAGCCATCGCAGGATTCTGCCAGAATAGCAGTGGCGTGGAGAACTACTACAACGGCATGACGGTTGTAGGCATGTATGGTAAAAATGAGTACCATGGCCACGGCTACGGCAGCGCACTCACCGACAACGGCTACATCAAGTCTGCTACCGGTGGCTACTTCCCGGCAGTCACCGGACATAACGCGAAAGGTCTGACGTGGAGCTACGACCTCTATGAGAAGGTATTTACCTTTGCCGGCCAGCCCGATGCGGGCTATAAGTTGGCCGGTGTTACCGTAATGTATCTCGACGATGATGGTAATAGCCAGTCGGTGACCCTCAACGAGGAGCAGTTACTTGGACCATGGACGTTTAGCCTGCCTTCACATCCGACGGGCGTCTCTGGCACCTATACGACTGCGCTCAGACTTCTTGACCCCACGCAGGCCAACAGCAAGGATAACCCGTATCTGGTGACGAGTGCCCAGGACATGGTGAAGCTGAGCCAGGCCGTTAATGCTGGCGTAGTGTGGACGAAGAATGCCTGGTTTAAGGTGGCGGAAGCGAATGCCGTGTTCGACTTCGAGGGTATCGAAGGCTTCGAGCCTATCGGTATTCAGAATAATGCATTCCAAGGCAGCTTCGACGGCAACGGCGTGACCATCCGGAATTTGCATGTATCGGGTGGTAATTTTACGGGACTGTTTGGCTGGGTCAATGCCTCTAGTCGTCTTCTTGAGGACATCACTATTGACAAGAACTGCTCGTTCACCAGCACAGGAAGCTATGTTGGTGCATTGGTAGGAGTTGGCACCGTGTCCATCTCGAATTGTCACAATCTTGGAGCACCAGTCACAACAGTCAGTTCCTATGCCGGTGGACTTGTCGGGCGCTCCAATAATAACGTTTCCAACTGTTCGAGCAATGCCAATGTCACTGGCGCTACATCTGTCGGCGGACTCATTGGTGTGTGTACAGGCTCTATTATCAACAACACCGTAGGTATGGGCCTTGCACAGGACGAGCACATCACCATTACGTCGAACTCCAACTATTTCGGTGCCATTGCAGGAAATTGCCAGAACACCCAAGGTTCGGAGAACTACTACAACGGAATGACCGTCGTAGGAAAGTACGGCAATAAGGAATATACGGGCCACGGATATGGCTGTTCACTCACCGACAACGACTACATCAAGTCTGCTACCGGCGGCTATTGCGGTGTGGCTAACGTCAATGGCGGCAAGAACGTGGAGTGGGCGTATGACCTCTATACAAAGACGATGACTGTGAAGGGTAACGGAGCGACGGCCAGCTATACGGCAGGCATGGCTCCTGATCTCATCAAGGACGACATTGAGAGCCTGGTAATCAGCGAGGGTGTGACGGGTATCGGTGCGAAGGCCTTCAGTGGCTGGACCGGCCTGAATGGTCTGACCTTCGACGGATGTACGCTGGCTTCGGCAGCAGGCGACGCCCTGGAGGGCTGCACGTCGATGGCCGAGGGTACCGTCATGGTGAACAAGCGTGCTCCGTTTGCGGGGGATGCAGGCAGCGACTTCCTGAACGTGGTGACCAACGGCGTTCTCGTCAGTGAAGAGCAGCTTGACCTGAGCGGTGAGGTGAGCCACGTCGGCGGTGAATTCCTGTGGAAGGGCGGCACATTCCGTGACTATCGCCGCGAGCGTATCATCCAGGGCGTGACCTTCAACGAAAGCCGCCACTGGGCAACATTCTATACCGGCGAGAGTCTGGCGAAGCCGGACGACATGAGCGTCTACGTGGTGAGCGGGCTGGACGACGACGGGGTCAGCGTAGCGGAGATAGGCTATATCCCTGCCAACGTCGGTGTGCTGCTGTATAGCGACAAGCCTCGCAACGGTTTCAATACGAGTGTCTATACGGGCAACGAGGAGTCCTTCGTCAGTCTGCTGCGTGGCTCGCTGAATGAGCAGACGCTGGCCAACGAGGCCGGCTATGTGCTCTATCAGGATGAGTTCGTGCTGACGACAGGAGGTGTGCTGCCCGCCAATCGCTGCTATCTGCCAATTGCGGAAGGCGGCAATGCGGCTCCGCGACTAGGTATTACCGGCATTGACTCTATCGCTGATGGAGGCACCTCAGGGGATGCCGGCACGGAAGGCAACTACGGTGAAGAAGCCTGGTACACGCTGAACGGACTCCGCCTCGACCATCGTCCGACGAGCAAGGGCCTGTATATCTATCGTGGTCGTAAAGTAGTAATCAAATAAAAAAAGGAAGCATTGTTATGAGACAGCTATTCAGATATATATGTGTGACAGCTCTGATACTGACGGTATGGACCGTCAGGGCGAATGCCGGCGAGACCGTGGTGAACGCCGGCGAGACCGTGGTGAACGCCACCCATGCTACAGTGACTGCCACCGACAGTGCGGGAATCTGCATGCTGCTGGTGGAGCCGGCAGAGGGTTACTACATTTCGCGCGACGACATCAGCGTGGTGAAGACCATGGACGGCGGCGTGGGGCAGGCTCCCCGCAGGGCTGACGGACCTGGCGTCGGCGAACCGATAGCACTCAGCGGCGATGATCCTGACGACCTGAGTCTGCCGCGTAGCTATACTTTCAATATGCCTTCTGCCGCTTACGGGCTGAAGGTAACTGCCGAAGGGTGGCCGCGGACCGTCCTGACACGCGAGATGGTTGCAGTGACTTTGGAAGACCGTTATGAGTATGACGGCACGCCCAAGGAACCGGCAGTGACCGTGGCAGGGCTGACGGCAGACAGTGACTACCGCCTGGAATACCAGAACCAGACCGATGCCGGAACGGCCTCTATCGTGGTGACGGGACTGAGTACTTATCAGGGCATGGTGACCATCACATTTACCATTGAGAAGACGGCCTCGACGCTGAAGAAGGCTCCTACGGCCAAGACATTGTCCTATACCGGCAGTGCGCAGAAACTCGTCAAGGTGGGAATGTGCGTCGGCGGTGAGATGCAATACAGTCTGGATGGTGAACAGTTTGCACCGGAGAACCCCATGGCGACGGATGCCGGGACGTACACGGTGTACTACCGTGTGGCCGGTGACAAGAACCATTATGACATTGCTGCCGAGACGCTGGAGGTAACCATCGACAAGGTGCCGTCGGTCGTCACAGCGGTGCCAGAGGCACTGGTGCTGACCTGGTCGGGACAGCCCCAGGCTCTGATTGTCGCGGGAACGGCAGCGGGCGGTACGATGGAGTACAGCCTTGACAACGAGAGCTTCAGCCCCGATATTCCGACGGCGACGAATGCACAGGCGTATACGGTATATTATCGTGTCACCGGTGACATGAACCATACCGATGTCGCTGCTGCTACGGTGAACGCACGAATAGGACGCGACGGCGAGCCGGTGTTTACGGCACCGACACCACGCGTGCTGACCTACACCGGAAGTCTGCAGCAACTGGTGAACGCAGGAACAGCCGACGGCGGTGAGGTGCAGTATAGCATGGATGGCATATCGTATGCACCGGCCATCCCCGAGGGGTCGATACCACAGAACTATACGGTGTACTATCGTGTGGTCGGCGACCAGAACCACGAGGACATTCCCCCCGCGTCGGTCGTGGTAACCATTGATTTGGCCCCGCTGACCATTGCGGCTGATAGCGTGACAATCTATGTGGGTAGTCCTATTCCTGAGCTGACGGTGAGCTATAAGGGTTTTGTCGAAGGTGACTCTGAGGCAGTTCTAACTGAGCAGCCCACGGTAACGACAAATGCTACTGCGGATAGCGAAATAGGCTTTTACGCGATTCAGGTCACTGGCGGCGCAGCGGAAAACTACCAGGTGATTCACGTCGACGGCCTGCTGACCATTTCGCCGACACTGACGGATGAGAACGGTGATGCCGTGTCGGGATATATCCAGGAGAATGACGAGGGCGAGGTGTCGGTGCAGATTACTGATTTGCCCGAGGATACCTTCTCTGAAGACTCCGACATCCCCCTGAATGAAGACGGATTCTTGGATATTCCCACGATAGTGACTGGTAGTGACGGTGAGGAATACACCGTGACGGAGGTCGCTTCCGAGGCCTTCGACAACATGCCCAGCAGTGCCGTAGTGGTGCTGCCCGAGGGTGTCAGCACATCGGACGACGTGACAAACGTGGTCAATGGCGACGGAACGTGTGCAGAGATGAATCTGACGGATGTGGGCAATCTTACCCTGCCCATCCCCGTCACTGCTGAAGTGATTATCTATGAGCGTACGATTTCGCAGTACACCTCAGTATGTTTCCCTTTCGAGACCCCAATACCCGAGGGTATGAAGGCTTTTGAACTGGTTTCCGACGGAGAAGGACAGGCGCACTTCGTTGAAAGCGAGGATAATCCGCTCCAGGCATACAAACCGTATATACTGGTAGCCGAGGAAGACCTGTTGGCACCGTCGTTCGGTCGCAGGGCCGAGGGGGCATTGGAAACCGTTCTCAACTTGAGTGTCACGGATGTCGTAATCGACACGAGCCACCCCATTGAGACGGTGGAAAAGGGCAGTTTCAAGCTGTTTGGCACCATCACCGGACTGACACATGCAGAGGGTATCGAGAAGCAGGCCTATATCATGCAGGACGACTTCAGCTGGCAGATGACGGCCTTCAGCGCTCCCTGGATGGCCAACGAACAGTATCTGCCTCCCTTCTATTCCTATATGTGTGCCGAAGGCGAGACGCCCCTGGAGAATATCAATACAGTCATCGACAGTGGCGTGACATCCATTAAAGTGCCTTCTACGCTACGCAGTCAGGCCTCTGACGGATGGTACGACCTGTCAGGCCGCCGTCTCACCGACAAACCAGCGAAGAAGGGCGTCTATATCCGTAACGGAAGAAAGATTGCCATTAAGTAAGACGGGGAAATATATCGGATGGAGCTAAAAATACACAAAAAAATTGAACGGCGAGGTCGCCAGGTTCGACAGAGGTTTCAAAAACATCGACCGACTGGCTGGTTCCTTTCCAGATATCAGTATAGAGATTGTCGTTGATCGTCAAATCGCCTTCTCCGGCTTGGGCACCGGCGGCAAAAACATACAACTGAGCGTTTTTGCCATCGGCAACACCCTGGAACGAGGAAGCGTAGATGGCATTCACGTTCTTATGGAGGCTCGGGCGATGCTCTAGGGTTCCTTGACGACCCCTTTGAACTCACATCCGACGGCTCATCGGGTGTTCTCCGCTAAGTGCAAAACGAAAAAAGAGACACCTCAGAAATGAAGTGTCTCTTTTTATGTCGGTAGAATTACTCCTTAGTGATACCGCTGCGCTTCTCCTTAATACGGGCAGCTTTACCAGTGAGCTTGCGCAGATAGTAAAGCTTAGCGCGACGAACCTTACCAACCTTGTTCACCTCGATGCTATAATTTTGTAAGCGACAGTGATAGTGTCACCAGCCTTGAACTCTGGGAACTTTTTGCCGGTTGCAAATGCTTCTTCAGCAACTTTAATTAAATCCATTGTTACTATAAAATAATAATGTTGTTGTATCGTTCCAACGCAACATAGACGGGCAACTCGTTACTTCCCTCCATCGGTTACGCCGAAAAGCGGGTGCAAAGGTACAAAAAAAAGTGAAAAGTGAAAAGAGAAAAGTGAAAAATTTGCTTCCGTATACTCTTTTTTTACCTTTTTTTTGTAAATTTGCAGCATAAAACTAGAATATTATGAAGAGGAACTCTACTTTTATTGCTTTTTTAGCCGTCTTGATGATGGCTGTTAGTGCGTGTCGTTCGCATTATGAAGTAGCAGGTATGCAGCGCAGCAGGATCTTGGTCGACAGCCGTTATGACATACAGACGGATGCTCAGGTCACAGCGTTTTTGGCTCCTTACAAGCACATCGTTGACAGCGTAATGGGCCCTGTCGTCGGACGTTCGGCCAAGTATATGACGGCCAAGCGTCCGGAAGGTACATTGTCCAATCTGCTGGCAGACATCCTGGTATGGGCGGCAAAGGACTATAATGAGCAGCCTGATTTGGGCCTTTACAACATGGGCGGTGTCCGTGCCGATTTGCCCAAGGGTGAAATCACTTATGGTGACGTGCTCGATATAGCTCCCTTCGAGAACAAAATTGCCTTCGTCACCATGTCTGGCGATGCGCTGCTCGAACTGTTTGGACAGATTGCTGCCGTTGGCGGTGAGGGCTTGAGCCATTCGGTGCGAATGGTGATTCAAAACCGCAAACTGGTCAGCGCGACAGTCAATGGCGAGCCTGTTGACCCTGCTCGCAGCTATCGCGTTACGACCATTGACTATCTGCTGGGCGGTACTGACAAGATGGAGGCTTTCAAGAAGGGCACCGACATCAATTCACCCAAGGATGCCAGCAATAATACCCGCTTCATTATCATGAACTACTTCCGCGACATGCAGAAGCAGGGTAAAGTGGTTGACTCGGAAATCGAGGGGAGAGTGATTGTTAAATGAGTAATGAGAAATTAGAAATTAGTAATTATGATTAGAATTATTTGCTTCATATTGATGATGATGGTATCCTTGGCTGGACAAGCCAAGAAGCAGAAGCAGTTGGTGATTTTGCACACAAATGATACCCATTCGCAGATTTTCCCGATTAGCTCACAGTTGCCCGACACGATGAAGGCGGGTAGGGGAGGCTTCCTCCGTCGCATCGCCATGTTGAAGGAAGAGCGCCAGAAGAATCCTGACTTGCTATACTTTGATTCGGGTGACTTCTGGCAAGGCTCGGCCTATTTTACCATGTTCAAGGGCGATGTGGAGATTGGCCTGATGAACCAGATGGGCATCGATGCGTCAACCATCGGAAACCATGAGTTTGACTTCGGAATGGACAATATGGCTGAGAAGTTCAAGAAAGCCAACTTCCCTATTCTCAGTTCCAATTACGACTTTACGGGAACGGTCATGGAGGGAGTTACCAAACCTTGGATTATCATCAAGCGCAATGGGTTGAAGATTGGCGTGTTTGCCGTAAGTCCCAAATTAAAAGGACTTGTGAGCGATAAGAACTGCCCTGGTGTGAAGTATCTTGACCCGGCAAAGGTGGCTCTCGAAACTGCCACTATGCTGAAACAGGAAAAGAAGTGCGACATGGTGATTTGTATCTCGCATTTAGGTTGGAACAGTGGCCGCGGTGAGGATGACCAATACATGATTAAGGGTTCGCGTAACATCGACCTGGTGCTGGGCGGTCATACCCACACCTATATGGAAGAGCTACAATACGAAAACAACCTCGATGGCAAACCTGTTCCCGTCGATCAGAACGGTAAAGCCGCCATCTTCGTAGGAAGAATTGTCGTGGATTTAAAGTAAACTTCGATATATCGATATTTCGGCATTTCGATATTTCGAGATCTATTCGAAGTAGAACGTCAGAACTATCATTTTCGACTGCGCGCTGCTGACACTGCCTGCATAGGCCTTGAGGTTGTCATCGCGCAGTTCGTTTTTGTGGTTTGTGTCCAGCACATTGCCCAGACCGAAGCAGAACTTCAATTCAGGAATCAGCTTGAAGAACGGCAGATAGAAGTCGCAGCCCAGTCCTACCTCTAACATCGTGTTATAGCGGTTGAGGCGTATAATGTCGGAATCGCCGCCAGTCAGGTTCATCACAGGATTCACGCCGGCCATGATGTACGGGCGGTGGTTGTTCCAGCGCGGAGCAGCAAACTTCAGGTCGAAAGGCAGTGAGACATAGGTGTTCTTCAGATCCTGCGTCTGGGTAAAGGGTCTGCCCTCGGCATCCACCTGTTTGGTGTTGATAAATGTCAGGTGTTTCGCTCCGAAGTTCATCTGGGGGGTGAAACGAAGCGTGAAATGGTCGCTGAGTCGCCATTCCGCAAGCACACCTACGGTAAATCCGGGATTCCACTTGTCGGCGTCGCACAGAATCAGTTCTTCGTGCACGCTTCCGTCCTCATAGGTGATGGTCTGCGGCCCTACGTTTTCAAACTCAATATCCTGCATATTCAGGCCTACCAGTATGCCGAAGTGCATCGGTCGCAGGTCGATATATGGTCTGTTCTGCACGCGGCGGTCTGTCTGTGCAACAGCGGCCAGCGAACAGATGAAGATGATAGTCAGTGTAGCAAATAATCGTTTCATATACTCTTTAATAACGTAATAAACGTGCAGTTTATTATTTCGATAATGTATAAATTAAGTGTTAAAGTATCATTTTCTATACCATAAATTAGGTATGAACAAAAAAAATGCTTACCTTTGCATCACAATTAGTAAGTATTTTAATACGTAATTGGTGACGACTGCATCGCATGCGGTACATGTATCGATGAGTGCCCCGCTGGAGCAATCTCTGAGGGCGACAAGTATTCAATCAACCCCGATATGTGCACAGAGTGCGGCACATGCGCTGACGTTTGTCCGTCAGAAGCTATCAGCCTTCCCTAAGGAATTAAGCTGAATTATGTGGTTAAAAGAAAGACGGGCTCCCCAACGGGAGTCCGTCTCATTTTTTCCTCTCTTTACTCCTTTTCTCCTCAACTCCTTCTTTTAGAGTTCAGCGTCAGAGCACTGAAAGGTAGTTCCCTTCGAGATGTCACCAGTCTCCAGTCCGAGCTTAAACCATTTCATACGCTGCTTGGAGGTGCCGTGGTTGAACGATTCCGGTACAGCATATCCGCGGGCTTTGGTCTGCAGATAGTCGTCACCGATCTTCTGGGCGCAGTTGATGGCTTCCTCGATGTCGCCGTCCTCCAGCGAACCGAAACGCTTGTTGTCGTGGTGAGCCCATACACCGGCATAGAAGTCGGCCAGCAGCTCCAGGCGTACGCTCAGTTTGTTCGCCTCGGTCTGGCTGAGCTTGGCCATCTGGGCGTGCACCTTTTCAAGTGTTCCTGTCAGGTACTCTACGTGGTGTCCTACCTCGTGGGCAATGACGTAGGCATACGAGAAGTCGCCGTCAGCCCCCAGCTGTTGCTTCATCGTGGTGAAGAACGACAGGTCGATATACAGTTTCTGGTCACCTGAGCAATAGAAGGGACCCATGGCTGCGGAACCCTGTCCGCAAGCGGTTTGCGTGCCGTCAGTATAGAGCACCATCGTGGGATTCTGATACTGTGCGCCGTGCTGCTTGAAGATTTCCGTCCACACATCCTCCGTGCCAGCCAGAATCTGCGTTGAGAACTTTGCCAGCGCCTGTTCCTCTTCGGTGAACTCGCGCTGTCCCTCGTTGACTTCCGTATTGCCGCCGAAGCCATTCTGCTGCACTTGCTGTACAACAGCCTCCAGGGGGTTGCCACCAGTCATCCAGGCCATGAGGGCAACTACGATAATACCGCCGATTCCCAGACCGGCTTTAGCACCACCGCTCATACCGCGGCGATCTTCCACATTCGAGCTTTCGCGTCTTCCGTCTAATTTCATAATGCTATAGTTTTAAAGTTTCTGCCTGCAAAATTAATAAATAATTAGTAAATTACACTATAAATATATCCTTTTTTTTCGTTTATGACGGTTTCGAAGTGTTCCGAACAGTCCAATACGTGCTTCATGTTGTCGCTGATGCCGTGTCCCGACAGCTTCAGCTTGGCTTCTTTCATCGTCCACAGACGGATGAATTCCACATTCGGCCGTGCTGCTTGTTCTATCTGTTGCACCTCAAGGTCGTTCATCGTATAGCGCACCAGCGAGTCCTTGAATTCGCGGATGCTCTCAATGTCGATGCCGACGGGCCGGTTGCTGACAGCGCAGATGACGGCTTCGCGACAGTGGCTCAGATTGAAGTGGATGTCAGGGTGGCCGACGATGGCGGGTTTGCCGTGCTCGCCGTATTCGAACACGGGGCGTTCCGTCAGCCCGTACTCCTTCTGCAACCCCTCGCAGAGCAGCAGGTAGGCCATAGCGCACGTCTTGCGGCCCAGTTCGTATTTGAACTTCAGGGCTTGTTCGCGACGCTGTTCGCTCAGCAGCGGCAGTGCGGCGTCGAAGTCGAAGCCGGCTATGTCGTCATTCAGATAGATCATTGTCTTCTTCTCCTTCTCTCCTTCTCTCCTCAACTCCTTCTAATAGGTTTTCCTCTGCCTTCGGAATTCGGCGGTTGGGATTCTCTTTGCCGCCGAGGTCGATGAGTTCGCGGCCTTTCTGTACCACGCTTTGTCGGCCGGTAAACAGTTTGTTGCCTGCTGTATCAAAGTCCTTGCGCACCAGCTCGATGTGTTCACCGAGCTTGTTGTAGCGCTGGATGAAGTCACCCAGACGGTCTAACAGCTGTTCAGCAATACCGAACACCTTCTGCTGGTTTTCGGCCTGCTGGTTTTGCACCCAGGCAATGTGTATCATGTGGAGAATGCCCAGCAGGTTCTGTTCGCCGGTGACGAACACTTTGTGCTCGAAGGCATCACGCCACAGGGTGGGGTCGTTGGCCAATGCCAGCTGCAGCGAGCTCTCGAAAGGCACGAACATGATGACGAAGTCGATGGCTTCGCGCGGGGCCTTGATATACTTCGAATAATCCTTGCGCGACAGTTCATTGACGTGCGAACGTATCGACTTGATGTGCTCTTGCAGGGCACGCTCCTTTTCTTCGGGTGTTTCGGCGTTGACGTAGCGCTGGTAGGCTACAAGCGACACCTTCGAGTCGATGACGGCGTCCTGTCCCTGCGGGTAGTGCAGAATGACGTCGGGCTGCATCTCACGACCGGTCTCGTCGTGCTTCAGCGGACGTCCCATTTCGTCGCGCAGTCGTGCCTGCACCTCGTAGTGGATGCCCTCGGTCAGTCCCTGCGACGTCAGCAAGTCGCCGAGAATGATTTCTCCCATGTTGCCGCTGATCTTGTTGTCGCGCCGCAGCACGTTGGCCAGTCCCTCGGCCTTTTCGCTCATCTCGCGACCTGTCTCCATCATCAACCGCAGCTGTTCCTTCAGCGATGCCGTCTGAGCCGTGTGGTCCTTGGTGTTGTCGTTGATGGCTTTGCGCATCTCCGTGATGGCATCCTTCAGCGGTTGGGTGATGTGGTCCATGCTCTCCTGATTTTCTTTGTTCAGGTGACGGGCCTGCGCCTCGGCCATCAGCACACCCATGTCGCGCAGCTGGTCCTTGGTGGTCTTCATCATTTCCAACTCGGTTTCCTTCTTGGCCAGTTCCACTACCAGCCGGGCCTGCTTCGGGTTCATCACGAAGTAGACCGCCACAGCCCCCAGGGCTATACCTATTATTATATATAATATTGTCATCATATCTTTAACGTTTAATCTTTAACCCTTAACTCTTAATTCTTAATTCTCAATTTCTTCCGTCTGCGTCTCCGGCCAATTCACCAGGTACAACTGTTCCGTAGCGCGGGTAAACGCCGTATACAGCCAGTGCAGATAGTCGGCGTTGAGCATGTCGTCGGTCATGTACCCCTGGTCAATGTATACGTGAGCCCATTGTCCGCCCTGGGCCTTGTGGCACGTAGCGGCATAGGCGAACTTCACCTGCACGGCATTATAGTAGCGGTCCGTCTTGACCTTCTTGATGCGGTCGGCCTTGTGCGGAATGTCGGTGTAGTCTTCCAATACCTTATTATATAGCGTTTCCTGCTGTTCACGGGTCAGCGCGGGAGCTTCCGACGTCAGCGTGTCGAGCAGGGCCATCACCGTCAGCTCGTAGTCGTCGTAGTCGGGAAACTTCATGGTAACCTCGGCAAAACGGAATCCGTACTGTTCGTGTACACGGCGCACGCGACGCACGACGGCTCTGTCGCCATTGGCCAGGAACGACATAGGCTGCTCGATTTTCTCCGTAGCCTGCCGCAGTTCCTCTTCCAGCCAGTAGTAGTTGTTTTTCACAATCATCAGCTGGTCGCCAGAACAGAGCTCATCTTCGCAGTCCAACACCTGATTGCGGATGCCCTGATTATAGATGTTGGCGTGTTTGTTGCTGCGGGTGACGACGATGGTCTCGTCCTGCCCCACATGCGAATAGCTGTTGGCGAGCGTCTCGATGAGTTCGTTGCCAGGCACGATGTGGATGTCGGCGAATCCCGCCACCCGTATCTTCGGCAGTCCCAGCGGAGAACCGCTGGGCACAGTGGCGCCGAGGCTCCTGATTTTCGTCGCGTTCCACAGAATGCCCGACTCCTGGCTCTGGCGCAGCACCTCGCTCAGGTTGCATTCGTGCACGTGCAGTCCATAGCTGCGCAGCACGTCGCTTTGCAGTGCCGGACTGTCGGTCTCGCCGACGGGAGGCAGCTGCGCGCGGTCGCCGATGAACATCAGCCGGCAGTTATGGTCGTTGTATACGAAGCGGATCAGGTCGTCCATCAACTGTCCGCCGGCGAAGATGGTGTCCGAGAATGACGATGAGTTGGCAATCATCGATGCTTCGTCGACGATGAACAATGTGTCCTGCGCATTGTTGAAACTCAGTTCGAAACGGCCCTCCAGCGATTTCTGCCGGTAGATGCGCCGGTGGATGGTGAATGCCGCATGCCCGGCATAGAGCGAAAAAACCTTGGCGGCACGACCCGTCGGAGCCAATAGCACCAGCTTCTGACCCAGTGCGGTCATCGCCTTGACGATAGCCGCAGCCAGCGTGGTCTTGCCGGTTCCTGCCGAGCCGCGCATCACCATCACGGCTTCCGTGTGGCGGTCGGTCATGAACTGTGCGAAGGTCTCGATGGCCTGGCCTTGCTCGGCGGTAGGCTCCAGTCCCAGCGCCTCGCGGATGCGGTATGTCAGTTCGTCGGTAATCATATCCGCCTGCGAAATTACGAAAAAATGCGTAAACTACCAAAAAAATTTGGTTTTTCGTTTGCTTTGCACTAACTTTGCACCTGCAATGACGAACATTCAGAAGACAAACCTCATTTTGGCGCTGGTCAGTGCGGTGTTGGCCGTACTCTGCGTGCTGAGCATCATGGAGAAATAGACTATGAACAGACAACGACTCATCATCCGAATCAGCCGCGACGGCATCGCCTTGTCCACCAGCGACGAGGGAAAGGTCCGTTACGAGCGCTACCCGATGAATACCGGCATATCACTGGCGGCGAACATGCGCGAGGCACTCAGAACCCAGCTCCTGCTTCAGGACGACTACGAGAAGGTGCTGGTGCTCACCGACTCCCCCGTATTGACCCTTCCCGTCAACACATTCCGTGAGGAGGAGCGCGACCAGTTGTATCATTATACATTTACGCGACAGGAACAGATGGTTGTCATGCATGCCATCTTGCCCGACCTGAACGCTGTGGCCGTCTTTGCCGTACAGAAGGACCTGCGGCAGGTGCTGGCCGACCGCTTCGGCTCCGTCAGCTATCAGCCGTTGATGTCGTCGGTTTGGCGCCACATGTATCAGAAGAGCTTCACCGGCCAGCATGCCAAACTCTATGCCTATTTCCACGACCGCAAGATGGAGGTGTTCAGTTTCGAGCACAACCGTTTCAAGTTCCAGAATACCTACTCCGTCACCACGGCCGACGATGCACTCTTCTTTATTCTCTCCGTTTGGAAACAGCTGGGCATGGATTCGCAGAACGACGAGCTCCATCTGGCCAGCCAGATGCCCGAACTGAAAGACCGTGCGCTCGAGTTCGTCAAGCGTGTTTTCGTCAATAGTCCTACGGGCGAGTTCAACCGTGCGCCAGTCACGCTGATCGATGGCATGCCGTATGACACCATGCTGGTGTATCTGAAGTGAGAGGTAAGAGGTAAGATGTAAGATGTAAGAGGTAAGATGTAAGAGGTAAGAGTATGCGAATCATTACTGGAAAATACAAGGGCCGCCACTTCGATATTCCGCGCACGTTCAAGGCGCGGCCTACGACGGATTTTGCCAAGGAGAACATCTTCAACGTGCTCATTCAGTACGTCGACTTCGACGGTGCCGAGGCCCTCGACCTCTTCTCCGGCACGGGCAGCATTTCCCTTGAATTGCTCTCGCGAGGCTGCAGTCACGTCGTCAGCGTCGAACTCGACCGCGACCACCACCGCTTCATTCAGGACTGCCTGAAGAAGCTTGGCGCTGGGGCCGCCCCCGCTGCGAATAACAGGGGGACTGTCCCCAATATGATAGCAATCCGCGGCGACGTCTTCCGTTTCGTCAAGTCCTGCAAACAGCAGTTCGACTTCATCTTTGCCGACCCGCCCTATGCCCTCAAGGAACTCACCACGCTGCCCGATCTCGTCCTCGAGCGCGGACTGCTCAAACCCGACGGGCTCTTCGTCCTGGAACACGGTAAGGACAACGATTTCTCCCAGCACCCCCATTTCCTAGAGCACCGCCAGTACGGCAGCGTCAATTTCTCCATCTTCCGCTGAGGTCGTTGGCGGACATAATGTCTGGGAAGGGAGGCGTTCAGAGGCGCATGTCCTCTCGAGTTTTTTACGTACTTTACAAAAAAACTACTCACGATGAATGATGTTTGCAAATTATTTTGTATCTTTGCCAACAATAGAAAACAACGGACACGCGCTACATGCCTACTTCTAAAGAAGAATTGCTACGCCGAGGATTGCATCCCCATGATATTCAACATAACCAGCATCGTCGTGCTGAATGGCAGGACTATAGCGGTACTGGCCTGTATATGATTACCCTTTGCATAGAGGGGCGACACGGTCTTTTCGGATATCTAGAAGGCGACATTAGAGCCCAGCGCGGATCGTCAGCCTTTCCCCATATTGTTCTCAGCACACTTGGCCATGCTGTTATGGAAGAGGAACTACCCAAGATTCACCGTCTCTATCCCCAGATTGAACTGTGGCAAGCAGCCATCATGCCCGACCATCTCCATTTGCTTTTATATGTTGCTGAGGCCTTGCCAGACGGTAAACGGCTGGGAGATATCCTTCGCAGCTTTAAAGGCGGGTGTAGCAGGGCATGGTGGGCGCTGGGCGGAGGAAGAACCGCGCTAGAAAGCGCGGGTACCACAGGCCTAAATGACACAACGACAATAAGAAGCACAGGCACAAATGACACAACGGCAACAGGCACCGCAACTGGTATAGCTACGGACAGAAAAGCAGCAGTCCCCGTGCTTTCTAGCACGGTTCCCCGTTCCTCCCTCTTTGAACGCGGCTATCACGACCGCATTATCAAGCGTCCAGGTATGCTGGAGACCATTAAGCGCTATATGGCCGATAACCCGCTGCGCGCACTGATCCGGAAGCAACTACCCCACCTAATGGAGCGTCGTTTGCATTTGCGTATAGGCACCCACGATTTTGCCGCATTCGGAGCTCTTTTCTTACTGAAACGTGCTGAAAAGGAACAGGTGTTTTATCACCGTCGCGACAAAGCGACAGGCCTCCCTACGGAGCAAACGGACAGCTACAGGCAAAAGCGCGACCGCCAGCTTAACGAAGCCCGGGATGGCGTTGTACTCGTATCGCCAGGCATATCGAAAGGCGAAAGCCTTGTGATACACGCTGCCATTGACGAAGGGCTCCCCGTCATTCAATTGCAGAAGGAACCTATCGAACAATATTGGAAGCCCGAACGCCACCGCTTCGAAGCCTGTGCACGTGGGACGTTGCTGATTATGTATCCGTGGGAACTCGAAAAGGAGCAGAGCGATTACGAATGTTTCCACTGCTTGAACGACCTTGCTGCTGAAATCTGTGCAAGTACCGATGCAGTACTACTGGATTTCGGAGATATTTCTCGGTCATAGTAGGCTACAGTGTCGAGTTTAGTCCGTCGCGTCGGACTGCGAGTCCGAAGGCGACGGACTGCGAGTACGAAGGCGACGTACTGAATGTCTGGGTTAATCGGACGGACCGCGAGCATACTATGCGAAAATCGCAAATAAGCGATAAATATTTCGATGAATATTTGCCAAACACCTAACCTCCTACCTAAATCTTTGGGAGGTTCTTTGTACAAAGGGACTGCGGCGAGGTAGGTGTTCAGACAATACCTACTTCTCCGAAGCCTCCCAAAACAAAGGACCTCCCAAAGATTTAGGTAGGAGGGTAGGTGTATTAAACGATTTTATTAGATTTAAAACTAAATGTAATTATGAGCGTTGAAAAAGAATTATTGATTGAGAAAGCCCATGAGGGCTACACGGTATGTTATGTCGATGAGTGTCCGTTGCGCACCCAGTGTCTGCGATGGCTCGTGGGGCAGCATGTGCCCAACACCAAATCCAGCTATTGGTGTGTCAATCCGCACTTCGAGGGTGTGGCGACCACCGATTGCCCGATGTATCGCAAGGACCAGAAGGTACGCTTCGCCAAGGGTATGACGCATATCTTCACGAGCGACATGCCAAAACGTGTGGAGAATGACGTCCGAATGAGCATCATCGGCCTGACCAACCGTACCTACTACTATGAATATCGTAACGGGCAGCGTCTGATTCCGCCAAAGTTGCAGGAGGACATCCGCAACCTGTTTCGAGAAAACGGATGGACAGCCGACGTGACGTTCGACGGCTATGTGGAGAAGTATGATTGGTAATCAATGAAATGTGGTGATGTTACAAAACTAATGAAGCGCGTGGTTGTTGGGCCACGCGCTTCAGTGTTGTTAGTGATTGTTGTTGGAAATGGTTCTTTTAGTGATTGCGGAAGTTCCACTTGGAATTGTCGCTCTTGAAGTCGTACTCGGCGAGGGTGGGGGTAGAGTCACCTGCGGAGTAGAGGCAGTAGCGAGTGTTGATGCCCTCCTGGCCGGGGATGACCTTCGGCATGATGCGGAAGGTGCCGTCGGTGAGCTGCTCGATGCGCCAGAGCTGTTCGTCAGCGCCAGTATAGGCGGGAACGGTGGTCACCTCACTGTTGGCGGTGGCAGCAAGTGCACGCTCGGTGCCCTCGATGACAATCTTGAAATAGGTGTTGCCCAGATAGCCGCCCTTACCCTCGACGGGGGTAACGGTCCAGCGCTGGTGGGGACGGAACATGTAGTCGCCGATGCGGGCGGGGATGTCGCCCTGGGGCCATGTGCCGATGACTTCAGCGAGTGTCTGGTTGGCAATGGGTTTCACGGGTTCCTGCATCTGGTTGCGGTTGAACCAACCTGCGCGGGCTACCTGCATGCGAACGAAATCGACAGCCAGCTCGAGGGCATAGCCGCGACGCTCGCTCTCGATCTCAAAGGTGCCACCCTTGAACTGCTCACCACCGAAGGGCCAGCCGTTCTTCCACAGCAGCGGGCGGATAGCCAGCGTGGAGCGGCCGCTGAGGTCCATGTCGGCCTCCCAGTGGAACGACATGACTTCGACGCCCTCGTCGATGACAGTGCGTCCGAAGTGTCCGGCACCGGTCTTTCGGTCACCGGCGGCAATGACCATACGGCCACCGCCGTGGTACATGTCGCGGCCTACATTATCTATATAGGGGCCCTCAACGCTGCGCGAACGGCCTACCACGATGTTGTAGGTAGAGTTGACACCATCGCAGCAGGTGCCGTGGGTGCCCAGCAGGTAGTACCAGCCGTCGTTATAAATCAGGTCTGAGGCCTCGCAGTCGATGGCGATGTCCTTCTCCTTATTGCCCTTGACGCGGAAACCGGTCTTCGGGTCGAGCTCGATGAGGCGGATGGTGCCGAAGTAGGTGCCGTAGCTGACCCACAGACGACCCGTTGTGGGGTCGAGGAGGATGCCGGGGTCGATAGCGTCCTGATCTTCCATACCATCGCTGGCGCACACCTCAACGGCCTCGGTCCATTTGAAGTCGGGCGACTTCGGGTCGAGGTCCTTGTTCCACATGGTCAGGATGCGTCCGGCATGTCCACCGCCGAGTCCACCGCCTGTGGCACCGTAGATGCAGAGGTAGCGGTCGCCAATCTTGATGATGTCGGGGGCTGCACCGCCGCCGGGACGCTCTGCACCGCTGTGCCACGACCAGCCGTCTTCTGAGATGAGTCCGCCGCCGCCGGTGCCATAGGTGTAGTACTTGCCGTTGCACTCGGCAATGGTCGAGGGGTCGTGGATGTAGGGGGCGCCGATTTGCGCCACTGACGTGGCAATGTAAAAATTGAATAATGTAAAAATGAAAATATTGCGTTTCATAATCTTATTTTTTCGTTATGTCGTTATTACGTTATGTCAATATTACGTTTTTTCGAAGAGGTCGTTATTTCGATACGGTCGTAACTTTGTAATTTGTGACCGGCTGGCCTTTCTCGTCGAGGAAACGGACGCAGAAGTCGCTCATGCCCGGGCCGTTGATGATGGCGCCGCGCAAAATGTTGCGACCCTTCTTGAGGGTGAGACGCTGCGACATAGCGTCGTCCTTCACCATGCGGCGGTCGCCAGAGAGCAACAGGGCCTCCTGGCCGTTGAGCCACCACATAGAAGCGGAGTTGGAACCGACGGCCAGACGGACATTCGGAATGTCCTCGTCGCAGTCGATGATGGTGACGGCCCAGAAGAGCACACCATAGACCTTCTCGCCCCACTTCTCGGCAAAGCGGAAGAGCTTGACGTTCATGTTCTCGCTGTCGAGGGCGTGCCAGGTGAGTGTCTGCTTGACGGTCTTCACCTCGGGTTGTGCGGGAGCCTGCTGCATGCCGCGACCGAAGCCTGCGGGAGCCTGTTCCTGCTGGAAGACGGCCTTGACCTTCTGTCCGTCCTTCGGAACGATGGTCTGCTGGCCCTTGAAGTACTCGCGGTTGAAGTGTTCGCGCAGATAGGTGTCGGTAAAGACAGTATTACCGCTATTGGGCTTGTCGATGGGCTCCAGGAGCAGCCAGCGACGGATGAAACCCTCGTCGTCGGGCTGTGCCGGCTGTGCGGTAGCAGGCGAGAAGTACTTCGGACGGTTCTTGAACTGTACCCAGTCGATGCTGAGGGCGCCATTGCCCTCGTTGGTAACCACCAGGTCGGTGACACCCTTCGGCGTGTACTCCAGTGTGGCAGTCTGTGAGAGCCACTGGTTACGCAGGTCGCGGTTGAAGCGCATCATCATGGGGTTGGCGGCAGCACCTGCGGGAGGCTCTGGCGGGCGCACCGCCATCTTGAAGCGGGCAATGACCTTGCCGGTGACACTCTTTTCGCGGATGCAGAACTCCGTGTCGTCGGAAGCTTTGGCAGAGAGCACCAGATAACCATTGGTGATGCAATCGAAGTCGACATCGTTATATTTCAGCCAGCTGCCCTTGGCGGGAAGGGTGGCCTCGTAGCTGCGGAAGGTGTTGACGGTATCGATGAGCTGATAGGTAACATCAGCACTGGCAGCGCTATAGCGGTCGATCTCGATCTTCTCGGTAGCCTGGTTGATGCCTACGCCGCGCAGGGTGGGCTTTACCTCCTGAATGGTACCGTCGGGATTGAAGAAGAGTTTGTCGATTTGTACTGAACGGCGCTTGTCGTCGCTGGGCGAGAAGGCATTCTGATGGTAGAACAGGTACCACTGACCCTTGTAGTTGACGATGCTGTGGTGGTTGGTCCAGCAGTTGGGAGTCTCGGCCATGATGATGCCCTTGTATTCGTAGGGACCCATGGGGTTCTTGCTCATGGCATAGCCGAGAACCTCGGTTTTCTCGCGAACGTAAGGATAGGTGAGGTAGTACCAGCCGTTAGCCTCGAAGGCAAACGGACCCTCAGCCTGTCGGTTGGGGAGGTCTTTAAGGCAGTTGACGCCCATCATCTCGAACTCACGCTCGCCCCACTTCACTTTCTCCTTGGGAGTGTCGTCGGCCAGCTCCTTCATGTTCGGCTTGAGCTTGGCGCAACGGCCTGCACCCCAGAATATGTAGGCATTGCCGTCGGAGGCCTGCAGCACGCAGGGGTCGATACCATTGATGCCTTTGATGGGCTCGGGCTCAGGAATGAACGGTCCCTCGGGACTGTCGGCAATGGCTACACCGACACCGAAGCCGCGCATGGCACCACCGGGAGTGGAGGGGAAATAGAAATAGTACTTGCCATTACGCTCTACGCAGTCGGGCGCCCACATGGAATAAGAGTCTGGGCGCACCCAGGGCACTTTGTTCTGAGTGACAATCACACCATGGTCGGTCCAGTCGGTAAGATTCTCGCTGGAGAAGACGTGATAGTCCTCCATGCAGAACCAGTCCTGACGCTGTCCGACGGGGGGCTTGATGTCGTGCGACGGGTAGAGGTATACCTTGTTGTTAAACACGCGAGCCGTCGGGTCGGCCGTAAACTGGTCGCGAATGATTGGGTTTTGTGCCATGACCGCCGTAGCAGCCAGGCACAACCCGAATGTTGATAATAAAGTTTTGTTCATATTGGGATTAGTTATGTTGCGGTAGCAAATTCTTCATTCTTCATTTTTCACTCTTCATTTTCTGAAAGTCCACCAGTCGAGACGGACGTCGCCCTGAGTCTTGTCGAAACAGATATAAAGGTCGTGAACACCTGTGGCGTTCTTTACCTTGGCGGTAAAAGCCTTGTATTTCTCTACAGAACCCGTCTTGCTGATGACTGCCGTGCCGATGGCGTCGCCCTTCGGACTATCAAGGCGCAGGGTAATGGTAGCGGTGCCTGTGGCAGCAGCGGTGATGGCAAACTGCTTGGCACCCTTCTCGCCGAAGTCGACACCACGCAAGCGGATGTACTCGCCGTCGTTGAGGTCGTAGATATACATGTTCTTCTTACCGGTAGACTCAGGCATGTCCTTGACGACACCCGTGTTCTCGATGCCCATCTTGGCACTCTTCAAACCATAGCCCCAAGCCATGGTCTCAGCCTCGACGCGCTGGTAGGGATTCAGCCAGTGGAGCTGTTTCATGGGCTGCTGGTCGAGCCAGTAGGGAATTTCTTGGATGGTACCGTCAGCATTATAGGTAATCTCCTGTGCGGATACGGAGCGACGCTCATGGTGTTCGTAGGTCTCGAGGTGCATCAGGTCGTAGTTCTGACCAAAGACATAGCTGTGACCCTTGAAGTCGCAGATGCCAGGATGGTTACCACGGTCGCGCTCTGTGGGGCGCATAATGTAGCCTTTCTCTACCCAGGGACCTGTGGGCGAGTCGCTCATGGCATAGCCCAGAGCCTCAGGACAGCAGGTGCTGGCAAAGCCGAGGTAGTATTTAGCTGTTGGCTTTTGGCCATTGGCTGTTGGCAGGCTTCTCTTGTAGAACCAGGGGCCTTCCTGATAGTGTTGTATGGCCCACGTGGCTTTCTGACTCCAGGGCACACGGAGGTTGATCTTGGCGCCTTCCTCCTTGACGGGATGCGCCACACCGTCCTGCTGATTGACCACATAGATGTCGCCACTGGTCGAGATCATATCCTCATTGAGTTTGATGAAGTAGATGTGTGGATTGCCCCAGTACATCCAGGCCTGACCGTCGTCGTCGATGAACACAGAGGGGTCGATGTCCTCCCAGTGCTCTTTCTGCCAGACGAGGGGTTCGCCCAGAGGGTCTTTAAAGGGTCCATAGGGTGAATCAGCCACGAGCACGCCAATTCCATGACCATGTAGCGGGGCATAGAGGTAATACTTGCCATTGCGCTCCACCGTCTGGATAGCCCAGGCACCGTTCTCACGCGAGCGCCAGGGGAATTCCTTCAATGAAGCCACAGCCCCGTGTTCCGTCCAGTTCACCATATCCGTGGTAGACCACAGCAACCAGTCGTACATGAAGAAACCTGCGGAGTTCTTCTCGTTTTCATCGGGGATGTCCTCAGGAGAGGCATCGTGAGAGGTATATAAGAATAGGGTGTCGCCTATGACCAATGGTGAGGGGTCGGCGGTGTATTTCGTCTGGAACAGCGGCATGTTCACCTGCTCCAGTCCACTCATCTCCCACCAGTCGAAGTTGAAGAGCTTCGGACCCTTACGGCCTTTGAATACAAAGTACATGTCGCGGGTGTGTAGACGTGAGGGATAGCTGTTGAGGGCTGGCAGGTCAACGGTAATGGTCTGCCACTTCTCCCAACCGCCCGTGCCGGGCACATTCAGAGTGCCAAGGAGTTGTCCTCCAAGGCTGTCCAGGCGAATCTCAATCTGTCCGCCACGCAGACCACTGGCCACACGGGCAGTAAAAGTGCGAGGGGTCTTGTAGCACAGATGAACATTCTGGAGCTTGATGTAGTCGCCATTGTGGATATCGGTCACATAGACGCCCACTTCGTCATTTTGTTCCGTCTTTACGCCTTTCGAGAACGCCATCGTCTCAGCCTCCACCTTACGGTAAGGGTCAAACTTGGCAATGGGCTGCACACCTTCGTCGGTAGGCATGATGGTGGGGAAGGAACCGTCGGCGTTGTATTTAAATTCCTCGACAGCCACACTACGACCGAATCCACCGCCACCAGGCAGCTTGCCAGTGTGGTAGAAGAAATACGAGTGTCCCTTGTAGTCGGCCACGCCACAGTGGTTCGTAAACGACTTGGTGTCGCAAAGGGGCATAATCTCGCCGGCATAGGTCCAAGGACCTGTGGGATGGGGAGCTGTACTGTAACTGATGTGCTCAGGTACGCCACCAGCTGCATAGAGAAGATAATAGGAACCCCCTACGGCCCCCGAGGGGGCTTTCATCAACCAAGGACCCTCTACATAGCTGTCTTTATACTTCTTTCCTCTTTCGCGCTTGCTCATGACGGGGCTTCCGAAGGCATCCTCGGTCATGTCGAGTCTTCCCAGTTCACCACTATAGGAAATCATGTCGCGGTTGAGCTTCAGGTAATAGCACTGCGGATTACCCCACATGAGCCAGGCCTGTCCGTCATCGTCAATCATCACCGTTGGGTCGATATGGTCCCACGAGCCGTTCTCGAACAGCGGCTTGCCGAGAGCATCACGGAAAGGACCCGTGGGCGAGTCGCTGACGGCTACACCGATGGCCATGCCATTGGAATTCTTCGAGTGGGCACAAATATACCAATAGAACTTCCCATCGCGTTCGATGGTTTGCGAGGCCCAGGCACGGTCGTCGGCCCAAGAGAAACTCTCCAAGGCGAGGGGTGAACCGTGGTCCTGCCAGTTGACCATGTCCTGTGTGGAATAGACGCGCCATTCCTGCATCCAGAAGAAGTCGGCGTTGTCCTCGTCGTGGCCGGTGTAAACATACATGGTTCCATTGTGTACCATCGGCGCAGGGTCGCTGGTGAACCAAGTCTGCACAAAGGGGTTTTGTGCGGTGCTGCCCATAACTATCGCCAGGGCAGCAGATAATATTGTTATTCGTTTCATAGTTTTTGTGGATAATGCCCTGCAAAGATACGGAAAATCCGCGAAACAAACCTTTTGTCATGTTTCGCGGACTTTCTTTGGTGTATCATGTTGCAGTTTAAGACGGTTTTTGTCGCTTTCTGTCCTGCCATATTTCAAAACTATTGATTACATTTTGCCATAACACATAACATCCTGCCCCGACAGAAGCGACTGGGTTGAGATACATATAGGCCACCCAAATACTAAGTGCGGTATTCTTCTGGAAGAGTCCCTGGCCAGCGTTGACTTCCTCACCGAGCCAATGGCCGACTCCCCGACCGATGAGAAATTGAACGAAGCAGAGTAACAGGGTCGTGGCGGCAATCCAGCCCAAAAGCTGTATGGTGGCATCGCTGTGAACGATGTTCTTGACGGTGATGCCCGTAGTGATGCTCAGCGAAATGGCCCAGGTGTAGAAACTGAGGTTGGGCATTGCGACGATGCGACGTTGCAGGCGGGGCAGGTAATGCTTGATGAACCATCCTAACACCAAAGGTAACAACAGGACGATGGCTACTTTATGGAGAATGACGAGAAACGCTTCGAGGAAAGCCACGCCAGCGGTAGGTTCGAGAATGGGAAATACGAGTGGAATGAGAATGGTGGAGGCTAACGACGAGAGAATGACGTAGGTAGTCATGGTGTTGATGTTGCCACCCAGTTTGCCCACTACGACAGGAGCGGCTGATGCTGATGGACCGATGATGCACGTCAGTAAAGCCTCCCAAAGCAATTTCTGTTCTGCGTTTTCTTCGACCCAGAAGATAACTCCAATGGTGATGGCTATGAGTAATAACTGGGCAACCAGTACGCCGACGTGCCAGCGATGGGGCCGGAGCTGGTGGTAATCAACCTTGCAGAAGGTGATTAACAGGGTGAGGAAGACAAATAGGGGAAAAATGACGTCGAATATGGGACTGAGAAGGTCGCCCAGCGTGTCGAGAGCGGGAATCCAATAGAATGTCAGATAACATACCGACCCCACGACAATCGCCACGGGTAACGTCCAATTTTTGATAAAACGGATGAATCTATTCATATTTCTGGGTGCAAAAATACAAAAAAGTTGAGAGTTTAGTGTTGAGAGTTGAGAGAAATTTCGTATCTTTGCCGAAAAATAACTAAATTACTACTATTATGTTAGACAAAGAACGAGGGCTGTACATTGCCCATTGCGCCAATGGTGCGCTTTCGATTACAGGTAAGATGGCTAATCGCCATGGACTTATTGCCGGTGCTACTGGTACAGGTAAGACGGTGACGCTGCAAGTGATGGCCGAGACATTCTGTCAGGCTGGTGTACCTTGTTTTATGGCTGATATGAAGGGTGATCTCTCTGGTATTTCTCAAGTGGGAAAGATGAGTGGCTTTATCGAAAAACGCCTGCCGGAGTTCGGTATTGAGAATCCAGAGTTCCAGAGCTGTCCTGTGCGTTTCTTCGACGTCTTTGGCGAACAGGGACACCCCATGCGTGCAACAATTTCGCAAATGGGGCCGCAGCTGCTGTCACGTATCATGCAATTAAATGACACACAAGAAGGTGTCTTAACAATCGCATTTCGCTATGCAGATGATCGTGGTATTTTGATGGATGATCTCAAGGATTTGAACCTTATGCTTAAGTATATGGGAGAACATTCCAAAGATATCAGGACTAGTTATGGAACTGTCACAACAATGAGTGTCGGTTCGATTCAACGAGCTATACTACAGTTGGAAAATCAGGGCGCCGACAAATTTTTCGGACTTCCCTCGTTCGAAATTAACGATCTTTTGCAGTGTGATACGAGTGGCAAGGGTATCATGAACGTGCTGGCTGCTGACAAACTGATGCTGCAGCCCAAACTCTATTCGACATTCCTTCTGTGGCTGATGAGTGAGCTTTACTCGACCTTGCCTGAGGTTGGCGACTTGGAACTGCCGAAACTCGTATTCTTCTTCGACGAGGCCCATATGCTGTTTACCGATACCAGTAAGGCTCTGCTCGACAAGATAGAGCAAGTAATCCGTCTGATTCGTTCGAAGGGCGTGGGTATTTATTTCATTACACAGAGTCCTACGGATATTCCGGAGAATATCTTGGGTCAGTTGGGTAACCGTGTGCAGCACGCCCTGCGTGCCTATACGCCAAAGGACCAGAAGGCTGTGAAGACCGCAGCAGATACCTTCCGCGCTAATCCCGCCTTTAAGACCGACGAGGCTATCATGAACTTGGAGACGGGTGAAGCCCTTGTGAGTTTCCTCAATCCGAAGGGTGCGCCGAATATCGTGGAACGCGCCAAGATACTATTCCCGCTGTCGCAGATTGGTGCTGTCACAGAGGGGCAGCGTCTGGACATCATCAAACAGAGCCGTATCTATGGAAAATATGATACTCCCGTTGATCGAGAAAGTGCCTTTGAGGTGTTGATGGCCGAGGCCGAACAACAATTGGCTTTACAGGAGGATGAAGCTGCTGCTGAAGAAGCCAAAGCTGCAGACAAGGCCGAGAAGGAAGAGAAGAAGAAACCTGGTATGATGTCGAAAGTACTGAAGGCCGTTCTGACTGCTATAACTTCGACATTAGCTACCATCCTTGGCACCTATGTCAGTGACAAGGTGACAGGCAAGAAAACAAAGTCGAAAACTTCCACTACGGGTAGGGTAGCAAAAAATGCCACGAGCGCTGCTACTCGTACTATTACGAAGGAGCTTACTCGTGACATTCTTGGAAATTTGGTGAAGTAGGGCGTTTGCCCTATTCACCAAGACTTCCAGTCTACTTAATTACAATCTTTCTACCCTTGTTGATATAGAGCCCGGGGCGCAAGTTTTCGGGATTTACTTTGCGTCCGTCTAATGAATACCAGTTGTTGTCCGTGATTTCTTTTACCACCGTCACCTCTTTAATGCCCGTAGGTTCTGCTTCTTTCAGCGTACAGAAGGTGAAATAGGTGGGCTCGTCGAACATAGCGGGATGTGAGGCATCTTTCAGGTATTTACCCGTGCCACCATTCAACATCGACCATCCCTTGCCGTCCACAAATTCGAGAGTCCATACAGCACCATCTTGAATCTCGTATCCTCTCTGGTTATTCAGTCCGTTGAAAAAGCAACAATCGCCAGTAACAGCCTGCGTGTTCAGATAGGCAGTCTTGCCGCCCACCTGATATTCCTCACCGTCAGGTGTCACGAGTTTCAGAGAACGTCCACCGGTGATTCTCGATATCTTAAATAGATAACCCTCATTGGATATGTCGAAGGCACTCTTATAATCGCCACTGCTTAGAAGTTGGTCATATGGACAATAGAAAGCCGTCTGGTCTTCCTCGTTGATAATAGCAAATTCCTTACTAGCTAAGGCAGACAGTCCGCCAGTCAGACGCTCGTCAATAGTATAATATTTGGTGTATTGTTCGGGATGGTTCATGACGTCGAGAACCTTCTCCGCATAGCGCTTGCCGAAGGTGCGATAGCCTGCTGCCGAGAAGTGCCAAGGGTCAGAACCATTTCCGGGAATGCCCTCAGCAGATACCACATGGCCAGTAGGAATAACCTCGGGAATCTTGGCAACCACATGATTATGCCATGAACAGCCGCCACCCATATTCTCATACTCTGTCTCACCGACATAGATGTGCACGTCGGATGCTCTGAGACCTAGATCCTTCAGCATGTCTCTATAGATCTTCTTCACCATGCCGGGCCATTTTTCATCACCATTGTTCGACTCGCCCTGATGCAACAGGATACCTTTGATGACACCTACCTCTTGGGCTTTCTTGGCCATCTCGATGATGCGGCCGTAAGGATTGCCACCATAGTGACGTTTAGCCAGCGTTACCCACCATTCGTTGGGATTATCTTTCATTTTCTGCTCATACAGGTCCTTGTCGAACATCTCGATAGGACTGCCCCCCATAGCAACGGCAATCACGCCAATCTTCTTGTCAGGGAGTTGTTGCACCATCGTACGACCGAAGTAATCCGTAGGACCGAGTTTTCCGTCCGGGCTGACAATAGGACATTCTGCCGTATACCAATTGCCTAGCTTGCGATTGGGATTGGTGTTGTTGAAATTACAGGTTGCCAGCATCCGGAATCGAGGGTCTACACCAACGTCCTGCTGCTCCCACTGGGCATTGCCCTCCATGTTCGATTGGCCAAAACAAATGTAGATGTAAAAATTGGGATCGACTTCTGCCTGAGCTCCAAGAGCAGAGAACAGTAAGAAAACACTTGTAAGTAAAAGATTTCTCATACGCTTATTATCAGTTATTTATAATTTTGGCTGCAAAGGTACATAAAATCAATGTAAATAATACACTTTATATGTTACATAAACTTTAGACAGTGTGACAAAATACAAATACCCCCCTCGTACGCACTTCTTTGTACGAGGGGGAGTAGGTTTGAAAAGGTCAGTTCAAATTCGTCGGTTATTATTTAACCACTACTTTTTTACCGTTCTTGATCACGATACCGCGATAGCTACCATCAACGGGAACGCCCATGAGATTATAGGCGGGCGCATCGGAAGCATCATCACTCATGATATCACTAATGCCAGTATCCGGGCTTGTACATATAAGTTCCACCTTATCAATGTTACAATTGCCAGAAGTGACAGTGAAACGCAGCTTTTGGATGCCTTTCTCCTTGATTGCATTCCTGATGATACCAGTCTTTTCCTGATAGACGTCCTTGTTGCCGGTTTTGGGTAGAGTAATCGTCGTGAGAGTCTTTATGCTGCCGTCGCTTTGAAGCAGTCCAACAACAACTTTCGAACCCTCAACCTCCGACGATGCAGTAACCTTGCAGGAGTATTTACCGGTTTGTGTGAAGTTGACAATATATTCTGTCCATACATTTTGCTTGGTGTTGCTAATAGCCAAGCCTCCGTTACCACTTACGACATTAATACCATCGCCACCCAGATAAAAGTCTTCAGCTTCGACAATACCTGGCATATCGAAGGTAGTGGCACGATTGAAGGTCAGGTTCTTGATGTAGAAACCGCCCTTGTCAATATTCAGGCAGAATACGTGACGACCAGCTGTCAGATACTCTCGCATCGGGCAGCGCAATACTTGGTAGTTATTAGCACCACCAGTATTAGGAACTACGGTGAAATCAGTGAAATATGTAAGTTTGTCGAAAGAGTATTCTGACAAATGGAACATGCCGCTGGCATTTGTGGAGGCAACTTCAGCATTCATCGCATAGTAGCCATCCTCTTCTACATCGACAGTGTATTCCATCCACTGACCGTCTTTGGTAGTTGTCAAAGAGCGAGACGCATTATAATAAGCTACACCAGACATACCATTGTCGTACTCCGTGACATTGATAGTGCCAGGAATTTGAGGAATGGTTTCGCTATAGGGCGAACGCTTAGAGCCTCTCGACACGTTGAAGCGACCATATCGCTCATAGGTAGAGCCGTCTGTTGCAGTAACCACAGCCTTCGTGTTATGCCAGCCTACCTTGCTCGATGTGCATTCTACAATGTAAGGAGCCTCTGTCATAGTTTTCACCAATTCATCGTCAACATAGAAATCCACCTTCTCGATGGTCTTGGTGGCCAAACGGGCATTTACTTTGATGGGTAACACATCGTCCTTAGCAACTTTCAGAGCTGCCGGACGGATATAGATCGAGGCCTCTTTTTTCGTGCCAGGGAATGGCCCCACAGCGTTCTTGGCAGCATCAGTTTGCATATATTCCTTAATCCAGGTCATAGCGGGACGCTCTACACCGTCTTTATAAAGACCAGAGTGGTCAACCCAAGTACGTCCATAGACATAGCCCCACAGGGTAACACCAGCGCAATAGGGCGCTTCCCACAATATCGGCAACACCATCTCATACTGTTTCTTCTGCTGGGCGTCGTTCTGGATATCGATATCCAACTCTGTGGAGAACATCGGCATCTTTAAGGCATCCTGCTGCCTCTTAAGCGCATTCCTCAAATCGTTTTCGCTGATGTCACTAATCTCGTGCGACTGGTTACCGTAAGCATCGATTGGGGCGCCTGCGTCGCGCAGAGTCTGCACCAAGGTGATGTAGTTGTCCAAGTCCCAGCGAATGGAGTTGTAATCATTATAAATCAGGATAGCATCCGGCCAGCGTTCGTAGGCCATGTCAAAGGCTTTGATCAACCAGTCGTAACCTGTTTTTCCGCCACCACCCAAGGTCTCCTTCATCATCGGGTTACCCTGTTGGTGCATACCTACAGCCTCGTTTACCACATCGATCATGGGCAGGGTATTGTAATGTTCCTTTGCGTGGTCGAACCAATTGGTGAGAGCAGCGAAGCGCTCGCTTGCCGATAGACTCTCAAGCCAACTGGGATATTGGGCTCCCCACACCAAGGCGTGAAACTTGTAAGTGAAATTGTGATCTATGGCATAGTTGAATGCTTTGTCGCTACCCCAGTTGAAGTTACCCCTGTTACCCTCGACAGAAGCCCATTTCGACTCGTTCTCACAGGTAATCTGGTTCCATAGTTTGTAATACGATGGAATGCCGCCTCCAGCATCTACGTTATAACTGGTAGTAATGTTGCCCAAAAACTTGTAGGGATTGCTCGACAACTGGGCAAAAGATGGCAGAATGCACAAATTAGTCGCAATAATTAGCAAGTTTCGTTTTAGCTTGTTATTCATTTTTCTTCTATTTATTTATTTCAGCGTGCAAAGGTACAAAAGAAATGTGGAACGCACTTTGCAGTGCGTTCCACATACTTTGCCGTTAGTAACATCTTCTTGTTACAATAGCGTTAGTTAATCAAGAAAACCTTTTCTTTACCCTTATAGGTAGCCTTTACCGTAGCACGTCCTGCAACGACGGGGCTGATCTCAAACTGGACAGCCTTAGGAGCACTTTCGCAGGTGGCCTCTACCTTGGAGGCAGCCTTCAGCGGAGCATAGAGCTGATAGTGGTTACACTCAGTATAGCCGTTGGCATTGGTAGACATGATGGGTTGTGCCGGGATGTTCAACTTCTGACCATCGACGGTGATGGTAACTCCAGGAACAAAAGGAACCGGCTTGGCATCAGTCTTGGTGAAACCGATTCCGTGGAGGTCGAAGAGACCCTGCGGACGCTGAGCCCCCTGAGGACGGCGGCCCCACTGCGGACGCTGCTGTTCGTTCTGTTTCACCTCGGGACCCTCTGTTACCAGGTAGATGGCATGCTTACCAGTCAGCCCTTCTACGTCAGGAATCAAATGAGAAATCGTAACCGCCTGATTGACAGGAGTCTTGTCGCCCACATAGATGACACCGAGCTCTTTACCCTTCCAAGGATTGTCGAGCATGATGTGAATCTTGAAGGCACCTTTGCCGCTGCTGGTCAGGTTCAGGTAAATATGGGTGTTGTCACCCTTCTTCGTACCCTCAAAGGCCTTGCAGCCCTTAGTGTCCTGTGCCAGACCACCGAAACCGAAGTACTTGAAGCCGATGATGCCACCGTTCTGAATACCAGCCAGATCCATCGAGTTGTTCCATACATCATGGTTGTCCTGCATATACTGGCCACTATTCGGACCGTACATGAAACAGGCCAGACCTGCACTATAATAATTATAAGGTGGTAGACCAAATATCTGGAAACCTTCGCTGGTCACCTCGGCACCTGTATATTCGTTGCCGTCGCTGGCTTTTGCCGTCCACACATTATCCTTTGCATAGGGGTCGTAAGCCGTAATCTTCACGACTCCGCCTTTAGCCACAGGCTTCTTGTCCCAAGTAATCTTCACGGGAGCCACCATGGGCTGACGGGCATTGCCGAAGCCACGGGGAGGACGGTGATAGAATACATACCACTGACCGTTGATTTCCTGCAATGAGCCGTGGGTGTTATGAGCAGCATTGGTCTCAATCAGTTTGGAACCGTCCTCGTTCAGTACGACGCCGCGCGAATCGACCAGTACACCACCAGAACGCCAAGGACCGAGCGGTGAGTCACCGAAGGCATAGCGCAGGGCGCTGTTGGTATTGCCCAAACCATATTCCTTGCCAGAGTAGCCAGAGAACACCATCACGTACTTGTTTCCCACCTGACGGATGCTGGAAGCCTCGAAGAAATTGAAGTCCAACGGGTTCTGGCCCTCATAGAGAGCCTTATACACACTACCTTCTTTGTCCAATAACTTGCCGTCGTGGCTGCTGGCAGGGATAAACGGGTCGATCAGTTCTGTACCCTCACGTTTGGAGTACATCGTATTCTGGTCGAGCTCGCAAGCCGTTGAGTGCTGGAAACCATAGAACACGTAGGCACGATACCCCTTGTCAAAATCCTTGTCCTTCTTGTTGGTGACAGGCTCGATGAACACCGAAGGGTCAAAATCGATAAGTGAGCCAGGCAGGCACTGTGTACCGTCTTCAGTCAGGTTCACGGGTACGAAGGGGCCATTCGGACGGTCACTTTTACAGACCATGGCTACACGACGCCAGCCACGACTGTGGGGATAGAGCCAATAGGTCTTTTTACCTGTTGCCTTGTCGACGGTCTCCACGAGATCAGGGGCAAACATCGTGTCCCACTGACCTTGTACGAACCACGTAAAGATGGGACCTTCGTTGCGCCATTGGCTCAAGTCCTCGACGGGAGCAGACCACATGCGGATGTCAGGACCGCAATAGGCGGTATACGTCACGTCGTGCGAACCGATGATGTAAGCACGGAACTTGCCGGGCTGATCGGGGTCTTCAAACACACGGGGTTCACCGTCGGGCAGGTGTTCCCACAAGGGCAGATAGGGGTTCTGCGCAGCTGCACTGCAAACGATTAATGATAAGATATAAAATAAAAAACTCCAGCGTTTCATATCTCTTCCTTAACTCTTAATTCTTAACTCTTACAAGCTGTACTCGTACATCACCATGGTGTAAGGAGCCAGGTCGAGGGTGAACTTCTTCTGAGCCTTGATGGTCTCCTTCTGGGGAGCGATGGGCTGAACCTCGTAGTTGTTCTCGTCGTTGGCATTACCTGTCAGCACGGTCTTGACGGCAGTTTTCTTGATACCAAAACGACTCAGGTCAATGTTTGCCTTTTTGGCCTCGGCACCAGCGTTAACCAATTTCACATACAGCTTGCGGCTCTTTACGTTCAGCACGACGCTCTGTCCCTGCAGGTTGCCGCTTTTCTGTCCTTCGGGCAGTCCCTGCCAGCGGGGAGCCTCGTCAGGATTGTCAATTTTCACGCAGTCGCCATAGTAGTATTGTCCACTCGACAGTCCAAACAACTGCTGCACATAATAGCTACAGGTCAGATAGGGACGTTCGTTGTCGAAATAGATCATGTCGGGATTCCAGTTGGTATTGGTCTTCTTGGCGAAGAGAGGAGCATAGCTCGTCATAGCCACGATATCGCCATTTGCCTCTACATGTAACAGATACAAACCTTCTGCCAGTGCGTCGATAAGCTTCTTATCCTTGGCGGCATATTCGCCCAGATAGACTTTCGTCTTACGGTCGCGGGGGTAGTAGTCGTACTGGCGACTACTCAGGAAGTATGCGTTGGGCTCATAGTAGTGCTCGTCGATGATGGGCATACCCACAGCGTCAGCAATACGCCATCCGTTCTCCAAGTCTGCATTACCGGGATGAGAGCCAGGACCGGCTGTACCTACAATGACGATATTGGGGTATTTCTCCATTACCTTATTATAAATATACTTAAAGCGCTCCTCAAATTCTGGCGAAATCTTTTCTTCGTTACCCAATCCGAGATACTTCAGGTTGAAGGGTTTCGGATGACCGGCGTCAGCACGCATCTTGGCCCACTTGCTGGTTGCGGGGTCGCCGTTGGCCCATTCTATCAGGTCGAGAGCCTCGTTGGCCCACTCGTCCATCTCTTCCATCGGACAGGCGTCTTGAGCCTGTGTGGGATACATGCCCCACCCGCCATTTGTTCCCTGACACGACACACCACAGGGCAGAATAGGCAGGGGCTCCATGCCCAGGTCTTCGCAGAACTGGAAATACTCATAGTATCCCAGACCCATTGACTGGTGATAGCCCCATGTGTTTTTAATACCCTTGCGCTGCTCCTTCGGACCGATGGTGGTCTTCCAGCGATAGGTATCCCAGAAACCGTCACCACCACCGTGTACCACGCAACCGCCGGGGAAACGCATGAATTTTGGATGCAGGTCGGCCAGTGCCTGAGCCAGGTCCTTGCGCAGTCCGTGACCTTTGTACGTGTCTTGTGGCATCAGCGACACCTGGTCGATATCCAGATTTCCGACAGTAAGAACAAGAATCTGCAGCACGGCTTTCGTCGATGTGGTGTCGGCGGTCAGCACGGCCTCATATTTATTCCATGACGGCGAGCTGACGTCGAATGTTGCCTCGGCCAACAACTTGGGGTCGCGGGGCGGCCAGCCCTGCTGGGGCTCTACCAGTGCTACACGCACCTGCTTGGCTCCACCGATGTTGCGCAGGAACATCGAGAAGTCGTATTTCTCGCCGGCTTTCACCGAGATACCGTCGAAACCGCCGTTCTCCAGTCCGTAGCCCTTCCAGCCCTTATAGTCATAATATTCCTTGGCACGTTCTGTGTGCAGTCTCATGTAAGTAGGATTGTTGGCGTTCAGCGGGTTGTCCATGCGAACCTGCATGGTTCCCAGCGAATGTCCTGGACGTATCTGCTTCCATGATGTACCGGCTCCCCAGCCGTCACGCTCTGCAGGACTGTATTCGAACGAGCCGTTCTGGACGAGCTCGGCATAGAGTCCGCCATCAGCTGAAGAACTAATGTCCTCAAAGAAAATGCCGATTAGTTCATCACTAATTTGCTTTCCACCCTTGGGGGCTTTCATAGGTTTCTGGGCGTTCAGTCCCAGCGAGGCTGCAACAATCAGGGCAGCACAGGAAAGGAGTCTTTTCATCTCTGTTTGTTAGTTTTATAGTATATTTTGCTGCAAAGGTACATATTTATTATGTATGATACCTTGCTATTTGTAACAAAAACTATAAAATATGTAACATGTTGGAGAGAATAAAGAAAGAGAAACAAAAAAGGAAGTCTCCCGTTTGGAAACTTCCTTTTTCAGTAGCGGGAGGGGGACCCGAACCCTCGACCTCCGGATTATGAATCCGACGCTCTAACCAGCTGAGCTACCCCGCCATTTCAGAGGTCATCCTCTTGAAATCGGCTGCAAAGGTAAGAAAATCTTTCGAATTACCAAAATTTTTTCCGAAAAAACTTTCTTGGTTAGATATTTTTTTGTATTTTTGCAGAGTAAAATGAAAACTGAAACACCTATAATACGACTAACTATGCAGAAACTGACGATTGAATACCCTCTGTCTACACAGTCTCCGAAGATTGTTTGGGACTTCATCAGCAACGCCCACGGGTTAGAGAAATGGCTGGCCGACAAGGTGACCGCTGAAGACGATTTAATGACTTTCACTTGGGGTCAGCCCTGGACGGAGCGTGATACCAAACAGTCACGCATCATAGAAATCGAGAAGTACGACCACATCCGTATGTTGTGGGATTACCATGCTGATACGCCTGATGCAGTTTGGGAGATGCGTATTGAAAAGAGCGACCTGACGGGTGAACTGAACCTGCTTATCACCGACTATGCCGCCGACGATGAAGAGGAAGCCGACCTCAGGGGCATTTGGGACGACAATCTCGAGCGCCTTCACCGGGTCAGCGGGTTGTGACTCTACTTGATCGGTTCCATGTGCAGGGTGACGTGTGTCCGTTCCCCAAAACGCTCTTTCAACTTGTGCTCGATGGTTGTTGCCCGTTCGTGAACCTCCTGTAACGGCAGTTTGCCGTCCATCCGAATATGAACCTCGATGGCTATCCTGTTACCGATGCGACGCGTACGCAGATTATGAGGTTCCTGCACATCGGCAAATGACTGGATAATCTCTTCGATTTCCTGTTCCATCTCACCAGGCAGTGAACATTCTGTGAGTTCGCCGATACTTGTCTTCAGCAGTTCGTAAGCCACCTTAACCAGCATCAGTCCCACGATGATTGAGGCCAATGGGTCGAGCACCGTCCAGTGCTGTCCCAGCCAGATGGCTCCTCCGATACCGATAGCAGCACCTATGGACGATAGGGCGTCACTGCGATGATGCCAGGCATTGGCTATCATCACTTGCGAGTCGAGCAGGCGCCCTTTCCGAGCTGTATACTGATAAAGCAGTTCCTTGATAAGTATCGACAACAGGGCCGCCCATAGGGCAATCCATCCGGGAGCCTCCAGTTCGTCACCGCCCCACCATGCTGCCAATTTCATGCTACCCGATGCGATGATGCCCGCAGCAGCACCAATCAGCGCCAATCCGATCAGGAATGTGGCGATGGTCTCGAACTTGCCGTGCCCATAGTCGTGCGACTGGTCCTGCGGCTTTGCACTGATGCTTACGAATAGCAGCACCACGATGTCGGTAACAAAGTCGGACAGGGAGTGTACAGCATCGGCAATCATGGCCGAGCTGTTTCCCACCACGCCCGCAATGAACTTGAATGTCAGCAGGGCCGCATTGCCCGCACTGCCCACCAGCGTTACCTTGTAGATTTCCTTTTCTCGTGTCATCATAAACGCCTGCAAAGATAGTTCAAAATGAACGAAATACCAAATAAAAATAAAATTTATTGTTTAATGTGACGATTGGTTTGGCAGTTTAGCAAAATTGTTGTACCTTTGCCGTCCGTATGAGGTCGCCTTTCAAGAAATTAGACATATTTATTGCCAAACAGTTCGGACTGCTGTTCTTCGCAACGTTCTTCATCTGCCAGTTTGTGCTGATGATGCAGTTCTTGTGGCGTTATGTCGACGAGCTCATTGGAAAGGGACTCTCGCTGGAGGTGATGGCACAATTCTTCTGGTACATGGGCTTGATGCTGATGCCTCAGGCCTTCCCGCTGGCCATTCTGCTTTCTTCATTGATAGCCTTTGGTAATTTGGGCGAAAGCTCGGAGCTGACCGCTATCAAGGCGGCAGGAATATCGTTGATGCAGGCTTTCCGCTCGCTCATCGTCATTGTGTCGGGCATTGCCATCATGTCGTTCTTCTTCCAGGAAATCATCGGCCCCAAGGCTTTCGTCTCGTTCCGTCAGTTGCTGATTTCGATGAAACAGAAGAATCCTGAGGTGGAAATCCCCGAGGGAATCTTCTATGACGGCATACCGGGCTCGAATCTCTATGTCCAGAAGAAAGATATGGAGACGGGCACGCTCTATGGTATTATGATTTACCGTATGAACGGCAGTTATGAGGATGCTGCCGTCATTTTGGCCGATTCGGGCCATATTCAGGCCACGGCTGAGAAGAAACACATGCTCCTGACGTTGTATAGCGGCGAGTGGTTCGAGAATATGCGCCAGTCGGGCATGGGTGTGGCGGCCAATGTGCCTTATCGCAGGGAGACATTCTCTACCAAGCGTATCGTACTCGATTTCGACAGTGGTTTTGACATGGCTGAGGCAGGCTGGATTTCCATGGATGCCCGAGCCAAGAGTATGAGTAGGATTCTTCATGACCTGGATTCTATCCGTGAGTTCAACGACTCGGTGGGCCACCGGTTCTTTAAAGAGTCCAGTATGGGCCCGTATCGCAGGGCTTCCTTGGGCAAGGTAGATTCGCTGAGGGCTGTCAAGGTCGTTGCTGAGACTTCCATAGATATTGACTCGATATACAAAGGTCTCTCTGGCGAGAAGAAACAGGAGATGATTGGCATAGCGAGCAGCAGTGCGCAGGAAGCCATCAACGAGATGGAATATAAGGTGGAATATTCAGAAAACTTGAACCGCGAGGAGCGCAGCCACCAGATGGAGGCCATCAACAAGGTGACGCTGTCACTGTCGTGTCTTATCTTCTTCTTTATCGGAGCTCCGCTGGGCGCCATCATCCGTAAGGGCGGACTGGGTGTGCCTGTCATCATCAGTGTTGTGGTGTTCATCGTATTCTACATTCTCGACAATACTGGCATGAAGATGGCCCGCGACGACAACTGGACCGTATGGTTTGGCAAGCTGCTGGGAACGGCCGTGCTCTCGCCGATAGCTGTCTTCTTCACCTATAAGGCCAACAACGACTCGGTGGTGTTCAATATCGACCTCTACAAGCAGATTGCCAGTCGTATGCTCGGTCTGCGCTCGAAGCGTAACATTACGCGTAAGGAGGTTATCATCGAAGAACCGAAGTACCTGACTGATGCTGAGATGCTGAAGAATGTCAGTCTCGAGATTGCCCGTTATGGCGAGGCTCACCACTTGCTTCGCTGGCCCAATCCCATCAAGGTGTTCTTCCGTCCTGGCGACGACCACGAGATCGAGCACATCAATATGGTTCTCGAGTCGGCCATCGAGGACCTCTCGTACTCGAGGAACCCTTACGTGCTGATGAAGCTGAACCAGTTCCCCATCGTAGCTACTCATGCCCATACCCGTCCTTTCAGACGCAAGTGGCTGAACATTATTACGGGCATATTCCTGCCTACGGGCCTCTTCTTCTACATTCGTATGATTCGTTTCCGTGTACGACTCTATAGAGACTTGCAACACATTATCCGTGTCAACAAAAAACTCATTCCCCGTGTCGTCGAACTGGGCGATTTGCAGACAGAAGGAAGCGTTACTGTGATTGACAACTGAAACTACTAATATATATAATAAGGTATAGAGAACTATGGAACAACTGAAACTCAATACTATCGAGGAAGCACTCGATGATTTTCGTGAGGGCAAGTTCGTCATTGTGGTTGACGACGAAGACCGCGAGAACGAAGGTGACCTGATTTGTGCCGCTGAGAAGATTACCCCCGAGATGGTGAACTTCATGCTGAAGAATGCCCGTGGCGTGCTTTGTGCGCCCGTCACCATCAGTCGTGCTGCCGAATTGGAACTGGCCCATCAGGTGCAGGACAATACCTCTCTGCTGGGTACGCCGTTTACCGTTACGGTCGACAAGATTGATGGATGTTCGACGGGTGTTTCTGCCCACGACCGTGCTGCTACCATCCGTGCACTGGCCGATCCGGAGTCTACTGCCAAGACCTTCGGGCGTCCGGGCCATATCAATCCGCTGTATGCTCAGGATAATGGCGTGTTGCGCCGTTCGGGTCATACCGAGGCCGCTATCGACCTGTGCAAGCTGACGGGAATGTATCCTGCCGGTGCACTTATCGAGATCATGAACGAGGACGGTACGATGGCCCGTCTGCCCCAGCTGATGGAGTTTGCCCAGAAACACCAGCTGAAGATTATTACCATCAAGGACATGATAGCCTACCGTCTGAAGAAGGAGAGCATCGTCGAGGAGGGCGTCGAGGTCGATATGCCAACCGAGTACGGCCATTTCCGCATGATTCCTTTCCGTCAGAAGAGCAATGGTCAGGAACACTTCGCCCTCATCAAGGGCGAGTGGAAGGCCGACGAGCCCATTCTGGTGCGTGTCCATTCGTCGTGTGCTACGGGCGATATTCTGGGTTCTAAGCGCTGCGACTGTGGTGAACAGCTCCATCGTGCCATGCAGATGATTGAACAGGAGGGAAAGGGTGTTATCGTCTATATGCAGCAAGAGGGTAGGGGCATCGGTCTGATGAACAAGCTGGCTGCCTACAAGTTGCAGGAAGAAGGCTATGACACCGTCGACGCCAACCTTTGCCTGGGCTTTAAGGCCGACGAGCGTGACTACGGCTGTGGTGCGCAGATTCTCCGTATGCTGGGTGTCCAGAAAATGCGTCTCATGTCGAACAATCCCGTCAAGCGTGTGGGTCTGGAGGCCTACGGACTGGAAATTGTCGAGAATGTGCCCGTCGAAACCACTCCCAACGAGTATAATCTGCGCTATCTGAAGACCAAAAAGGACCGCATGGGACACACCCTGCACCTGAAGTGAAGAGTGAAAAATGAAGAGTGAAGAATTTGCTTCCGCTGCAAAAAGAAATTAAAAAGTGACGTAAATATTCTTTTTTAAGGAATAATTTGCTTACTTTTGCAGCCAAATTTATACATAAAGCATCATTATGGCACAATTATCTGACCGTTTGCAGAGACTGGCCCCGTCGGCAACGCTGGCCATGTCGCAGAAGAGTTCTGAAATGAAGGCTCAGGGCATTGATGTTATCAACATGAGTGTCGGTGAGCCAGACTTCAACACCCCTGACCACATTAAACAGGCTGCCAAGCTGGCTATCGACGAGAATTATTCGCGTTATTCTCCCGTTCCTGGCTATCCCGACTTGCGTCAGGCCATCGCCCGCAAGTTGGAACGTGAAAACCAGTTGCACTATACGCCGGCTGAGATTCTCGTGTCGAATGGTGCCAAGCAGAGTGTCTGCAACACCGTGATGGCAATGGTGAATCCTGGCGATGAGGTGATTATTCCCGCTCCCTATTGGGTCAGCTACCCCCAGATGGTATTGCTGGCTGGCGGTAATCCTGTGATTGTCGAGGCAGGTTTCGAACAGAACTTCAAGATGACGCCAGCCCAGTTGGAGGCCGCCATCACCCCGAAGACGCGCCTGCTGATACTCTGTTCGCCCAGCAATCCTACGGGCAGTGTCTATTCGATAGAAGAACTCGAAGGCCTCGCGAAGGTCATTCTGGCCCACGACGACCTCTTTGTCCTCGCAGACGAAATCTACGAGCATATTAACTATATTGGCAAACACCAGTCGATAGCCCAGTTCCCGGGCATGAAGGAGCGTTCAATCATTGTCAACGGTGTGTCGAAGGCCTATGCTATGACCGGCTGGCGCATCGGATATATTGCTGCTCCGGAGTGGATTGTCAAAGGCTGCAACAAGCTTCAGGGACAGTATACCAGCGGACCGTGCTCAGTCAGTCAGAAGGCTGCAGAGTATGCCTATACCGCCTCGCAGGATTGTGTCGAGGAGATGCGCAAGGCCTTTGAGCGCCGTCGCGACCTTATCGTCCGTCTGGCCAAGGACATTCCAGGACTCGAGGTCAACGTCCCCGAGGGCGCATTCTACCTGTTCCCCAAGTGCTCGTCGTTCTACGGCAAGAAGACGCCCGATGGACAAACCATTGCAAATTCTACCGACCTGGCCATGTATCTGCTCGAAAAAGGACACGTGGCAACAGTGGGCGGTGATGCTTTCGGTGACCCCGAATGTTTCCGTATGAGTTATGCCACTAGCGACGAGAATATCGTCGAAGCAATGCGTCGTATTAAGGACGTTTTGGCCGTTTTGGCGTAAAAATTGAGAAATATCAAGTTAAAAGTTCTTAATTAGGCTTTTAGTCCACTTGAATTTGCTATCTTTGCGGAACGTAAGCGAAAAAATTCAAATCATTTATTTAATAACTAAAAAATTAAAAAATTACATTTATGGCAACAACAACAAAGGCTGCAGCCCCAGCCAAAAAGAATTCGGGCTTTCAGGGTGTAAAAGCTGCATGGATTATCCTCGTGATTTGCGCTATCGCAGGTTATTCTGTATGGTATTTCGTAATGGGTAACCCCGACAACTTCGTTGGTGGCGACCGCACTGGTCATCCCGCAAACCTGCTGGGTACTGTGTATAAGGGAGGTTTCGTAGTAGGTCTGATCCTTACCCTGCTGTTCACCGTGATCTGTCTGGGTATCGAGCGTTTCTTCGCTATCAAGAGCGCTTCTGGTAAGATTAACCTCGCTAAGTTCACCGCTCAGGTAAAGGCTCTCATCAAGGAGCAGAAGTTTGCTGAGGCTGACGCTCTCTGCGACAAGATGCAGGGTTCTGTAGCTAACGTCGTGAAGGCTTCTATCAAGATGTACCAGACTGTTGAGACCGACTCTACGCTGAAGAAGGCTGCTAAGATTGCTAAGATCCAGCAGGCTCACGAGGAGGCTACTCAGCTCGAGATGCCTACTCTCCAGATGAACATGCCGATGGTTGCTACCATCGTATCTCTGGGTACTCTGACCGCTCTGTTCGTCTGGTATTTTGACCTCTTGGGTTGCTACCGTTGTTTACAACTTCTTCTCAAACAAGATCGATAAGCTGACTTACGCTCTCGATGAGATTGGTTTCACCATCGCTGCAACTTACGATTCAACCCACAACGAGGCTTAATTTTATAACCATTTAAAACTCTCTAAATCGGTTTTAGTATGGCTAAAATTAAGATACAGAAAAAAGACATCTGGATTGACATGACGCCCATGTCAGACGTGATGACGCTGCTTCTGTGCTTCTTCATGTTGACATCAACATTCTTGACGCCGGAACCAGTACAGGTCAACACGCCTAACTCGGTGTCAGAGGTCAAGATACCAGAGCAAGACGTGCTCAACATTCTGGTGACACCAGAGGGCAAGGTCTTCTGTGGTACCGAAAACAAGAACAACATGCAGGCTATGTTGGACGCAATGCTCGAGAAGTACAACATCTCGCTGAACGCCAACCAGATCAAGCACTTCCGCGAGGATGCTATGGTCGGAGCCCCCATGTCGCAGCTTGCAGCATACCTCAGCCTCGACCAGGAGAAGATGGCAGAGGCAATCCAGAAGCTCGGTCTTCCGCTCGATAGTGTCGACGGAGGCAAGAGTGAGTTCCAGAAGTGGGTCACCGAGGCCCGCAATGCTAATCCTGACATCAAGCTCGCCATCAAGTGCGACTCAAAGACTCCTTATGCATCTATTAAGAAGTTGATGTCAGAGCTTCAGGACATGAACGAGAACCGTTTCCAGCTGATTACGAATCTCGATGTTAAACGTTTAAACGACTAGTAGTATTATGGCAAAAAAGAATCTATCCAA
>CACWWZ010000017.1 GCA_902764705.1 uncultured Prevotellaceae bacterium | reverse complement strand
AAGCATTATTGTCGTCCCCAATCAAATAAAGAGCACTACAAATCTCAATGATGCGACTATGGCTATATAGCTTATTATTTTGAACAGCAACCGTCGGCGACGAAAATTTTCCTTCTTTCACGAAGTCTATCGCACAGACTTTTATGGCATTTCTCTCTTTTTCACTATATTGATTTAACTGATCCAAGAACCAAGGCATCACTTTCCCTATAAGTTCTTCCCTTTGTATCCTTTCTGCTTCATCTTCTCTGTCACCTTCATCTTTTCCTTCACAATCAATATCATCCACACTATCTTCATCACCAGAAGTATCCCTTGCCTCTTCCTGGCATTCCTCCTTAACAGGAGGACATGGGACACTGTCCCATTCGTTAATATCCTCGTAAAAGATAGGATTATTGCTAAAGGCGTTGGCAATAGTCCCCGTCGTACATTGATTATTTCGCTCCTTCGTATACGGCAATTCTTCCACCATCTTCTCGAATTCGATTTGCGACAGCTTCTTTTTGTAATCGTCACGACAGATGCAATACACTACGGCATACGCACTGTTACTCCAAAAGTATGACTGGCAGTTCTCTATGGCCCGGTTCAGCATTGCTATAATCGTCAGTCCTGTTGTTTGGTTGGTATGTTTTAAACAATAAATAAAGGCGCAACCATCCCGGCCGCGCCTTTCCTTGGTAAATCAAAAAATCAATCTTTTTCCTTGCAAAAAACTAATCAACTAACTATAACTTATTATTTCATCATAACCTTTTTGCCATTGACGATATAGAGTCCCTTCCGTGGATTATGTACACGCTGACCTGCGAGGTTATAAACCTCACCATTCAACATTTCACGTTCAACATTTAATGTATTAATTCCCGTAGTCTCTTTCTTGACGAGTACGATGGCAGTGAAGTTGAAGGCATCGCCACCCTCCTTATTGCACTGAACCATGAGTCTGTCTACTTCTGCCAGTTTTGCTGCCATATCGATATTCTCAATATTGAGTTCGGCATAATCGTTTTTCATAGTCATCGTGGTCTGGTCGCCAAGCTTTCCGTCGTCGCCCCATTTTGTGAGTACATTGATGACGTAGTTGGTGCGGTTTGCCTCTGAATAGAAACGGATGGCCTTGTAGTCACTCCAGTTAATACCATCGAATGAGGTCTTAGCCAGCTCTAACGTGCTCCACTCGTCCATCCAAAAGTAGCCTGTCCAAACTGTGTTGTCGTCGACATTGTCCTTGCCGTCACCATACCATGCCTTGGTAGCCGTGAAACCAGTACCGCAAATTTCCATTCCGTGCTCTTTCAGACAGGCAAGCATGCCTGGAGTGATGAATACCTCCATTGAACTCTGATCGGCATAGATGTGATGCGCGTAACGTGTACCGGGCAACATGCCTCCGTTACTATGAAGCTCGATAACCTCTCCCGTAGCGTTTGTAAACTCGATGACTATTTTCTGGCCGACCTGCGCATCGACAAACTTTGCGGCTTCGATAGTCAGTGTGTTGTCCCAGTTCACTGCGTGGGTTCCTTCCCACAGATCGGTAGCTGAAACAATAGTGGTGGTTGCCATCAGGCACATGAGTAAAAATAACTTTTTCATAACTTTTGTTTTTAGTGAATAATTCTGTGATTTAAATTTCCTGTGGCAAAGGTACGGCTACTTGATTATATATAAGATAAGAAATGTTACATTGTATAACAATAATCGTTCAATGTAACATTATTCAGATACATTGAACGATTATTGTTATATACAGTAGTTATTAATATTGGCTGACCTTGACGTCGCTGACAGTGATGCTGCCACCGTAGTTATTGATGCTCCAGCAGTTTTTCTGGATACCATAGATGCGGTTGGTGTAGCAGACGTTATCGTTGACGTACATCACCATGACGCTGTTGTCAGTGTAAATGTCAATCTTATAGGTGTTATCCGACGGACGAGTGAAGCCATAGCTGTCGATACCCTCCACGAAGCCCTTGCCATAGACTTTCACTTCCACTTCTTCGCCTTTTTCGTTAAGCTGTTTTTCAATGCGGTAGCCCTCCTGCTCGAAATTCACTTTGCGCCAGTTCTCGTTCTCTGGATTAAAGACCATCGTGTAGTAGTAGTCTGGGGCAGTGCTGCGAACCAGCGAGATTCCAAACTTATCCCAGTTGTTGGAAGTCTTGACGGTCAGCGAGATGTGGTTGTGAGTGCCCAGGCGGTTGTAGAGCACGTAGGCATCGTCACCCGTCAGCGTACCATTGCTATAGCCATTGCTGGCCATCACGTTAACGTTCTGTGCCTGATTGTATTTGCCTGCCATAGCGGGAACCTCGCCAACGGTGAGCGTACCGTCGCTGTGCTGGATGATCTTGTGACACACCAGTGCCCCCGACCAGTTAGGCTCGTTGCCGTCGCCAGCACCTACATTGGTGTTCATGTCGTGGATATTGCTACCCGAACGGAACGGGCACCATCCCCAGATCAGGCGATCGGTACCGTTCGAGGCAGTTTTGCCGGCATAGAAACCGCGGCTGTCGAGAATGCCCTCCTTGCCATCCTTCGGCCAGTTGGCACCGGGATCGTTGAAGCAGGCTTTGAGGGTATCCCACGACGTAGCCATCATGTACTTCACCTTACGGCTCCACGATGCCCTGTAGCTCTCACTGTAGACCAGATACCAATAGTTGCCCATCTTGAAGATGTCAGGACATTCGAGCATGCGGTCCCATATCATGTTAAACTGACCCACGTGTTCCCATGTCTTCATGTCGCTGCTCTTGAATTCAGCAAACTTCGGATCACCGCCATTGATAGGACGGGTGCTGATAACCATGTGGTAGAGGCCATCTTCGGCCACAAAAATCTGCGGGTCGCGGAAGTCTACGCCAGAGTAACCGAAGTCTGGTCCGTCGAGCTGCCAGAGTTCATCGCGAGTCCAGGTCTTGAAGTCAGAAGAGGTAGCGCGCATTATAGCCTCAGTGTACTTGGCATTGCTGTTGTGCCCCGTATAATAGATGTAGTAAAGACCATCCTTCTCGTTGTAATAGCAGCAGCCTGTACCCAGAGCAGCATCTTGCTGGTAGTCGTTGGCTCCTACGGACAGTACCTCGCCCAATGACTGGTAGTTGCAGCCGTCGGTGGTCGACACGCCCCAGATGGGGTGGAAGCGATAGGACCTGTTGTTGATGTACTCCTGCAAGTAGAGCACTTTGAACTCACCAGCCTTCTGGTCGTAGAAGGGCATGGGGTCGCCGCAGCGTCCGATGGCAGGTGTGTAATAGGTTGAGAACCCTGTCTCGTCGGTGGGGGTGAAGAACGTGGTGGTACCTGCCCAGTCCTTGGCGGGATCGCCCGTGAAGTCGTCGTCACTGCTGCAAGACGCACAGAGAACGCCCATCAGACAAAGAGCACCGAGATTCATCATCTTAAATATCTTCGTTTTCATAACTTTTACTTTTTTACCTTTTTACTTTTTTACTTTTACTTACTCACCAGTCAGATAACTGTAGGCATTCATCATGATAGTTCCCATGTTGTCGTGATAGTTCGATACATAAGGAGTAGGCGAATTCCAGTCGAAAAGTCCAGAACCGAAACAGATGACGCCGCCCTTACCATACTGTCCGTCAGCAGCCTTCAGCTCCCATCCGGATACGCTGTTGTCGCCAATCAGGGCACGTCCGCCAGTCTTAGCCTCAACGGCAGCCTCGCGACCTTCGTAATCGCCCCAGAATCCGTACTGCGACGTAGTATTACAGATGGTGTAATCCTTGTCGAGCGTGTAGATGGCATTCTCAGGAGCGCCAGGATAGGTCTTCAGGTTCTTCCACAGGGGATGGGTGATGTCATAAGCGTAGAAGTGCCAGGGGTCGTCGCCCATTAAATCGGAGCCTTCGCCTCCACCGCCACCCCATACATTATTGGGGAAAGCATCCTCCGGCATAGCACCTAAGGCAATAGCGAAGTTGACAGCTGAGCGTCCCAATACGAAGCCCACGCCACGCTTCCAGCATTCCTTCATCTTGGCCAGTGCCGACATGGCATCCTTCTCTGCTTCTACAAAGCCATTATAAGTGCCGTATGAAGGACAGTGGCGATGGAAGAATACAAACTTACACTCGTCAAGAGAAACGTTGCCACTTGCTACGTCGCTCCATGAAGCGTAGGCAGAGCCTGTAATATTACCGGTGAGCCATTTAGCGGCAGCCTTCTCCTCATCGTTTAGCATCTCGATGTTCTCAGCCTCGCCCACGAACAGCGCCTTAGGCTTGTCGATCATGATGGCATAGACGGTATAGACGTTCGTAGCAGTATTGTCAGTCAGAGTAATCTGGAAGGGTTCTGTGAAATTCCCTCTCGTACCACTGGCAGGACTGCAAGTGGCATCCTCGCTGCACTCCACCTCAAAAGTGGCATTGCTCAGATCGATACCGCTGTTGGCAGTCACCGATACCGTTACGGTTTTGTCGGCTTGATTGATGGCGCCTTTTACCCCCTCTAAAAGGAAGAGTTTCATGATGGCCTCGTCGTTACGAACAGCCACCTGATAATCCATGACAAGGTCGCCATTGGTGACGTGCAAAGTCTTGTCGGCCACAAGATTGATGTGGTCGCCCACTTTCAAATTGCTCTTCGCGCCAGCGGAAATTGTGAGGCTGGTAATCTCCATGTCATTCTTTTTGTCGTAGTCTACAGGCACCTTCACCTTGATGAGTCGTTTCTCGGTGTTGATGGTAGCTGTGTATTGTCCGTTGAGTACGAACTCCTGAACCAGGCATTCTCCGCTAACATTGATGCTGCCTGTACGGTCATCGTCAGAACATGCTGCAAAACCGCAGACAATGCAGATAAGACCTATGATGTTTAATATATTGGTTTTCATTTTTACTTACCTCTTAATTCTTAAATCTTAATTCTTAACTCGTTTACCAGTTTCCGCAGTTCTGCGTATAGTGTCCGTTAGAGGCGGCAATCTGCTCGTAAGGAATGGGTAGATACTCGTTCTTGTCGGCAGTGAAAGAGGATCCTTTCAGGAAGTTCATGGTAACGCTCTCGTCCGTATAGAACTTATTGATGACACTGGCGGCATCACCCCAGCGCACAAGGTCGAAGAAGCGTTCACACTCCATGGCCAACTCCAGACGACGTTCCATCTTGACAATCTTCATGGCCTGGTCCTTGTTATACGTACCGTTATACTTACCTACTGCATAGCGCACGCCGTATTTGTTGGGATAACCCGAAACGACGCTGTTCGTCATCATACCGGCAGCACGCTGGCGAACCTGATTGACGAGGGCGATAGCCTCTGCGGTGTTGTTCAGCTGAGCCTGTGCTTCGGCACGCATCAGCAGCACGTCTGCATAGCGTAGCACTACGCGATTCATCGGTGAAGCCCACTGGTTATCGCAGTTGAAGAGGTAGACGTTTGTAAGATCGGGGTCTACATTCTGTTTCAGCGAAACGAAGTAGCCATAGTCACCACCAGAGCGGCTCCATGTGTTGCTCTCGCTCATCATGTATGCAGTATTGAACATATAAGGAGTACCAGGTACACCCACTGTCACGAAGAGACGGGGATCAACGGTCTCGTTGCTACCAACCGTGTAGTCAACAGTAGCAAAGTCGTCGAGCATAGGCAGACCGTCGCTGTTGGTGCGGTAGGCATCCACCAGATTGTGTGAAGGCTTGTAGAAGTCACAGCCGGAGTCGTGAACCTTTGGAATACAAGGAACTATGAGACGGTATGAGAAATTCAAGTTACCATATTCAGTACCGTCGTTCTTGGAATATTGGATAGCCCATAGGCACTCCTGACCGTTTTCGTACTGCTCTTCAGGACGGAACAGGTTGTGCAGGTCGCTCTCCAGTCCGATACCTGCTGTGGTATAGATTGAGGGATTTGTGTATTCAACGACCTTCTGCAAATCGTCGGCACTGATACTTGTTACCTGATTGCTGTTGGCATCGTCCTGATGATAAGCCTTATAGAGATATACCTTGGCCAAGAAGGCGGCAGCGGCAGCCTTGGTGGGACGGCCCTTTTCTTTCTGTGTCATGGGCAGCACGTTGTAGGCTTCTTCCAGATCGTTGATGATCTGTTGCCAACCTTCATCGTTGGTATATTCCGTGTTTGAGAGATTATTATAGTCTTCCTCCTGCATGTTCGGCTTGTTGACAAAAGGAATCTTCTTGAACAGGCGCTTCAACTGGAAGTGTCCGTAGGCACGGAGGAACTTCATCTCTGCCGTACGCTGCTGGATCTTCGAATCGTTCTGATCGGCTGTTGCGAGGATATCCAAAGAGAGGCTTACACGCGACAGATAGTTATACATCTTTCCCCAGATAGAGGCAAAGGGCCAGTCGGTAGTGCTGATACCCACTGCCTTCTCCAAGTTGTGGAACGGACCGCCGTCGCTTGCATTGGCACCTCCCACGTAGGCATCGTCAGAACGGGTGTCATAGTTCCACAGCGAGAACGATGCATTCATATCTTCGATGGATACCAGTCCTGCGTATGCAGAAATAAGCACATTGTCAACATACTTGGCATCCTTTACTTCATCCTGAGTCAGTGTGGCCTGAGGCACCTGCTCCTCTAAAAAGTCAGAACATGCTGTGAACATCATGCCACAGATGAGGACACATATTGTTTTATATATCTTGGTAATCATAATTACTAATTGCTAATTACTAATTCCTAATTAAAAGTTTACATTAAGACCAAATGTCATGTTAAGAGGAATAGGATAACCGAATCCTGGGTTCTCTGGATCTACGCCTGAGAACTTTTTGCTCTTGATAGTCACCAAATTCTGAGCAGAAACATAGAGACGGATGCGGTCCATGCGCAACTTGTCAGAGAAGGCCTTAGGAACGTTATAGCCCAACTGAATAGTACGCAACTTGACGAAAGAACCGTTTTCGATGTAGTAGGATGATACTCGTCCTTCATTGTTCGAGTCGGTGGTTGTCAGTGCAGGAATATTGCTGCCAGGATTGGTGGGACTCCATGCATCGAGTACGCGGACACCCTTGTTCAGATAAGGCACGTTGATATTGTTGTTAGCCCAGAAGTCTGTCTGTGATTTGAAACCGCGGCAGTCGACATCTACTCCTTGCACTCCCTGCCAGAACATCGTGAAGTCGAAGTTCTTATACTCCAGATAGACGTTCAAACCCCATGTGAAGTCGGGTGTCGGATCGTAAATCCAGTCCTGGTCGGCCTCGGTAATCTTGCCGTCGCCGTTGAGGTCCTTGTAACGGATGCGTCCTAAACCAGCACCTTCCTGTGTGGCGTGGTTGTCAATCTCTTCCTGGCTCTTGAAAATGCCGTCGGCAATATAGCCTACCTGGGCACCCATGGGATGACCGATGACACTCTTCACACCGTTACCGCCAAACTTACCGTTGGCTGCTACCGTTGCCGGCAGTTTGGTAATCTCGTTGGTGTAACGGCTGATATTGCCGTTCACGTCCCACGACAACCCGTTATGCAACTTGTGACGATAACCTACTGACAGTTCCCAACCTTTGTTCTTCATCTCACCGGCATTGATCCACTGTATGGCACCTTCACCCATAGCACCGATGCCCTCCATAGGCAACAGAATGTCGCTGGTCAGCTTGTCGAACCAGTCGAAGCTACCATAAATCTCGTTATGCAACAGACCAAAGTCAAAACCGACGTTGTGCTGGGTTGTCGTTTCCCACTTGATGTCCTCATTGCCACGCTGTGTACGTACATAACCATTGTTCAGTGCATAGCCGCCATTGCTGCCGGCGATATCATAGGAAGTACCTGCCTGGCCACTCCCCCAAAGGCCGGTAGTAACCACTGCCTCGTAAAGGGTATAACGGGCGGTGTTCGAGATTTCCTGGTTACCAGTCTGACCCCAAGAATAACGGAGTTTCAGGTTGTCCAGCCACTTCAGGTCTTTCATAAAGTCCTCTTCGCTGATTCTCCAACCGGCACTTACCGATGGGAACGTACCATACTGGTTGTTATGACCGAAGCGGCTCGAACCATCACGGCGTATGGTCAGCGATGCCAGATACTTGTCTGCATAGGTGTAGTTCACCTTTCCGAAGAATGACACCAGTGAGAAACCGTCGCCGGAGCCCTCAGCCAACTGACGACCCGTACCAGCCGACGGCCACATGTAATCGGTGTTCAGAATGCCCATTTCGTAGCGCTTGGCACTGTTCCAGTTATAGTCCTGACGGTTTACCTCCATACCAACCATGGCATCAGCACGATGCTTGCCAAGTTCCAAGTTGTAGGTGGCAATGGCATTCCACATCCAACGCATCCAGTGCTCCTGCTTGCTCTCAGCGGCAGACTCGGTACGCATCACCTTACCATTGGCTATGGGGTAGGTGAAGAAACGCTGCTGCTTTTGGCTGTAGTCCATACCTAACGTAGTGCGGATAGTGAAGTTCTTGAATGGTGTAATGCTCAGGTGTACATCACCAAACGCACGCCACTGGGTGTATTCATTATCCTTATTATTATATAAAAGGCTCAGCGGGTTCTCGCGCTCAGAATAAGCGCCCAGAGCCTGTGCGAATTCACCATTCTCGGCATAGATGGGGAAGTTGGGGTTAAACTCCAAAGCATTCTCCAGAATACCACCAGGAGCATCTGTGCCCTTCGTGCGGTTCATCGTGAAGTTCTCGCCAATGCTCACTAAGCCGTCAAACAGCTTATACTCAGTATTGGCACGAGCCGACAAACGGTTAAACTGGCTTTCCTTGATGGTACCCTTATTGTCATAGTAGCCCACGGAGAAGAACGAGTGTCCCTTCTCAGAACCGTTGCTCACCGAAAGATTGTACTGCTGGACAATGCCCGTACGTGTAATCTCATTGAACCAATCGGTATCACCTGTACGCACTGTGGCATTCTCGTCGAGGAACATGTTCATCGACAACGTGTTCAACACGGGGTTACCGTTTTTGTCGTAGCCCCAGTCGAAGTTATAACCCAGATTGTTGTTGTTAGGATCTACACCATCGTTCACAGAGGCCTGCCAGAAGGCACGCCCCCACTCGCTGGCGTTCATCGTCTCAATCTTGTTCGTATAAAACGAGGCAGCCACACTGGCATCGAAGTTTACCTTCACTTTACCCTCCTTACCTTTCTTCGTGGTAATGATAATCACACCATTGGCAGCACGCGAACCGTAGATACTGGCCGAGGCGGCATCCTTCAACACCTGAATCGACTCGATATCATTGCCATTCAACTCATGCATACCAGCCTTCGTGGGTACACCGTCAATGATGTACAGCGGGTCGTTGTCGTTCAGCGTTCCGATACCACGAATGCGAACGGTGGCAGCACCCGAAGGATTACCATCGGCCGAGATGTTCATACCCGGCACACGACCCTGCATGGCCTTGATGGGGTTGTTCTCGTTCTGCTTAGCCAGATCCGAGGGACTCACCGTCGAGACGGCACCCGTCAAGTCGGCCTTGCGCTGGCTGGTATAACCTGTTACCACCACTTCCTCTACCATCAGTGCGTCATCCTTCATCATTACCTGCATTCCGTCCTGTGCGGGCAGTTCCTGTGACAAATAGCCGATGTAAGAGAATACCAGCGTCTTGCCAGCTTCCACCTTAATCGTGAAGTTACCGTCGAAGTCGGTCACCGTACCATTGCTGGTGCCCTTCTCCATCACCGTAGCACCAATGACTGGTCCCATGGCATCGTTCACTGTACCTTTGATTTCGCTTTGCGCGTACATTATTGTACACAGCATCGTTGCCAGGAAACTCAGAATGAATCGTTTCGCTTGTTTCATTTGCATTACGTTTTTAGTTTGTTAATACTGTTTGTGTTAAAATTTCTGCTACAAAAGTACAAACAAAACTAATATGTGTATGAAAAATATCGTTCATCCCGTGCAAAATATGTTGCAATGTAACATGATTGCGATAGAATGAACGATAATTCTTATTTTTTATTGTTTCCGCGCGTCGCCAGGCAACATACCATAGGTTTCCTTGAAACATTTGGTAAAGTAGCTGGGGGCAGTAAAACCTACGTCATAGGCTATCTCGCTGACACTCTTATCGGTAGTGATCAACAACTGATAGGCTCGGTTGAGGCGAGCGGTACGCAGCAATTCAACAGGTGACGAGCCAGTAACGGCCTTCACCTTGCGGTAGAGCTGAACGCGACTGAGGTTCATGTCTGCAGCCAAGTCTTCGACGCTGACGTCACTATCGTCCAAACGGCGTTCGACCACCTCCTTGAAGCGCGTGATGAAATGCGAAACGGCTGCAGGCTCGACGTCCTCAGCGTCTGCTGATTCTTCTGAAGCTGCCGGTATCTCTGATTCCTCTGAATTCTCTGGGGTTACTTCAGGTTCGGGCATATTCCACAAAGTATTGACAACGCGTTCGCGCTGTAGGGCTATCTTTCGGAGATGATAGAGATAGAAGAGCACGAGTACGCCGACAAGCAGAATGATGAAGGCGATGGCCAGCCAACTGATGACGCGCTGGGTGTCCAACTGTTGCAGGTAACCGTCTGCACGACTATGCAACTGGTCGAGATAGTTCGACTGGCGCATGATCTCCTCCGTCTCCATCAACAGCACACGGGCATTGTCGCGAGTGACGAGAGCTGACATCATCATCGTTTCCTTCTCGTATGGTTTGCCATCAAGGATGTCAATAGCGAGTTGGAGAATCTTGTCGCCGTGGGTGGGATAGATGTAAGATGCATCAAGAATGGAGTCGCGTACCAACCGAATGCCGCCATCCTCACCAGGCAGGCCATCAATGCCGCAGAAAAATGAAGAATGAAGAGTGAAGAATGAAGAATTTGCTACCGCTTTGCGGGCACCTATGGCCATGCGGTCGTTCTGACCGAAAACAAAGTCGATGGATTGATGGCTGAAGGATGATGACTGATGGCTGTCGAGCCATTGTTTCATGGCATTATAGCCACTTTCCTCTGTCCAGTCGCCTTGCAGAGTAGCCACGATGTCAATGCCAGGATAGTTCTTGAGGGCATCGGCAAAGCCATTGTGACGCTCGATAGCAGGTGACGAGCCTTTCAACCCCATGATTTCCATGACTCGCCCCTTGCCATCCAGTTGCGAGGCAATGTATTCACCCATTACACGGCCCATCTCATAGTTGTCGGCACTGATAAAGGCGGTGTATTTCTGTGAATTGGTCTTGCGTTCAAAAACGATAACGGGGATGCCTTTGTCGTAGGCGCGGTCGATGGCGGGCGAGATGGTTTGCACCTGGTTGGGGGCAACAATAAGCAGGTCAATACCCGTTTCCACGAGGCTGTCTATCTGCTGCACTTGTCGCTCGTCGCTGTCGAAAGCCGCAGCGAAGCGCAGTTCTACATCGCCCTGCAGATAGGCTCCCATTCTTAACTCTGCATTCTGTTTCTCACGCCAAATGTCGTCAGAACATTGGGATACTCCAATCACATAGCGTGGTCGCTCACGAGTACAACCCGTAAGGAAAATCAAAAGTACAGAAAGCACCGTACCGATGGTTAGTATTTGTCGCATATTTAGTTCGTTAGTTAATGTTCTGCATGCAAAATTACAAAATAATCTGCAATGTTGTTCCTTTTTGTAGCAAAAAAAACAAAAAAAATCCCCAGCAGGCTTTGCCGGGGACTATCACTATGTTTTATTTTGTTTATTTGAGCAAGTCGGGAGGCAGTGTTGGCATGGCACCATTCTGGGTGCATACGAAGGCGGATACTTCGACAGCTTTTTTGTGGGCTTCCTGGACTGGTTTGCCTTTGATGATGCTGGCACAGAATGAACCGGTAAATGAGTCGCCAGCGCCGACAGTATCGGCTACTTCTACCTTCGGCGTGTCCTGGAACGAGGTGAGTCCGTCGTCAGTAAAGACGTATGAACCGTTGGTGCCACAGGTTAGCACAAGTATCTTCAGGTTGTATGCATTCAATATCTTCTCGCAAGCGCTTCGCATGTTAAGACCCTCATAACCATACATGCGGTTGATGACTACCAACTCCTCGTCGTTGATCTTCAGGATGTTGCAGCGCTTCAGCGACTCTTCGATGACGTCCTTGGTATAGAACTGTTGACGCAGGTTAATATCGAAAATCTTCAGGCAGTCAGCGGGGGTGTCATCCAGAAACTGACGGATGGTAGCCCACGACGTCACGCTACGCTGAGCCAATGAACCGAAGCAGACGGCCTGGCAGTTCTTGGCAATCTCTGCTATCTCTAGTGTATAGGGGATGTTGTCCCATGCCACGTTCTCCTTGATTTCATAGGCAGGAATGCCGTCGCCAGAAAGTGTTACTTGTACTGTACCCGTAGGATATTTCACTCGAGGCAGCAGGTATTTCAGATTGTGCTCTTCCAAAGCCTCGATGGTCTCTTCGGCAAGATTGTCCTCGCCCAGTGCACTGATAGCGATGGTATTGTCAGAACCCAGGAATTGTCCTGCATGATAGGCGAAATTGGCAGGGGCACCGCCCAGTTTCTTGCCTTCGGGGAGTACGTCCCACAGGACTTCGCCGAGTCCTACAACATAACGTTTTTCCATATTATTTCTTTTTAACCACGAATTTCACAAATTACACGAATATATCGTGCGGTAGTAAATTCTTCACTCTTCATTCTTCACTTCTTAATGTTTCACTTGTGGAATATAGGTAAAGAGGTAGATGACACCAAGAGCCATGATGATGACTGCTCCGGCCTGACCGACGGCATCGCTGGCAAAACCCATCAAAAGCGGGAAGATAGTGCCACCGAAGAGACCCATGATCATCAGGCCTGAAACTTCGTTCTGCTTGTCGGGCACGGAGAGCAGGGCTTCGCTGAAAGCCATCGAGAAGATGTTCGAATTACCGTAACCTACGAGGGCAATAGCCACGTAGAGCATTGTTTTCGTCTGACCGCCGAACATCAGTGCCATGCTGGCTGCCATCAGCACCACGCTGATGATAAAGAACCAGCGGGTCTTCAGCACACGAAGGAAGAACGATCCTGTCAGTGCACCGATGGTACGGAAAATGAAATAGAGCGAGGTGGCAAAGGCTGCTTCGTTGAGCGACATACCCACACGTTCCATCAAGAGTTTCGGAGCCGTCGTATTGGTACCGACGTCGATGCCTACATGGCACATGATTCCCAAGAACGACAGCAGCACGATGGGCTTGCCCAGCAGTTTGAAGCAGTCGACGAATTCGCTGACTACACCTCTTCCTTCTTCCTTCTTACCTCCTAAATCTTCATAGATGGGAGTCGCCAACAGCAACAATGTGGCTAGCACACCCACAATGAAGTAGATAAGGAACAGCACGCGCCAGTCGTAGCCGAACGACGGCATGGCCTGTGTAGCGCCCCACATGGCCAGATAGGGGGCAAGGAACGAGGCAATAGCCTTGACAAACTGTCCGAAGGTCAGCGTCGATGCCAAGTTTTTGTCACCGATAATCAGCATGGCCAGAGGGTTGATGCTGGTCTGCATCAGGGCGTTACCGATGCCCAGCAGCGAGAAGGCCACCAGCATCACGGCAAAGCTGTTTCCGAAGAGCGGTATGAGCAGTGACACAACAGTCACCACCAGCGAGAGTAACACCGTATTCTTACGTCCAATCTTGTTCATCAGCATGCCTGTGGGGACGCTGAAAATCAGGAACCAGAAGAAAACCAGCGAGGGGAACACGTTGGCCACAGAGTCGCTCAGACCCAGGTCGGCCTTTACATAGTTGGAGGCAATGCCCACCAGATCCACGAAGCCCATGCAGAAGAAGCAGAGCATGACGGGGATGAGGAAAATGGATTTGTTCTGTTTCATATAGTTCTTAATTCTTAATTTCATAAATAGTAGCCTTGCCACCCTTTACCTTAATAATAGTATAAGGCTCCGATGGGAACACCAGGTTGGTCATGGCCATCTTACCCGCTGCATCGAATGCCTCTATCGAACAGCGGTCGATGAAGATGCGCAACTGTTTGATTTGTCCGTAAGTGGGGGCCTCGGTCACACAGGGGAAGGCTTCACTGAACTCAACGTCACCACTCTTCGTGCGGTCCATCGTGAAGGTTTGTTTTGCTGCATCGTAGATCATCACTACCTGCTCGCCCTTTGTGTTCGAAAGCACAATCTCCGTGTTGTTCTTGGTATCTACCAACACCTCGCAAGTCTCAGTAGGCTTTTTCAGCTTGTTGCCACGTACTGCCAACATCTCCTTCGAGGGCACCACGCTGACATACGTCTCTTCACCGTGAGTAAAGAGTCCGAGGTCGCGGGGAATGCTGTTGGCACTGCGGAATTGTTTGGTAGGAACCTGATTGGCATACTGCCAGTTCGACATCCACGCCAGTACCACGCGGCGGTTGTCGGGTGCGTTATAGAACGACACCGTGGCATAATGATCCTTGCCATAGTCAAGCCACTTCGTCACCTTCGGCATCGACTCACAGGTAAACTTCTTGCCGTCGAACTGACCCACGAAATATTGTGTGGCACTACCTCCGAACGGTCCGCCGGGGTTGATGTTACACAACAACACCCACTTCGTCTCGGTGATGTTGGGTGATGGGTGATAGGTGATGGGGAAGAGGTCAGGGCATTCCCACACACCGCTGTGGTTGCCATGCTCCTTGCCGAACGAAGATTCGTACTTCCAATCCTTTAGGTCTTTCGACGAGTAGATACGCATCTCCTGACCGGCAGCGAGAATGAGGTTCCATGCCTTGACATCCTCGTTCCAGAAAGCCTTCGGATCGCGAAAGTCGGGAATATCGCTAGTGGTCAAAACGGGATTGCCGCTATATTTCTTAAAGCTACGGCCACCATCCTTCGAAACGGCCATCGACTGTGTCTGATGATGACCTGCAGAGGTGTAGAAAGCCACTACCTCATTTCCGTTAGTCACACATGAGCCACTGAAGATACTGCCCAGCCAGTCGGCCTCAATAGCCAGCGGCTGTGCCTCCCAATGAATAAGGTCGCGCGAGGTAGAGTGTCCCCATGTCATGTTTTCCCACTGAGAACCATAAGGGTTATACTGAAAGTACAGGTGCCATACGCCATCTTTATAGAACATGCCATTCGGGTCGTTCATCCAACCATATAGTGGGGTGTGGTGATATGCCGGGCGGAACTTCTCACGATTGGTCGTGTCGAATGTGTTGCTGTACTTCATCTCCTTCCAGCAGACAAATTCTCCTACTGCGCCCTTCTGTCTCCGGTCACCGTGGAACTCAATGTCGAGGAGTACAACATCGTCATTTCTCATTCCTAATTTCTCATTTCTAATTTTGAGTGGAACGAAATAGTCCACACGGTCGATGGCCAGTTTCACGTTCAGCCGCTGCACCATCTCGCTCTGTCCGTTCAGCACGGCAATAGCAGCAATGTCTTCCGACTCCTGCACGGGCAGCAGCAGATACTTTTCTCCCTGGTCTACTTTCAGCATGGCATGTTTGTCGCCCAGCACCGTCGGCTTCACTTGAGCTTTGGCTGCCAGCGTAGTCACCATGACTGTCATCAGAATCAATAATAACTTTTTCATACTTCTTTTTGTTTTTAGTTTCGAAATCTGCTGCAAAATTACACTTTTCCCCCCATACCCCCTATAAATTATGATACAAACACTAACAAAAAACGTTCATTGTACGATTTTTACGTGCAATGAACGAATATTATTATTTATCTTGGGTACTATGGCGTTATTGTTCTGCGGTGAGGGGTCGGTTCCGGTGTGTAACCCGTAATGAGTTCACTTCACTACAACCTTTTTGGTTGTTCCATTATCCATTAGGATGATATTAATACCTTTGTGGGAGTTAGTAACAACTCTGCCATTGAGGTCGTAGACGATGCTTTTATTATCGTTTGGCGCTTCTGTTGCAAAAATTCCCGATGGATTAGGATCGCTATCAGTTAGTGCTACCATCTCTTTGAAGCTTTTCCAAGGCTCTGTTGTTTTATATAAGTTGATTGAAGCATCAGGCACGTGCAGCGTAGCATCTTCCATCGGGCAGTTATCGAAAGCCCTAGCATCAGTACTTGGCACATTTTCAGCATAGCAGTAAACGTTCTTCAAGTTTTTACATTTGGCAAAAGCATTGTAGTAAATGTCGCTTGTCCCGCTACCAATGGTTACCGAGGTTAAGGCAGAGCAGCCAAAGAAAGCACTCACGCCTATGCTCGTCACGCTGTTGGGAATGGTCACCGAGGTTAAGCTGGAGCAGTAGGTGAAAGCATAAAACCCTATGCTTGTCACGCTGTTGCCGATGGTCACCGAGGTTAAGCTGGAGCAGCCATAAAAAGCTTCATGCCCTATGCTTGTCACGCTGTTGCCGATGGTCACCGAGGTTAGGAGATTGCAGTGTGTGAAAGCATTGTTATCTATGCTCGTCACGCTGTTGGGAATGGTCACCGAAGTTAAGCCGTAGCAATCAGAGAAAGCACTCCTACCGATACTTGTCACGCTGTTGGGGATGTCCACCGAGGTTAAGCTGGTGCAGAGACAGAAAGCAGCTCCCCCTATGCTCGTCACGCTGTTGGGAATGGTCACTGAGGTTAAACTCCTGCATTGGTTGAACGCATAATCACCAATGCTTGTCACCTTTCGGGTTTTGCCCATATAAATGACTTCTTCTGGTATAACCACAGAACCGCTATAACTGATATGATTATCTTTTCTGGTAACCTCTAACTCTGTCCCATCATTGATGTAATTGTAGTAAATAGTTACGCCTTCAGCATTTATAAATTCAAAGTCATAGGCATATGCTTTTGCTCCCAACATGCTTAGAAGCATGCTAAGCAGGAAATACATTTTCTTTGTTGCCATATCCTTATTGTTTTCAGTCAAAAAAGGCTTGGGCGGTAGTGCCTAAGCCTCATTTTATGGATTGACTCTTTGCGTTACTTGACCACGACGGTATGGCCATTGACGATGCGGAGGCCCTTTGAGGTGCTTGTCACCTTTCGGCCCTGCAGGTCGTAATTGACTGCATCAGCAGCATTGTCCTGGGTGATGCCATTGATGGCGGTCACATCAGACAGGGCGGCATGCTTGATTTCCAGTTTGTTGGCAGTAGAAGACTGCTGGTCCCACATGAAGCCGCAACGTGTAGGCAGGAAGGTCTGTTCGGCGTTGGTACGGATAAGGATACTCTCCAGCGGTGTTACATCCTGCTTGGCAGGAATGCCATAACGACCGGCCTTGCCGATGATTTCCCAACCACTGCCGAAGGTCACGACGTTGCCATTGTTATCGCTCATGCGGACAGACTTGAGTTCTGTGTCGAAAAACAGCACGTCGGTGTTTGTCACTCGTAAATACTGCGCGGTGGGTGAATAGACGAGGTAGGGCATGCCAGCCTGAATGCCTTCAGCAGTGCAGTCAACGAAGAGGAGATACAGCGTCTCACCCTGTTGCTGGATGCCTGCCAGGCGCTCCACCTTCAGGTCTTTGGCGGCAACAGCCAGCTGGTCGGCTGTCAGCGAGAAAGGCAGGCAAAGCGTATTGTAACCCGCAAAGAAGTAGCGGTTCAAGCGTACTGTCTGCTCACTGTTTTGCATCAGTTCCATGTCTAACTTCTCAGAGCTGGCATAGATGTTCTTCACTTTGTTTTGTGCAAAGGCCGCAGTGCTCAGGGCCATTGCCATTGTCATTGCAAGTACTAATTGTTTCATACGCTATTAGTTTTTAGTGTTAAGTGTGGGGCAAAGTTACGAAATAGTTTTAATATAACCAAAATTTTCGTTCGGATAATTGCAAATAAATTTGCATTTTCGCTCACTTATCCGTACCTTTGCAGGCGAAAAAGAAAAAACAAGTAGAAAATGACATTATATCCCAAACTGATTATGGAAGCGCTGGCAACGGTGACGTATGCCGGCACGAAGAAGAATTTGGTGGAAAGCGGAATGGTGGCCGACACACCAGCCATTGCAGCTCCCGTTGCTGAGGGCGAACCTTGGAAAGTAAAGGTCGTGCTGGAATTTCCGCGCGACACCGACCCCTTCCTGAAGTCGACGGTGAAGGCTGCCGAGGCGGCTATCAAATACCACTGCGGCAAGGACGTAGAGGTGGAAATCAAGACGGAATTCAAGTCGAAGCCGCGTCCCGAGGTGGGCAAACTGCTGCCTCAGGTGAAGAACATCATCGCCGTCAGCTCCGGCAAGGGCGGCGTGGGCAAGAGCACCGTTTCGGCCAACCTCGCCATTGCACTGGCACGCTTGGGGTATAAGGTCGGACTGCTGGACTGCGACATCTTCGGCCCGTCGATGCCCAAAATGTTCCACGTCGAAGACGAGCGACCCTATGCTGTCCATGTAGACGGCCGCGATCTGATCTGTCCTATCGAGGCTTACGGCATCAAGATGCTGTCCATCGGTTTCTTCGTCTCGCCTGATACCGCCACACTCTGGCGCGGAGGCATGGCCACGAACGCTCTGAAGCAGCTGATTGCCGATGCCGACTGGGGAGAACTGGACTACTTTATTCTCGACACGCCTCCAGGCACCAGCGACATACACCTCACCCTGTTGCAGACGCTGGCCATCACGGGCGCCATCATCGTCAGCACACCTCAACAGGTGGCTTTGGCTGATGCTCGCAAGGGTATCGACATGTACCGCAACGAGAAGGTCAACGTGCCCATCCTCGGACTGGTGGAAAACATGGCATGGTTTACCCCTGCCGAACTACCCGAGAACCGTTACTATATCTTTGGCAAGGAGGGTTGCAAGCAGTTGGCAGAGGAGATGAACGTTCCCCTACTCGCCCAGATTCCATTGGTGCAGAGCATCTGCGAGAGTGGCGACAGTGGCGAACCGGCTGCTACCAGCAGCGAAACAGCAACGGGACTGGCCTTCATCAATCTGGCACAGGCCGTTGTAACGGTAGTGAACAAGCGCAACCGCGAACTCCCGAAAACGAACATTGTTGGGGTGAAGAAAGGGTAGTAACCCCCTTCCGTCTCCCCCAAGGGGGGAGTGACTGAAGCCTCCCCTCGGGGAGGTTTGGTGGGGGTTGCCTTACTGATCGGGGTTTTCGACAAAGCCCTGATACTCAGGGACTAGCGCCGACATAACGCTGTCGTAAGCCTGATTCATCGTGGCCTGAATGTTCTGTGCACCCTGACCGACGGGATAGACGGGCTGATGAATGGTCAGCGACAATGGATGCCACGTGGCAAAATGCCAGTCCTTCGTGCGAGGCATGACATTAAACGAGCCATTGATGGTCAGCGGGACGACAGGCAACTGCAACTCGTCAGCCAAAGCAAAGGCACCCTTCTTGAACGACCCCATGTGACCCGTGAAGGAGCGTGCTCCCTCGGGGAAGACAACCACAGAGCAGTTGCCAGTCTCCAGAATATGACGTGCAGCCTCGTAAGTCTGGCGCACCTTCCCCACTCCACGCTTGTCGACCATAATCTGGTGCGACTTGCGGCAGGCATAGCCCACACAGGGAATCTTATTGATTTGGTGCTTCATCATCCACTTGAAGTTACGACCCAGGAAGCCGTAAATCAGGAAAATGTCGAAAGCGCCCTGATGGTTCGATACGAAGACATACGACTGGTTGGGTTCTAAGTGTTCACGTCCTTCGACCTTGACGGGCAGCAGGAAGGCACGGGTAATGGTACGGGCCCACCAACGGCCGGGATAATAGCCCCAATAGTGACCGTCGCCAATAGTACATCCTAAACCCACCAAGAAAGCCGTCCAAATAGTCATCACAATGGTGACGGGAAAGGCAATAAATACTTGATAAACACAATATAGAATCCGCTTCATATTTCAATGTTCAAAGTTCAATGTTCAAAGTTCGAAGATTTCAACGTGATTTGTACAATCTCGCCAGGCATGCCCAGACGGAAGGGAATGAGCGCTCCCAATCCCGTAGAGACATACAGGGCACGACCGTCCTTGTACGTCCAGCCGCCCCACTCCTTATACGACAACGATGCCGGCGACCAACCAAACAATTCGAACTGTCCCCCGTGAGTATGTCCGCTGAGCGTCAGTTGTGCCTGGCATTCGGGCAGAATCTTTTCGTCCCAGGCAGAGGGGTCGTGCTGCAGCATGATGATGAAGGGGCAGGAGTCAGGAGAGAGTCCTGCCAGTGTCTTTTTGACGTCGCCCTTACGCGGCATGCGCTTCATGCTGCCCCAATTCTCCATACCGGCAATGACGATGCTGTCGGAGCCGCGACGCACGATGCTGTGCTCGTTCAACAGCAACTTCCACCCAAGTTCACGTTCATATAGTATCATCTGTTTGACTAGAGCAGCCTTCGTTGCTTCGTCACAATCAAGGTAAGTGGGATAGTCGTGGTTGCCCAAAATACTATACACGCCGTCCTTGGCATGTAACTGCCGGAGCGTTTCCATGTGCTCCTGCAACTCGTCAGGATGCAGGTTCTGGAGGTCGCCCGTAAAGATAATCACGTCGGGTTTCAAAGCATTGATACTGTCTACAGCACGTTGTAACAACCACTGACGGGAGCCGGTCATCGTACCCACATGGGCATCGCTGAACTGCACAATCCGATAGCCGTCAAAAGCCTTGGGCAAATCCTCAGAAACGAAGTCGTAGCGATGCACTTCCAACTGCTGGTAGCCGACAAGATGTCCATAGAGCACCAGTCCCCATATAATTAATGTACACGCAACCGCTCCTTTGCGCCAATGGCGTCTCGGCATGAGCCAACGACAAAGCAGCACCAGCAACAACGGAACCACAACGAGTCCCATTATCAGGAAGAAGGGAATGGCAAAACGTGCTATCATGACTGCGAATGATTAAAACGGATTTCTTCTCCGAGCACAGCCGCGTTCACAGCACCATCAGCATAGACGGTCTGGCCGTTGCACAGCGTGCGCTCGACACGCCACTGGAATTCGTGACCTTCCATCGGGCTCCACTTGCACTTGCTCTCAATGATATCCGTAGTGACTTTCCAAGGGGTATGGGGTCGCACGATAGTGATATCGGCACGATAGCCCTCACGCAAAAAGCCGCGCCCCACAACACCAAACAGGCGGGCAGGATTGTGGCACATCAGTTCCACCAAGCGCGCTATTGTCAGTACGCCCGCATCGACCAGTTCCAACATAGTAACCAGCGAGAACTGTATCATCGGCATACCTGATGCCGCCTTCACGCAACCGCCCTGCTTCTGTTCCAGCAGATGGGGAGCATGGTCGGTTGCCACCACACTGATACGTCCGTCGTTCAGCGCTTCGCGCAACATAAACTGATCGACAGGGGTTTTAATGGCGGGGTTCACCTTGATGCGAGTTCCCAACTGCTCGTGGTCGAGTTGGGTGAAATAGAGATGTCCCACACAAGCCTCAGCGGTAATATTTGGAAAATGAGAGGTGAGAGGTGAGAGGTGAGAGATATGATTACTCTCCAGCAAGTCCAGTTCTTCAGCGGTTGAAATGTGAGCAATATGCAGACGAGTGCCGTACTTCTTGGCCAGTTCGACGGCTTTGCGCGACGAAGCCAGACAAGCCTCCTCACTACGAATCAAGGCATGCAGGCTCACCTGCGGGTCGTCGCCCCAGGCCTGCTGTACCTCCTTCATATTGCGGTTGATGATGTCGGTATCTTCGCAATGGGCCATCAAGGGCAGGCGACAGGTCTTAAAGATGCACTCCAACGACAGCTGACGGTCAACCAGCATGTTACCCGTCGACGAACCCATAAAGAGTTTCACACCAGGAATACGGCTTGCATCCAACTGTGCAAAGCTATCCGCATTATCGTTAGTGGCGCCGTAGAAGAATGAATAGTTCACATGGCTCTTCTTCGAGGCCAAGCGGAACTTCTCGTCAAGTGTTTCCGGCGTGGTGGTCTGCGGCACACAGTTGGGCATGTCGAAATAACTGGTCACACCACCTGCAGCTGCCGCACGGCTCTCACTGTCGATATCGGCCTTCGCAGTCAGTCCTGGCTCACGGAAATGTACATGGTCGTCGATAATGCCCGGTAATACGTAACAACCCGAGGCATCTATCGTTTCGTCAAACGATGCCTCGGGCTGTTGTTTCGTAATTGCTATGATGTTGCCGTCCTCGACGACGATGAAGCCGTCCGAGACATGCCCTTCATTGACAATATGTCCTCCCTTAACGAGCGTCTTCATGGCTGGGGCTGGGGAAAGTTGGTCAGCGGGGCAGGAACCTGAGGTGCGACACTGTCCGTATGCATTGGAACAGCTCCGGCGGGTTCCTTCAGACCGTTCATTCGCTCCTCGTTCTCTTGAGCGGCACTATAGTATTCCTTCACATAAGAATCGTTCTTGAACGTATTCGTAGCCTTCGACATGATATACTCTATTTGTGGCGTCAGAATGGGAAACCGATACTGACTGGTTATCATCTGGAATACGCCAGGACCCAGCACGTTATCAAAGTTCTCCTCAATGAACTTCGTCACCAAATCATCCTCTTCCTGGGCAATCTGGGCGGCCTCGACATTCAACTGCTCTGCAATGGAATCCTCGTCAATACCTTCCAGAATCATCTGGTTCTGCTTATGACCCAGCTCACTCATGCGGTTAATAAGTTGGTTGTGACGGTCGATAAACCTATAGAGACTGTCGTTCAGCGGAGTACCACCCACAGAAGGACCTGTAAGACCAATCTTCACCTGAATATCGCCTTCTTCGAGCACGACAGGCAGCAGACTCTCGTCATCCATAAAAAGGTTGACCATGCGTACCGTATCCAGCAAACCGGCAAAATGGAACTCGCCGTGCACAACGTCGCAGGAGTCAATATTCTTGACTACCCCCGACTTCAAGGCTTTCAGGTACAGCTTGCTCCCGTCGAGTGCTGACACCGACGACGAGCCGGTGACGTTATATGAACTGGCACAGGAAGCAAACAATGCCACTATAAGGGTTGCGTATAGTATTTTATTCATAGACAATCGAAAGTGTTCTTATTCTCATAATCGATTGCAAATGTACTATGTTCTCGCGAAATAAGAAAAAATATTTGCTCATTTTAAAACATTTGAGCAATTATTTAGCATTTTTTGCGTCTTTATCCAACTCGTGAGCGATTCTGTGGCTGGCATAAAGCTGCAAGACAGCTGCTACCAACAAAACGACAATCCAGTTATTATGTACATATTTTATATACGACAAGTACTGAATGCCCAGGAAATTGCCCTCGTTGGCAAACATCAACAGTGCTGCCAGTAAAAACAACACGTCGCTCATAATCAAAATGCGACGCAGACGGCGGATGACGAAGTCGTTACCCTCATAACGCTGACGCAGCTGCATGGCAACAAACAACAAGGCACCAGGGGCAAAGACATAAGGTGCCCACGACTGCAGGAATAGGCTGGCTCCGGAGCCAACAACCATCAACAAGCCTCCCAACAACAGGAGGATACTCTCCACATTACTGAGCTGACGCATGGCTTTCCTCATTGGATTCGTCTTCACTGAGCACGAAGATATCTTCTTCGTCAGTCTTCATAAAATAGCGCTCACGGGCAATTTTCTCGATAGCCTTCGGATTGCTGTCCAACTCACGAATCTTTTCCTGATTGCTTTGGTTCAGTTCCTCGTACTTTGCAATTTCATCCTCCAACTCACTGATGTACTGCTTGTTGCGGATGTGATGCCACACGCTGTTATCATCCAAGAAACCTATCAGCACCACTGCCAGAATGGTCACTACGATATATTTCAGAGCCGGAATGCGCAAGATGCGGAGCAGTATCGTTTTCACTTTCTTCATAACAATTTTATCTTTTCGCTTGCAAAGATACAAAAAATTAAGAATTAAGAATTAAGAATTAAGAATTATTTTGTACCTTTGTGCGCAAATTAGTTTTAAAACATGGAAGAATATATTGTTTCTGCGCGAAAATACCGCCCGACGTCGTTCGACACCGTGGTAGGACAACAGGCGCTGACCACCACACTGAAGAATGCCGTGAAGAGTGGCAAGCTGGCTCACGCCTATCTGTTCTGCGGTCCCCGAGGCGTGGGAAAGACCACCTGCGCGCGTATCTTCGCCAAAGCCATCAACTGCCTGACACCTACTGCCGAGGGGGAAGCCTGTGGGCAGTGCGAGTCATGCCAGGCGTTCAATGAACAGCGCTCGTTCAACATCTTCGAGCTTGATGCTGCATCAAATAACAGTGTTGAGCACATCAAGACACTGATGGAACAGACGCGCATACCGCCTCAGGTCGGCAAGTACAAGGTCTTTATCATCGACGAGGTGCACATGCTTTCCACAGCGGCCTTCAACGCTTTTCTGAAGACCCTTGAAGAGCCCCCCGCACACGTCATCTTCATTCTCGCCACAACAGAGAAGCACAAGATATTGCCCACGATTCTAAGTCGTTGTCAGATCTACGACTTCGAACGCATGACGGTGCGCAACACCATCGACCACCTGAAGCATGTGGCCCAGCAGGAAGGCATCACCTACGAAGAGGAGGCATTGGCTGTCATAGCCGAGAAGGCTGACGGTGGCATGCGCGATGCCCTCTCTATCTTCGACCAGGCAGTATCGTTCTGTCAGGGGAACATCACCTACCAGAAAGTCATCGAAGACCTGAACGTGCTCGACTCCGAGAACTACTTCCAGATCATCGAACTCTCTATTATTAATAAGGTGAGCGATATCATGGTCCTGCTTAACTCCGTCATCAACAAAGGTTTCGACGGCGGGCTGCTCATCCAGGGATTGGCCAAACACGTGCGCAACGTGCTGATGGCCAAGGACCCGCAGACGCTGCCACTGCTCGAAGTCAGCGACCAGCAGCGCCAACGCTATCAGGAGCAGGCCAAGAAATGCCCTGTACCATTCCTCTACAAGGCTCTGCAACTCATGAACCAATGCGACATCAACTACCGCCAGTCATCCAACAAACGCCTGCTGGTGGAACTGACACTGATAGAAATCGCACAGATTACCCAGCCCGAGGAGGGGCCTGCTAGTGGGCGTCAGCCCAGAAGATTGAAATCCCTGTTTAAGCAACTGATGCAACAGCCTCAGCCCAAGCAAGCAGCTCCACAGGTGGCTGCGGCTGAGCCTGTGGCATCAACCCCCACCGCACCGGTTAATCCACTAAGTACTCGTTTCGCGGCACAATCAGCACAAGCCGCGCCTTCCTCTTCCGTTTCCTCCCCCCGCTTGCGCAAACCAGTATCATCCATCACCAGTTCATGGGATGTGCTGCGTGGAAAACTCAAAAACAAAAGTACTTCTCTAACCACTGGCGACAATCCCACAAGCAATGCCTCGGAAGGAGATAGGGAGTTCTCTCAGGAGGACCTGCAGATTGAATGGCTGTCCATGTGCAACCGCATGCCACAGCACCTTAGCGGCATAGCCACACGCATGAAGAACATGAACCCTGTCATCACCGAGCTACCAGCCATCGAGGTGACTGTGGAAAATCAGCTGGCTCTCGATCAGATGGAACAAATCAGGGGCAGTATCGTCAGTACCCTGAAACGAGACCTCCACAACACAGCCATCACCCTCACTATCCGCGTGACGGAACACAAAAAGGGTGAACGCATTCTGTCGCGACGTGAGCAATACGAACAAATGGCAAAAGAAAATCCCTCAATCGCGAAATTGAGGGACCTCCTTGATCTAAACCTAGCCTAATTGGAATTGGCTGTTGGCTAAAAGCTAACAACTAATAGCCAAATGCCTTATATCAACGTCATTCCCAGCTTCTTGCACTCCTGACGCATATCCTCCGGCCAAATGCTGGCCTGAATCTCACCGATATGTCCCTTATGCAACAATACCATGCACAAACGGCTTTGGCCAATACCACCACCGATGCTCAGGGGCAATTCGTCGTTCAGCAGTTTCTGGTGGAAGTACAGTTGTTCGCGTTCCTCCTTGCCTTCCAACTTCAACTGGCGCAACAGCGATGTCTTGTCCACACGAATGCCCATCGACGACAGTTCAAACGAGCGACCCAGCACGGGATACCAGATCAGGATATCACCGTTCAAGCCCTCCAAACCATTCTCGCCCACTGTCGACCAGTCGTCGTAGTCTGGTGCACGACCATCGTGTTTCTCTCCATTGGACAATTTGCCGCCAATACCAATGATAAATACGGCACCATATGCCTCGCAGATGGCATCCTCACGTTCCTTCGGAGTCTTGTCAGGATACATCTTCAACAGTTCTTCGGCATGAATAAAATGTATCTTCTCGGGCAGGAAAGGCTTGATTTGCGGATAAGTCTCACAGGTTAGATACTCCGTCCTGCGAATGGCGGCATAGATGCGCTCCACCACATTCTTCAAATAGGCCACCGTGCGCTGTTCCTTCGTAATCACTGCCTCCCAGTCCCACTGGTCCACATAAAGCGAATGCAGGTTATCCAACTCCTCGTCGGCACGGATAGCGTTCATATCAGTATAGATACCATAGCCCGGTTCTATCTGATATTCAGCCAGCGACAAACGCTTCCACTTCGCCAGCGAATGGACCACCTCAGCCTTCGCATCGCCAAGATCCTTAATGGGAAACGACACGGCGCGTTCCACACCATTCAAATCGTCGTTGATACCCAGTCCCTTCAGTACAAACAAGGGGGCCGTCACACGGCGCAGACGCAATTCCGTGGAGATATTCTGTTGGAAAAACTCTTTAATCAGTTTAATGCCCTGCTCCGTCTGTTTTGTGTCGAGCAGGGATTCATAATTGATGGGTTTTATCAGTTGACTCATAACCTATAATTTCAAAATTGCCTGCAAAGGTACTATAAAAATATTAAACTGCAAACAAAAATGCCAATAATTTTTGCAAATTGACAGAAAAACCTGATTTCTGCTATCTTTTTGCGCCAAAGTGCCGTTCTTGTTAACAAATCATAAAGTTCAAAGTTCAAAGACCAAAGTTCAAACAAATTGTCGTACCTTTGTGCCCATTATTGTCAACCGCACCCGTAGTTTAAAGGATAGAATAACGGATTCCGGTTCCGTTGGTCACGGTTCGATTCCGTGCGGGTGTACCCTCATCAAGAAAAGCATATATGAACACCATTTTTATTGTATTGCCAATTCTTACACTACTCATGTTCGACCTCGGTCTGGCACTAAGGCCAAAGGATTTCCGCCTCATTGCAGAACAGCCCAAGGCCGTACTGGTAGGACTTACAGGTCAGATTGTGTTATTACCACTCATAGCATGGGGCGTAGCAAGCGGATTCCAGTTGGAACCGCTGTTCTTCTTGGGACTCATGCTCATCGCATGCAGCCCAGGCGGCAGTTCCAGCAACGTATTCTCCATGCTGGCGGGCGGAAACGTGGCACTATCTGTGTCGCTGACGGCTCTGAGCAGTGTCATCACGCTGTTTACGGGTCCTTTCATCATGGACCTGATGACAGAGCAGGTAGGTTCGGCCATGAATGTTCATCTGCCCATAGGGAACCTGCTCATGCAGAACCTGGTGCTCATGGCAGTCCCCATAGCCATTGGCTTGTGGATTGCCGTCCATAACGAACGGCTGGCCGAGCGCATGCATGCCGTGCTAAAGAAATTGGCCTTCCCTCTCCTACTCGTGCTCATCACAGTATTCTACATACAAAATCGCGAAATCATCATGCGCGAATTCCCCGCACTGGGACTCTGCGTCACGATACTCATCCTGCTGTCAATGCTTGGCGGTGTCATCCTTTCGTGGATTATGCGACTGACGGGACGCGACCAGCGCACCATCATCATCGAGATTGGCATGCAGAACGCTGCACAAGCCATCACCGTCGCCAGCAGCCCGTTTGTGTTCAACAACGACGTCATGGCCATTCCCGCCATCATCTATTCGCTGATGATGAACGTAGTTCTATTGACTTATGTAGGCATCATAAAACGACAGTCTGTCAGTCAAGTCTGACATTTTGGCATTCCTCATTTCATTGGCACCAATGTTGCATTATGTGTGGATGAAAGCCGAAAGGCAATCGGAAACGAATTAACATTATGTCTAACATTTAAAAGTATAATTGGAGGTAACGATTATGATGCCAATGAGAAGTAATAACTGGATTCCTGCCGTATTCAACGACTTGTTCTACAACGACTATATGCCGAAGGCAAACTGCACGGCACCCGCCATCAACGTAAAAGAATCTGACAAAGCGTACACCGTAGAGCTGGCCGCTCCGGGAATGAAGAAAGATGATTTCAACGTTCACATCAACGACGACGGCAACCTCGTAGTGAAAATGGAGCACAAGGAGGAACACCACGAGGACGACAAGACCACACGCTATCTGCGTCGCGAGTTCAGCTACTCGAAGTTCGAGCAGACGCTGATTCTCCCCGACGACGTCAAGAAAGAGGCCATCTCTGCCAAGGTCGACAACGGCGTGCTGACCGTCGAACTGCCCAAAATGGCAGAAGAGAAGGTAAAGCTCTCCCGTCAGATTGATATCGCATAAAGTATAAAGGAAGACTTTTTAGGTAAAAGAAGGTTAAGGATTAAAACTAGAAATCGGGCTGATTATGAATCAACCCGATTTTCTATTTGTTTTAAGCTTGTTATTTACTGCTTGTCGAGCTCTGCCAGGTTTGCAGCAATCATCTCGTCAGTGACGGTGTAGTTCTGCAGGTCGCCCTTGATGAAGGACTCGTACGACGGCATGTCGATAAGGCCATGACCAGAGAGGTTGAAGAGAATGACCTTCTCCTCGCCATTTTCCTTGCACTTATTAGCCTCGCGGATGGTGGCAGCAATAGCGTGGCAACTCTCGGGAGCAGGGATGATGCCCTCGGTGCGGGCAAAGAGCATACCAGCCTCGAAAGTTTCGAGCTGAGGAATATCGACACCATGCATGTAACCGTCCTTGATGAGCTGAGAGATGATCATGCCGGCACCGTGGTAGCGCAGGCCGCCAGCGTGGATATTAGATGGTTTGAAGTTGTGGCCCAATGTGAACATCGGAAGCAGAGGTGTATAACCGGCCTCATCACCGAAGTCATAACGGAACTGACCTCGAGTCAGCTTAGGACAGCTGTCGGGCTCAGCAGCGATAAATTCCGTGTTCTTTCCATCAAGCAGATTGTGGCGCATGAAGGGGAACGAGATTCCACCGAAATTCGAACCACCACCAAAGCAGCCAATCACAATGTCGGGATACTCACCAGCCATCTGCATCTGCTTCTCAGCCTCAAGGCCGATAATAGTCTGGTGCAGGCCTACGTGGTTGAGCACGGAACCCAGCGTGTATTTACAGTTGGGAGTAGTAGTAGCCAGCTCTACAGCCTCAGAGATTGCTGTTCCCAGTGAACCTGAGTGCGTGGGATCCTTGGTCAGGATGTCCTTACCTGCACGGGTAGACATAGAAGGAGAACCCTCGACGACAGCTCCGAAGGTGCGCATGATGCTGGAGCGATAGGGTTTCTGCTGCATGGTAATCTTCACCTGATAGACGGCACAATCGAGACCGTATATTTTCGCAGCATAACTCAGGGCGGCACCCCACTGACCGGCTCCGGTCTCTGTGGTCACATTCTTTGTGCCCTCCTGCTTGGCGTAGTAGCACTGAGGCAGGGCAGAGTTGATTTTATGCGAGCCAAGGGGATTAGTTGATTCGTTCTTGAAATAAATGTGAGCAGGAGTGCCGAGGGCCTCTTCTAAGGCATAGGCACGAACCAATGGAGTAGAACGATAATATTTGTACTTCTCGAGTACGTCCTCGGGAATGTCAATCCAACGATGCTCAGTGTCCAGCTCCTGCACGCAGCATTCGCGTGGAAAGATGTGTGCCAGATCGTCGACTCCCAACGGCTGCTTTGTCGCGGGATGGATAGGCGGCATGGGTTTGTTGGGCATATCTGCCTGAATGTTGTACCACTGTGTTGGAATCTCACTTTCTTGGAGGATAAATTTTTTCTGTTTAGCCATAACGATAATAATTAGGATTGGTAATATCCGCTTGCAAAGGTAACATTTTCTGTGGAGTTAAAGGAGATAAAGGAGTTAAAGGGAGTTAAAGGACGATATTTTTCTTCAGAATGTATTAATTTTGCAGGCAATTATGACAATTATAGCAATCGTTTTACTATATTTCGGTCTGCTTTTTGCCGTTAGCAAGTGGACTGGCAAAAAAGCGACCAACGAAACATTCTATCGCGGCGACAGACAATCACCATGGTATCTGGTGGCCTTCGGCATGATTGGCGCGTCCATTTCCGGTGTGACTTTCGTATCGGTGCCAGGTATGGTGAACAGCATCGGTATGACATATCTGCAAACGTGCCTAGGATTCATAGCGGGCTATGCGGTGATCGCCTTCGTCCTGCTGCCACTCTACTATCGTCTGAACCTGACAACCATCTATAGCTACCTGGGACAACGCATAGGAAAGAGGGCATACAAAACCGGAGCGTCGTTCTTCCTCCTATCGAAAATGACGGGTGCGTCAGTTCGCTTTTATGTGGTCTGCTGGATTCTACTGGCCTGTGGAACGGGAACTCTTGGCAACGAGACCAGTGGCAGCATAGGATATGACGACTGGATGTTTGCGGCAGTTGTAGTGGTGATGACGGCCCTCATTTGGCTATATACCCGCCAGGGAGGCATCAAAACGGTGGTATGGACAGACACTTTTCAGACAGTCTGTCTGTTCGGAGCACTTATACTTATTATATATAAGGTGGTCGGAGAGTTGGGCATGACAACCGGCGACGCCGTGACGGCCATTCATCAAAGCGAGCTGTCGCAGGTGTTTGTCTTTGACGACTGGGTGTCTAAGCAGAACTTCTGGAAACAGTTTCTGAGCGGTGCATTTATTGCCATCGTGATGACGGGCCTCGACCAGGACATGATGCAAAAGAACCTGACGTGCCGCTCATTGCATGATGCTCAGAAGGACATGTGTTCTTATGGCGTTGCTTTCCTTCCGGCAAACCTGCTGTTTCTGTCGCTGGGTGTATTGTTGACGATATGGTATCAACATCAGGGCATAGCTTTGCCTGCTTCCGGTGACGACCTATTGCCCCGCTTCATCATGCACTCGTCCCAAGGCTCGCCAGTCATCATGATCATCTTTATGTTGGGCATGGTTGCCGCGGCGTTCTCCAGCGCAGACTCAGCACTGACGGCGCTGACTACGAGCTACTGCGTGGATATCTGCGGACGGGCTGACGACGAACGGCTGCGCCACAGAGTACACATCGGAATGGCAGGAGTCTTCGTGGTGTTCATCCTCCTGTTCCGTCTGCTTAATTCTACAAGTGTCATCGATGCCATCTACATCCTCTGTTCCTATACTTACGGTCCGTTGTTAGGTCTTTTTGCCTTCGGACTGTTGACTAAACGGCAAGCCAGCGACCGTTACGTGCCTTACATCTGTGTGCTGTCGCCATTGCTTTGTCTAGCTATCGACACACTGACATTTCAAATGACAAGTTATCGTTTCGGATATGAATTGCTGATGGTGAACGGAATGCTCACTTTTGCAGGACTATGGCTAACCGGACATTCTAACGTCCCTGGCGCAGACGTTCGAAATAATCCCTAGGCTGTACACCTATCACCTTCTTGAACGTCGTAGCGAAGTATTTAGGATCCTTGAAACCCACTTGGTAGGCGATATCGCTGACACGCAATTCCGGATTCTCCTTAGCAAGTTTACAAGCCGTCTGAATACGAATATCACGAATAAAAGTTGTCACGTTTTTGCCCGTCATGGCACGCAATTTATTATACAGCGTACTGGCACTAGCCCCCATGTCGGCAGCAAAACTGTCACGGTCGTAATCACTGTCGTCAATATGGTCGTTAACGCATTTCACGGCACGCTGCAGGAATTGATGATCTGAAGAATTGTAGGCCTGCTGAACAAGCGAACCCAACGACTGCGTACCATCAGAAACTCCTTCAGGCAATTCGATGGTAGGAATGTTTAGCTGGATGTTGTTAGGAATATGGAAAATTGATGGTGACACAGCAAGTTCCTGCTCCCTTTGACTCGTTTCCAGAATCTCTTCTTTCAGATACTGATCCTTCTTGATAGGTATCTGAACGATAACCATATTACCCTGACCTTTATAAAACGCGCTTTGCAGCGTACCATGATGCAGATTCACCAGCTGACGGACAATAACTAGACTGAGCCGCAACGGGATACTACTAGTATCGTTTAATCGAATCGAAATGGCATCATAGGTTTGGTTAGCATAGGCTTCCAGCGTGATCTTCCCATGCTCAGGTGTATTATTGAACATTTCCGTCAACATCAAAAGAGTTCCCTTCTCCACAGCATCAAAATCCACCCATCCCATCATGCTTTCAGGTGTACACTTATAATCAAAAGTAATCTGCTTCTTCTCCATATCGTCCAACAAATGCTCAGCTACATCACGGATATAATGCATCACATCACTGTTGGTGACTTGCAGACTGATATCCTTCAGCGACAACGACGGGTCACTTTTAGCTCTTTCCTGTAGCTTTAATTTGACACAATAACCCGCAAGAAAAAGAAGTATCAAGAGAAATATGACGTTTAAAACTACCATAGACATAATTATTTACGATGCAAATATAGATATTTTACACGAAATTAGGACAAAAAGTAGGCTAAAAAGATGTTAAACCCGGCGTTTTTAGTTTAAAAATCGTGATTTTAGGTATAAAAATTGCGATAATCACGGATTTTAAACCTTTTATAACGTAATATGAACCCAAGTATGGAGAATTTGTCGTACTTTTGCCAGTGAAAAGATTTTTAATGGTTAAGGTTTATGGTTGATTAATTTAGTTTTTTGAATGGAAAAACCCCGTTGTGAAACGGGGTTTTTTCAATTTTATGTCATTTTACCTAGTCAGACTAGTAATACTAGACGTGTAGATATACTAGTTATTCTCCAGCAAAAACCTTTCAGCTTCTATAGCCGCCTGACAGCCTGTACCTGCAGCACTAACAGCCTGACGATAGACTGGGTCGGCACAATCGCCAGCTACGAAGACGCCTGGCAACTGAGTGCGTGGCGTGCCGTCAATCTTCTTCAGATAACCCACCTCATCAGTTTCAAGCCATTCCTTGAAGATGTCTGTATTGGGTTTATGACCAATGGCCAGGAAGAATCCGTCGATCTGAATGTCAACAAGCTCTTCGTCAGCCTCGCCCTTGCGCTTCACCAAATGAGCGCCCTCGACTCCGTTCTCGCCAAAGAGCCCCAGCGTATTGTGCTCGAAAAGAATCTCGATGTTCTCGCGGTCCATCACGCGCTGCTGCATCACCTTCGAGGCACGAAGGAATGGTTTGCGGACAATCATATACACCTTTTTGGCCAATCCGCTCAAATAGAGTGCATCCTCACAGGCCGTATCGCCACCACCGACTACGGCAACAGTCTTCTTACGATAGAAGAAGCCATCACAGGTAGCACAGGCCGAAACGCCTTGTCCATTATATTTACGCTCGTCGTCGAGACCCAGATACTTTGCAGAGGCACCAGTAGCAATAATCACGGTATCTGCTTCCAGTTCACGTCCAGCATCGTCCCAAGCCTTATAGGGACTGGCAGAGAAGTCGACACGCGTAATCTCGCCATCACGGATATCCGTACCAAAGCGTTCAGCCTGTTCGCGGAGATCCATCATCATCTGGTTGCCATCCACTCCCTGAGGATAACCGGGAAAATTCTCCACCTCAGTGGTCTGCGTCAACTGACCGCCAGGTTGCATGCCGCTATACTCAACAGGACTGAGATTGGCGCGGCTAGCATAAATAGCAGCGGTATACCCTGCGGGCCCGCTGCCAATAATCAAACATTTTGTATGTTCCATATTCTACTTCTCGAGTTCTTCCTTAATCTGTGCTTCGATGTTTTCAACCTTCTCAGTGGGTTCAAAACGAGCTACGACCTGTCCCTTCTTATTAATAAGGAACTTGGTGAAATTCCACTTGATGTCGTTTTTCTCCTTGTAGTTAGGATCTGCTTTCGACAGCATGTCGTCGAGAATATGAGCAATGGGGTGCTCCATATCCCAGCCTGCAAAACCTTTCTGCTCCTGAAGGAATAAGAACAACGGATCGGCATCGTCGCCGTTGACCTTTACCTTCTTGAAACGGGGGAATTCAGTGCCAAAGTTCAACTTGCAGAACTCATGGATGCTTTCGTCAGTGCCGGGAGCCTGCTGTCCGAACTGGTTGCAGGGGAAATCGAGAATCTCGAAACCCTGGCTGTGATAATCTTTATAGAGTTTTTCCAACTCGTCGTACTGGGGCGTGAAACCACACTTGGTGGCTGTATTGACAATCAGCAGCACCTCGTTGGCATACTCTTTCAATGACACGTCTTTTCCCTTTCTGTCTTTGACAGAGAAATCATAGATAGTTTTCATTTTGTCTTGTTATGGTTTGTATTGCATTTAAAATCCTCTGCGAAGATACGAAAAAACCTCGTGACTACCAAAGTTTTTAGGATTTTTTATTTTAAACCCCAAAAAGTGTATTCTTTTTCACTTTCCACCTGATCCTCAATATCATCTGGCAGATTGCAGAAAAAGTCAATACCCGTCAGCTCTTCCAAACGGTCGATAGTAATGGCATAGCCTTTGCGATTGTCATTACTGTGATCCTCATTATACTGTTGCACCCAATATGCCATCCCATGCCATACATCACCCTTTCTGCAAACGACAGCCATATAGAAGAAACGAGGTACAGGAATATGATTCGCATTGACACGAGTCGACTGATGGCTGTTACGATTAACGTATTCAATTATATGTTCCGACTTGTCGATAGTTCCTCCCTTGCAGACATAGAGTGTATCGCCCAGGCGGACCCAGTTACGAACGTCTTCCTCCATCTTTTCCCAGAGACCCGCATTGAATTTATTATACTGCGGCTGCATATTGGTGATAAAGAACGTCTGGTAATTGCATTCCACAGCCCTCAGACGATCGGCGGAAGGACAGATATGTCCATGGTCATAGCCCGAATACTTATAGGGATCCTCTGCCCACCGATACTGTACCGGCAAATCCGGATCGTTAGGATACTGACATATTTCCGACAACGAGCCATCGTTGTCGGCATAATAGCGCGACACATTGGACGCTGAACTATAGTTGATGCTGCTATACAGCTGATAGCAACTCCAGCGCTGGGAGTTCAGACTGGTATCCCATTCCACACAATAATTCACTCCTTCTTCCTCGGTTTTTCGGTTTAACACGGCACGATGAACAACAACGACGTTGCTGCCACCCTTTAGTTTGGGGAACTCCAAACGATACTGAGCCTCTGCAGGACCAGTGGTATTCTTGTTGTTGTTGACAGTCTTCGGAGTGGGATCTGGATTCGGCTTAGGCTCGTTGCCGCCACCACCGTCATCACCACCATCGCTACAAGCAGCCAATGCAAAGAAGGCAGCCATGAGCATGAGGAGTTTTTTTGCTTTCATAGTGTTTAGTTTTGTTAGTTTTGGGTTTTTCTTTATAGTATAGTTTTTGTTTTTAGCTAATAAAGGCGCGACCCTAGGCATATGCAACTACCTTGGACGCGCCTTCAATGTCTTGTTCCGGCTGACGAGCTTGCTCTTACCAGTATAGAACGGGTGAGAAGTGCTCGAAATTTCAATCTTTACCACAGGGTAAGTTTCGCCTTCGAACTCTACGGTGTCATTTGTCTTTGCGGTAGAGCGCGAGAGGAACATATCGCCGTTGGACATGTCCTTGAACACGACGGGGCGATAGTTTTCTGGATGAATACCTTTTTTCATTTTTACTTGTTTCTTATTACGTTATTTAAAAAAATTGCGCTTTGAGGGTGCAAAGGTACGAAGATTTTTTGAACCCACCAAATATTCGCGCTATTTTTTTATTCTGAGAATGTAAAGACCAGGTCTTCGAGGGTGCAGAGCGACTTCTCCTTGGTGTCAGACTTGAAGACAAGGAAGATGGCGTGTTTGCCCGCAAGATAGTTTTCTTTAGCCTCCTTTGCGATACCTATCGCCATGTTCCAGGATTTCTTCTCCATGTTGGCTTTCAAAGCCATCTCGCCAATCTTCTTTCCACCCTGCGAGGTCCAGGGGCGGTCCAGCATCACTTCAATGGTGCCGTCGATACCCTCAGGGATGAGCTGCAGGAGGAGTATCAGATTCTCTTTCTCTGCCAGTTTTTCGGCATCGAAGTTAAAGTACTTATATCCCACAATACTGCCGTCCGTATTGTTCACCACGCGGTTGGTATTGTTCTTCAGGTCGTAAGGTGCGGCGAAATTGCTTTCCGTGCCATACGATGCCTCTACGTACGAACCGTAGAACGTATTGTTGGGCCATTCGTGAACGGCAGGTTTTGGTCCTGTCAACCAACACGCGATACCAGCAGAGTGGCGCTCGAAAGGATTCAGTCCATTCAGCGCAAAACCTTCCGAGTTGTACTCACCCTCGCTGATTTCCACCTTACCGCCGGCACCCTCTTCCACCTTGACAGTGATGGGAGCCACCATAGCCTGACGGGCGTACTCGTCAGTACCTGTCTGACGATGATAGAACACATACCACTGTCCGCCAATCTCACAGATCGAGCCATGTGTGTTGCCATCGGGAACGGCAGAGGCGATTACGTTGCCCTGCTCGTCCTTCTCTCTGGCACGACCGTCAATGATGGTTCCGCCATAGGTCCAAGGGCCTAAGGGCTTGTCGCTGTAGGCATAGGCCAGCGTGTAGTTCGACGTAGGCAGTCCAAACTCGCCGTCCTCTGTGAAGCGGCTATATATAAATATGTATTTATCCTTCACCTTGCGGATGCTGGAAGCCTCGAAGAAGCGGAAGATGCCTGGCTCATTACGACCAGAAATCATACCGTCAACCACCTCCGTGCCTGGCTTCACCGTTGCCATTGTCGTGGGATCTATCTCTGCGGCCATAGAATGCTCAAAGCCCCAATAGCCATAGACTCGTCCGTCGTCATCAACGAACACGGCAGGGTCGAACTGCAGCACGCCATCGACCTGATTAGGATTCTCCGCGTTCCAGTTGCACACCTCAAAAGGTCCATTCGGTCTGTCGCTCTTGGCTATCAACCCGTTGCGGAAGCCCGTCTGGTCGTTGGGGAAGAGGTAGTAGGTCTTTTTGCCCATACTGTCCGTCACCAGCGTCACGTCGGGTGCATAGAGCACGTCGGCAGTACCTGCCGCGTCAAACGGCTCACCCTTGGCATTCTTGTCCACCACGAGAATCACTCCGTCGTAGCGCCACTGGCTCAAGTCCTCTACTGGTGCCGACCATACCACCTGGTCGCGTCCGCAATACATCGTCTTCAGATTGTCGTGCGAACCATAGATATATACGCGCTGTTTGCCGGGGTTGTCCGGATCTTCAAACACATACGGCTCTCCATCGGGAATATGCTCCCACAGGGGCAAATAGGGATTTCCCTGAGTGATAGGGTCTTGAATAACCGTATCCACCTTAGTTGAGCAGGAAGTAGTCGTCATAGTCAGTACAATAAGGAATAAAACGACGCCAATAGCAGTTTTCTTCATCGTCTTTTGTTGTTTAGTTGTTTCGTTTTTGCAAAGGTAGTGAAAATCGAGAGAAATACAAAGAAAAAAGTGATTTTTCTTTTATTCCCGAGATGAATCCTACCTTCGCCAAGGGAGAAAGGTACAAAAAAAATCGTGATTTCCAAATATTTCCTGTAATATTCCGTGAAAATCTGCAATCCGCCCTAGAGTATGCACGTGTTACCTCGGGAGTCTGCACGTGTTGCATCGGGGACTCTGCACGTGTTACCTCGAGGGCTCAGCAAATACCCCTATTTCATTCGCAAACGGGTTTATACCTACACCACCTTCTACCCTGTAGAGATGACATGAAGGCGAAATAGCTTTTCAATGCAAAACAAGTTGTTTTGGTATCATAGAAGGCATCTTTTTCAATCGTTAAAGGCAGGTTTTCCATACCAAAACAACTTGTTTTGCTATTATGATGGTATATGAAGCTTTTTAAAAAAGGTTCATATTGCTAACAAGCTGATATTAAGCAAGTTAAACCAAAATATGAAGCTTTTGGCATTTTGGCATACAAAAAAAAGAGAGTGTTGCTTTCGTTCTCGCCTTGACATTCTATTAATATTTAAAGATAAAGAACAGCAGGGAATCACAAAACGGCACCTGATGGTTATCAGATGCCGCTTAAGTATAAGGGATGAAAGAATATTATTTCTTGGTCAATGTTGCATCATCAACAAGGATATCCTTACCAGAAGAATAATTTGACTTCTTTGGATTCATAATTACGAGACAAACAGTCTTTTCTGAATCGAGGGTGAACTCATAGCTGAACTGTTGCCAACTGGTAGTGAGGTTGGCATAGTCGCCATAAGCATAACTACCAGCCTTCCCGTCAGCACCAATGGGTACATAACCTGGACGCGCCTGTGCTACATCAGAGGTCGTTGCCTTTATCCAAGCAGAAAACACGTAAGTGCCTGCTGCTAAAGTAATCTCCTGACTTGCCAGACGTTTGTTCTGACTTTCATCACCGTTTACATTGCATGAATATTTGCCTCCATGAGCATCGGTGCTCTGAGCCAGAGTAGCAGAACTTGCTGTTGATGTCGATTTCCAGCCTGTAGGCAGGCCATTAGCCCATGTTTCAAAATCTCCATTGGTCAGCGATGTAGCTGCAGAGCCGCCACCGCCAGATGTACCACCGCCACCGCCGCCGGAACCGCTATCGCTAGTCTTGCCGTTGAGTGAGTAGATGCATGCTTGTTTGCTTGCAGTTTCTAAAGTACCTCCGTAATTTGTAATTTTACCATACAGGATTACATCATCGTTAACAGCAACCTGCGTATTACCGTCTACCCATGGATTCATGCCGTAGTAGTAAACACTATAAGCGGTGAATTCCGTACCACCAGTCTTGCCGTCATCAGAGATATTGAAGGTGGCTGTACCATATTGGGCACTGAAACTGTACTTTACAGAGCAAATTTTACCTTTAATATAGTAATCAGTCGTGCTAACCTCCTTATCGCCCAACTTCTTACAGATTTCAGTAATAGCTGCTACGTTGTATGGGTTGCTCTGTGAGCCGTCACCTGAAGCGGCACCAGATTCGCCACCACCGCCGCCACTTTCGTTGGTCTTCTTACCATCGATAGTAACGATTTGAGCAGCACTCTTACCTGCAGTCTCAGGCGTATTACCGTTATAATTATAGATAGGACCATAAATTATCACTTCAGAACCAGCCTTAACCTCATAGCCGTCGGCCAGTTTCTCACCATCACTTCCTGCTACTTGGAAAGCCTTGAAGATATCTGTGGCATTTTGGGAATCACCCATGTCGAACGTCACATTTCCGTAACCGCCACTTACCTTACCACCTTTGACAACGATACCCTTGACATAATATTTCTCTGTAGAAGCAGTCGTTCCAATTTCCTTACACTTAGCAATAGCTGCGGCAATATTGAACGGATCGTTGGCTGTACCAGTACCCTTAGCATCGCCAGAGGTGCCACCACCAGAGCCCTTGGTGAGTGAGATGATTTCGCTCGACTGGTTGATCTCAGGTGTTACTACGTCACCCTTAACATACTTCTTCAGTTTACCCTTAACAACTACTATGTCGCCTGCAGCAAGGTCCTCCTTGGCAGCAAAGTCTGCACCGTTGAGACCCTTTCCGCTATAAACCTGCAATTCACTGGTCTCCTTGCCATCATCAGAAATGTAGTAGGTAATGCTCTTATAAGTTGCGTTAAACGACTGTACCTTTGAGATGATACCCTTCACATAGGCATCGCCAGTCTCACCACCGTCCGCCAGTTTATTAATGGCAGCCAAAGCTTGAGCAACAGTAATGGGAGCATCCTTTGTTCCAAGGTCACCAGAAGGTGTGTCACCACCGCCGCCAGAACCGCCCTGGCCGTTGATGGAGTAGACATAAGCCGCATTGGCAGAGGTCTCTGGGGTGTTACCCTTGTAGTTGACCACCTTACCGCAGATAATCACTGTGTTACCCTCCTTGATATTCAAGGCCGATGGGTCGCTGTAGCTCGTATTGCCAAGGTACTTGACACGATAACAAAGGAACTTGTTACTAGCGTTCTCTGTGTCAGAAATCTCAAAAGTTGCATTACCGTACTGAGTACCGAAAGCTTCTGTAATCGATGTAATGACACCCTTGATATAGACATCAGTAGGTGATGGAACATCTGCACCCAGTCCACTTAGATACTCGATGACACCTGCTACATTGTAGGGCTCGGCCAATGTACCTTTTCCTGAAGGTTCAATGACTTCACCTTCTTCTGATTTAGGAGCTACGATTTGTCCGAAAGGAGAGGGAACATCCTCGCAGCTGGTGAATGCGAAGACCGCTAGGGCCAACACAATCAGATAATTAGCTATTCTTTTCATATCTTTTATGTTTTAGTTATTTCTTCTGTTCTTACTTAATGGATACTATCGTGCTACCCTGAGCATACTGAGGCGTATTGCCCTTGTAGTTGACTACCTTACCCTTCACGATAACCTCGTCGCCAACCTTGATAATGGTAGCACCGGCCTTGCTGAACTTCTCGCCGTTCAGTCCTAAACCGCGATAAATCTGGAAGGAACCTGTCGCACCGTCCTTGCGATCGGAAATCAGATAAGTAGCATTGCCAAAGCTGCCGCTAGTATCGATATCACTGATACTGACGATATATCCCTTGGTGTAGACATCTGAAGGAGACTGTTTGTCAGCTGCCAAGCTCTTCGTGTACTGTGTGACAGCTGCCACATTATAGGGATCAGCCTGTGTTCCTGAGCCTGTAGGATCAGAAACAGGAGCAGGACCAGTCGATGACTTCACAATGTCATTTTCTGTACGCATCAGAATCTGCCAAGTATCATTGTAGCGGGTAGCTACACCCGTAATATCGACAACGTCTGTTGGCATTACCTTCTGGGCAAAGTCTGCATAAGTACTGGTACGCAGCACAACATTGCTCAATCCCTTGATGACACGGTTGGCGCAGTTGGCTGTCAGCGAGACACTACCGTCACTGGGAGCAAACACGGCCTTGCCGTCAGCCTCAGCCAACGTGACACCCTTCAGGGTAATCAGCTTGCCACAGTCTTTGGCAATATCAAGTGAATTGAAGTTCCAATTTGCCTCAATAGGTTTGACGATAAGACCTTCCAGTGGAGAAATCAGTTTGTAGTGATCCTTCCAGATGTAACGGCTCATGCGACCCACCTGAGGTGTGGCACCTTCCTTGTTAGGATTGGTATAGGTAGTACCAATCTGCGGCTGTTTGCCATAACCTCCGATATAGAGTCCCTGCAATTCAATCATCACAGTCTGTCCCACGGAGAAGGCTCCATAAAGTCCGCTCTGCGAAATACTGATGGCAATCGCAGCAGTATTGTCCTGAATATACAGGCTATTGTAAATATTACCACCCTCATCGTTACCAGTGACAAGACCAATAATCTGCATCGGCTGTTTCACCTCCTTCAGACTGTTGTTGTTGATCTCGTTACTATACATGGCAATCACCTCGGCAATGGTTTTCACATTGGTTGCCTGCAAATACTTATTGCCATAGGCCTCCATACCTTTCTCAGTCGAAGGCGCATCCCAATCCTTGTCTTGGCACGATGTAGCCAGTCCAAGGACTGCCAGTGCAAAGAGAATATATTTCTTGGTTTTCATAATCGTCTGCATTTTTAGAATCTATAACCGATGTTCAGCATACCATTGATTCCGTAGGAGTAGAACTTATACGGGTTGCGATTGAACTTGTAGACGCGAGTGCTGCCTACGTCGCCAGTAGTAGAGTTCACAGAGTAGTTGCTTCGGCTCTGTTCGAAACCGCCAGTCACCAACGTTCTGTTGTTCAGCAAATTGGTTACTGAGAAGTTCACCGAGAGCTGGCCCTTCTTCATACGGATGCTCTTGCCAATCGAGAGGTCAAGCATGAATCCTCCGCTACCCTTCGCCTGTGCTACAGCAGATTCCAGCAGAACCTTTTCGCCACTGGCATTGGTATCGAAGACCTTCTCCTCAATAATACCACTGTTCTCGTACGACTTCTGGCGGTTCAGCAGTGTCGAGCCGTAACGATACGAAGGAGAATACGAGAGATAGATGCGGTCGTAGTAGTTACCCATGACGTCGATGAACCATCCCTTGGCGTTGTAGCTCAGTGTCAGGTTGTAGCACGACAGCGGGGTACCAGCCTCGCGCATATTCTTGTTATATACTATATCATTGTGATACGTTCCCTCCGTCGACTTCATGTAGATGACGTCGGCATTGTTCATGTTCTTAGCCTCACTGATGGTACCCAGCGTCTTGATACTGAACGCGGAATTCAGCTTGAACTTCAAACCCCACTCCAGTCCGTAGTATTCTTTCTGGATATTCGTCATCGAGACGTAAGTAAATGATGTAGCATCGTCGTCGAAGAACTGCTGCCACTCCGTTGCGTCATTGATGCGGCTAAAGTAACCGCCGACGTTAGCCTTCAACCAAGTCGTCTCGTATTGCAAACCAGCCTCACTCGAGAATACTCTCTCGTTTTTCAGGTTTCTCACGAAGTCGTTGTTCACCTCAGGTGATACGAAGGCCGTCTTGGGAGTCGGAGCACGGAACTCAAAACCAACGCCGACATTCCAGGTGATACCATATTTGCTCAGCGTGTGCGAGGTTAGACCAAACTTCGCACCGCCGTCCAGGAACTTACCCGTCTCGCTCTTTCCGTACGAGGTGACGCCATTGCCCTGAGCCACTGCGATACCATTCTCCATCTTACCATCGCGATACATCATCACACCACCAACGCGTCCTGCCAGGAAACCCTGATAGTTGCCCTTGACGAACTTCAGCGAGCTCCACAACTGTGCCTTGCGTGTGTGCAGATCGTAGTCCATGCTATACTTGTCGCCTTCCTTAAGCTCTGCGGTCGGATTGCGCATGTCGTAGTACACGTGCGGGTCGCCCATGGGGTAGTTACCCAGCGCGTAGGTATTGATGTTGCTCACATGGGAGGCTCCCAGCAGATCGTCAATCTTCTGATAGTTCTGACTGATGTTGGCAGCCAGCTGCACACCCAGGTTCAAAGTCGTGTTCTTGTTGAGTTTGGTGTTCAGCGTCGATGCCAGTGCCAGATTGATGTTGTTGTTGTACCTGGCAGTGATGAAGTACATAGCGTCACGTCCGGCAGCGTTGCCCTGCTGGTTGGCGTAGTACAGACGATCCCACTGAATCTGGCGAGCCTCTTCGCTGCCCGACAAGTAAGCCCATGCACGCATGAAGTCGTTGTAGCCAGCTACTGTGCGGCCTGCGACATCATCTTCATACCATACATCATAGTAGCTCGACGGCAGGTTCTTCCAGTAGTCGGGCTTGGGGTTCTCGCTGTTGTTGTAGTTCAGACGCGTATTCTTGTAATAAGAATAGCGGCCGGTCAGCGAGGTCGTCAGCTTCGTATCCATTCCGATCTTCCAGTCCCAAGTCAGTAAAGCTGTGGGCGCAAAATCATGAACAATACGTGCACTGCGCTTCTTACCGTTCTGGTAACCCCAGTTGGGATTGTAGAAGTAGGTGTTGGCAAGCCAGTACATTTCGTCTGTCGAAGGTCCCTGTGCGGCACGTTCCGTGGGGTTACCCCAGGTGACGAGCGAGAGGGCATGCTTGTCGTTCAACTTCTTCTCGACACCGACGTAGTACGAGAGGGCGTTGTAGAACGTTCCAGGCACGTTCGACGTCTCCATGTTTGCCCAGCGGTAGGTCAGAGCAGCCGAGAAGGCCCAACCGTCAGGACGCAAGCCAGTATTATAAGCGTATTGCCCGCGTACCGTATAATTACGGTTTGCAAAGGCAACAGCCGCATACTGTCCAGTTGCCATATGGCTGGGGCGGAAATCGAAGTTGTTCGAGCCACCCATGCCAGGCATGGAGAAGTTGTTAAACTCGAATGGCAACGCAGCCTCCTTGCTTCGGTTGGTAATACGGTTCAAGCCGCCTACCAGCGAATAACGGAACTGTCCACTTTCCAAGTCATTCATGGAAACGCCATTGACGTAAATCTCATTGTACTTTTGGTTAAAAGCACGGTAACGGAAACGTCCGGGACTAAAGAGAAAACCTACCGATGAAGCGTAGATGTTCTGATTCGACGTGATGATAGTCACGTTCTGCGACATGTCATCATCTTCACCCAACTGAGCTTCCGTAAAGGTGAAGGCCTGCTCGCTAACAACGTCATCCTGGGTCTCCGACTGCTTGGGTTCTTCAGTCTGAGCCAGTGCAGTTGCGACGATGAATAGTGCCATCACTGTTAATTTCAGCTTTTTCTGCATAAGTCAGTTTTTAGTTAGTTATTCGTAATATTGCTGCAAAGATAATAAATAAAATGTAAAAACATACATTATAAGTGTTTTTTTTTGTGAAAAATTTGATTTTTTGAAAAAAAGTCACTATCTTCGCCACAAAAATCTGAAACTATTATGAAAAAACTATTATCAATTATCGCAATCATGTTCCTGGTAGGAACGATGAATGCACAGGCTCAGGAGAAAAAATTCTCAGTTTACGCAGTTGGTTTTTATAACCTTGAAAACCTTTTTGACACCTGCCACGATGTAGGTCATAACGACTACGAATATCTTCCCGATGGTCGCAATAAGTGGACAGGCATGAAATATACCCACAAGCTTCGCAACATGGCCCGCGTGCTGGCCGACATGGGTACCGACAAGCTGCCTCTTGTAGGCTGTGCTGCCATTGGAGTCTCTGAGGTTGAGAATGCGAAATGTCTCACCGACCTCTGTGAGCAGGAGCCTCTGAAGCGCCGTAACTTCCAGTTCGTACATATCGAAGGTCCCGACCAGCGTGGTGTCGACTGCGGTCTGGTATACAATCCCGCTTTGTTCACCGTACGCGACGTCAAGCTCGTACCTTATATATATGAGTTACAGGAAGACATCGAAAAGGGTCGTGCTACCCGTGGTTTCCTCGTTGTCAGCGGTACACTAGCCGACGAGCACCTCACCATTATCGTCAACCACCTGCCCTCGCGTGGTGCCACCTCTTATTATCGTGAGTTGGGCGGCAAGCAGATCCGCGTGGTGAAAGATTCGTTGCTTCGTGATGATCCCAACGCAAAAATCATCATCATGGGCGATATGAACGACGACCCTGCCGACCGTTCCATGTCAGAGGCTCTGGGTGCCCGTCGTGAAATTGCCGAAGTCGAGGACGGTGGTCTCTACAATCCGTTCTGGAACATCCACGCCAGCGGAACAGGTACGCTGTCGTATGGCGGAGCATGGAACCTCTTCGACCAGATTATTCTTTCCAAGTCATTGCTCAACATGCCTGGCAAGCGCGACTTCTCGACGCTGAAGTTCTATCAGCCACAGATTTTCCGTCGCGACTACCTGTTCCAGTTGGAAGGCAACTACAAGGGTAACCCCCTGCGTACACATGCCGGCGGTGTTTGGCTTGACGGATATAGCGACCACCTGCCCACCCTCGTCTATCTCGTAAAGGAACAGAAATAAAATGACTATCATCGGAATAGCTGGCGGTACTGGTTCGGGAAAGACCACCGTCGTCAAGAAAATCGCTCAGGCACTGCCTCCCCACTGCGCTGCCATTGTACCCCTCGACTCGTACTATAACGACACGACGGGCATGACGGACGAAGAGCGCCGTGCCATCAACTTCGACCATCCTGATGCCTTCGACTGGAAGTTGCTAACGGACCATATCAAGATGTTGAAAAACGGGCAGGCCATCGAACAGCCAACCTATTCATACATCATCTCCAACCGCCTGCCGGAGACAATACATGTCGAGCCAAAGCCCGTTATCATCCTTGAGGGTATCATGACGCTGCACTACAAGAAGCTGCGCGACATGATGGATCTGAAGATTTTTGTCGATACCGATGCCGATGTGCGCCTCATCCGCAATATCCGTCGCGATGTGGTGGAACGCGGACGCACCGTCGACCAAGTGCTTGAGCGCTACGAGCGCGTGCTCAAGCCCATGCACGACCAGTTCATTGAACCGACCAAGCAGTATGCCGACTTAATCATCCCCTCGGGTGGGGACAACAAGACCGGTATCCACATCCTCCGTACTTACATCGAGGGCATCGTCACTAACGTCTGACACCTCTGTAACTTCCAAGTATTCAGAATTTTCCGATACTTCCGTAGCCTCTGAGATTTCAGAGGCTACTATATTTTGGTTAGCCTGTTTGCGTACGTGGTAAATCTTCAGCGCATTAATCAGTTCCACCACTCCATACAGCATGGAACACCATCCAAGTATCAGGAGTGGTAATTCTGCCGTCTCCCCAGGTTTCAGGATGACAAACAGACCTACCAACAGAATCAGCGACGGCATCACCCAATAGCCGAAGGGAATACTGCCCAAACGGCGGGCGGCAACCAGTGCCATCAGCTGCGTCACACCACCCAGTATCAGGACGGCAGCCAGCATATACATCAGTCCGTTGACAAAGGCATTGGGTGACAGCGTCAGCACCAAACCCAGTATCACACTACCCGCACCTACGATGGGGAAAGTGGGTTGTCCGCCCCTTACCACACGGCCCTGCTGGTCGGTGATGGTATACTCGCCAGCATGTCGTTTTGCCTGCCAGTAGGCTATCAGGGCAATAATGCCCGACAACAAGAACAGCGCTCCGATGGCCATCGTCAGCCAAGTCACACCATCCTGTGGAAACTTTACCAGCAGCACACCAATCACAATGGCGCACAGCGCACGGAAAATAAAACTCTGGAATATCTTCATCATCGTTTTGAGGTTTGTAACCCCCACCAAACCTCCCCGAGGGGAGGCTTCGGTCACTCCCCCGAGGGGGAGACGGAGAGGGGTTTCATTTTTACATTTCACCTAATGTCTCCTGTATTTACAACCGGCTGGGCCGAGTCATCGCCACACAGCACCACGAGCAGGTTCGACACCATAGCTGCCTTCTTCTCGTCGTCCAGCGCCACTACATTCTCGTCCTTCAGCTTGTCCAGTGCCATCTTCACCATGCTGACAGCACCTTCCACAATCTTCTCACGAGCCGTAATGATGGCTGAAGCCTGCTGACGACGCAGCATCACAGCGGCGATTTCGGGAGCATAGGCCAGATAGTTGATGCGGGCTTCGACCACCTCGATACCCGCCAGTGCCAGACGCTCGTTCAGTTTCTGCTCCAGCTGGTCGTTAATCTCCTCGCCACCGCCACGCAGCGTCAGCTCATTAGTTTTATTATCCTCATCGTCGTAGGCATACTGTCCGGCCACCTGGCGCAGGGCAGCGTCGCTCTGCACACGCACGAAACGCTCCAGAGCGTTCATGAGGCTCTTCACGTCGCCACCAACCTGTCCCTGGGCCGTGGAAGCCATCGTCTGCGAATCCACTTCGAACAAGGCCTTATACGTATCCTTCAACTTCCATACCAGTACCAGACCTATCATCACCGGGTTACCCGTTTTGTCGTTCACCTTAATGGGTTCAGCATCCAGGTTGCGGGCACGCAGCGACACTTTCTTCGTACCATAGAACGGATTAATCCAGTAATATCCTGCCTGAGCAAATGTTCCCGAATATTTTCCAAACCATGTCAGTGCGCGAGCCTCGTTGGGCTCCAGCATCATAAAGCCGCACCACATGATGATATTCACCAGCAGCAGCACGATGCCACCAGCCAACAGCCAGCCGCCACAGGCACCATCGCTGGCATCCAGCTCGATGATACTCTCTACAATTCCCCAAGTGGACAAAGCCAGCACGGCAAAGTTCACAAACAACATCACGAAACCGTTCACTACCACGCCCTTAAAGGCAAATTCCTTGTTCTCCATAATTCAGTTTTTTATTGGTTGAAAATCTGCAATCTATTCATTTGATGTTGCAAAGATAGTGAAAAACGAGTAAAGCACAAAATTTTGGAGTAGTGAAAATAGAGGAAACCATTAAAAAAGCCACCCGAAGGTGGCTTTTCGTATTGTTACTGAAGAGATTTCTGCATCTCATTGATGTACTTCTCCGTTTGCTTCGCAACGTATTCTTGAAGCTTGCGGGTGGATTTGCCATGGGTGATGGAATCCTTGAAGACTTCATTCAAGGCCTTGTTCTGCTCGGTATAGAACTCCAGAATTTCCTTGTAAAGGCCAGGCATTTCTTCGGACGGAACATTCAGTTTCTTTGCCAGTTTGATAACTTCCTGATATTTCTTGTCCAGTTCCTTGTTTTTCTCTAATATCTGGTCAAAGAGTAACATGATTCTGTCATAACTTCTGAACCCGCTCATGATTTCACCAATCGTTTGGTATTTGAGCTTAATGGCTTCCATGTCCATCTTCACCAGTTCAGCCTTCATTTGAAGTTGTGCCAGCTGGTTTTTCTGGAGAGTCTGTCGCCAAGGCTTACTCGGAGCAGTTTCGACAGTCCTGAATTCCTCGGGAACTTGGTCTGTTACCTGTACCGTCTGGTCGTCAATACCTCGGCGCTGCAGGTCGTTCAGCAGGCTTTTTCCAGAGTAGCGGCCTACACGCTGCTCGTAGTCGCGATCCTCGTCGTAGTAGCCGTTATGTGTGGTGATACGATAGGTCTCTCCAGGCACGAAGTCGAGGTTTGTCCACAGCTGGCAAAGCGAACCATCGGGCATGACGGTGCGAATGCGGCCCACCTTAGGCTTGTCGAGCTGCACACTGAAACTGAAGCGTTTGTTCACCACAGGCATCGTAGCCACGAAGTCACTGTCTTTCACATTGTTCAATTCCTCGGCTGAGTCGGCCATATAGACCACGTAGAGAGAGTCGTTCAGATCATAGCCCACGCGGCCGTCGATGATGAATGTGTTCTTATTGTCGCTCAAGAGGCCTGCGCTCGACATGTTTTTTTCGTACATGTCTGGGCGTAGCGAGGTAATCATAAAGACGGTGCCCGTGACCCTTTTATCCTTGGTTTCTTCCCACACGATGGCGTATGCATCGCGTAACTGGGGGTTGTCAGGGTTCTTGCAGCACATGAACCACATCTCCTGCTTAGTATTGGTACGAATACGTACATCCTTGCTCTTCTTTCCGTTGTTAGTCACCACCTTCAGGTTGAATAGTTCTGCGTTGCCTGGCAGCAGGTGCATGTACTGATACGACAAAGGCTCATCATCGCTGAAACCGATGGGTATGGTCCACAGGTCTTCTTTCTCACAGGTGAAAGGTGCGATGCGTTCGCTTGACTCAATAAGACCTGTTTCAGGATTCTTGGTGACGGATAGTGTCTGGCTACCCTCCTTAGCATGAAATGCGATGATACCTTCCAGGCTTTGGATGACACTCTTTGCCTTCTTCTGCGGGGTAGCCGTAGATTCGGCACTGACGGTTATAATGGCGCTGCAAGCAATGAGCAGCATGGTGAATATTCGTTTCATATGGCGTTTAATTTTTTAATTTTTACATTATTACATTTTTATATTTTATTTCTGGGCTGTTTGCTCTAAATTATGTTTTGCGATCTCGAGTTCCAGTTGCGCCCATTTCAGATAGGCTTCGTTGGCCTGTTTCTTCATCAGGGCGAGCTCCTCAGGAGTGTATTTGTAGTTTTCAGGACGAGTGATGGGAATGTCACGCTCAGTCATGGTGACCATCTTTTCCTGAGGTTTTGCAGTCTCGGCAACTGCCAGGTCCTTGTGAACTTCGTCAACGACGGGTGCAGCAGCAGGCTCCTCAGCTTTCGTCTCTTGTGCCAAGGGAGCTGCGTCGCGTTTTACGACAGTGGTTTTAACTTGGGGTTTCCTGCTCTTGACAGGAGTGGACATTGGAGCTGTGGCTTCCGTTTCCACCTTAGCAATCTTTTGCTCAACCTCTTTTTCTACCTTGGGCATTACCACTTCCTTCTCCTGAGTTCCCCTCGCCTCTTGGAGAGGGGTTAGGGGTGAGGCTTCTTCCTTGGGTGGCGTCAGCCAGATCATCATGACGCCAGCCACACAAGCGGCAGCAATCCAGGGCCACACGATGCGACGCGGCTTCTTCTCCTTCTGAGTGGCCATGCGCTGCATCAGTCGCTCGTTGAGGTCGACAGGCATCTGCGGCAGTTCCGCTTCGTCCATCTTCAAGGCGTCGCGCAGGTTTGTGTCCGCTTGTCTGAGTGCATTGATTTTCTCCTCTGTCATGATTGCAACATTTTGATGATTTTACATATTTTCTTTCTCGTTCGACTGAGCTTCGAGGCTACCGTTGTTGGAATAGACTCCGTCACATAAGCAATCTCTTTTAAGCTCATTTCTTCGTAGTAGAACATCGTGATGATGGCTCGTTCTTCGGGTGGCAGGTGTTTCAACGCTGCACGTATCAGCTGTACGGTCTCGCTGTTCGGGTGACCCAGTGTCTCTTCCACTTCCGCGTCCGACAGCTGTTCGGCCCTACCCTCGCGGTCCTCGAAGTATATCACCGCCTGGCGTTTGTGCCTGAGCCACGTAATGGCTTCGTTGTAGGCTATGCGTGAAATCCATGTTCGGAGCGATGACTTCTCGGCGTCGTACTTTTCGATGTTCTTAAAGACCTTCACAAACACGTCCTGATACACCTCCTCGGCATCCTCCGTCGCTGGCAACATCCTCGTCACCTGTGCGAAGACCTCGTTGCCGTAGCGTTCGAGCGCCTTTCTCTGGGCTTTGGGGCTTTGTTTCCGCAGCCCCTGTAAAAGGTCTATGTCAGTAATCGTTGTCATTTTATGAATGGTCTTCTATCTATATATACGAGCAAAATTCCTTAGATATTGCAAAGATAGAAAAAAAAGTCGATTTTTTGGGGTTTTTCGCTCGATTTAATCAACTTTCTCACGCTCAGAAATGAAAATATATTCTCATTTCCTTCGCTTAATCGAAATTTTGCACTATCTTTGCAACATGGATTTGAAAGATAAGAAGATTGCAGTATTACTCTCAGGGGGTGTAGACTCCAGTGTGGTGCTCTACGAACTGGTGCACCAGGGGTTGCAACCCGACTGTTTCTACATCAAGATTGGTCCTGAGGAAGAGGAGGAGTGGGACTGCTCGAGCGAGGAAGACCTGGAGATGGCCACAGCCGTCAGCCACAAGTATGGTTGCAAGCTGGAGGTCGTAGACTGCCATAAGGAATACTGGGACCAGGTGACGAAATACACGATGGATAAGGTTCGCGCGGGACTGACGCCGAACCCTGACGTGATGTGCAACCGACTGATTAAGTTCGGTGCCTTCCACGAGAAACAAGGCAAGGACTACGACCTGATAGCCACAGGACACTATGCCACAACAGAATATGAGGAAACACTCAAATGGCTCTGCACCAGCCCTGACCCCGTAAAGGACCAAACAGACTTTCTGGCACAGATTTACGACTGGCAATTGGAGAAAGCGATGTTCCCTATTGGTCACATGATGAAAGAAGAGGTACGCGAGATTGCCGAGCGCGAACACCTGGCACCCGCTCACCGTCGCGACTCACAGGGCATCTGTTTCTTGGGGAAGATCAACTATAACGACTATATCCGTCGCTACTTAGGCGAGTTACCGGGCGATGTGATAGAACTGGAGACTGGCAAGAAGATCGGGCAACACAAAGGCCATTGGTTCCACACCATCGGACAGCGTAAGGGGATGGGACTGGGTGGCGGCCCTTGGTTCGTCATCAAGAAAGACACGGAGCAGAATATCATCTACGTGTCGCATGGCTACGACCCTGAGACGGCCTACAAGCAAGATTTCCCCATCCGCGACTTCCATAGCATCAACGGCCAATTGCCGCCAACGGATATTACATTGAAGATACGTCATACCCCGGAGTACCTGCCAGCACGACTGGAAGCAATGGGTGACGGCAGATACATGGTGCATGCCGCAGCACCCATACATGGCGTTGCCCCAGGACAGTTCTGTATAATCTACGACAATCGCTACCACCGATGTTACGGCAGTGGCGAAATCACCTTATAAAGTTGAGAGTTTAGAGACGACCACTTTCCGACCACCATTGATGTAAAGGCCCGGTTGTTGCGGACGGCCGTTTAGACGGCGCCCGTCGAGGGTGTACCAAGCATCATCGGATGAGGGGGCGGAAGCCATGATTGTACGCACGCCCGAAGTTTCGAACAAAGCATTCACGATGAGCGACCTACACGAAGGCATCGTGAAAGTGTGCTGTTCACCATCGATTATTTTCTCCGTCGTCGAACCGTCGTAGTTCGTCTGGACCATCTGCCAGCCTTTCACGGGCTGTGCACCACCCTGTGCGCGCAGCACCACCTCACTACCAGCGTAAAACTTACCATCAAAGACTGACCGACTCAAGGAAACACCATTCAAACTGATGGTGACATCCGCCAATTTATCAGAAGGCACTTCCTTGTTAACAGTCAGGATAGTGGGCGTGCCGCAATGATAAAAATCTGCCAATTGCTGATAAAAATAGGCGGTACGCTCTGCCACCCACTGGCGAGCGTTCTTCAATTCATTGTCGTAGTTAATCCAACCATTGACAGCCTTCTTATGATAGGGGAACTCCTGCTTGATCATTTCCACCATCGGATCCCAGACGGCTCTGGTGCCACGTTCGTTCAGGAAGTCTCCCATATACACGGCAGCTCGTTCGAGGAACAACTGACGGAAACCAGCATCGTCCATCAGATGACGGAATAGCATCGTCTCATTCTCGCCATTAGCCCAGTTTGCTGACGAGTCATAATTATGGTCGTTAATCCAGGCAACGGTATTGTAATTAGAGGGATGTCCATAGAGTCCCAGACCAAAATCCGTATCCTTGGCTATAAAACGCCAACGACCATCTGCTGTACGTGGTCGCCAAAGAACGATATTGTTACCAGGAAAGTCACGATTACTAAAATAGAGGTTCATAATCATCAGGTTGGCAAACTCCGTGCAGTCCATCCATTGTTCATACTCGGCCATGGTATGCCCTGTCTCCATATAAAAAGCCTTGAAACGGTTGTAGTTCTCCCAGTCGCCCTCTTTCAAGTCATACCAATTCTCTATCATGTCAATATCCTCCAGCTTGTTGTAGTGGGTATAGACATTATCCTCATTAGAACGTTCACGAATATTGAGAATTCCCTTATACACTCCATTCTCAAATATTATAGCCGGACGCCAGGCCTGCCAGTCCAGATCTACATGCTGGGCCATTGTGCGCTGAATAACAGCATCGCGCATCAAGAGATAGTCAAAATCGTTACCCGCATTACGCAACACCAGCGATTTGAATTCCGTATCGCCAGGACGCTGGTCGGGGAAGAACTCATAGGATAGGCGTTTCTCACCAAAGCGTTTATGGGCATATACAGCCAGCGACTTCAGTTTGGCACCTCGTGAAGCGCCACCCTGAACGCGGGTCTCCCCTAACTGATTAAGTTTGCTGTCGCTGTTGGGTGATTCAAAGTACTCGATGTTAACAGGACGCCGCCAGTCAACACGTTTCTCAGATGAGTTGTTCGAAATGATTCCCAGCTGTGGGTCGTCCCAGTATCGCTGATCCATCACCAGCGAGATGACAGGCAACGTCATGTCACGTCCCAGGAAGATGTACGACTGTGTGGCACTGCGAGCCGACAAATATCCGTCACAGAAAGCCTTAGCCCTCACCGTCGCAGTCTTATTGATGGTAATGGGCGACGTATAGGCGGGACTGCCGGCCGTAGGTTCACTGCCATCAAGTGTATAGCGCACAACGGCACCCTCAGGTGAACCAGTTGGCAGTGACAACTGCAGCTGTAGCGTTGCACCATTTGTCAAAACCCTACCCTTCTCGCTGAACACTGGCTCGCCCAAGAAATTCTTTTTTGCACAGAGCGTACCGCAGTTAGCTGCTCCTGGCGTGGGCTGATACTGGTAGCCCCACGTAAGGTCCGTCTCACTCTTGTAACCCAGCGAAATGTTGGGAGCAGGTTGCTTTTCAATATTCTCACACTTGTCGTCCACCTCGCCATCGAAAAACAGATATACAGAGCCACCCTTTCCAGAGTCTAAACGGTAATTGGTATGTAACTTTTGACCCTCCTTATCGCAACAGACGATAATAAACTGCCCAGCCTCCAGCACCTGCAGAGGCAATTGCCAAGCAGTATTGACATCGTTAGTCAGGCCCAGCTTGTAACGTCTCAAATTAACGGGAGTCGGCCCACTGTTATACAACTCTACCCACGAATCGGGAAAGTCGTTCAGGTCGTCCATGATACAGTCAATATTCGACTGCATCAACTCATTGATGCGCAACTGGCCCTTCTGTTCGCCATAGTCCTGTAAAGGTGCTTTGACCAGATAGATGCGCGTGATGACAACCGTTACCGCCTTACTGGTCTGAAAAGCCACCTGTGTGACATGCTGCCGTTTGTTTTCCGACAGTTCGACAAAGGCTTTCGTCGTGCCTGCCTCCATGTAATGATGATCATTGTCCACACCGTCAGGATACAACACCAAGGGCTGCACAGCACAAGGCGAAGGCTCAGCCAGTTCGAACACCAGCTGGCTATATTCCGTCCAGTCCTCGTCACCTATCCAAGCCGCTAGTCCGCCCCATTGCTTTCCGTGATATGTGATACTACCGTCAGCATTACGGGTAAAACTTTCCGAGCTGCCCCAACAGTATGTGAACCTCGAGGTGACATCGACAATCTCCTCAGCGTGGACTGAGAGACCAGAAACAGTAATCAATAGTAAAGTTAGCCAGTATTTCATGTTGATAATTCTTTTCGTCGTGTATTATTTAGCCACGACCTTTGTGATTCTTGTCGTGCCATCGGCCAGCAGTTCCCGGACGATGTTCACTCCGTGGTGCAAGCGACTCACCAGACGACCGTCGGACGTAAAGAACTGACGGCGGACTACATCCGAGGCTGTGGAACACACCGTTCTAATGGCAGTAGGCGTAATGGCAACATGCTCACCCATCAGACTGTTCAGATAGACTTCCAGCGCCGTGTAGCCCTCAGTTGAGACAACCAGTTTGCCATCCTCCGGATCGGCAGGATTGAAGCCATTTGCCACTTCCCAGTCGTCTGCCATACCGTCATGGTCATTATCGACAACAGGTAATCCGACATCATAGGTCGGCCAGCCCTCAGCATCTTCAGGAGAATCGATAAAGCCTGCCTTTTTGAGCGTTGTACCTTTATACAGCGCCTGTTTGTTGCGCACCTCGTCCACAATACGCTGCTCCGTCACGTCACGACGAATAGTTCCTGCCTTTGCCAACACATGCTCGTAAGCCTCTTCAGGACTTTCTGTAGGGGTACGATAGAGGTCGTAGTCTTCAAACTTACATTTATCCAGACGCGTGACCTCCGAGGAGGGATAAACCAAAGTTTCCGACTTCATGCCCGCCACCGTATAGGTGGTATTGTTATGTATGGCGCTCCAGTTGTCATTGGTTGCATTGCTATTACCCTCCATAACGTTGTCAGCAAAGTACCAGCGAGAGGGATTCGGATTAAGCGTTTTACCACTACGGGCACCTGACAGTTCCATGAAATAACTGTTATTGGGCGTCGATGGACCAGGCTTGTAGTAGTTGCCCACGAAGTTGCACTCATGCGAGCTGTAAGTGCCGGCCTCGTTCTCGCCACCATAACAAGAGTTCTTCTTGCCCCAGTTATAGTTCACGTTGTTCATATACTCCATGAAGACATTACGATCTTCCGTAGTACTGCTGGCCCCATTCAGACGTGAGCTGCGGTTGTAGTTGTGAGCCAACAGGTTATGATGATAGGTTGCTGGCGAGCCTCCCCATTGATTGCCATAGCTGCGACTGCCTTTCTGGTGACCTGCATCGTAGAGACCTTCGTGAATGATGCACCACTGGACTGTGGTAAAATGATTGTCGTAGATGGTCATATTCTCCTCACCGCTCCAGCCAAAACAACAATGGTCGATGATGAAATTCTTGGCATTCTCAATGCCCAAGCCAGCACCAGCAATGAAGCGGCTGTCAGTAGGTTTAGCCAGGTCAGCCTCATCAATTTCACCCACACGGAAACGCAGGTTACGGATGATGACATTATTCGAACCGCCCAAGTTCACCTTGCCGCCACGAATGAGGATTCCATCGCCAGGGGCCGTCTGTCCGGCAATAGTGACATTCTTCAGACTTGCACGCAACTCACGTTTCTTCTGGGCGTTGACACCTAACTTGATGATACCACTGACACGGAAGACGATGGTGGCATTCTCCTTGCCTGCAACGGTGAGCGCCCATCGCAGTGAGCCCTCAGAGGGGTTAGCTGGATCATCGTCGAGATTGGTCACCTCGACCACCTTACAGCCCCTACCGCCGGAAACGAACTTGCCAAAACCGCGAGCCGTTGGGAAAGCCAGCAACTTATTCTCCAAGGGTGCATAATCGTCAGTCCCCGTCTGTTGTTGATGACTGGCAATGATAGCCTCCGGATCGTAAGCTACTGCCGAGGTCTTGATGGCACGATAGGCAGCATCCACCTTTGCCCAGGTATTCACTTTCTCGTAGTCGCCATCCGTCAGCTGATGACTCCAACTGATGCGTTGAGAGACGTCAGCCAATGCGTCTCCATTTTTACTCTTATATTCTGCAAAATACGACTTAGTTCCGTCATTGCCACCCATCGTCTCCCAACCACTGGCCTTGATGATATTATTCAGCTGACAGTTCAGGAACATACTGCCACATTTCTCAGCTCCCCAACAACGCCCTAACGCAACGCTCTTGTCGGAAACGCCACTAGCCTTGGTCACTTCGCAATTATTGAAGAAAAAGCCCAGCCAAATCTTCGTGCCATCCTCAGCAGTCGTATAGACAGTCAGGTCTTCTGGAGCCGTGATATAACCGCCACCCACACAATGGAGCGTGCAACGATCGAACCAGCACGTGCCGCCAGCATAGATGAAGTCGGTACGTCCCTCGATAACGCACTCCTTATAATAACTTCGCGTATCTTTCTTAGAGCGATGAGTATCCTGATAGCCTGCCACCCGACAATGGTAGAAGGTCTGACGATCACCGCTGACGAAGAGAGCCAATGCCTGACCAGCAGCAGAACCTCCCGTATTCTGAATACATAAATCCTGGGCATAGAAGTCGTCTGCAAAGATTGCTAGTGTGGCATAGTCACGCACGTCCTTTCCGCTGCCAATATTGTTCTTACCCTTGGATTCGGTAATTACGGTCTGAGTCATTCCCTCGCCTATCAGCGAAATTTTCTTGGTAGACTGTTTCTGGCGCGTACCAATTTTCACCAGTTCAGTATACGTTCCAGCCTTAACCCAGATTGTTGCCTCCTCGCCTTCAGACACTGCATCGACAGCAGCCTGAATGGTGGAATAATCGCCTGTACCGTCTTGGGCTACTACCAGTGTTTTCTGAGCCTTCACAGCCAATACGGCAACAAGTGCCATCATCGTCAAAAATAATTTCTTCATTTCTTTTTCATTTGCTTTAGTAGTTTTGCGTGACAAAGGTACGAACAATATTTCAAATAGACAAGAAAACATAAAAAAAAGTGGCGTCCTTTATGGAACCGCCACCTTATTATTTAATGATGATATTTCCTTAACCTATAACTTCATCGATTACTGAATCATCTTGCGACCGTTCTGGATAACTACACCCTTGTAGTTCTCAGCAACCTTCTGACCTGCCAAGTTGTAGCGAGGAGCATTGCTCTCAATCTCAGCCTTCACATTAGCAATACCGGTTTCTAAATTCGGAGTAACTTCAGTAGGAACAGCACCACCAACAGCCTCAACGTCTACACCACAGGTTGTAAATGACACTACAGAGCCTCTATTGTTGACGTTGGTAGCCTTGCCTTCACCATCAACTACAGCAGCAAATTCAGGTGCTATGCCTCCAGGGCCGAAAGAAGCAACGTAGATTCCATCACCAAACTCAAAGCCGCCAAAGCCAAGCTGCGAGCTCTGCTGATAGACACAATAGCTCTCACCAGCTTCCACATTGAAAGTCAGCCAGCCCCAAACAGCCTGATTACCCTTGTCAATGACATAAGGGTTAGCGCCCTGCTCATCATGACGAGCTTTGATTTCATCAGCGGTGAAATAGATTGGAGCCTGAATCCATACAGGATTACCTTCATTATCGAGAACCTGCTGCCCATTATCATCTAGTTTGGGCTGGTCGGTATTAGCATTCTGGCCATTTACATAGCCATCGAAAGTATAATCTACATAGGGAGTGAGAGGAAGACCAGTAGAAGCCTTTACTATGAAAGTCTTACGGTTACCTTTGTTTACCCATACACACATTCTAATTGTTCCTGCCATAGAGGGAGTAAGCTTGTAGTACAATCCATATCCAGGGAGTCCTGTCTCACCTTTCTCATAATCAATGTAGGTATAAAAAGGACGATATTTACCAGTCGCCTCACCATCGGTATAAATCTCCTCTGCGTATATATTCTTATAGCCGTTACCAGTACCCATTAAGAAGAACATATCATTATTATCCTTATCCTTCTTACCGTTACCGTCTTTCCATGTAATGTCACCCCATACAACATCTTTAATGGGATAGACATGCTCTGGAATTTCCTGTGCATTAGAACTGATTGCCATTAAGGCTACTGAAATAAGCGTAAAGATTTTTTTCATAATCGTTTTGTTTTAATTATTTGTTAGTAAATTTGTTTGTTTCGTATCATTTTGTACGACATAAGTACGTACTTCGTTGCAAAAGTACGTCTTTTCTTTGAAACCGCCAAATATTTTACGGATTATTTTTCTTTTTTCAGGCGAAATGAATTCTCAATGCTATTCAGTTCTGCCATAAAGGACTTGTCGACCTTCAAACGTTGTTCAACAGCACTACAGCTATGGATAACGGTAGAATGGTCGCGACCTCCGATGAGTTGTCCGATGCGTCCGGCAGGCATGTTGGTGTACTTCTGTGCCAGATACATAGACACCTGACGCACAATGACCAAGTCGCGTTTACGTGAGCGGGTGAAGATGCTCTTCTGTTCGACGCCATAGTGTCCACAGACCTTCTCCAGAATATCGTCGATGGTCAACGGCTTGTTGTCCAACTTCACAGCACGCTGGATGATGCGCTGAGCCAGACGGATATCAATATTCGAATTGTAAACCACCGAATAGGCCAGCAAAGAATTAATGACACCCTCCAAATCGCGTACAGAACCATTGGCAGTCTCTGCAATATACTGAATGACATTCTCAGGAATCTTCAGACCATCGCGACGGCATTTGGCATTCAGGATATCAATGCACAACTGCACATTGGGCTGTTCGAGCTCAGCAATAAGACCGCAGGCAAAACGCGTCAACAAACGATCCTTGACACCCTGTAAGTCAACAGGAGGACGATCGGAGGCAAGAATAATCTGTTTGCCCAAACGGAACAGGTGATCAAAGATGTGGAAGAACGTGTCGAGCGTCTTCGTTGCTGTAGCCCATTCTTGAATATCGTCTACAATCAGCACATCAATGCTCTGATAGAAGCGGATGAAGTCGTTGACCGTGTTCCTGCGAGTAGCATCGGTAAACTGCACCTGGAAGAGACGGGCAGATACATAAAGTACGCGCCTACGGGGGTACACTTCCTTACAACGCACACCAATGGCATTGATAAGGTGCGTCTTGCCACAACCAGAGGGACCAAAGACAAAGAAAGGATTGAAGGTCGACTTACCCGGATGCTCAGCGATAGACATACCTACCGTACGCGGCAACTTGTTGGAATCGCCCTCTATAAAACTTTGGAATGTCTTGTGCAAGTCAAGTTGGGGATCCAGTTCCTGATGAGGCACTGCATCGAGCAACGTAGGCGACTTATTGACACCCTCCCGCTTCACGGGGACATCAATATCTACTGCTTCGCTACCCTCTTCGTCGATGGTCAGCTTGTGTTGCTGGTCGACCACAATGCGGTAGTTCAACTGCACACTATTGCCAAAACAACGACACAGCCCTTTACTCAACAAGTTCACGTAGTGCTGCTCCAGATACTCATACACATACCTGCTCGGCACCTGTACGAGGAGAGTCCGGCTGTCGTCGTCGTATTTCTCGAAGACGATAGGCGCGAACCATGTTCTGAATTGCTGCTCGGTGACGTTGTCTTTTATGAATTGAAGGCAGTTGTCCCAAAGCGCCTTTGGATTATTTCCCATGCGGCGATCGTTGTTCTTTTAATACTTTACACTAATGTGCGGTTAATAATGATTTCGCTTGCAAAGTTCGCAATTATTTTTGAAATATGCAAATCTGCATTTTTAATCAACAAACTGTCAAAAGCTCGTAACTCATTTGTTTTTCGGACTTTAGACTACTTAGGATTTTTTCTTAACAATATTCCCTCTTGCAAATATCCAAGCTCTTAATTCACAACTACTTACATGTCATCTGCACGTCTCACAATCATTGTGCAAAGGATTTTTTCTACACGTCAGAAATCATGATATATCAAGCAGTTGCGAGGCATTGAGTTGAAGGTATTTCTAAGCATCTCCTATTTAGACAAAATATATTTAGAGAAGAATTTTTATTTATCTTTTTTGCCAAAAATGGAAAAGTGGACGTAACGTTTCGGATGAGCTTTCAAGTCAATAAGCAGAGAGTCAGCAGAAGCCGTCGTCGCTGCCAAATTGTTATAGAGTGTTGCATCGCGCATCAGGAGTCCTAACGTACCTTCTGTACTATTCAGCTTACGTGTCATCTCATTAACATTGGCCAGTGTCTGGTTAATGCTTGCCGTCATAGATGCCACATCGACAGCAGCCAGATTACCAGTCAACTGTTGGGTATTGTCAAGCACGCCACTGGCTTTATTCATCATGGCAGGCATCTCGCGATTGAGCGATGCAGACAAAGAGCGCAAATCACGACTGGTAGCATTCAGATTGTCCGTCATTCCCTCGACGTTATGAAGAGTCTGACGAAGCGCAGGATCAGCCAACAACAAGTTCAAGCTGGTCATAATACTATCCAACTTAGGCATAATAGCCTCTATGGTGGGAACCATCGCACCCAATTTTTTCATCATTCCCTGTTCCTCGCCTCCAGTGATGGTGTCGCCTTTAGCTACCATGTGAATAGGATCCTCTCCCAACACCAGATTGATTTTGATATTTCCCAACAAGTCGCTGGCAATTTCCGCATGTGAACCCTGAGGCAGGCGCATCTGCTTGTCTAGTCCCATCTCAGCAACAATCTTACCTTGGGGATCGTAGTTATACTGAATGCCCTTGATAACACCCACCTTATAGCCATTGGCATAGACTGGAGTAGATGCTGACACGCCGCTGACATCGGTGAACGTAACGTAATAGGAATCGTCGCTGGAGAACACGGTAAGTCCCTTCAAGAACGTCAGACCGTAATAGAGCACGACAATGCCAAGAATGGCCACCAAAGCTATTTTTACCTCTTTTGTAAAGAATTTCATATCGAATGTTTTTTATTTTTCTTACTTCTTACCTCTTTTAAATTCCTGTATCGCCTGCTGGACATCCACCCTTTTGCCATCCTTGAAGGCAATGACGAAACATTGGGGGAAGCTGGCAGCAAGAGTCTTGCGTAGCTGATAAATCTCGTTATAGTTCTCAGATGAACCTACCGTATATTTATACAATCCACCATCCTCATAGTACGTCGCATCTTTCTGTCCCTTCAATTGAGGATCGGTAGGTTTCAGTTTTGAACTGCTGGCCAGAATCTGCACTTTAAATACAGGACTACTTGTAGAACTAGTCGGACTAGTTGAACTAGTTTGACTAACAATACTAGTAGAACTAGAGAGACCAGTAGGACTAGAAACGCTGGCCGACGCTGTGGGTTTGGCAGATTCTGTAGGCTTGGCGGGCGCTGTGGATTTCGCTGGTTCAGCAACTTTAGCGGGTTCAGCAGGTTTGGCGGGTTCAGCGGTTTTAGCGGGGGCCTTTGGCACCACCTGTGCACCTCCAGCAGCAAGGATGGAATCTGCATTGGGAGCAGCAGGTTTCTCTACTTTCGCCTCTGGCTCACGATTCTCGCGGGCATTTGCAAGTTCCTCGACAACTTGGTTCTTCTTACTTTTCTTCTTTTCCGTCTTTACCTCCTGCTTTTGCTGGTCAGCCTTAGGAACAACGGTAGGGATCTCGACGTCCTTCTTCGGTTCTGCCTGAAGAGGGACAGTGATACCACCGTAGTTTTTCTTCTTATAATCTAAAAATGCCTGATAGATGCCCTGAGCCATCTGGTTGACACCATTCGTCGTGTTCAGGAAACGCTCTTCGTCTGGTGTTGATATAAAACCAAGTTCAATCAGACAGCTAGGCATTGAGGTCTCGCGCAACACCAGGAATCCAGCCTGTTTCACACCTTTATCTATACGTCCTGCTGTAGCACAGGTGCGCTTCTGGACGAATTTCGCCAAGTCGACACTCTGTGCCATGTTATGGTCCTGAATGAACTCGAACATGATGTAGCTTTCCGAGGAATTGGGGTCGAAGCCCTGATAACGCTGCTTATAGTCCTTCTCGTAAAGAATGACTTCATTCTCGCGCTTGGCAACTTCCAGGTTGTCGGCAGCACGGTGCATACCCAACGTATAGGTTTCCATGCCTCGCGAGATGCGTCCCTTGGGCAGGGCGTTGGTATGGATGGAGATAAAAAGATCTGCCTTATTACGATTGGCAATATCGGCACGGGTATGCAAGGGAATGAAAACATCCGTTTTACGGGTATAAATAACCTTCACATCCGAGCAGTTGCGTTCAACCAGTCGTCCAAAAGCCAGTGCAACATTCAGGTTGATGATTTTCTCCTTTGTAATGGCACCTATAGCACCAGCATCATTGCCACCATGTCCGGCATCAATAACCAGTGTGAACTTATTTGTTTTTGTTACCGAAGTGTAAGCAGTTCGGTTACTTGCAGTAACAGTCGTCACTGCCAGTAACAGCATAAATATAGTCAAAAACAGTAATCTATCCTTCATTGCAGGTGCAAAATTACGAATAAGCGAGCAAAAAACCTCGTTTTATATGCCAGTTTTATCATTAATTAAATGTAACTCCACACCAGCGCCCTTACAATCAGCTCCCATCGGAGGATTCAACTTGGTGATGGAAAGATCCAAAGAAGTGACCATTGGGAACTCGCTGAACACACATTTGGAAATTCTGCCTGCCACGTGTTCTATCAGTTGGGACGTCTTAGCCATCTCGCGTTCAATCAACTGGTAGAGTGTTCCGTAATTCAAAGCAACCTCCAACATGTCGTGCTCCATAGCTGACGAGATATCAACGCCACAACGGGCTGACACCAAAAAGTCCTGTCCCACCTCATTCTCCTGAGGCAGCACACCATGATAGGCATGTATCCGCACCTCGTTCAAAAAAATATAGCTCGACGTCACTTTCATAGTTCTTTCCTCCATCCTGCTATTGATGATTGTCAGGAGTTTCCGCCTCTACTGGAGCATCGTCCAAATACTTCTTAAGGGCACGTTCTACGCCCACTTTCCAAGTATTGATGTTCTCCGACTGCAACTGCAACGAACTGACCAGTTTGATAACATGTTCAAGAGGCATTCTGTATCGCAACACGCCAGAGATGAGTTTGGCATAGTTCCAATATTCTGGATTAAACTTCTCCGACAAGCCTTCTACCGTTATCTTATAGCCACGCGTATTCTCAAACTGGAAATCGTAACGTTTCGTCCCGTCTGAGTTAATATGCTTGATGATCTTACCTTTAGTAACCGATTTTGGCAAGATGATACCCTCTTCGTCGTCCTGCAGGCCCGTGAAAATCTCGTAGGGATAGCCGTTCAACAGACCAACCAATGCCACCCACTTATCCTTGTTGTTCTGGAAACGGACCACATCGCACTCCAATTCCTGTGGACGCACTTCCGTCACCTCGGGTCTAAACGCTGCCTGATACCGTTCCAACAGCGGAATGATTTCTTCCTCAGTCAGTGGTTTTCCTGACTGCTGTCCCATCTGAGCCAACTCACGGGCTATGCGCTGAAGACTCTCTTTTTGCAAATTTACTTCCATATTCTTATAATTTGTCCGCAAAGATACGAATAAATAAAGAAATATTCGTATCTTTGCCCCAAAAATCTCTAAAAATGAAGTCAATTCTTACTCGAAAGACCATCCGCAAGTATGCAGACCGCGAAGTCAGCGAAGAACTATTGAACCGTCTCATGTCAGAGGCCAGTCGTACACAAACCATGGGCAATCTGCAACTCTACAGCGTCGTTGTCACACGCTCTCCGGAGATGAAGGCTAAGTTGGCCCCTGCCCACTTCAACCAACCCATGGTGACGCAAGCTCCCGTGGTGTTGACTATCTGTGCAGATTTCAACCGCACCAGCACGTGGGCCCGTTGTCGTAAGGCAGAACCCGGCTACGACAACTTCCTGTCGTTCGTCAATGCTGCTACCGATGCTCTGCTTTATACGCAAACACTCTGCAACCTCATGGATGAAGAAGGGCTCGGCTATTGCTATCTCGGCACTACCGTCTACCAGCCTCAGCAGATTATCGACATATTGGAACTGCCCAAGCTGACATTCCCTGTTGCAACGCTCACCGTAGGCTGGCCAGACGAAGAGCCTCCCCTCTCCGACCGCCTGCCTCTAGAGAGTTTTGTCCACGAGGAGACGTACACAGATTATCTGGCTATGGATATCGACAAGCACTACGAGGAAAAGGAGCACCGCCCTGAGAACTTGGAGTTTATTCGTATCAACAATAAAGAGACCCTCGCACAGGTCTTCACTGACATCCGCTATACGCGAAAGGATAATGAAGCCATGAGCGAGGGGCTCATCAATGCTCTTAAACGTCAGGGATTCTTACCCTGGACGGTCAGAGGATATTAATCTTCCAGTTCAATGGGTTTGTACTTCGGTACAAGAGCCTTCATGATGCACCAACCAATAAGATAGGCTACTGCACAGATGCAGAACACTACCATGTAGGCTGCGGGCTTGCCGTCGAATCCAAAGAACGAGAAGTTTGCACCCTGTTCAGCTGCCCAGTCAAAGAATTTACCTGAACCGAGGTTGATGGACATAGAGCCGATACCACCAGCCATCGTACCCAAACCTACTATCGTGCCAATAGTCGACTTGGGGAACATGTCGCCAATGGTCGAGAACAAGTTGGCTGACCAAGCCTGATGACCAGCACCCAGCAGACCTATCAAGATAGCAGGCCACCAAGCGCTGTAAGCGCCCATAGGTTGAGCAAACAGGCCCAACACAGGGAAGCAGGCAAAGATGAACATGGCACGCATACGACCTAAATAGGGATTCATGCCTTTCTTGTCTACGAAGTAGGTAGGCAGATAGCCACCACCGATAGACAGGATGGTCACGATAGCATACAACGTAAAGATAAGCAGAATACCCATCGTCGAGTCAGAGGTGTAGCCATACTGGTCACTGAAGTAAGCGGGTGCCCAGAACAAGAAGAACCACCACACACCGTCTGTCATGAACTTACCAACAAGGAACGACCACGTCTGCTTATAGGTAAAGCACTTGAAGAACGGAATGGTTTTCTCTTCCTTCACCTCATCTCGGTTCTGCACCTCGGCCAAGTCGTTATCCTGCTCGATGTAGTTCAGCTCGGCCTGATTGACGCGTTTGTTATGACGGGGTTTGTCATAGAGCCATACCCACAGGGCCATCCAAATAAAACCAAGGGCACCGATAATGATGAAAGCCATCTCCCACCCCCAGGCACGAGCCAACAGGGGGATAGTAGCAGGAGCAGCCAATGCGCCCACAGAGGCACCGCTGTTGAAGATAGAGGTCGAGAAAGCACGGTCTTTCTTGGGGAAGTACTCTGCCGTAGCCTTGATGGCAGCGGGGAAGTTACCAGCCTCACCAACAGCCAGAATCAGACGGCACGAAAGGAACAGCCATACGGAGATAGTAGCGATAGCAACAGCTGCGTCGCCTGTCAGTTGACCCAGCTGAGCCACAGAGCTGTAGCCCTCGACGGTCATAGCCACCCAGCCGCAACCAGCGTGCAGCACGGCACCCAATGACCATACGAAGATAGCAATAAGGTAACCCTTCTTGGTGCCCATCCAATCGATGAACTTACCGGCAAAGAGGTTAGCGATAGCATAGAACAGCGAGAACATACCGGTAATGGTACCATAGTCACCATCGGTCCAGTGGAACTCAGGAGCAATAAAGTCCTTCCAGGTTAGTGACAGGACCTGACGGTCCATGTAGTTAATAGTGGTTGCCAGGAAGAGCAGCGCACAGATGACCCAACGGAAATTGGACATCTTGGTAGTTGAAATTGGTGTCATTTTTTTATTTCGTTATTACGTTATTTCATTATTACCTGATGTCAATAACAGGAATGTTGTCCTTGTCGTTATAGTACAGGTTTTCGCCAGCCATACCCCAGATGAAGGTATAGTAGTAAGTGCCGGCAGCAGCATGGATACTCCACTCTGGCGACATGATGGCCTGCTCATTATGCAGCCATACGACACGGCTCTCATCAGGCTGTCCCATAATATGAGCAATGGTCTGATCCTGAGGCAGGTTAAAATAATAGTATGCCTCGATACGACGACCATGCAGGTGAGGAGGCATTGTGTTCCAGGCAGCGCCAGGGTTGAGCTGGGTCAGACCGAGCTGCAATTGGCAAGGGCCTTCCTCCAGCACGTCATTGACGATGAGTTTGTAAACAGTACGGTTGTTACACTCCTCCAGTGAACCGACAGGTCCCCAAACAGCAGCTTTCAGCGAGCCCTTGCGACCATCGAGGGTAATCCACTGGGTCTTGTAGTGCTTGTGAGCAGTAGCCGAGTTCAGATAGAACTTAGCAGGTTTCGAAGCATCCTTCGAGCGGAACAGCACCTCCTTGTTGACGTCCTTGTCCTTGTCAACATGGCCACGACCAATGTAGAGGGCCTCTTTGGGAGCCAGCGCGTACTCCTTACCGTCAACGATGACCACACCATCGCCCTGGCCACAGTTCACGATACCCAACTCACGATTGTAGAGGAAGTACTTGTCCTTGATGCCTGGATCGACGTCGAGGCCTAAGTCACGGAAGTTCTCCAGTTTCAGAGTCTTGTTCACAGGCATCGCACCACCGAAAATGAAGCGATCGTAATGTGAATAGGTGAGGTTAATCTCATCGGCTACCATCACCTTCTCCATCACGAAGCGCTCACGAAGGGTATTCGTGTCGTAGTGCTTCACATCCTCAGGGTGACAGGCGGTCTGGAACTGCACGTTCTGCTGGCCAAAGCCACTGGTTATACTACTCATAAGCAATAATGTCAAAATCGTTTTTTTCATTGTTGTATTGTTATTGATTGTTTTTATTCTCTTTTGCAATGCGGATACGGTTCCACACAACCATGCCGATGGTGATGAGCGTCAGGATGCCTGCGCCAATCCACTTCAGATAAGCCACACACTTATAGATGACCCAGCCGAAGAGCGACGAGGCGAAGTCGAGAGCACCACCTTCGAAACCAGCAGGGATGTCGGCAGCCTTATCGCCCGTCTGCTCGAATACGGTGTGGGCAGCCTGCGTGAAGGCGGAAGCCATATCGGTGACGAAATAAAGGCCGACAGCCAATGCTGCAAGACCAATAATGAAGGTCTTCACCACATTACCCTTGGTAAAAGGTAATACCATGGGGAACAGGTAGAACATGCCTGCCAACGAGGCCAATGGCAGGAACTGGTTGCCAGGCAGCACAACGGCGAGGCCGAGGGCTACGGGGATGAGCAACAGCGAGACGACCAGCGTCGTGGGATGGCCAATGACAACGGCAGGTGACATACCAATGTACACCTTCTTACCATTGAACTTCTGCTTCACCACTTCCTGCGTTTTCTCAGCAATAGGTTTCAAGCCCTCGATAAACAACGACGTGATACGGGGAATGAGTTCCATTACGGCACCCATAGTCACACCCAAGAACAGTACCTTCTTGATATCGAGCTGGGCCAAGGCACCAATCAGGGCACCTACGATGACACCCAGAATGAGCGGTTCGCCCATGACACCGAACTTCTTCTTCATGCCCTCAGCGTCGATGTTCAGCTTATCGAAACCAGGAATCTTATCGAGTGCCTTGCCGATAATCAGGGCAAAAGGCACGAAACTCTGGCAGAAGGGCTGAGGAATGGATATGCCCTTCCACTCAGGATAGTACTCCTGGAACTTGTCAGCAGTCAGATCGGCCATCACCAGCGTGATGATGTAGCACACGATTGCTGCGAAATAGCCCCATGCCAGCGACTGGTCCATCACGAAATAGGCCACAGCACCGATAAAGGCAAAGTGCCAATAGTTCCACAGGTCGATGTTAACCGTGCGTGTGCAACCTGTAATGAGCAACAGGAAATTGACACCCAAGCAAATGGGGATAATCAGGGCGCCTACCGCAGTGTTATACGCTACAGCAGCCGCTGCGGGCCAACCCATGTCGAACACCTTGAGCTGGAGGTCGTAGAGCTGGGAAATCTCAGACAGTGGACCACCGAAGTTAGTGGTCAGCAAAGCTGTGACAATACCAAGTCCCACGAAACCGACACCTACATAAAGTCCCGACTTGAGGGAGCGACCGAATTTCAGGCCTATGCACAGGCCAATAATGGTAAACAGGATGGGCATCATGACCGATGCACCCAAACTGATAATGTAACTAAAAACTTGTTCCATTTGTACTGTTATTGCATCTCTTTTGTTTGTTTTAGCATGTCGCAGAAAACTTTGACGCTGCAAAGATAATAAAAAAATGGCGAAATGTTTCATCTTTCGCCACATTTTCTTACTAAATCGTTAACGTAAAAACGTTTTTACTTGTTTAACACCACACGTCCCTTGCGAATCACTAGTCCACGATGAGTAGCGTCGACGCGCTGTCCTTGCAGGTTGTATAGTGGTGTGTCAGCGTTATTATCAATAGTGATAGTGGTAATGGCTGAAGGAGCATCTACCTCGATTGGCGACTTTACCATATAGAGTTCATTGATAACTTGATTATTCAGCAGGTCTGTACCATAGATAGCATAGACATCAAAGTACTTTCCATCATAGTTCTTCAATTTTATGGACGAGTCTTGGAATTTGTTCCAAAGACGAGCTCTTAAATCGTCGCTGACTGCCCAAACTCCATTATCCTTAACCAGTTGGACCTGTTTGACCAATACATAGTCCGCATAGTCAGCCTCAGTAAGGTCTTCAAATTTCACCTCACGCGGCTCTGGCGCAGAGCTACCCGTAATTTCCAGATTGGCAGCATCAGTAACACCATTGACACCCACACCCTGAGGCATGTTGTTGTTTAAACCGGCCTTCACATACACAACGCCACTGATAACATCCCCCTGCTTTAAGCCCAAATTGACATTGTCGAGCATGATTGCTCCAGACTCATCACGGAGATAGACTGTTTTCTCATAAACATACAACACCTGGGCATTGTTCAACTGCAACATCAAGTCAGTCCCTTCTTCTGCTGTCTTGAGATCAGACATGGAGGCAACGGGAATTTCCTCAACAGTCAGCTTACAGACTGCCTTTACACCATTGTCACTCTCCACGGTAATGTCACACGTGCCTACGGAAACACCCATAACATTGCCTTCCTGGTCGACTGTAGCGACTGTATCGTCACTCGACGACCACGTCAACTGATAGTGAGCGTATTCTGGGATGGGAACAACCTGAAGCTGGGTATTGAGTCCAAGTCCAATAGAAAGCGACTCAGGAAGAATGAGCTCTCTCAACACATAAGCGTCCTCCACATCGAAAGTGATGATGCCGTTTTGCATGGTGATATTAGCTAGTCCCCAGTTGGTTTCCTTACCACTCCAGCTTTTCAGATTGGCTGGCGAAGTTGTACTATTTAAAGTACGGACTTTTTTAGAGCCAGGGAACACATCAGCCGCTGTGTTTGGCCTACTTTTACCACCAGCTCTGACAACCTCGTAAAGGTTGTGCTCCGGATCGACATTAAGGTTGTTACGGCCACCCCAAAGATTATTACCGGGCTTCTCTACACGATGTACCAACATGCCACTGCCAGGCAGATATTTGTCCCATTTGAAGGCATCCTTTTGGCGATTTTCAAACAGGAAGAACTCATCGTTCACTGGCGAATCGATACGATAGCCCGTGAAACTGCTATACAGAGGATCAAGAGTGAAACTGCCCTCGCCCGTAATCTTTGGGGGGGCATCACAGAAATGGACCGAATAGCGTTCAAAGAGAGAATAGCCAACAGGGGTTCGTGCATCATTCTCATAACTGCCTCCTGCCATCAGCGACCAGATACCCGGGTGAACACTTTCGCCACCACTCTCTTCGTAGTCGGTATCATAAAAATCGGGCAGCCCCAGCACGTGGCTGAACTCGTGGCAGATGGTACCAATACCATTGATCTTGATGGTATTGGGATCCGACTCCCATCCTGACAACTCTACAGCGCTGGCATAGTCCCACAACATAACACCGTCTTTTCTGGCATACAAGGCCGAGCGGTAAGGCCACCACAAGTCCCCATTGTTGCCATTGTAGTTAGCGCCCATACCTGCTATCATATAAAATACTAAATCGACAGTACCGTCACCATCGCCGTCATAATCTTTGAAATTCACATTTCCTCTAACATCAGCAGAGTCAATGGCCGCCCTAAGAATATCAGCGCACTTTCCTGTTTTTAAATTACAGTCATATTGGCTGTACTCTACCTTGTAAGGACCTACAACATCAAAATGGGGCTGGAACTTAGCATCAGAGTTGTCAGAGAAATAGTCGCGCACACTACCCGTGAACTTCTCATTTTCATAACCCGTATAGTTCTCCTTGTTCACCATATCGGTTATAATCTCCTTGTAGTCCTCACGCGAAAAACTCTTGTCCTTGAACTCAACAAGAATGATAAGTCCCTTGAACTTGCTATAGTCAGTAGCACGATGTCCTTGCGCACGATGTCTGGCTAACGTTTCCTGCTGACGCTGTTGCACCATTTGGTACTGGGCAGCAATCTGCTCTGACATTTCCGGAGTCAGATACTTCTTGACATCAGCCAGGAAAGCTTGCTCTGACACAGAGCGTTCTGCCTCGTCGTGGGCCACCTGTGCTGTTGGTTGCAACTGGCCGTCCTTCTTTTCTGCGTAGACATAGAATCCACGAGCATCCTTCACAACAGAATATCCGTCGAGGGTCGTCTGGAAATGGCGCCACTCGTCGCCCAACATGCGAAGAGTCACATAACTACCATCTGGCTGTTGTATCTTTACGGCACCAGGGTGTGCTGGCACTGCCTTCATACTGCTAACACAAAGCAGCAACGCCATTACTAATAATAGATAGAATCTCTTATTCATTCGGTTATTATCATTTAATTGTCTTACTGAATCAGGTTCATTCTGCAAAGGTAGTGAAAATCGAGTATAATACCAAATAATTGCTCAAAAACTTGCATTTCTACATTTTTTTTGTATCTTTGCATCTAGAAAAGACTGTTGTTGTGTCTGTTTAGCCAATGCCAAAAGCCCAAAGATTCAAGTCTTTTGGCGGGCGCCGCAAGACATTCGCACGCACGCCACAAGATATTGCCCCGCCCGCCGCAACAATTTGCCACGGGCGGGGCAAATTAGCAACAAGCCGTTTAGCTCCCTGCAACATGCCGTCATAATCCCTGTAACTACGGGGGTTGTTCCCTTTATTCTCCTAGTAATAAAAAATATCGGGAGGACTTTGCCAGTTCTCCCGATAGTATTATCAAATAAGTACGTATAGATTACTTATTCATAACCTTACGGCCATCCTTGACAACAAGACCCTTGAAGTTGTTGTTCACACGCTGACCAGCAACGTTATAAGCAGGAGCATTGTTGTCAATCTTGGTAACAACAGTACTAATTCCAGAACCTCCGCCCTGAGAAACACTCACTTCGAGCTTAGCACCCTCTTGGAAGAATACGAGATTGCAAGAACGGGGAGCGGAAGCTGCTTCAGCACTGAATACAAGGTCAAAACCATAACTATTTTCATAGTCTTCGTTAGCAAACCCAACATTCAGCCAATCAGGAATATCCTCAGACTCATCTGCCAAGAAGAGACGAGTTTTAGACTTGCCTGTTTCACTATCAACACTAGAAAGCATCGGTGTGATGTGGATTGAAGCCTCGCCACCCTCAGCAGGAATTGTGATGTTAGTGTCATCATTGGTGTCGAGATAGCCATAAGCAGCACCCATCAGACCAATGAAAAGAGAGGTCTTCCATGTATTATATGAATACATAGAACCTTCCTCACCTACCATTTCAAACCAAGTAGAATATCCTGCATAATCCAGAGGAGCATCCTGTGAGCCAAGCACACCCGAGAAAGTATCATTATCCCAACCTTCTATGATGACAACAAACTCGCTGTCGATAAAGAGATAATTCAACTCTTGGCTGAGTCCCGTCTCGTCCTCAATGTAGAGAGGAGCGAACTCTACTGCAACCAGGCCGTTGTCAAAGCCATTATTCACATTCTCGCTTGTAGCATCACCCTCAGCAATAACATCTCCAACAGTAAGTTGTCTTCCTGTACGTGTGGCCTTACAGATTTTAACGTGAAGGTTGAAATTATCCTTAGCAGAGAAACTGACCATAGGCACAGATACACCCTCGATATAGAGGGGCTTTGCGGGAGCCTCGTGATAGCAATAAATCTTGCTCATGGGATTAGAGGCCTTATCAGGTGTAGCCCAGTTAGTATAGAAAGTAAGGTCGCCATCAGGATCCTGACGGGTCATGATAGCAGGAGTCTCATCGTTCAAAATAAACGAGCTCTCAGTACCGCCACCATAGATATAATTCTTCGTATAATGGGGAGCACCAGTCTCTTCGTCAATATACTTGCCACATGCGTAAACGAAAGGATCGGACATCTGTCCCTCATTGCCACCAATCAGCTGAACATTCTGATAGACATCATTCAAACCAAATTCGAGAGAGAATTCTTTGTCATAACCGGTAACTGTTTGGGTCTGATCATTATCTAACAGTTTTGTTGCCGACCAATCCCACTCAGTAGTGGGATCTGTAGTCAAATTAGTAAAAGCCAGCGAAGCCTTAGCGGCTGTTATTGCCAGATTGTTAGTAAAACTATAGCCATTCATGCCCAGACCAGCAAACAATACACAGTTGCCCTGCTCAGCAGCTACCGTCGGAACGGGAATCACACCAGGGAGATAATAGGAGATACCTGTCAGGTAGCTTCCATAATAGCCCAGATATTCAGCTGTGGCGTAATCACTGCCATTATATGCACCATAGAGAATAGAGTATGAACCATCAATGCTACCATCTTCTTTCAACTTCAGCGTGATAGTACCATCATTAGTCGTAGCTGACTCTAAGAACACAAACATAGTTCCTTCCTCATTAGCAGCGACAAGCTGTGCAGGAATAGTGATGGTGTTACCCTCTTGGGTATAATCTACGAGAACGCCATCTGCCAAATCACCTTCAGTAAACGGATTGGGAATGACATCAATCAAAACATTAACCACACCCTCATTTGTCTCTAAAGAAGCAGACTCCATCATCCAGTTCATGGCACCATCGCTGATATGGTTACCATAAGCATTGTACTCCTCCTGAAGGACAGCACGTCTGGCTGCCTTCTTCACTGGGATCATTGACTTCTTAACATTCTCAGAAACGACCAAGCGCTTGCTGAGCTTGTTGGTAAATACTGGCTGCACCTGCTTAGCAGAAACAGCTTCGTACTTCTTGTGGGACACTGTCTGAGTGGTCACTTTCTGCTTAGACTGAGCCTTACCTGCAGTCTGCTTCGAAGCAACCTGTGCATTAACTGTTACTGCAAGCACAGCAGCTGCCACCATGAGTAATAGTTTTTTCATAATCGTTTAGTTTAAATAAATATTAATAAATTGATGTTACTTTGAGTTCAACTGGAAGGGGAAGCCACCATTGACGGGCTCAAACAACACTTCCGTTGGGAGGAAGAAATCATTAGGAGTCATCATATAGGTGCCAACTATCTGTGACGCAAGGCTATTAACCAACGGCTTCAGATCAGCAGAACGTGCAGCAAGAGAATCAAAATTCTTATCAGTCTTAGGATCAGCATCCTTCGTAATGGAAATCTGCCCATAAGAAAGTCTGCTAGACATCATCTCCATACCAATATTATTGGTTTTGGTCTTAGCCGTATTAGTATAAAAAGAGATTACAAGACCTATGACGGAGTTACTACCCGATGACTTTCCGAGCCCAACGCCCTCCAAGCTATAAGCACTGTTGACTGTCTTCAAAGCAGAATCAATCTGCCCCAAAATAGTTTTCAATTCTGCTGTATACTTGCTTTCATCCATCTTCCAAACGGCAGTATGGTTGACAACATAGCTGTCCCAGTAGGCAATAACCTTGACACTGCCATCCTCATTCAACAGGCAAGACTTATCTTCTGCCAGTTTAAACTCATGGAAGGCATGACTGCCTATGCTGTCCTGATGCTCAAATCGGAAGCCCCAAGGTGTAAAACAGTTCGACAGATAATCGAGCTTGACATAATTGGTCAAATTCTCAGTATACTGTGTCACGCCATTACGCAGGTTAGAGAAATAAAGCGTATCATTATCAGCAATGACATAATAAGAGTTGATGCTCGTATTGGTAATGGCATTCTTCAATTCGTTTGTTGCATCGATATACTCCTGCCAAGTACGATCACACTTCACCAGACGCACCTCACCGCCGTGGCGCTCACCACGAAGAATAATTTCTTCGTCGTTATAGGACATGACCACAAAGTTATAGTCACCACCCATACCAGCACCGTCTTTTACTAACGACTTGGGAGCAGCCGTCGGATCTACAGGGTCGGAAAAGGGAGTGAGGACGTCATTCCAAGTATTGAAAGCCAACACAAGGCCATCCTCCTGCAACATATTATAAATGCTTTCACTCTCTGTGTATTTGTTGGCATTTCCGTCGCGCAGATAACGATGATTGCCAGCTATCGTCACCTTGCCACTCTTATCGAAGCGGGCAAAAAGGTTGAAGCCTTCAAAATTATCTACACTCGAGCCGCAGAAATACTGCATCACCCAGCCATTGGGTGAACTGGTCAAAATGTCCTGCACTTTCTGGGCTGCATGCTCTACACGCAGGGCAGCTGACTCTTCGAAATAGTCGTCATCCTCAAACGTACATGCTGTCAAGCCTGCTGTAAGGCTGAAGCCAAACAGGCATGCCGTCAGGAACTTATTAAGATTGATCTTCTTCATATAGCTATTCCTATTGTATTCTATCATCATTCTTACTTAAGATCGTATATCTGCACTTCACTGTTCAGATACTCGTTAATTCTGCTCTGACGCTCGGCAACTTCCTTACGGAGTACAAAGGCGTCAAGTCCCCATCGTTCACCATACCATGCTTGGGCAATGGAGATCTTCTTCAGTATGGCATTAATTCCTGCTACATCTTCTTTTGCAGAGTAGGACAGCCAGGGTATAAAGTCGTTCTTGAACGAGGTAAACTTCTTGACTGCTGTATAACGGAAGCGGGGAACATAGCCGGTGTATGCCTTGTTGATAACAGTCTCGTTACTGCGATGATCGTCAACAACGAAACGATCAGTATCATCATACTCACCTGTCTCAGAATTATACTCTTTCTCACTGTAGAGCGTAAAATTGTTCCAGTGAGCACCAGCGCGATCTACATCGATGTTCAGCTTCTCAACGAGTTCCAACACCTCTTCCTTATCCCCCTGGCGCAATCCAGCGGCACAAGCATTGATGATGCGGTTCATCCAACGATAGTCTGTATCGGTAATGATGCACGAAATCGTCTCTACAAAGTCCTCATAACTGGCACTCGAAGCATAGTGTGTAACATAACCCATAGAGTGAGATGCCACAGAGTCGCGCTCATGCCAGTCGATGGGGTCATAAGTGCCAGAAGTTACCTGACCAAAGGTAACAGGATAGTACTTGGTCTGATGCAGAATGTGCGAGAACTCGTGGTGCATCGTATGGAAATAGTTCTCGTTCAGTGTAATCAAGTCGTCAGAGGTATAGTTGACACCCTTTGACCAAGGTTTCATTTCATTAATCTTATACAATGTAATCTTCACACCACCGGATGCCAGACCCAGGATTTCTGTACCTGTACTGGGGCTGTAGCCAGAAGAGCCGATGAAATGGAAAATACGCGGACCATACATCTTCATAAATTCGTCACCAGCATACTTAGTGTATACGTCGTAGAACAAGTAGCGGATGAAGTGTGCCAACAGCTGGGAGCGGTTATAGTCCGCAGGTGCCAACTGGAAATCAAAATCCGATGCAGGCAGGTTGAACTGATACTGTACCTCCACATTGTACGGCTTGGTAAAATTGTCATAAAGCCACTGGTCGAACTCATAAGTAGACTTGTTGGGATCGACAGCTGGCACTGAAGTATCGAAAATGGAGTCAGTAAAATCGTCGTCTCTACCACAAGAGCTGACAGTCATCATCAGTGTGACTACACTCAGTATATAAAGTATCTTTTTCATCTTTTCTTATCTGTATTTAATTAGCCAGTAAGGGTTTCGGAGCAGACGCAGAACTCGTCTGGTCAGGAGCAGTGTACGTACGATCCGTAGAGGGATAACCTGCCGTGATGACATTGTTTGGAATCTGCAGTACACGGCGCTTGTCGTTCCAATACAAATAGTCATGTGTCACGTCATAGTCCATCGGACCACGATAGGCATGGTGGACAGTAATGCCGTAACGCTTGATATCAAACCAGCGCAGGCCTTCAAACATGGTTTCTACACGACGGAAGTGTAAAATACAATATAACATAGTCAGATCGTCACCTTCAAGAACGGGGAACTGACTACTCATATCCTGCGGATGCAGGTCGCTGACGTAGTCATTCGTGGTATAATCACCCTTATAGAACTTAGTAATCTGTGCCTGTGTAAGGGGAGTCTCTACCTGCTTTGACAAGGTCCAGAGATTCAAGTCCTGCAAGGCAGACTCACGCTGTCCTAAATAAAGCTTGGCCTCAGCACGGCACAACAGGGTTTCCTCAGCAGTGAATGGCTGATAGATGATATGTACCCAACCAATACCGGCAATCTTATCGTCATACTCAAAATACTCGTAAACACGGAAGAGCCATGAGCCATCATCATTCTCGCCATAACGGTAAATTTTACCATCGTAAGCTGGCAGGCGATTGCTCCAGTTAGGTCCACCACCATAGATAATATCTTTAGTCGAGGGAACCTTTTCATTCTTATTACCCTGATTGATGACGTAGCGAATAGCCGAAAGCATACGGTCCTGCAGCGAATAGGCTGTCTGCAACAGGAAGTTACAAGGAGCTTGCTCGTCATTATAGGAGTTCAGCATCGAGTTAATGGTGTTTGTACTGATAGATGCCCACTTACGCAGCGAAGAGGCAGCATTGGTACCTAGAGCTTCATTAGCATGTTCAATACACTTGGCATAGTCACGCTTGTAAAGATAAAAGCGGGCAGCAAAAGCATGGGCAGCATTGTGGTTAAAATGATAGGCTGGCACCTTGTATCGGGCATCATCGATAAGGTTGATACCCTCCAGCAAGTCTTTCTCTATCAGACGATATGTCTCTGCAACGCTATGACGATATTCATCAGCACCATAGTTGACATTGACAACGGTTTCGGGCTCCGTTACATAGGGGATGCCCTTGTCCTTTTCACTCTGCTGTTCATCCTTATAGGCCTCAGCAAAGAAGTTGACCAGCACGAAGTGCAGATAGGCACGGAGCACATGAGCCTCACCCCAAGAGTGTGACAATTCAGGATCGGCAGCTGGATTAGTGCTCATATTCTTCATGGCGTCGATGGCGTGATTGGCCACAGCAATACCCTGATAATAGCCTTCCCATACCTGATAAGGTGTGTCGTCCTCACCCGTACCATAATTCTTAATATCTTCCCAACGGTATGCCTCATCTTGGAAAGGAGCATAAGCAGAGCGGTGGGTCGCAGTCTTCACCACATTATTGTCGACCAAATTGTCACCACTTAACTCACAGACAACGGCAGGCACCGATTGGGGATAACCGGAAGTCAACAACAGCTGTACTTTTTCAACAGTGTCAATCTCGGTACGGTTATCAGGCACTTCATCAAGTTCGTTACAAGCAACGAACGTCACAGCCAGCGCCATCGTAAGCAGTCCGAAAATATTTTTCTTTTTCATTCTTATATCTTATCTTTAAACGATCTTACTCAGTAACTTTAGAATCCAAGACGGAGTGTAGCAGTAAACTGCTTCGTGATGGGTGATGCCACGCCACCAGAGTTGATGAACTCCGGATCTTGACCATTCAACTTCTTGTCAGCATAAAGCAGGCAGAGGTTGGTAGCCGCCAACTTCAATGATGCAGAAGTCAGCAAACCACTCTTAGCCAGCAGTCCTTTAGGGAATGAATAGGTAAGAGCTATCTCCTTCAGACGTACGAAGTCACCCTTGGCTATACGTGCAGAAGAATAATTGTAAGCATTGTAGGCTGTACGCAGTGCTGTAGAGCCATAACGGTCAACCTGATTACGCGAGGCAATGGTAGGAATATTGGTAACAGCCTCGTCACCGGAAATCATCCAACGATTCTTAAACTCACGCGGTAGTGCGGAAAGATCACTGTAAGCATAAGAGAACACAGGTTCCAGACGCACCACATTACCGCCACTGTAGGTAATAAACACGTCAAGGTTAATCTTTCCCCAATTGTTGCTGGTATAAGAGAATGAGTTATTGAACGAACCATACCATGTAGGATCAGAAGGTCCCTCATAAATCAAAAAGTCATTCAGGTTCTCAGTCTCCTGGAAGTTGACATCACCTACGGTAAGATCGCCTGTCTCATTGTAAACCATTGGCAAACCTTCCGAATTCAAACCACCAAACTTATAACTGAAGATTGAACGTACAGGGTAACCCTCCAAGGCATAACCCTGACCACTCACTAAGTCAATAGCACGACTGGATGTCTCAAGAGACGTAATCTCGTTGGTTGCATGAGAGTAAATCAAGTCAGTGGTCCACTTAAACTTTTCACTAGAAATGTTTACCGTAGACAAACCAAATTCTACACCACTCGACTTCATGTCAGCCACATTAGCCATTTTCTGAATCTGGCCACCGGCACCCTGAGTGAAGGTCGCACCAATCAGATCGTAATTGTTACGCCAATAAACATCTGCCGTCAAAGCAATGCGATTGTTGATGAAACCAAGGTCTGCACCTATATTAAACTCATGTTTCTTCTCATACGTCAGCTCGTTGTTGGCAATGTCATAAATATAAATCTGTGTCTCGGAAGCCGAAGTGAACGGACGCCATGTTGTCTTGGTTTTATAAATAGCCATCGCATTGGTGACATACGAAGGACCTGTATCAGCTGTCAGCGAATAACTGGCACGGAGCTTCAACTGTGATAACCAGTTCCTGGTTTTCGCCATAAATGGCTCATTGGTTATGTCATATGATCCAGAGACATTCCATGTCGGCAACCAGCGGCTCTGACGGCTCTTACCCAAACGGTTAGTACCCTCATAACGATAGGTTCCGTTGATGGTATAGCGCTGGTCATAACTATAAACAGCCTGTGCGTAGTAAGCCAGCGTATTAGTCTGAGTAAACGACTCTCCGAAATATTTCGTATTCTCTTCATTCATCTGCTTCAACCACAGATAATTGGTATTAACAACGCCACCGTTATTGAACTGATAGCCCCAACCTGTCCAGTTTGTATTTGTACGACGTACGGTAGACAACTCAGTACCAACCAAGGCATTCACAACGTGCTTTTCATTATATACGTCACGGTATTCTGCCATGAAACGGTAATTGTTAGAACGCATCTTGTCGTCATACTGATACTTGATACCTCCTTCGGGCAGTACAGACTCAGGTATTGCCAGTTCATTGTCAGGATCGGTATAAAGCAAGGGGTTGCTATTACGAATGGTCGAATTGTCATCTGTAGCATCCACACCAGCACGATAGGCATTAGCCTGGTTTGAATTATCCATCACATTATGTTGGCGCTTGGACTGTGTCACACGTGTAGAAATCAAACCAGTCAGCGTCACTGTCTTGACGGGCTTGTACTCCAACTCACCACGGAACATCAACTCAGTAACATCAATATCATTATAGTTATTCTCCAACTCATTGAAAATATTGAATGCTGTATAGAAACGAGTATAGTTGATGTTCGGATCCAAACAGCGGCTGGTATTCATGGCAAAACTGAATGGATTGATATCGAAGTCACGCTTCACTTCACCAGTTACGACGTCTGTCGTCTGATTTAAAGAACCAGGAGCCTCTTGGTTTCGATAACTACCTTGTGCTGCAAGTTTAACAGTCAAGTTCTTCAGGACATCATACGACGTATTACCATTGAAGGTATAGCGGCGCACTTTCGAAGCACTGACATACTGGCCGGGGTCGTTCATCAACGACATAGAGAAATAGGTCTGAGAACGTTCCGTACCTCCAGCAATACTAATAGAATGGTTCTGCTGCATGCCTGTTGAGAAAAGCAAATCAAACCAATCGGTATTACGGAATTCAGCATCCTGCAAATAACGGTTACGGGCAGCCTCAGTATTCTCCAGGCCAAACTGACCTGATACAGGGTCATACTTTCGCAATTGTTGGAACATATAACCATAGATACCCGTATTCTGAGCATTCACCAAATTCTCAAGCTGGAGCCAGCCCTTATCGGCCATTTCCTTATAAACACCCATGATCTCCTGAGAGTTCATAATGTTATAATCTGCATAGCGAGGCTTCATACGTGTCGTAAACTCACCAGTGTAATTGACGGAAGTACGTCCTTTAGTACCCTTTTTAGTGGTAATAACAATCACACCAGCCATAGCACGGGCACCGTAGATAGAGGTCGCACTACCATCTTTCAGAATAGTAAACGACTCGATGTCGTCGGAGTTCAAGCCAGCAACAGCACTGGAAATCAGCGTCTTAGCATCACCAGAAGCCAGTTCGTCAGCACTCACATCTACATTATCCTCATAAATCACGCCATCAATCACCCATAACGGCTTAGAGTTACCATAGATGGACGTAGCACCACGAACGCGAATCTTGGGCGAAGCACCGAAGGTACCACTGACATTAGTAACCTGAACACCTGCTACGCGGCCTTCTAACGAGCGGCTGACATCTGCCATACCAGCCAATTTCGCCTTTTCAGCATCAACCTTTGACGATGCACCAGTAAACAAACGCTTATCCTGCTTCATCATACCCACAGCAACAACCTCACCAAGGGTCTGGGCATCTGGCTGAAGAGTAATCTTCATGCCATCTGTGGCCTTCACTGTCTGTGTGGTCATACCCACATAGCTTATCACAAGCTTCTTTCCTGCAGGTACGTTAATGGTGAAATGGCCTTCCAAGTCGGTTTTTGTACCTTGTTTGGTTCCCTGAATCATCACAGTAGCTCCAATACATGGCTCTCCATTGTCTTCAAAAACAGTACCTGTAATCTTGTTCTGTGCAAAAGCCATTCCTATGGAAAGGAATAGGCCGAACAAAATCAGAGTAATCTTTTTTCTCATATACTAACTTATTTTTAATGATTCACCTTATATTATATACGCGCGCATAAACGAGCGCGTAAACGGCAAAATAACGTGCAAATATACCACATATTTATGAGAAAACAAATAAATTTAATTAAAAACGCACCTTTTTAGGCAAAAATTTAACAATTCTACCGTTTTTGCGACAAAAAAGTACGTTTTTAATTAAATTTATTAGCTCTCTGGCGAAAAGTTCTGAGACTATTTCACCATGATGACCAAATACTTGCTGGTCGACCAGAACTTCGAAGGATTCTCAATACGCAGCACATACTGCTTATTAGCATCCTGTTCCAGTTTATAGCTTGATGCGGGGTGATCTGTCAGCAATTTGGCCGAACGGGAATACAATTTAATCTCCTTGTCAACACGGATATCAATCTTGGTAAAGTAGTCCTGATTGAAATTAGAGCGAAGCACTTCGCCATCCTCGACAATATGCTGTTCCTTCAACTCTTTCTTCGTGCCGAAGACGAACCAAGCTGTATTCAACTGTTTGTCCTGCTGAGAGATGGTCTGTGACTTCTCGCTGCTCTCTTCCTTCAGGTTGCTGACGTTAGTAGACAGGTCGGACACCTGTTCTGACAGCTCTTCAATCTGAATATTCTTAGCCTGAAGTTCTGCCTGAAGAGCCTTCAGCTGGGCATCCTTCTCCTCCATCTGCTGGGTTAAAGTTTCCAGCGTACGACGCAGCTGGTCACCCTTCACAGAACTCTGACGCAGCTGATTACGCAGTTTGTTAATCAACTCACGGTTCTGCTGCATGGTCTGCTTAATAAACTGCATATTCTCCTGAATACGCTCTTTGGCACTTGATCCTTCTCCCTGACGGGCAACGCTGACGCGCTCCTCTGCTGCATTAATAGCACGGAAGCCTTCCTCAATGTCGTTCATCGTACCAATCATGTCGTTAATTTCATTGTCCTTTTGGGCAATGATACGATTCAGAGAGTCTGCCTGCTGAACAAGCTTCGACTCACTTCCATTTTTCTGGTTGCAGGCTGTCAATGACAACAGGGCAACAACAAACAATAATACTTTTTTCATTTTCTTGTTATTTTTACTAATTTCTATGATTCTCTTATTTACTCTCTTTACCTGCCAATACAATGACAAATTCTCCACGCGGTTCGTGCTCTGTGAAGTGAGCTATCACCTCTGACAGCGAGCCGCGTACACTCTCTTCGTGAATCTTCGAGATTTCCCGGCAAACACTCACTTGTCGCTCTGTTCCAAACACCTCGGCGAACTGCTGAAGGGTCTTCAATACACGATAGGGTGATTCGTAGAACACCATCGTGCGTTCCTCGTCAACCAGACTCTGTATCTTGGTCTGACGACCTTTCTTCTGAGGCAGGAAGCCTTCGAAGCAGAATCGGTCGCAGGGCAGTCCACTCGACACCAACGCAGGGACAAATGCCGTAGCGCCAGGCAATGTCTGCACTTCGATTCCTGCACGTACCGCCTCACGAACCAGGAAAAAACCTGGGTCCGAGATGCCCGGAGTACCAGCGTCACTAATCAGGGCCACTGTCTGACCAGCCTGTAGACGCTCAACCACCGAGGCACTCGTGCCATGTTCGTTGAACTTATGGTGAGACAGGAGATGCTGCTGAATACCGAAATGTTTCAGCAAGATGCCTGACGTTCGTGTATCCTCAGCTAACACCAAATCAGCCTCCTTCAGAACCCGAATGGCACGCAGCGTCATGTCCTCCATATTGCCCACAGGCGTGGGTACTATATACAATATGCCCATTTCGGCTGCAAAGGTAATTATATTATCAAAAATATCCAAATAAATTTGTTTTTTTATTCGGTTTGCACTATCTTTGCACCATGATTACATATCCAACAACGGGCGAAGCACGTCGCCCAGGCAGAATAGAAGTAGTGTGTGGTTCTATGTTCTCAGGCAAGACAGAGGAACTGATTCGTCGTTTGCGCCGTGCACAATTTGCCAAACAGAAGGTAGAAATCTTCAAACCCGCCATCGACACCCGTTATAGCGACGAGGAAGTGGTGAGCCATGATCACAATGCCATTCCCTCTACCCCACTCGACTCCTCAGCCAGCATTCTATTGCTGTCGTCAGACATTGACGTAGTGGGTATCGACGAGGCCCAATTCTTCGATGAAGGACTTGTGGACGTATGTAACCAGCTAGCCTATAGAGGAGTACGCGTCATCATCGCTGGACTCGACATGGACTTCCGGGGCGTTCCCTTTGGGCCGATGCCTGCTCTATGTGCCATTGCCGACGATGTCACGAAGGTTCATGCCATCTGTGTCAAGTGCGGTTCATTGGCTTATGTCAGCCACCGTACCGTCAAGAACGACAAACGCGTTCTGTTGGGAGAAACACAGGAATACGAGCCTTTATGCCGCGACTGTTACCAGCGCGCATTAGAGGAAGAAAAGGCGAAAGATGAAAAAACATCGGAATAAATTTGGCAGTTTCGGGAAAAAGTAGTACCTTTGCACCCGCTTTCGAAAGATTGCACTATAAGGGTCGATCCGCTAGCTCAGTCGGTAGAGCACAACACTTTTAATGTTGGGGTCTTGGGTTCGAACCCCAAGCGGATCACAAAGAAATGAAAAGCCACTGATTTTCAGTGGCTTTAAAAGTAAATACAAGATGATGACAGCCAACGAGATTCGCGACTCGTTCAAGAAATTTTTCGAGTCAAAACAACATGCCATCGTGCCTTCTGCACCGATGGTCATCAAGGATGACCCCACATTGATGTTTACCAATGCGGGCATGAACCAGTGGAAAGATATTATATTAGGTACGCGCGACCCGGAGCCGCGTCGCCGTGCAGATACCCAGAAGTGTCTGCGTGTCAGCGGTAAGCATAACGATCTTGAGGAGGTTGGTCACGACACTTACCACCATACCATGTTCGAGATGCTTGGCAACTGGTCGTTTGGCGACTACTTCAAGGAAGGGGCCATTGATATGGCTTGGGAATATCTGGTGGATGTGCTGAAGCTGAGTCCCGAAGACCTGTATGTTACTGTGTTCGAGGGTTCACCGGAAGAAAACATCCCCCGCGACGACGAAGCTGCCAAATATTGGGCAAAGCACGTCCCCGAGGATCATATTATCAACGGCAACAAGCACGACAACTTCTGGGAGATGGGTGACACAGGTCCCTGCGGTCCCTGCTCTGAGATTCATGTTGACTCTCGTACCCCCGAGCAGAAGGCTGCCTCAGGCAAAACGGGTCGCGAACTGGTAAATCAGGACGACCCACAGGTTATCGAAATTTGGAACCTGGTGTTCATGCAGTTCAACCGCAAGGCTGACGGTTCGTTGGAGAAGCTTTCGATGAACGTCATCGATACGGGTATGGGCTTCGAGCGCCTGGTTCGCATGATGCAGGGCAAGCACTCCAATTACGATACCGACGTTTTCCAGCCCATCATCAAGGCCGAGCAGGATATTACGGGTCTGAAGTACTTCACTTTTGAAGAAGAGACGGTTAGCCCTATCAGCAAGGAGCAGAACGACATCAACGTGGCCATGCGTGTCTGCGCCGACCATCTGCGTGCCGTCTCGTTCTCGATTGCCGATGGTCAACTGCCTTCTAACGCTAAGGCCGGCTACGTCATCCGCCGTATTCTGCGTCGTGCCGTACGTTATGCCTACACCTTCCTGGGACAGAAGGACGGCTTCCTCTATAAGCTCGTTCCCACCCTCGTTCACGAGATGGGTGATGCCTTCCCTGAACTGAAAGCTCAGCAGCAACTGATCACCAAGGTGATTAAGGAGGAGGAAGACTCCTTCCTGCGTACCCTGGACAAGGGAATCCAACTTTTGGATAAGGCCATGAACGAGATTAAGGCCAACTCTCAACTCTCACCTCTCACCTCTCAACTCGTCTTAGATGGCGTTCAGGCCTTCCGTCTGTTCGACACCTACGGATTCCCCCTTGACCTCACCGAGCTCATTTGTCGTGAGAATGGCTTCACTGTCGATGAGGAGCAGTTCAATGTTGAGATGCAGAAGCAGAAGGAGCGTGCTCGTAACGCAGCTGCTGTCGAAAATAGCGACTGGGTCGCTGTTGGCGATGGTTCTGCCATCGGCACAGAACAGGTCTTCGTTGGCTATGATTATACAGAATATGAGTGTAATATTCTGCGCTACCGTAAGGTGACGCAGAAGAAGAACGAGTTCTACGAGATTGTGCTGTCTGCCACCCCGTTCTATGGTGAGATGGGTGGACAGGTAGGCGATCAGGGCGTGCTCGTCTCAGAGAACGAGACCATTGAGGTTATCGACTCAAAGCGTGAGAACGGCCAGACCGTTCACATCGTCAAGCAGCTGCCTAAGGATCCGACGGCTCAGTTCATGGCTTGCGTCGATACTGACAAGCGCGACGCCTCGGCAGCCAACCACACCGCTACTCACCTGCTCGACTATGCTTTGAAGCAGGTGCTGGGCGACCACGTGGAGCAGAAGGGTTCGTTCGTATCGCCTGACACGCTGCGCTTCGACTTCTCTCATTTCGAGAAGGTTACCGACGAGCAACTGCGTGAAGTAGAGCGCATCGTAAACGACATGATCCGTCAGGATCTGCCACGCGACGAACATCGCGATATGCCCATGGAAGAGGCCAAGAAACTGGGTGCTATTGCCTTGTTTGGCGAGAAATACGGCGACAAGGTTCGCGTCATGCGCTTCGGTCCGTCGTGTGAGCTCTGCGGTGGTATTCACGCTACCAGCACAGGCCGCATCGGTTTCTTCAAGATTGTTTCTGAGAGCTCTGTTGCTGCAGGTATCCGTCGTATCGAGGCCAAGACCGGTAAGGAATGCGAGGAATTGCTGTATCAATTGGAAGACACGTTGAAGGTCATCAAGTCGTTCTTCAACAACGCCAAGGATTTGCAGGGTGTCATCCAAAAGTACATCGAGGAGCACGACAGCATGAAGAAAGAAATTGAAGGTTTCCAGGCTCAAGCTGTAGAGCGTGCTGCCAAGAAACTGGTAGAGTCAGCCCGTGTAGTTAATGGTGTAACGGTAATAACCCATGTGATGCCCATGGCTCCTGCTGCTGCCAAAGACCTTGCTTTCAAGATTCGTGCTGCCGTCGAAGGTTCGCTGCTCTGCGTTCTCGGTACCCATGCCGACAACAAGCCTCAACTCTCTATCATGATGAGCGACGATATGGTCAGCGACCACGGTCTGAATGCCGGACAGATGGTACGCGAAGCTGCCAAGTTGATTCAGGGTGGCGGCGGTGGCCAGCCCCACTTCGCTCAGGCTGGCGGTAAGAACGTCGACGGTCTCAGTGCTGCAGTCGATAAGGTTATCGAACTGGCAAACCTGTAATTCCACAATAAAAATATTCAGCCCTCGTCTCAACGGACGGGGGCTGTTTTTTTCGGAGAAGTTATCCTCCATTTTTTTGTGCAAAAATGAGAAAAGCATCATATTTCGGTTTAACTTGCTTAGTATCAGCTTATTAACTAATATGAACCTTTTTTAAAAAGCTTCATATACCATCATAATAGCAAAACAAGTTGTTTTGGTGTGATTAACCTGCCTTTAAGCAGTGAAAAAGATGCCTTCTACGATACCAAAACAACTTGTTTTGCTTTAAGAAGGATATGCCATGATATTCCCACCTTGGAAATAAAACATTCCCACCCTAGGGATGAAATGTTCCCTGGGTGGGAATAATGGATAGTTAACCTATAAGGTTTACTTGAACAGGCTCTGGGCCATCTTTTCGAGGCAACGACGCCAGGTCAGGAACTCGTGGGCAGTACCCTCAGAGACAAGACCCTCGGCATTGAAGCCGGCAGCTTTCAGCGACTCGACGCTCTTATTGATGCCGTCGGGGTTCTCCTTTGAGCCACAACCCTCGAAAATGTACTTCACACATTTGGGATCCTTAATCTCCTCAGGAGCATACTGTCCGCCAGAGAGCAGTCCCCAGTAACCGAAGACCTCAGGACGACGCAGCGTGATGAGCTTCGTCTCCATACCACCCATCGACAGACCGGCCATAGCGCGGTTCCACTTGTCGGGCTTGGTGAGGAATTGCTTGTCAATGATGGGGATGAGCTCGTCGATGAGCAAGGTTTCGAACTCCTTGGCAGTAAACTGGCCAATGGTACCAAACTTGAAGTCGTTGGTCAGACCATAGGCCATAACAACGATGAAGGGCTTGATCTTGCCGTCAGCAATCAGGTTGTCCATGATAATGCCTGCCTTACCCTGTACGGGCCAGCTGGTTTCGTTCTCACCCCAGCCATGCTGCAGATAGAGTACCGGATAGCGTTCCTGCTTGCCCTTAACGAGATTGCCATAGCCATAGGGCAGATAGACGTTGGCTGTCTGCATCTTGCCTGTGCTCTCAGACCAGAAGTTCACCTGCTGGATGTTTCCGTGAGGAATGTCCTTGCGATAAGCATAGAAGTCCTGATCGTGAGCGGGAATCTCGATACCACTCTCCCAACGGCAAGAGCCGAAGTAGTTGTGCGTACCGGGGTCGTTGAACACGCCACCGTCGATGGTCAGATGATAGTAGTGGAAACCGGGATCCATCGGGCCCTCGGTAGTTCCTACCCACACGCCATCCTTATCCTTGCGCAGTACCGTGCCTCCACGACCACCAAGACCGAGGCTTACGATAACCGATTTAGCATCGGGAGCCTCGATACGGAAACGGGCATAACCCTCGCTGTTGACCTGAGGCCACTCCTGTCCGGGCTGGTTGCAGGGATTGGGAACGAAGTCCTCCTTGGGAACAGCATTGTCCAAGGCAGGATCGAAGTCGCGGATTACCTGGAACGAGCGCTTT
>CACWWZ010000016.1 GCA_902764705.1 uncultured Prevotellaceae bacterium | reverse complement strand
GCGGGCAGCCCGTCGAGCGCAGAATCATCGAAAAAGGTTACGATTTAGCATGAAAAAGATCAACTGGTGGAACGTCGTACTCGAAGTGGTGCGCGTCCTCGTGGCCGCCCTTTCAGGAGCTGGCGCCGCAACAATGATGTAAATAAATTAGTGTTTTTCATATCTGTGTTTTTTATTGTTCTTACCATTATTTTGCATGATTAGCGGCCGTTGCGATAACGACCGCTAATTTTTTATAGAGTATAGAATACACTTATACAAACGTTTACGTTGAATTTTCGATAACTAGTGCTTGGGTTTTCCGTAGTTTTGTCGTACCTTTGCCCACGCAACAAACAACTACTCAAGGCCGCGACGGCCCAAAAGAACAATCGAATTTCAAGACAAACATAATTTACTAACATTTTAATAAACAAATCAAACAAATGAAAAAACTATTTACTTTATTGACGCTATTAGTGGCTCTTGTCACTAGTGCGTGGGCAGATGACACGTACACGAATGAGGCTTCTACAGTAACGTGGGCTTTTACAAGTCACACTGACTTAACTTCTGTGAATGTTCCTGCGGATGCATTTTTGACGACAAACTTCAGCTATGGTTCTAATTTAACAGATCCAACAACATTTAGTACAAGTGGTTGCACTGCTGGATGGGATGCACAAAACTTGGTTTATTTTAAGCCTAAAGTAGCTGTTGCCAAGAATGCTGCTGATGCTGCTGAAAACATGCTGGAATGGACGATAACTCCTGCTAGTGGTATAACTTTCACACCTAGCAAAGTATCTATAACAGCTTGTACAGCCGGTGGAACAGGTGATCCGCAGATTACAATTTATGCGGTTTATTCTGATAACAGCCAAGAATCGGTACAAGCACGGACGAATCCGAGAAGACCTGATAAAGGAGACCAAGGCAATGGCCCTTCTGTTTTTTCTAAGACTTTAGAAAATGCCGTTGCAGGTAAATTTAAAGTCCGTGCATATCTTGCTGGTCTTACCAATACGAATAAAGGTATGGCTGTGACCAACATTGTTGTGACTGGTAAGGTTTCTGGAACTCCTGTTGCTACTACTACTTACACCATCACTGCTGCTACTAACGATGCAAGTTTGGGCTCTGTTATAGGTACAGCCACTGTTGCTGAGAATGAAGAAGTAACCCTTACGGCAACTGCAACACCTGCTGGTCATTTTACAAAATGGCAGAAGGACGGCGTAGATTTTTCTGGTAATACGGCTAATCCTCTTACTGTTACCGCTACAGCTGATGCTACATACACTGCAATATTCATTGCAAAGAAAAAGATATTGTTCGAGAAGGGTGAAGGTTCAGGAACCGTTCCTGCCACAGAGTATGTAATGGATGGAGAGGATTATACTACCCCTAAAGCATTCTTCCTCACCAAGAGCGGTTCTTCTTTCAGTGGTTGGAGTGATGGCGTGAACACCTATGCTGCTGGCGCTACTATTTCAAACGTAACTTCTGATATAACACTGACAGCTCAGTTTGCTGCAAACACCAAGGTGCTTGGTGATGCTGGTGTTACTGTTGACTGGACTTTCGCAAGAAATGAAGGTGCTCCAACAATTACATGTGAAGGTTCAGAACTTGATTATGTACAGCAAGTAACCATCGATGGTGCTGCATATGATGCTGTGATGCATGTTAATACCATTAGGAACAATGTTTATGATCAAATAACGGGTAAGCTGAACAATTCATCAAATGCAGGCTTTGCACAGGTAAATAAGGGAACTCTCTTCTCAATTCCGGCAGTTCAGGGCATGGTTGTTACCTACACAACCATGGCAGGTGAGCCAAGTGTTGAGTTTATTGGTTTCACAGACAATGGAAGCGATTTAGCAACATTGACTGATTGTGATGCTGTTGTTAACGGAGTTCTTACCTATAAGTATACAGGAACAGCTGCTACGTTATATATTGTTGCAAAAGAGAGTGGTTTGTATCCTTCTGGAATATCTGTGACCTATCCAGGAGCCAATGAGGAGGTCATTACTGTCAACAGCTATGAGTGGACAACCTTGGTAAGCGACAAGATTTTGGACTTCACGGGTTCTACTGTAAAGGCTTATGTTGTAACGGGACATTCTGGAAACGCGATTACATTGAGCGATGAGTTGACAAAAGTTCCAGCCAATACGCCAATTCTGTTGAATGCCGCTCAGGGCAGCTACACTATCGCTGTTACGAACAATGCTAGCGAAATTTCAACTAACCTGTTGAAGGCCGGTGGTGCTTCAGTTAGCCCTGAGGCTGGAAAGACAAAGTATGCGCTTAGCGTGGCAGAAGACAAGGCAACATTCAAGAAGATTGTTTCAGCAACTACGATTCCTGCTGGTAAGGCATATCTTGAGTTCGATGGCGACGTTCCTGCTCCTTCATTGTCGTTCGACTTTAGCGGAACAACAGGCATCAATGCGGTTAATGGTTCAGAGTTAAAGGTTAATTGTGAATACTACAACCTTGCTGGTCAGCGCGTAGCTAATCCTATCAAGGGCCTTTACATTGTGAACGGTAAAAAGTATATGGTAAAATAATATTAGGAGGACATAGATTATGAAGAAGACATATTTTGCTCCGGAAATGGAGATCGTTGATATCAAGGCAAACCAGCAGCTGCTGGCCGGCTCTGCACCAGCATTAGGTGGTGACTTAGATAGTAGTGACCCAATCCTGTCACCAGAGCTCGACGAAGATTTAAACTTATTTGGATTTTAAAAACAAGCTACTTAACTAAATAGGTATTGCCAGTTCCTTTGTGGGCTGGCAATACTTTTTTGATTCCTTTTTAGGGGGTAGGGGGACACTTATTTAAACGTTTACGTTTAATTTATGATAAATTGTGCTTGGATTACGGCCATTTAGTTGTAACTTTGCAGGCAGACAATAAATCACAAAAAAACGAAAATGAAGAAATTAGTATTACTAAGCTTGTTTTCCTGTCTGACATTGCTGGCCAGTGCAGACGGAATTCAGATTGTGGAGGCTCAGGGCTGGCTGGAGTCGGCCTACGTGAAGTTTGGACTGGTAGAAGGTGCCAAGAGCTACCATGCGTATATTAAGGGCGGACAGTTTGGCGACTTCACCAAGATGGACGACCAACTGGTGCGCAACTACGGCAGTTACGGACGTGCCGATATGGTGGGTCTGCAGGCTGGCACTTATGAGATGAAGATTGTGCCCGTCGATGCTGAGGGTGCAGAGATGACTGCTCAAGCCGGCAGCGCAGCCAATCTGGAAGTCGTGAACTACAGCCGCGAGGGCTTTGCCTTCAAGGACGGCTATGCCCCAGGTGCCTATAACAGCGACGGCACGCTGAAGCAGGGTGCAAAGGTGTTTTATGTCACCAAAAACACGGCGAAGACCATCTCTACGACGGTGACTGGTGCTGGAAGCAATCCCTGCGTGGGTTTGCAGGCTATTATTGCCGGTTATGAGAAAGGACAGGACAAGACGCCTATCGCATTTCGCTTTATTGGTCTCGTTACAAAGGAGGATCTTGATGCCATTGGCAGCTCGGAGGAGGGCTTACAGGTGAAAGGTCGCAAGGCTGACTCTGAGTTGAACATGACCTTTGAGGGTATCGGCGACGATGCTACCATCAAAGGGTTCGGTTTCCTGGTACGTAACAGCAAAGGCGTTGAGTTCCGTAACATCGGTATCATGCGCTGTATGGACGACGGCATATCGCTCGACACCGACAACTCGAACATATGGGTTCACCACAACGATGTGTTCTACGGTCCCAATGGTGGCGGCGACCACGCCAAGGGCGACGGTGCCGTCGACGTGAAGAGCGACTCGAAGCTGGTCACCGTGTCGTACAATCGCTACTGGGATACGGGCAAGACGAACATGTTTGGCATGAAGTCGGAGAGCGGACCGAACTACGTTTCATACGACCACAACTGGTTCGACCATAGTGACTCGCGCCATCCGCGTGTGCGCACCATGAGCGTGCACGTGTGGAACAACTACTTCGACAATGTGGCGAAGTACGGCGTGGGAGCCACCTCGGGTTCCAGCGTATTCGTCGAGAACAACTACTTCAAGAAGACTAAGAAGCCTATTCTCTCGTCGCAGCAGGGTACTGATGCACAGGGCAGTGGAACATTCTCGGGCGAGGACGGCGGTATGATCAAGGCCTACGGCAACTATTTCGACAAGAGCATCAGCAACTTCAAGTATTACACACAGAAGAATCCCGCTTCCACGGGCTACGACGCCTACGAGACGGAGAGCCGCGACGAGCAGGTGCCTGAGACGGAAGTGACGAGGGTGGGGGGTACGAAGTACGACAATTTCGACACCAACGCCTCGGTGATGTATGCCTATACGGCTGTTGCTGCCGCTGATGTTCCTGCCCTCGTGACGGGATACTACGGTGCAGGACGCATGAATCACGGCGACTTCAGCTACAGCTTCCCCGACAATGTGGGCAACGACACCAGCGACTCTGCCTACGACGCCACGCTGGGTGGTCTGCTCGACAACTACAAGTCGGCGCTGGTGGGCATCTTCGGCGACGAGAATGCCAGTGGCGGCGGTGATAACGGCGGTGGTGATAATGGTGGTGGTGACAATGGTGGTGGCGACAACGGCGGCGGTGATACGGAAGGCGTCATTTTGGCTACCTTCGACGGTGCACCTTCGCACAGCATATTCACCGTTGGCGGCAGCTATGGTGACGGAAAAATCACCTACGGAGGCACCTATTATAAAAAAGGTGTCAAGCTGAACAGCAGCGGCAGCATCACATTCACCCCGACGAAAGACTATAGCATGGTGCTGGTGCTGGCTACTGCCAAGGATGGTCGCGACGTGAAGATTAACGGAGAGAAGACCACCGTCAGCGGTACGACGAATACGGAAGGAGCCTACTACGAGATGGAGCCCATCGCCATTACGGCCGGCACGGAGTATGTCATCACAAAGGGTAGTGGCGAAAGTATCGTGATGATTATCAAGCTCACGCCTGCGAATGGAGGAACGTCCTCTATAAATGAAGAATTAAGAATGAAGAATGAAGAATTGAGAAAGAAGAGTGAAGGTTTTTCTACCGCTGCTGTCTATAATCTGAATGGTAAGTGCGTGGCCCAGCCCACGAAGGGACTGTATATAGTGAATGGCAAAAAGGTTCTTTTAAATTAAGAATTTAGAATTAAGAATTAAGAGAAGGAGGATGCTGTCTACTGCGGTAGTCAGCATTTTTTGTGAAAAGTTCGTGCCTGTGGCGTAATATTTTCCTTTTTTTGCATACAATCTAATAAAAAAGATGTACCTTTGCATGAAAATTAGAGCGTATGAAGAGGATTGTGTTGGTAATATTTGCCGCTTTCTTGCTGACGACAGGCCATGCACAAACGGTGAAAGAGGTGAGAGACAGTGTCAAGGCTGCCACGAAGTCGGGTAATCTGAAGACGATGGCGTCGACGGTAAAGGGGGCCTTCGCTGCCAAGTCGGCAGAGGCTGAACAACTCGTTGACACATGGGTGTATGTGGAGCCCGCCGTGCTTTCGACGTCGAACAGGATGCTGCGCAAGATGGCAGGCAATGCCGTTGCCGGAAAGGTGGAAAAGATGATTGACGACTATTACGAGCGCGCCAACGTAACACCCGAAAACACGTATTACACGTTTCACAGCAACGGCACCTACAGCCGTTCGCTGGCAGGAAAGACGATTTCCGGTAACTGGATGACTGCCGGGGAGCATGTGCTTCTGGCTGTGAAGAACGTGCAGGTGTCGGCCATGACGTCGCATCTGGAAAACGACACGCTGATGCTGGTTGCCGATTTGTCGAAGACCCTCGGGGAGCTCCAGAAGCTGGGCGGTTTCTCGGACACGAAGACCAACAACACCTTATTGAAGCTGGCGAAGAACATCAAGGGCCTGAAGATTGGCTTCCTGCTGGCTCGCAGAAAACAAGAACAGAAAGGTAAACATTAAAAAACAAACAAGATAAAAACATGATTTCATTTACTTTGAGCCTGGTGGCTCTCGTATTGGGTTATCTGCTGTATGGCCGCTTCGTGGAGAAGGTGATGGCTCCTGATGACCGTATTACGCCTGCCGTAGCAAAGGCCGACGGACTTGACTACATCGTGCTTCCGAACTGGAAGGTGTTTATGATTCAGTTCCTGAACATCGCGGGAACGGGACCCATATTCGGTGCCATTATGGGTGCCAAGTTCGGTCCGGTAGCTTATCTGTGGATTGTGCTGGGATGCATCTTTGCCGGTGCCACGCACGACTACCTGAGCGGTATGCTGTCGATGCGTAACGAGGGTGTAGGACTGCCGGAACTGATTGGTAAGTATCTGGGCAAGACCACGAAGAATGTGATGCTGGTGTTTACGGTGTTGCTACTGATCATGGTAGGAACGGTGTTTGTGTACAGCCCGGCAGAGATTCTGCATTCTATTGGCGGTGAGACGATAATGTGGGTAGCCATTATCTTTGTCTACTACATCATTGCCACGATGTTGCCCATCGACAAGATTATCGGTAAGGTGTATCCGCTGTTTGCCTTCTCGCTGCTGTTTATGGCGGGAGCGCTGATGATGGTGCTTTACGTGAAGTGGCCCCAGTTGCCGGAGTTGTGGAGTCATCTGTATAATATGGGCGCTGAGGCTCAGCCCGAGAAGTGGACGGACGCCATTTTCCCGGCACTGTTTATCACGATAGCCTGTGGTGCCATCTCTGGTTTCCACGCTACACAGAGTCCGTTGATGGCCCGCTGTGTGAAAAGCGAGAAGATGGGTCGCCCCATTTTCTACGGTGCCATGATTACCGAGGGTGTGGTAGCACTTATTTGGGCTACAGTGGCTTCGTGGTTCTTCTATGCTGATCCTGCTCCTGGCTACGAGTTGATAGCAGGGGCCGACAAAGGATTTTATACTTCAGCGCCTGCTGTGGTGAATCTGGTGTGTAACGACTGGCTGGGTGTGGCTGGTGCCATTCTGGCGATGCTGGGTGTGGTGGCAGCACCGATTACCAGTGGCGACACGGCATTCCGTTCAGGACGTCTGATTGTGGCCGATTGGCTGAAACTGGACCAGCGTCCCATCGTGAAGCGTCTCATGATTTGCATTCCTATGTTCCTCTGCAGCATTGGCATGCTTGTATGGCAGATTCAGAATCCTGACGGCTTCAACACCATCTGGCAGTACTTCGGATGGTCGAACCAGGCGCTGTCGGTATTTACGCTGTGGACGCTGACAGTGTATCTGGTACGTGAGCACAAGCCTTTCTGGTTAGCGTTGATTCCGGCATTGTTTATGACTACCGTGTGCTCGACGTATGTCTTCGTGTCGAAGCAGATGCTGGGCTTGGGTGATAACGGCTATATCTTTGGCATTGTCTGCTTCGTCGTAGCGTGCATCTGGTTTGGCATTTGGTACAAAAAGACGATCTTTCGAATTAAGAATTGAGAATTAAGAATTAAGAGTTAAAAATTAAGAGAGAATATGAAGAAAATTGCATTATTCGTTGTGGCGCTGGTGATGTCTGTTGCTGCCAACGCACAGTTTGAACAAGGTAAGGGCTATATCGGAGCCTCTTTGTCGGGTATTGACGTCAGCAACCAGACCAAGGAATTCCATCTGGGATTGAATGCCCAATTGGGTTATATGTTTCAGGATAATCTGATGGCTCTTGGTATGCTTGGCTGGGATCACTGGGACAAGAGTGGCGACAAATTCGTGCTGGGTGCCGGAGCGCGTTACTATATGGTACAGAATGGTCTTTATCTGGGTGGCAGCCTGAAATATAAGCATGCTGAAGGCTACGACGATCTGTTGCCTGGCTTGCAGTTGGGCTACGCTTTCTTCCTGGGACGCACTGTGACTATCGAACCTGAATTCTATTTCGATATGTCGACCAAGAAGTTCGACTATACTTGCTATGGTTTGCGTGTGGGCCTTGGCATCTATCTGTTCAAGAACCAGTATAAGATTAAGTAAAAATTAAAAGATAAGAGATAAAAAGGCTTATGTTAAGTATTGATTTCTACAGGCCAAACTATGACATGGATGTCAAGGAATTGGTTGACAGGTTGATTGACTTGTCGTTTGCCGAGGATATCGGTGATGGCGATCACACCACATTATGCTGTATTCCTGAGGATGCGATGGGCAAGAGCCATCTGCTGATCAAGGAAGACGGTATTCTGGCTGGTGTCGAGGTTGCTAAGGAAGTGTTCCGCCGTTTCGACCCCGAGATGCAGGTCGAGGTGCTGATGCAGGACGGTACACGTGTGAAGAAGGGCGACATTGCCATGATTGTGAGTGGCAAGGTGCGCTCGCTGTTGCAGACGGAGCGTCTGATGCTAAATATCATGCAGCGCATGAGTGGTATCGCCACCATGACTGACAAGTACGTGCAGCACTTGAAGGGAACTAAGACCCGTGTGCTGGACACCCGCAAGACGACACCCGGTATGCGCATGCTGGAGAAGCAGGCTGTGAAGATCGGCGGAGGCTGCAACCACCGCATAGGTCTCTTCGATATGATTCTGCTGAAAGACAACCATGTGGACTTTGCCGGAGGAATCGTCAATGCTATCGACCGCTGCCATAAGTATTTGGAAGAGAAGGGATTGAAGCTGAAGATTGAAATAGAGGTTCGCTCGTTCGATGAGTTACAGCAGGTACTGGATCACGGAGGCGTGGACCGTATCATGCTCGACAATTTCAGTGTTCCCGATACGAAGAAAGCTGTTGAAATCATTGCTGGACGCTACGAGACGGAGTCCAGTGGCGGTATTACGTTCGATACCATTCGCGACTATGCGAAACAAGGTGTCGACTTCATCAGCGTGGGTGCGTTGACCCATTCGGTGAAGGGATTGGATATGAGTTTCAAGGCATGCTAAGACTCACGTTTCTTACATGTTTTTTTCTATTGCTGACAGGCTGTAGTCATGATGACGAGCCTGTCGGCAATTCTGATATAGAATATGTTTCACCCGTTGATTATGACATTGTGTTAGCGGGCAATTTCGGTGAGCCTCGTCCTTTTCATTTTCATGGCGGAATCGACGTCAAGACGGGTAATGTCGAGGGCAAGCAGATCTTTTCTATTGCCGGTGGCTATGTGAGTCGCCTGACAGTCAACATGTACGGTTTTGGCAATGCCATCTATGTCAGTCATCCCGACGGAATGACCAGCGTATATTGTCATTTGAAGCGTTTTGCTGAAAAATATGAAGCACTGCTTCAGCGAACAGGCCGTGATACGTTGTCTCTGGTATTTCCCAAGGACCGGTTTCCCGTCAAGGCAGGAGAACTGATTGCCATTAGTGGTAATACGGGGCATTCTACGGGCCCACATCTGCACTTGGAATTGCACGATACTGAGTCGTGGGTGATGGTGGATCCGATGGAGAAACTGGCACGTTTCATTCCCGATACGGTAGCTCCCCAGGCGCATTCCTTTATGGCCGTTCCACAAGGAAACGAAGGGCTGTTTAATGGCGGCTATTCGAAGCAGACATTTGGTTTCGGACAGCCCGATATTAAAGTTCAAAGTTCAAAGTTTAAAGTTAAAAGAGAATTTACCGCATGGGGCAGGGTAGGCTTTGCACTATGGGCTGACGACTATTCGGAAGCGACCTACAACCACTATGGCGTGCGCTATACGCAATTGCTGGTTGACGGACGCGAGGTGTTTCATTCAGTCGTGACGGGCATTCCAGTGAGTTGTCAACCGGAGGTGAACCAGTGGGGCGACTATGACCATTGGCGCCATACGCGTATCTGGTATATGAAATCGTATCGTGAACCAGGCATGCGTCTGCCCGTTATCCACACGGACTTTAGCCGGGGTATCGTGAATTTCAACGAGGAGCGTCCATACCACCTGACGTATATTCTTCGCGACTATCAGGGCAACCAGTCGCAATACGATTTTACGGTGATAGGCGTTCGTGATTCACGAATAAAAAAGCCCCGGGCTCGTTGCCAGTTGCTTAACGATTATCTGCTCTTCGACCAGTGCCTGTGGCCGCTTCACACCCGGAAGCGGATATAGGAACGGTCGTCGAAGGAATTGAAATCGGGGTGGAAACCCTTGGTGGCCTGAAAGTCGGGGCCAATATTCAGCGGGTCTTTTTCGCGTTGCTGTTGCAACAGACGTTCGCTTTCTGCCAGCGTAGGACGAAGAAAGGGATAGCCGTCTGATGCCAGTACAATTTCGTGAGGTTGGAAATCGAGAGCAACGGTTATCACGTGCTGTCGGGGAATGTGGAATCCGTCGATTACGCTATAGGTGATGTTCTGTTCCTTCATGGACTGAATCATGCGTGGAATGATGAGCGGACGGGCGGTGTCGTTACGTAGCAGTTCGTCTTGCGACAGGCCTTGTTCCAGCAAACGTTTCATCTCTACAGCACGCTGGGCGGCAAGCACGGCTTCTGCGGGCTTGGGATTGTCGTAATACTGATTATCCACCAGACACTGGCAATCGCCAATGAGCCAAATCTCACGACACAGCCTGCTGAAAATGACGGCAGAACACGTCAGACGATCCTCAGGATGTTCCGCCAGTCGTGGCAGCATGGACTTTTTGTAATGCTTGTGGATATAGGCGGTGACGCCACGCAGAAACATCTCACTTGTGGTGTTGGCAGGCATAGATTTGATATAGCGGCATACCAGTTGCATGGCATAGCGCCCATTGCTGCGAAACATGCTATGACGATAGTCGGACTTCGAGGTGCTGCCGTCGATAACGGCAATGAAATCATTTCCTACGACGATTCCGTCCTCGCTTTTCTTCGTGGGATTTTTGGGGATGAGGGTTTGCTCGATAATTTCCATTGGTGTAATTTCTGGGACACAGCTCGTTGATGAGCTCGGGTTTGCCAATACGTCGCAGACTCTGTTCAATGCCCCGACGTTCTTCAGGCTTATACCAGAAGAAGTACTGGCGTTGGGCCAGTTTCTCCTGTTGGCTCTTGGCACTCTTGACGGGTTCAAGGGTATAGGGATCGTAACCCGTATACCACGTCTCAGTAGAGACTGTCATGGGTGTGGGGGTGAAGTCCTGAACCTGTTCGAGCTGGAAGTCGAGATGCTTGGTGATGACAGCCAACTCGGCCATATCCGCCTCCGTACACCCTGGATGGCTGGAGATGAAATAGGGGATGATCTGCTGGTTGAGATGCTCCTCGCGATTGATGCGGTCGAAGATGCGCTTGAATTCGTAGAACTGCTGGAACGAGGGCTTGCGCATCAGGTGCAACACGCGATTGCTGGTGTGTTCCGGGGCCACCTTCAGACGTCCGCTGACATGCTTCGTAATCAGTTCGCGGGTATAGTCCATAGCCGCTTTGTTCGACTTCTCGTCCTTGCTCTTATAGAGTAGTAAGTCGTAGCGCACGCCACTGCCGATGAAACTCTTCTTGATGCCTGGCAGGGCGTCGACGGCGCGATAGATCTCAAGGAGTTTGGAGTGATCGGTATTCAGATTCGGGCATATCTGCGGATGGATGCAACTGGGACGTTTACATTTCTCGCAGGCATTCTTGTTGCGCCCCGACATACCATACATATTGGCCGAAGGTCCGCCTAAGTCGCTGAGATAACCCTTGAAGCCAGGCATCTCCATCACCTGCTTCACCTCGCGGAGAATGCTCTCCTTCGAGCGACAGGCAATGAATTTGCCCTGATGGGCCGAGATGGTGCAGAAGGCACATCCGCCAAAACAACCGCGATGGATGTTGACAGAATATTTGATCATGTCGTAGGCGGGAATGCGCTTGTCTTTGTATTTTAAATGAGGTACGCGCGTGTAAGGCAGGTCGAACGATGCGTCCAACTCTTCTGTTGTCATAGGCGGATAAGGAGGATTCACCACAACGCAAAGCGTTGGTGAAACTGGCTGTATAAGCCGCTTGGCATGAATCATGTTCGACTGTTCCTCGATATGCCGGAAGTTCTCTGCCTGTGAACGCTTGTCTTTCAGGCATTCCTCGTGGGAATGAAGCACAATGTCGTCATCCGTCGGCGTGATGTCAGCGGAAAGGTATACCGTCTGAGGAATATCGTGAATCTGCTGGATGTTATCTCCCGCATCGAGCCTATGGGCAAGTTCCACGATGGGTTTCTCTCCCATACCGTAGATAATAAGGTCGGCTGGAGCATCACACAAAATACAAGGGCGCAAGCGGTCTTGCCAATAGTCGTAGTGAGTCAGACGGCGCAGCGACGCCTCAATGCCCCCGAGTACAATGGGTACGTCAGGATAGATCTCGCGCAGGATTTTCGAATAGACGATGGTGGGATATTCCGGTCGCAAGTCGTGGCGCCCGTCAGGACTGTAGGCATCCTCGGAGCGAAGCCTGCGGTTGGCGGTATATTTATTGACCATCGAGTCCATGCATCCTGGCGAGATACCAAAGAACAGGCGTGGTCTGCCCAGCTTTTTGAAATCGCGATAGTCGCCGTGCCAGTCGGGCTGGGGTACGATGGCCACACGGAATCCCGCGGCTTCAAGGATACGCCCGATAACTGCCGCCCCAAACGAAGGATGGTCAACATAGGCATCGGCAGAAAATAGGATGACATCAACCTCATCCCAACCTCTGAGTTCCAACTCCTTCTTCGTTGTTGGCAGAAAATCCGTTAGCCTATATTCCACTTTCCCTTTTATACCTTTTTACCTTTAATTAAACGGTGTTCCCTGGAAGGCTCGTGTGGTCATTCCCAGATTGTCGTTGCCGCGATTTTTCCAGTTAATGAACAGAATGACCAGCTGTTGCAATCCGTAGGCCTTCATGTTGGAATGATAGATGACGTCCAGGCAGAGGTCCAGCAGTTGCTTGTCCATACCGGCCTCTGATTCCAACAATGAACGGATATTCAGTTTCAGCTTGTTCAGAACTTCCTCATCGACATAACCGCTGGAGTCGATAAGGTCGCGGAATAACTGATACTTTTCGATGGTCTGCAGGTGCTCCTCAGAGATTTCAATGCTGCGGGTTCCGCTTGAATTTGTTTGAATTTTGTACATAATAGTATTGTTTTATGTTATTTGATAAGATAGTTTAGTATTCCTCGCATGATAGAACTTCGCTTCTTTTCGTCCTTGATGCATTCGAAGGGGAATCCCATGGTGAAGGCGCTGTAGTCGGTCCCTTTATATGCAACGGCAGCATCCTGTCCGTCAGCATACTGCATAGCAATATAGGCAGAGCCAACAGGCAGGAGCACATCTGTGGAGACGGCTGCATAATGCTCTCCGTTCAGGCGGTGCCAGTATTGTATGGCAGTACTTAATCCTGTGACAGTGTTGTTGTCGTCCGTATAACGACCTGCGTATTGGCATTTCAGCACGTCGGCCATGAACTGCCGTTCCTCTGCTTCCTGCATGTCGCTGCCCACATAGGCTCCACTAACCAGTAGCGCTCCACCTTGGGCGGTATAGTGCTTTAACGCATTTCGCATCGTCGTGGTGAACGTCTTATAGTAGTTGAGGCTGTGCTTGTCGTCTTGTTCCAGTCCGAGCAGCAAATCGATAGCGGCAATCTTTGCGGGCTGAGGCAACATGGTTTCAAATGCCTCGCTCGAACAGCTGACGATGTTATATGCTCCGGCTTTCGCAATACACTCAGCGTGGGTTTTGACGTAGTTGAAGTCATTGCCGGCAATGAGTTGTCCTGCCAGTTCTTCACCACTGTTGCCCAGTCCTCCGTTCTCATTGCCCATCTGACTGCGGTCGAAATTAATCTGGCGGCCTACCCAGCCAAACGTAGGACCATAGGTTACGCCAGGATCTTCGTCCAGGTCGAAACCCTGTTCCGTGAGTGTGTTACGGATGGCTGGCGAGGAAACTCTGTGGAATCCGTTCACCACCATCACCGTATGCGTTGCCTTAGGATTATATAGTACCGACAGCATTTCCGTGGGGAAACTCTCTCCACCCCGATTCACTGCCGTTACCTTGAAGTGATAGAGCAGATTGGGTTCCAGCTGCAGTTCATAGCTGTTCTTCGAACGGATATAGGTGCCGTTGTCGAAATCGGCATCTCCAATAGCTGTATAGACGATAAAGCCTGTGGGCTTGGAAGTCAGTTCCTGCGGGTCATCCACCGCATTCCAACTCAACCGGAACGTTTCCTTGCCGCTGTGTTCTATTTGGAAACCGTTCGGTGCCAGCGGAGCAACCATAAACGAAGTGCCGTGCTGGTCGTTCACGTATCGCAGAATGGTTTTGTAGATGGAACGCGCCAGCGTGAAACGGAAGTTGGGGTCTTGTCCGTAGCGCATGTCGGGGAAGTTCTGGTGCGACATGGTTTCCAGAATGGCACTGGGAACCTCGGGTACGCGGGTCTCGGAATAGTTGCGGTCGAACAGCTCCCTGCGGTTCCAGTCCTTATACTTATATTTGATGTCCAGCACTTCGTTCGATAGCAGTGCGTCGGCAAAGTCGCGTGATGCCATACGTGAAATGCCGGCATTCAGCTTGCCGTCATTGAATTTGGTGGTACATATTGACAGCGAACCGATCAGTCCTGCTCCGTCTTTGGCATATCCTGCGTCGCTATGCACCGCCAACGACAATTCAATAGGTACCTTACGCCCCTCGATGCTGGGCATATAGCACGAACCGCCTCCCAGCAGGTTGGTCATCAGTGAGCGTACATTGATGTCGTCGCCATAGTCGTCGTTACCTTCTTTGCTGCTATAGACGGAGTAGGGCATACCGGCCCATTGTCCGAAATAGCGTGCACCTTCCAACGCTCTGGGCATGCCGCTGGTTTCTCCAAAACGCTCGATATTGCCCATGCCGCCACCAAAGCGTACGGCGTCTGTCGTCACTACACCCCGGTGGTCGCTCTGATTCGAGACGGTTACCCGATTAAACTCACTGTATCCGGCATCAAAGTCGAAAGTGCCCAGATAGACCCACGTGGAGCCTCCCATCTGCTGGTTCACGCGGAACTGGGTGCGCTCGCCCTTGTGCCAAACGGTATACAGGGCGTCGTCGATGCTGTTGGGAAGCGTCTGGTAGCTGACATACACCGCATAGCGTCCGGCCTTCTTGAAGTCGGGCTGATAGGTGGCCAGAGAATATTTCGACTTGCTGCTGGTCGTTTTAGTCATACGCACGCTGCCTGCTTCGAACGGATTCTCTCCGTCGGTATAAGTTCCGCTGTGCCAGGCAAAACCGGGTGCAGAGGTGGTTAGCCACTTCCCGTGTGCCGTCACTTCGAAGTAGTTGCGACGGGAACCATCGTTGTCGACAATGATTTCTTCCGTCTGCCAGTCGCGTTCACGGGGGGTAAACACGATGGCTCCGGCCTTTTCCAACATGGGAATGAGGTAGGGGACGACGATGGTTTGTGTGAACAGATCCTCTGTCGTGGCAAACAGCTTGGGACGCTGCCAGCGCCAACAACCTTTCTTCTGGTCGTAAAAAATGCCGTGACTGGCCCACAGCGACAGATGGCGCCCCTGTAGTCCGTGAGTCGGAGTAAAGGGGGTGGAGATGTTTTTTACCCACGGCTCACCGTCGTAGTCAATGTCTCCCCATAAGCGCGACTTGTCGGCATTGTGCGAAAGACGGTTGGGAATCAGCTCGTCGATGGTCATTCCAATGGTGACGACGGTAATCTGATAGTCGCGGTAGACTTTAGGAATGGCGCCTTGTATTTTCTTGTAGATACGCTCGGTAATGTCGGGCGTGAATTCCTGTGCCGCGAAGTACTCGTCAGCGGTAATGGTCAGCGTCTTGGCTTCGTTGTCCAGCTCGTAGCCAAGCATGCGGGGCTGTTGTGTGAGTTTCGTGCTTTTGGGCTTGTAATGGGCAAAATACTGCTTGAGGTTATCTGCCAGTTTTGCCTCGTCCTTGGCACTCTGTGCCATAGAGGGAATAGCTGATAACCATAAGAGAATATATAAGATGAATCTTTGCATTTTATACCTCGCCAATCGTAAACATATCAGGATTCTTTCCCTTGAAATCCTTGAAATAGAGTTTGATGTCGCGCATCTGACTGTCAATATCCCCATTGGGAATAATGGTCTTGGTGCAACTGATGAGCCGCTTTTCGTAGTCCACGCCATAAAGCAGAATGGGAATCTCAGCTTTTTGGGCGATGTAATAGAATCCTTTCTTCCATTCGGGGTTCAGCGAACGCGTTCCCTCGGGGGTGATGCACAGCATGAAGTGCTTAGCCTGACGTGCGGCCTCGGCAAGACTGTCCGTCATGCTCGTCTTCTTGGAACGGAACACGGGGATGCCTCCCAACTTACGGAATATGGGACCCAGCGGCCAGAAAAACCATTCTTTCTTCATCAGAAAGTTGCTTTTCAGACCTTCTGCACCGCTATACAGTTGCCCTAATACGAAGTCCCAGTTGCTGGTGTGTGGCGCCAGACAGATGATAAACTTATCAGGGTGCTCTTCTGTCATTTCAAGCGTCCAGCCTAGCCGTTTATATAACAGCCAGCGACAAAATGATTTCCACATGGTTCGTTTAATACATATTATTAATCTGGTCAATTAACTCGCTGGCCTCTGCGGCAAATTTCTCGCGAAGCACCTTGAAATATTGCTTGGCAGGCATGCCCGGCTCGGGATGCGAGATGCGTGAGATGAAATCGTCCTGCAATCTCACAATGCTGAAGAGCAGCGCCTCGATGTTCTCCTGACTCGACTTCTGGGAAGAGATGGTCGTAGCAACACATTCCGTGAACATGGCCTCGCAAATCTGAGTTATTGACTTCTTCAATGTTCTTTTGTTTGTCATAAATAAACCCTCCTGTTTTTTTGATTTTGTTGTTTCAATGGTCAAAGATACGAAAAATTTTCTATATTGCAAGCCTTTCAACTAAAAAAAACATTAAAAAGGCTGAAATATTTCTCTTTTCTCCCGAAAAAAGAGTATTTTTGCATTCCGAAAGTTCAATCATTCATTATAATTCGTATAAAAATTATGGAAAAAAGTGCATTGCAGATGGCGAGAGCCGCTTATCAGCCGAAGTTGCCCAAGGCACTTCAGGGTGCAGTAAAAGTAAAGGAAGGTAAGGCCACACAGAGTGTTGGCGATCAGGAGGAAATCAAGAAGTTGTTCCCCAACACCTATGGTATGCCTATCGTTGAGTTCGAGCCCGCTACCGAGGCTAACCACAAGAAGATGAACGTGGGTATCATCCTCAGCGGCGGTCAGGCTCCTGGCGGTCACAACGTGATTACCGGTCTCTTCGACCAGATTAAGAAGCTGAACCCTGAGAACCGCCTGTTCGGTTTCATCCTCGGTCCTGGTGGTCTCGTTGACCATAACTACATGGAGCTCACCAAGGATATTATCGACGAATATCGCAATACCGGTGGTTTCGATATGATCGGATCTGGTCGTACCAAGCTCGAGAAGGTCGATCAGTTCGAGAAGGGTCTCGAGATTATCCGCGAGCTCGATATCAAGGCTATCGTGATTATCGGTGGCGACGACTCTAACACCAATGCCTGCGTGCTGGCTGAGTACTATGCTGCCAAGAACTATGGCGTACAGGTTATCGGTTGTCCTAAGACCATCGACGGCGACCTGAAGAACGAGCAGATTGAGACCTCGTTCGGTTTCGACACCGCTTGTAAGACTTACTCTGAGCTGATTGGTAACATCGAGCGCGACTGTAACTCTGCCCGCAAGTACTGGCACTTCATCAAGGTGATGGGTCGTTCGGCTTCTCACATCGCTCTGGAGTGCGCTTTGCAGACACAGCCTAACATCTGCCTCGTTTCTGAGGAGGTAGAGGCTAAGGGCATGAGCCTCGACGACATCGTGGACTACATCGCCGATGCCGTTTGCAAGCGTGCTGCCGACGGCAACAACTTCGGTACCGTCATCATTCCCGAGGGCGTTATCGAGTTCATTCCCGCCATCAAGAAGCTCATTGCCCAGCTCAACGACGTGCTGGCAATGCCCGAGGCCAAGGAAATCAGCCGCGACGAGCAGGTGGACTTCGCCAAGAGCCACCTCACCGAGGAGAACCTGAAGGTGTTCAATAGCCTGCCCGTAGGTGTGGCCCGTCAGCTGGCCCTCGACCGCGATCCTCACGGAAACGTACAGGTGTCGCTCATCGAGACCGAGAAGCTGCTCTCTACGATGGTTGCACAGAAACTCGAGAAGATGAAGAAGGAAGGCAAGTATGTCGGCAAGTTCGGTACCCAGCACCACTTCTTCGGTTACGAGGGACGCTGCGCTGCTCCTTCTAACTTCGACGCTGACTACTGCTATGCCCTCGGAACCTCTGCTGCCCAGCTCATTGCCAACGGCAAGACCGGTTACATGGCCATCGTGAAGAATACCACCGCTCCTGCCGACCAGTGGATTGCAGGTGGTGTGCCCATCACCATGATGATGAATATGGAGCGTCGTGCAGGTGAGATGAAGCCCGTTATCCGCAAGGCCCTCGTCGAGCTCGACGGTGCACCCTTCAAGGAGTTCGCTGCTCATCGCGACGAGTGGGCTCGCAAGACCGCTTACGTCTATCCCGGACCTATCCAGTACTGGGGACCCACGGAGGTTTGCGACCAGCCTACACGTACCCTCGCTCTCGAGCAGGCTAAATAATTATTGTTTAACTGCGAGTTTTACGATATTTTTCGTGAAACTCGCAGTCTTTCTTTTATGCCGAAAAAGAAGAGAAAAGTCGTCAGCTACAAGGGCGTCAATACTTCTCGTACCTATCGGGGACCGGGGCGTCATCGTCCGAACATCATCATCCGTCTTCTGCAACACATGCCCGGATGGGCCTGGTGGCTGGGTGGAGCGGCGGTGCTGGCTGCCTACATCTATTTCTTCTATTATTTCTTCGTCAGTCCCTTCGGATTCCGTTTCCGCGCCCTTTATGGCGACATCAGTTATCCTGAAGGCTACGAGATTCACGGTATCGACATCAGCCACCACCAAGGCGCTATCGATTGGCAGACGCTGAAGGACGAAGGAACCATCGACAAGTTCCCTGTGCGTTTCGTCATGATCAAGGCTACGGAGGGCGCCTCGCAAATCGACGAAAACTTTATCGACAATTTCTATCAGGCTCGCGAGTACGGCTTTACCCGTGGTGCCTACCATTTCTACAGCGTCCATTCGCCCGCCAAGGCTCAGGCCGAGTTCTTCATCAAGAACGTAAAACTCGAGAATGGCGACCTGCCTCCTGTCCTCGACGTCGAGCACAAGCCCAAGAACCAGACTGACCAGGAGTTCAAGGAGAGTGTCCGTCTGTGGCTGAAAATCGTGGAACAGCACTATGGCGTCAAGCCCATCATCTATACCTATTATAAATTCAAGACGCGCTATCTCAGCGACTCCGTCTTCAACGCCTATCCTTATTGGATAGCACATTACTATGTCGATAAGGTAGAGTATAAAGGCCGTTGGAAGTTCTGGCAGCATACCGATGTGGGACGCTTGCCGGGCATCAAGGGTTATGTCGATTTCAATATCTACAACGGTTCTTTCTACGATTTGCGCAAGATGACCATCGGCGCCCGCGAGCAAATCGGCGAAGAAGCCTACAACGATGACTAACTCTTATCTCTTAATTCTTATCTCTTAATTCTTATCTCTTAATTCTTATCTCTTAATTCTTAATTCTTAATTATCTAAGATACGGATTGTATGTTGTTTCGTCTGCAATCGATGTCTTGGGTCCGTGTCCCGGCAGCACCGTCGTCTCTTGTGGCAATCGTGCTACCACGTTATGCAGACTTTCGTCCATCTCCTTCCAGCTGCCTTCGGGGAAGTCCGTGCGTCCAATGCTCATCCGGAACAGCGTGTCACCCGTGAACACCGTCTTTTCCGCTTCACAATAAAATAGCGCTGAGCCGTGTGAGTGTCCCGGGGTGCGCATCACCGTTAGCTGGTGCGTACCGAAGGAGATGGTGTCGCCATTCTGAAGCAGGCGACCTATCGGGGGCTGCTCGTCCGTAATCTCCATACCGAACAGCTCGCGGGCGTGCAGTGGAAGCTTCGCCAGCAAGTCCTCGTCGTCAGCACAGATCTCAGCCTTCAAGCCATAGGTGCGCCAGATGTAGGCATTGCCGAAATTGTGGTCCAGGTGACCATGCGTGGCCAGCAGATGCACGGGTTTCAGCCCGTTGTCGCTGATGTAACGGTGAATAGCCTCACACTCCTCGTCGTAGTAAGCCCCGCAGTCGATAATGACACACTCACGGCTTTCGTCGCTCACCACGTAGCAGTTCTCCTGCAACGGGTTACACTCTATTCTTTGAACTTTGAACATTGAACTCCTCTTAATTCTTAATTCTTAACTCTTAATTCTCACGCCGGCAGGTAGATGACATTCTTTTCCTTAAACCATTCATCGCTGAACCACTGCGACAATTCCGCCGTGTCCACGATTTTGCGGAACGGCTGCAACTCACCCTCCAGATTACCGCCCTTCAGACACAGAATGCCGTTGGGAAGCGCATTGCGGCTCTCTTTCGCGATGTTCTTGCGCACAATCTTCACGAGGTCGGGTAGGGGCATCACCGCACGGCTCACGATGAAGTCGTACTTGCCCTTCTCCTCTTCTCCGCGCAGATGGCACGGCTCGCAGTTCTTCAGTCCCGTGGCATTCACCACCTCCTGTGCCACACGGATCTTCTTGCCCGTGCCGTCGATGAGTTTGAAGTGACACTCGGGAAACAGTATGGCCAAAGGTATTCCCGGGAAACCGCCTCCCGTACCGAAGTCCAGAATGCGGGTTCCCGGGCGAAAACGAAGCATCTTAGCAATGGCCAGCGAGTGCAGCACATGATGCTCGTAGAGGTTGTCAATGTCCTTGCGCGAAATGACGTTGATTTTCGCGTTCCAATCACGATACAGCCCGTCGAGCATCGCAAACTGCTCTCGTTGCTCGTCCGTCAGCTGCGGGAAGTATTTCTCAATAATTTCTGCGTTCATGGGGACAAAGGTAGTGAAAATCGAGTGAAATACAAAGAAAAAACATTTTTTTTCTTTTATTTCCGAGATGCATCCTACATTCACCAAGGGTGAAAGGTACGAAAAAGCGAGTAAAATGAAAACTAAATTTATATTTATTTTCATTTTCGAGCGAAAAGGGTCGTCCGCAATGGCCGCATGGCCGCATCAGAAGAAGTCTGCGGCGCGTAAGCGTGGAAAAATCTTTCCTGCTTTTATTCGATGTCTCATAGTTCTATTAATTTATAGTAGTTTCTGTTCCAAAATGGATCTGAGTCTCGTGATCCATCTTTCAACTGCAAAGATACAACTTTTTTGCGAAAGTTATAGCCAAAATGATTCGTTTTCTCTTTTTTTTTCTTATCTTTGCATGCTGAGTAAACAAAAGGTTACGATGGAACACAACAACGCACCATATAAGTTCAAGCACATCCGTGAGAAGAACTACGACTCTTCTCACCCTCTTTACGACGCGATGAAAGCCATTTGCAATCCAGAGGGTGAGAATTCTGGGCATACCGCAGAATACAATGGTATAACTTTCCAACTCTATTCATGCAGAGACACTTATTACGATGAGCAGGGCATCCCACAATGCGAAGTCACCGTCATGGGACTTGACCAACAAGAAGACAGATGGCAAGTCTATCGGTATAATGCTGAAGAACTAGCTGAAAGAGCCAAGAAAATGGCGCAAAAAGAATTCAAGCCCCATACCGTTAATTATGACTACAAAGACGGCAAACTCTCTTGGATTTTTCGTCGCGACTACAACGAACACAGGGAACTGATACACATGGAAGATGCGTTCTATGGCGACGATTTCACCCACGGATTCTCAGACACACCTCACTACACGCTGGTTTCCGATCTCACCTATGAATACGACGAATACGGCAACTGGGTGCTCTGTTACCTTCATTGTGTGGATGGACTTCAGCCCGACGAACTTACGGTAAGGGAGATTGAGTATCAGTAGTTTTGTGTTAACCTTTTTTTCTCAGGAAGAATGATAATATCCTGTCAAGCACACTCCCTTTAGTTCTAACAGAGATCCTAATCCGTTTGACTTCATTGCCATCGGCGTTTTCGTAAAAAATAAGAAGCGCTTTTTTGAGGTTGATGACTTGCCATGATTCAACATGACAACCTTCAGCTATTGTTATGAACTGCTCCTTGCCATCCCTCATTTTCATACATGCGGAAAAACCATGTTGGCTGGGGACAACAAAACAACGTTTACAGGCTTTACGCTCCTTATTGGTGAAAGGTCGTACGGACTTTTCGCGAAGGATATCTTGTCGAATTACAAATGGATCCTTTAGAGATGATTCTACCGATGGAATAATCATTGCAGCTATCAACTTATGATGCCTGCTTTCATATTCCAAACCTAACGATAGCGTAACGTACACATCGGAAAGTTTTTCTATTGCATCAGGATGCTGCTCAATATACTGATAAAAATAGGGATCTGTTACCTTAAAGTCATATACTACTTCATTGTATTTGAAAGTCATAAAATACTTTGCCCGATTTTTCGATGGATCAAGGTGGAAAGATATTCCTTCTGGATGAACCATCATAAGAGAGTAGTCACCATTCTCATACGATTCAATGGAAATGGAATAATCGGTATTGTAAAATAATAAAGGATGAATGTCATCCGTCAACTCACTGAGAACTTGCGAATGTAAAGGAACTCTACCAAGAGCATACATCTGTTTATAATAGACATCCTCAGAATGCGACATGTTGGGGCTAGGCACAACATCTGTAATTCGTACCACTGAAAGCAATGGAAAATGACAAGCCTCACCTTCTGGTATTTCACCATATTCAGTAGTTTGTGAAATGGGACGAATCCATTTAGGACTTCCATCTGCATTACGTTTAACTTTCCAATGATTATTGCTGTCAATATCAATCTCAACACCAGCAATACAACGTCCTCCACGTTTATACGAATTAGCAAGACAAATGAAATAGGTGTCCATAGTATTAGTCGATAAAAACTTCTTGATTCAACCTAAAACCTATTTCTTTGTTTTTCAGCCTGTACGCATCAGATAACTGCTGTTCTTTGGTGTACGTGCCAAAAAGTTCATCTACCTCTGGTAGCATTGGTTTTCGTGCACGAAGATAGTCTGTAACCATTTGGCGTTCCATAATCTGATGACTAACTATGGAAGCATCTTTTAAAATATGGAAAACTTCTACACCATGTTCGTAAAAATAACGAGCAACAAGAGCAAAACGATGACATTCTAAAGGATTTGCTTCGGAGCACATTAGTGTTACGTTATTCTTTGCAAACTGTGACAGGATTCTATCGACACCCTGTTTGAACAGAGAAGAATGAATAGCCTGTTCAAAGTCAACTTGACCATCTGCGTTAATGCTATCCATTCGTCGGGCTCCAAGTTCTTTGCCAAAGAATTGATAGATAATACCATGATTCGAAAGAAAGGCCGATAGGGTCTCTTGGTTGAATTGAGGATTATAGTTACTGGCAGGCACACTCCTCACGTCAGCCACAAGGTTAATGCCATGGGATACAAGCAAGTTCAAGAACTCTTCTTGTGTATGATTGGAATGTCCTACTGTATATAGTTTCATACTATATCTGCTTTTTTAGTTCATCTACAACTTCCAAATCCGCAGGCAACCATTCGACGCTATCGAGATTATTCATCGAGAGCCAGCGTGCTGCTTCATGTTCGTTCAGATGCAGCGCTTCTGTCAGCAATGAGCAAAGATAGCAATGCATGGTGAGATGGAACTTGGGATAATCATACTCTACTGTACAAAGGAACTCATCCACACTAATCTCCGTTGACAGCTCTTCGCGAATTTCCCGTTTCAAAGCCTCCTCTGGTGTCTCCCCTGGCTCCATTTTTCCACCAGGGAACTCCCACCAGTCTTTCCATTCGCCATATCCTCTTTGTGTGGCGAAAATCTTATCTTCTTTGCGAATGATCGCTGCTACGACTTCTATCTGTTTCATATCTCCTTGATTCCAAGTGACTTCAAATAATTATAAGTCCCATCATAGAACTCAGGCAAACGTGTAGGATCTTCAGGGAAGCCCTCAGGTGTAAGACGGCTATTGCCATTGGGGATACAGATAATAATTCCTTGACGGGCACGTGTTAGTAGCACGCGATAGGCATTGAGCATATATTTCTGGGTTTCCTTATTGTTTTCAGGATTCCACTTGTTCTTGCCGTTGAACTTATAGAATCCCCAAACGCCATCCTCATATCTCATGTCAGCATCCCAAAGTACACAAGCATAGTCAAGTTCCAAACCCTGCACTTGTATCTCTGTAGCCGCATCCTCTAAATAATTCGAGGAGGGGTTGTCTGTTTTATCTTCAAGGAACCAATGTACAGCATTATCTTCGTCTTGCGCAAGGATATGGACAGCCAAAGGCTTGAAACGTGCAGCCACTTTGGTCACGAGAATACCGGTTTGTTGTGTTCCACGAGCCTGTTTCCTTAACCAAGCCCTTGCGGTATCCATATCACGAGTCAGTACAATCGGATAGTTTCTGCTTGCCACATCCTTGTACAGACCTGCTGCATCCGAACGGAATGCAAGCGTTGAGTGCACAAATGCTGATAGAGTTTCTGCCCTGAAGGAACGTAGGCTTACTGCCAGATGCAAATCCTCTGCAAAAGTCACTCTATTATTATTTTGAAGCAGCTCGTTTACGCGCCCTTCTGCGTATTCAGCATCAGTTAGTTTATCTGAAATATAGACATCCCAATGCTTGAACATGGAATTCAATGCTTTAATCCACTCAGTAATACCGGCCTCGCCAGTATTGATTTCCTGACCACCTCCCACAAGACAAACAATGACAGCCCAGTCCTCGCGTTGGTCGAGCGACCAAATCAAGAACTCTGCCTCTGACATAGGAAAGTTGGGTACCTTCAATTTATTGCCGTATGTGCCACCTCGTTTAAGGTAGTCGGCAATACGTTTGTGCGTCCAACTACGCTGAGCCTCATCAAAGATCGCCACATGCTCCACCTCGCCGTATCCGGTATGCTCCAAATGAATCGCTTTATCTGGGTCTATCTCCACAATGCCATTCTCCACAGGATTCTTGATCTTGGCAAGCATATTGTCACGATAGCGGTGAATGATCTGAATGAACTCGCTCACTTCACGCCTTGAGTCCGAGAGATTCTTCCGTTCGCCTTTGGATACACATTTCTTTTGGTTGTCACGTGCTAACGCTTCTGTCAGTACAGCCACAAGTGGTCCATTACCAGACAAGTAAACGGCACCATTCTCCTTATCCAACTCACCATTCTTGTAGGTTTGCTTTATAGCCACATCCAAACCCACCAGCGTTTTGCCTGCCCCAGGGACGCCAGTCACAAAACAAATGCTTTTCTTATTATGTGCTTTGCTTTGTTCGATAACCTGTAGTATGTAATTGATGGTACGATCAGTAGAAACCTTATCTGCTTCGTGGCGAGTGATGTCCTCAACTGAGTGGTTTTCATAAAGAGCACGCGCAGCTTCGATAATAGTAGGTGTGGGAGTATAAGGACTGATAATCCAATTGTCAATCACCTCAGCAGTTGTAGCCTTAGCATGAATAAGGACACTCGTAATTAACTCCTGAAGATGTTCAGCGCCAGAAATCAGAGGGTTGTATATTTGGTCGTCATACACAGACGGCTGAAATTCCGTTGTAGTTGAAACGCGATTCGTTGGAATTAACATTGGCACAATTACCTTGTCGTGACTAAAACGATGGAAGTTCTTCAGGTCTAGAGCATAGTCCATCACCTGCTCAATATCGGTTTGTAAAGCATCCCTTTGTCCCACCTTGAACTCAAGACAAAAAATAATGCCACGCAACAACAGCACCACATCTATACGTTTACCCAAGCGAGGAATTTCATATTCAAAAATAATCTGTGCATTCTCTTCTTTCCAAGGAGCCAATACTTGCTGTAAGATGTCTATTTCGCCCTTCCAAGCCTCGTCAGTTGTTGTTAGTGCATCACCGTGATAATTGTTGTGAAGCGAGCCAAGCACAGCAAGAGGTTTCTCATCCAGAAACTTCTTAATAGTTGCTGTATATAAACATCTGTTAGGCATAGTTCCAACTTGTATATTAAGTTTGTCTTAAGTTATTGGCTACAAAGATACGAAAATGTTTCGAACAATGAACGTTTTTCCACAAAAACTTTGTTGTTAAGAGTGAATGCGCTCCTTTTCCCGCAACTATCATTTTGCTGACATCAGCAAAATGGTCTAATTTCACTTGTCACGTGTGTAACGAGGATAGTCCATTACTATCTTAGGGTATAGAGGAATGGATGAGTTAATCGTGCATATTTTGTTGATGGCAGGCGTCATGAATGGTAATGATGTCTCCATCAATGGAATAGGCTTAATGTGATACTTATACTGCATCCTTAACTCCGTAAATTTCGTTAAGGTCGCTAATAAGGATCTCTCTTAGCTCTTCAGGACTATAATAATCCTTTCCCTCAGGCATGGGAACGCTATTCTCATACAGTGTGGAGTCACTATAGTCTACATTAAGATCTTCTTGTCTGTTAAGCTGAACAAAAAGCCCCGTGCTAAGCAGTGCAGCCAGCTTTTCGCTTGCCACTTTGTCTTTTTCGTTAAAAGATAATGTTACTGTACACATAATGTCTTCATTCTTATTATTCTGGGTGCAAAGATAGCGGAAATATTTTATATTTCCAAATAATATGAAGAAAAAGAAATCCAGCTCCCCTTAAAAGAACGAGAGTATCTTCGATGTAGTCAAAAGTAGTCATGTTCATATAGTGAAAACGTGAAAAACACAGCCCCATGTGCCCCTTTTTCTGGAAACCACTTTATATATAGGTACTTTTCAGGGGCTATGTTTGCCAAAAAGGGTGCCCTAACCCCGCCCCAACAGTGCCCCTGAAAAAATTCGGCAATAGCTTTTGCGTATACGCGAACGGTCGTTTGCGTAGGCGCAAACGGTTGTTTGGGCTAACGCGAACGGTTGCGAGAAGGCCTCGGAGCCCCTGCTACAACGCCACTTGTACCGTGTCCGGACGGCTGGAGTATCCTATAAGTTACTATCTAAACGATGCAAAGAAGGTATTTAAAAGAAACTTTGGGTCGTTCCGACGTCACCTTCAGGTTGTTCCGACGTCACCTTCAGGTTGTTCCGCAGTCATCTACGAGGTGTTCCGATGATGGTTTAGGGGAGTAAAGTATCATCGGAACGACCGTAAGATGACGTATCTTCGAGTGGAAGGAACGTCACGGACGACCCATAGATGACGTTCTAAAAGGTAAAAAAGTAAAAAGGTAAAAAAAATAGGAGACTAGTTCTGGTGAACTGATCTCCCATTTATGTCGTAAAAATATTGTTATCTGACGACTTGCGTGAATTCGGGTGCCTGGCCGTCGAGGACGGTGACATAGACCTTCATGGTGCCTGCGGGGGGCATCTGCTGACCAGCACCGCGTGGGGTGTCCTTGGCTGTGAACAGGTATTCCACGCCACCGGGAATAGTGCGCTGGGCCATAGTCTCGGCCTTGGCATTGATCATGGGGTAGTCGCCGACGGCTTTGTCGAAGATGGCCGACTCGTCGGCGCTGACGGCATGCTGCTCGGGGAATGGAGCCAGTTTGGTGTAGTTACCCTCGATGAAGCCACCGGCCTTCAGGAACTGGTCGATTTCCTGTGGAACGGCCTTCAGACGTGCTGCACGAACACCATAGCCGGGCAGAATATCGGCTTTGGGCTGACAGGCGGCAAGGTCCTTCACGCTGGAGTCGAGACCACCGCTGCCGAAGGTGCAGAAAGGCACGATCTTCTTGCCGCTGAGGTCGACTTGCTTGAGGAATGTCTCGACGGGTGGGGCGTAGGTGCCGAACCAGATGGGGTAGCCGAGGAAGATGACGTCGTAGTTGGAGAAGTCGACGTCGAGCGGCTTGATTTCGGGCAGGACACCGTCCTGACGGTCCTTCATGGAACGCGAGATGGTGGCCTGGAAATCGCCGTCGTAGGGCTTGACGGCCTGAATCTCCTTGATGTCGGCACCCAGACGGGTGGCCATCTGCTGTGCCACGGTCTTGGTGTTCGATGTCTGCGAGTAGTACACGACCAGTGTTTTCACAGCTTCTTTCTTCTGGGCGCAGGATACGCCTGCCACCAGCATGCTTGCAATAGCCATGAATAGTTTGACTGCTTTCATTGTGATTATGCGTTATATTCCTGCCAAGACTTGATCTTGATATCGTCCTGAGAGAGTGCCGTGAAGGCCTCGATAAATGCTTTGGCCAGACGGATGTTGGTCATGAGAGGAATGTTGTGGTCGATGGCGCCACGACGGATGCGATAGCCGTTGGTGAGCTCGCGCTTGGTGTGGTTCTTGGGCACATTGACGATGAGCGAGAACTGGTGCTGGGCTATCATGTCCATCACATTATTGTCGCCTTCCTCGTCGGGCCAGCTGACGGCTGTAGCGGGGACGCCGTTGTCGTTGAAGAACTTGGCGGTACCACCGGTGGCATAGACTTTGTAGCCCTTCTTGACGAGCTGCAATGCGGGTTCGAGGAGTGACACCTTACCCTTGGCGGCACCCGACGAAATCAGGATGTTGGAACCAGCAGCGGGCAGACGGTAACCGGTGGCAATCAGCGAGTTGAGCATAGCCTCGTTGAGGTCATCGCCCAGACAGCCTACCTCACCGGTTGACGACATGTCGACGCCGAGCACGGGGTCGGCATTCTGCAGACGTGCAAACGAGAACTGGCTGGCCTTGACGCCGATGCGGTCGATGTCGAACTCTGAGCGGTCGGGGCGAGAGTAGGGGGCGTCGAGCATGATTTTCGTAGCGGTCTCGATGAAGTTGCGCTTCAGGATCTTGCTGACGAATGGGAACGAACGCGACGCACGCAGGTTACACTCGATGACCTTCACCTCGCGGTTCTTGGCGAGGAACTGGATGTTGAACGGTCCGCTGATATTGAGCTCTTTCGCAATCTTACGCGAAATCTTCTTGATCTGACGGATGGTAGAGAAGTAGATGTGCTGTGCAGGGAACACCATCGTGGCGTCGCCGGAGTGCACACCGGCATACTCTACGTGTTCGGAGATGGCATACTCGACGACTTCGCCCTTGTCGGCAACGGCGTCGAACTCAATCTCCTTGGTCTCGGTCATGAACTTCGAAATCACAACGGGGAATTCCTTAGATACCTCGGTAGCCATATTCAGGAAGCGATGCAGCTCGTCGTCATCGTAGCAGACGTTCATGGCAGCACCCGAGAGTACGTAAGAAGGACGCACGAGCACGGGGTAGCCTACCTCCTCGACGAACTCTTTGACGTCGTCGAACGAGGTCAGTGCGCGCCAACGAGGCTGGTCGATGCCCAACTTGTCGAGCATGGCCGAGAACTTGTCGCGGTTCTCTGCACGGTCGATGTCGACAGGGCTGGTACCCAGCACGGGAACACCCTGACGATGCAGCTTCATGGCGAGGTTGTTAGGAATCTGTCCACCCACACTGACGATGACACCACGTGGCTGCTCGAGGTCGATGACGTCGAGGACGCGCTCGAGTGACAGCTCGTCGAAATACAGACGGTCGCACATGTCGTAGTCGGTAGAAACGGTCTCGGGGTTGTAGTTGATCATGATGCTCTTATAACCCAGCTTGCGGGCGGTGTTGATGGCATTTACCGAACACCAGTCGAACTCTACAGACGAACCAATGCGGTAGGCTCCAGAACCGAGTACGATGACCGACTTCTCGTTTTTATAATAGGAAATATCGTGTGCGGGTGTGTAAGGCTGGCCGTTGGGCTGTGCGAAGGCCGGCGTATGGGTGTATGTGAAATACAGGTAGTTGGTCAGCTCGGGATGCTCGCTGGCAACGGTGGGAATGCGCTTTACCGACGGCATGATGCCCTGCTGCTTGCGGTGCTGACGGACGGCCAGATTCTCCTTCTCCATATTGCCACCCTGAGGCTTCAGCACGAAGCGGGCAATCTGGAAGTCAGAGAAGCCGCACTGCTTGACTTCGAGCAGCAATTCGTTGGGTAATGACTCGAGCGAGTTGTATTTTTGCAGTTCGTGCTTCAGGTCGACGATGTGCTTCAGACGAACCAGGAACCACTTGTCGATCTTGGTCAGCTCTTCGATGCGGTCGATGGTGTAACCCTCCTCCAGAGCCTGGGCGATGGCGAAGATACGCAGGTCGGTGGGGTTGGCCAGTGCGTCGTCCAGGTTGTCGAACTTCGTGTGGTCGTTGCCTACGAAACCGTGCATGCCCTGTCCGATCATGCGCAGACCCTTCTGAATCATCTCCTCGAACGAGCGTCCGATGGACATGATTTCGCCCACAGACTTCATGGACGAACCGATCTGACGGCTGACGCCCACGAACTTGGTGAGGTCCCAGCGGGGAATCTTACAAATCATATAGTCGAGGCTCGGAGCCACGTATGCCGATGAGGTGGTACCCATCTCGCCAATCTGGTCGAGGGTGTATCCCAAAGCAATCTTTGCAGCAACGAAGGCGAGGGGATAACCTGTTGCCTTTGAGGCCAATGCACTGCTTCGGCTCAAGCGAGCGTTAATCTCGATGATGCGGTAGTCGTTGGTCTCGGCATTGAAGGCAAACTGGATGTTGCACTCGCCGACAATGTTCAGGTGGCGCACACAGCGGATGGTGATTTTCTGCAGCATTTTCACCTGCTCGTCGGTGAGCGAACAGGTAGGAGCTACGACGATAGACTCACCGGTGTGGATACCCAGAGGATCGAAATTCTCCATCGAGGCAACGGTGAAGCAGTGGTCGTTGGCATCGCGGATGCACTCGAACTCAATCTCCTTCCAACCCTTCAGCGATTCCTCGACCAGAATCTGGGGAGCGAAGGTGAATGCTGATTCAGCCAGTTCGATGAACTTCTTCTCGTCAGGACAGATGCCAGAGCCCAGACCGCCCAGTGCGTAGGCCGAGCGGATCATGATGGGGAAACCGATTTCGTGGGCGGCCTTCAGGGCATCGTCCATATTCTCGACAGCGTGCGAGACGGGAGTCTTCAGCTGAATCTCATCGAGTTTCTTCACAAAGAGGTCGCGGTCCTCCGTATTCATTATGGCTTCGACACTGGTTCCCAGCACCTCGACGCCATACTCTTTCAGCACACCTGTCTGGTAAAGTTCAGTACCGCAGTTCAAAGCGGTCTGACCACCGAAGGCCAGCAGAATGCCGTCAGGACGCTCCTTCTTGATGATTTCCGTCACGAAGTGCGTAGTAACCGGCTGAAAGTATACCTTGTCGGCAATACCTTCAGAGGTCTGAATCGTAGCGATGTTGGGGTTTACTAACACGGAAGAAATGCCTTCTTCACGTAATGCTTTAAGTGCCTGGGAGCCAGAATAGTCAAACTCGCCAGCCTGTCCGATTTTCAAGGCGCCTGAACCTAAAACAAGTACCTTTTTCATTTCCTTTTTCATTTGCTGCGTTTTTTTTTTCCACTATTTGACCCGATACGAGCAAACAGTAGATTTTCCATTCTGGGCTGCAAAGGTACGAAGATTTATGCAAAAGACAAAGCAAATTAGTGTTTTTTTTGCACTTTTCCTTGCATTTTATTGTTTATATGAATAATTATTCGTAACTTCGCACCCTGAAAGCAGTGTTCCGGTCTGTCGCTGGTGTCGGAAATGGCACGAGAGGAAAGTCCGGGCAGTATAGGACGCTCCACTGGTGAAAGTACCAGCAGTTGGTGACAGCTGGAGCCGGAAGAAGAAAATAACCGCTCGAAAGAGTAAGGGTGAGAAGGTGGGGTAAGAGCCCACCAGCCAGCGGGTGATTGCTGGGCTGTTCCGTCTGGAGGCTGCAAGTTCATGTATACCGTCGGTTGAGGGTTGTCCGCCCGAAGCCTCTTGGCTACGACGGAGGGTAGAATGCTAGAGCCGTGAGGTAACCCACGGAGTAGATAAATGGCAGGCGTCTCTCTGCAAGGAGAGTTACAGAACCCGGCTTATAGGAGCAGTGCTTTTTTATTTTAAAAAAAGAGGTGAAGCGGATTATTCAATTTCTCAGAATCGGCATTTGGCGGATATCGCAGGGCGACGTGTCGCCGCTGCGCTACCTCTTTGTCAACGTGCTGAAGAAGGTGCTGTTGGCTATCCGTTTCTTTACCGCCAAGCGAGTCATGACCAAGGCCTCGGCGTTGACCTATTCCACGCTGCTGGCCATTGTTCCCATCTGTGCCGTCGTCTTTGCCATTGCCCGCGGATTCGGCTATAGCAAATACATTGAGATTTGGTTCCGCGATGCCCTTTCCACCCAGCCGCAAGTGGCAGAAACCATCATCGGCTTCGTCAACAGTTATCTGGTACATACCAAGAGCGGCATTTTCCTGGGTATCGGCCTGTTGTTTATGCTCTACACGGTATTGATGCTGGTGAACAACATCGAGGAAGCGTTCAACGAGATTTGGCAGGTGAAGAAGGGCCGTTCTGTGTTTCGCACCTTCACCGACTATCTGGCCATGTTCTTCGTGGCGCCCATTCTCATCGTGCTCTCCTCGGGTATCAGCATTTACCTGGCTACGGTGGCCAACGGAATGACCGACTTTCAAATGCTCAGTGCCGCCGTCAGGTATCTGATAGACTTGTCGCCGTATGTGCTGATGTCGCTGATGTTTATTGCACTGTACGTCTTTATGCCCAATACGCGTGTCAAGGTGTCGAGTGTCATCGTGCCCGGCATACTGGCTGGTATCGCCATGCAAGGACTGCAGTTTGTGTATATCCATTCGCAGATATTCCTCTCCAGCTACAATGCCATCTACGGCTCGTTTGCCGCTCTGCCGCTGTTCATGCTGTGGACGCAGATTTCGTGGACCATCTGTCTGTTTGGCGCGGAGTTGTGCTATACGAACCAGAATCTGGACTATTACGACTATGACGCGAATGCGGGTGAAATCAGTCATCGCTACAAGATTCTGCTCTGTTCGTTGCTGATGAGCCGCATCTGCAAGCGTTTTGCCGATGGCGGCAAGCCATATACGCTGTTGGAACTGAGGGAAGAGACTACCATTCCCATCCGTTTCGTCACGGATCTGGTTTACGAACTGATTGATGCCGAGCTGTTGATTGAAATCACCAACGACGAGAAAGGAGAGGACAGTCGTTTCGTGCCCGCGATGGATACCCGGAACCTGACATTAGGGACGATGATTGACCGTTTGGAATCATACGGACAATGGAAGATAGATCTGGACATCAGCAAGTACTTTACAGGACGTTGGCAGGAAGCCCTCGAAATGAGGTCTAACTATCTGAAAGACAGCAGAAATATACTTTTGCAGGAACTTTAGCACCTCAAAAAGTTGCAACAATCCAATTTTTTTGACAGTTTTAATATTTTTTTGCAAAAAAATGTACCATGTGTGGAATTTTTTTCGTATATTTGCAACGAAATATTAGTAATTCACCTTAACAATTAGGGTATGACGAAGTATAATATTACTGCAAAGAAAGAAAAAGAGGCTCACTATCGGAGTCTCGTGAACCCTACGTTGATGGATGAGATGAAAGAGAAGATCAACCGCATCATCGTCATGGAGAAAAAGTACCTGGACAAAGATTATTCAGCCAAAAAACTTGCCGAGGACTTAGGAACCAACACCCGTTACATTTCCGCGGTTGTCAATGTACGATTCCACATGAACTACACTTCGTTCATCAACAAGTTCCGTATTGAAGAGGCTATGGCCATTCTTGTAGACCGCAGATATCAGAAACTGCGTATGGAGGAAGTTAGCGACATGGTAGGCTTCTCCAACAGACAGTCGTTCTATGCATCGTTCTACAAGATGATGAAGATGACGCCACGCCAGTTCCGCCTTCAGCATCTTGCATTGCATCCGGGAGAAATGGTGAAACCTGCTAAGCCCGCAAAAGACTCGAAAGATGTAAAGGGCAAGAAGGCCAAGGCTGCTAAGACTATTTCGAAGAGGAAGAGTTCTAAGAAATGAATTATTCAGACGAACGCTTCGCTGACTTACAATTGCTCAGATACCGCTTAAACGGATTTGAGCAATTATCTTTGTCGCAAAAAATATTGGTGTACTATCTGTCGAAGGCGACTCTTTTCGGTCGCGACATCACCTTCGACCAGTTTGGCAAATATAATCTCCGCATCCGTAAAATGCTCGAGACGGTATATACCGACTTGCGTATTCCCCACGATACAGACGAATTCCGCGCTTTGGAAGTCTATCTGAAGCGATTGTGGTTTTCCAACGGCATTTACCATCACTATGGTTGCGAGAAGTTTACTCCAGCGTTCTCAGCCGATTATCTGCGTCAGATGCTGACGCTGGTGGATGCCACACGACTGCCGTTGCGTTCCGGACAGACGGTAGAGGAGTTGTTCAACGAATTGTCGCCCGTAATTTTCAATCCCGACATATTGCCCAAACGCGTCAACAAGGCCGATGGCGAAGACTTGGTGGCAACATCGGCATGTAACTTCTATGACGGTGTTACCCAACAGGAGGCAGAAGACTTCTATCAGCAACGAAAAACGTTGGCCGCTGGCGACAAGCAGCCTGTATCCTATGGTCTGAATTCGACACTGGTCAAGGACGAGAGGGGAGTCCACGAGGAAGTCTGGTCAGCTGACGGGCGCTATGCCAATGCCATCCGGCACATTGTCTATTGGTTGGAGAAAGCCAAGAGTGTTGCCGAGAACGACCGACAATCCCGCATCATCGAACTTCTGATACAATACTATCGTAGTGGCGATCTGCGCCTGTTCAATGACTATTGCATTGAATGGGTGTCGGAACACGAAGGCAGGATAGACTTCGTCAACGGATTCATCGAGGTGTATGGCGATCCTTTGGCACTGAAAGGCTCATGGGAGGGTATCGTGGAATACAAGGACCTGGAAGCCACCAAGCGTACACAGACTATCAGCCGCAATGCCCAGTGGTTTGAGGACCATTCGCCCGTCGATCCGCGTTTCCGCAAGCCACAGGTGAAGGGTGTTACGGCCAATGCCATCTGTGCGGCGATGCTGGGTGGCGATGAATACCCGTCGACAGCCATCGGCATCAATCTTCCCAATGCAGACTGGATTCGTGCGGAGTATGGTTCGAAGAGCATTACCATCTCGAATATCACCGATGCCTATAACAAGGCAGCTCACGGAAACGGGTTCAAGAAAGAGTTTGTCATAGACGACGCAACGCTCTCATTGATAGAGAAATACGGTGACGTGTGCGATGACCTTCATACCGATTTGCACGAATGTCTGGGACATGGAAGCGGACAGCTGTTGCCAGGCACAGATCCCGATGCGCTGAAGGCCTACGGCAATACGATAGAGGAGGCGAGAGCCGACCTTTTCGGACTCTACTACATTGCCGACGCCAAACTCGTCGAGCTGGGTTTGGTACCCGATGGCGAAGCATATAAGTCGCAATACTATACCTATATCATGAACGGACTGATTACCCAGCTCATTCGTATTCAACCTGGTGCACAGATTGAGGAAGCTCACATGCGCAACCGTGCACTGATAACCCATTGGTGCTATGAACAGGGGCAGGGTGTCATTCAGTTAGTAAAACATGAAGGAAAAACCTTTGTGAACATTAGTGATTACGAAGCCCTTCGCGGTTTGTTTGCACGCTTGCTGGCTGAAATCCAGCGCATCAAGAGCGAGGGTGACTATGATGCTGCCCGTCAGTTGGTGGAACGTTATGCCGTACAGGTCGATCCGGTAATCCATCAAGAGGTGCTGGCGCGTTACGAGAAGCTGAATCTGGCTCCCTATAAGGGATTTATCAATCCCCAACTTCTTCCCGTCTACGACGACAAGGGTGAAATTTGTGACATCGAAGTGAACTATTCCGAGTCCTATGCCCACCAGATGCTCAGATATAGCAGTGAATATGGGACGTTGATATAGTTTAGAGTTGAGGGTTTAGAGTTGAGAGTTGAAAGAAATGGAAGATGTCAATCAGATAGTGAAGGAAATCAAGCAGTCGTTCCGTCAGATGATGGACGGTTCTGTGGCACAATCCATGCGTGACAAGGGACTGAACTATCACCTCAATTGGGGTGCCACCCTGCCGCGTCTGCGTGAGATGGCCGAAGAAATAGCTAAAAGCCCCAAGCTGACAGCAAACAGCCCGTATTCACTCGCCATTGCACTGTGGAAAGAAAATGTCCGCGAGTGCAAGATATTGGCAACGATGCTGATGCCACCCGACGAGATGCTCCCCGAGGTTTGTGACATCTGGATGGAGCAAGTCCCCTCACAGGAAATTGCAGAACAGGTGGCTTTCAATCTTTGGCAACACCTGCCGTATGCTCCGCAAAAAGCCTACCAGTGGATAGCCTCCGAAAAGGAATACGAACAGTTGTGCGGTTTCCACGTGTTGTCGAGGCTGTTTATGAATGGTCAGGAACCTAACGAACGGGGCATCAACGAATTCATCGACCAGGCACTTGTGGCTCTGCAAGGACCGTTTATGTCGGTTAGGAAAGCTGCCATGCAAAGCATCATACGCTTCTCGGAATTGGGACTTGTCTACGAACGACTGGCAAAAAGTGCACTGAAATCGGTCAATTTAGAACTATTTTAAATAATAATTGCCATTTTCTTTCATTTTCTCTCACTAATTTTGTAACTTTTGCTCTTGCAGAAGTTACTTTTGCTTGAAAATGCAAGAAAAACGTGTTTTTTCTTTGCATTTTGCTCGCTTTTTCGTAACTTTGTGCGGTTTTTAACCGATTTAACCACATAAAATGAAAGAAAACGTTAAGGCTACGGTCAGAAATATTTTGACTAGTTATTTAGAACAACACCACCTGCGCAAGACTCCAGAGCGTTATGCCATCCTCGATGCAATATACGACATCAACGGGCATTTCACGCTAGAGGAGTTGGGTGACAAGCTGAACGATGAAGAGCGGTTCCCCGTCAGTCGTGCTACGCTCTACAATACGTTGAAGCTGTTTATGGAATTGCGTCTGGTTATCCGCCACCGCTTCCAGGGCTCTACTAAGTACGAGGCCTGTTACGACAACAACAGTCACTGTCATCAGATCTGTACCGTCTGTGGCAAGGTCTCGGAGTTCAAGTCTGCTAAGATCAACGACGCCATCAGTGCCTTACATCTGAAACGCTTCCGCAAGGACGGCTTCTCGTTGTATGTCTATGGCATCTGCAGCACTTGTCAGGCCAAGATTACCCGACAGCTCACAAGACTCAATCAGCAAAAACAGTAAAATACAAAAGATATAACGACAATGAATCAAGGAAAAGTTGATGTCCTGCTTGGTTTGCAGTGGGGCGACGAAGGAAAAGGAAAGGTGGTTGATGTGCTAACCCCTCAGTATGACGTGATAGCTCGTTTCCAGGGCGGACCCAATGCGGGTCACACCTTGGAGTTCGAAGGCCAGAAGTATGTGTTGCGTTCCATTCCCTCTGGTATTTTCCAGGGTGGCAAGGTGAACATCATCGGCAATGGCGTAGTGCTTGCTCCAGACTTGTTTATGGACGAGGCAAAGGCACTCGAGGCCAGCGGTCACGAACTGAAGGAACGTCTGCATATTTCGAAGAAAGCGCACCTCATCATGCCCACCCATCGTGTGCTTGATGCTGCCTACGAAGCCCAGAAGGGTAAGAATAAGGTTGGTACTACGGGTAAGGGCATCGGCCCTACCTATACCGATAAGATCAGTCGTAATGGTCTGCGCGTGGGTGATATCCTCGAGGGCTTCGAGGAGAAGTATGCTGCCCACAAAGCCCGTCACGAGGCTATTCTGAAGTCACTGAACTTCGATTACGACATTGCTGAAGTTGAGAAGAAGTGGTTGGAGGGTATCGAATACCTGCGTCAGTTCCACTTGGTTGACAGCGAGCACGAAATCAATAACGTGCTGCGCTCGGGCAAGAGCATTCTCTGCGAGGGCGCTCAGGGTACGATGCTCGACGTCGATTTCGGTAGCTATCCTTTCGTGACCTCTTCGAATACCATTTGTGCCGGAGCATGTACGGGTCTGGGTATTGGCCCCAACAAGATTGGTGAGGTTTTCGGTATTATGAAGGCCTATTGCACACGCGTTGGTGCCGGACCATTCCCCACAGAGTTGTTTGACGAAACTGGCAAGAAGATTCGCGACCTTGGACACGAATATGGTGCTGTCACCGGTCGTGAGCGCCGTTGTGGCTGGATTGACCTTGTAGCTCTGCGCTATTCGATTATGGTGAATGGCGTTACACAGCTTATCATGATGAAGAGCGACGTACTCGACGATTTCCCCACCATCAAGGCCTGTACAGCATATAAGGTGAATGGCGAACTGACTCGCAACTTCCCCTATGACATTGAGAAGGGTATTGAACCCGTCTACGAGGAACTGCCCGGCTGGCAGACCGATATGACGAAGTTTACCAGTGAAGACCAGTTCCCGAAGGCTTTCAAGGACTATATCGCTTTCCTTGAGAAGGAACTCGAGACGCCGATTAAGATTATCTCAATAGGCCCGGATAGAGCCCAAACAATTGTACGCAAATAATGGCACAGAAACCCAGTATACCTAAAGGAACGCGTGACTTCGGCCCTGTTGAAATGGCCAAGCGTAACTATATCTTCAACACCATCCGTTCTGTCTACGAACTCTACGGTTTTCAGCAGATTGAGACTCCTGCTCAGGAAACGCTGGCGACGCTGATGGGTAAGTATGGTGAGGAAGGCGACAAGTTGCTCTTTAAAATTCTGAATTCGGGCGACTATCTCTCGAAGATTGACGACGAGGAACTCAAGGAACGCAACACCTTGCGTCTGGCTTCGAAGATCTGCGAAAAGGGTCTTCGCTACGATCTCACTGTGCCCTTTGCCCGCTACGTGGTGATGCATCGCGAAGAGTTACAGTTGCCATTTAAGCGCTATCAGGTACAACCAGTCTGGCGTGCAGACCGTCCCCAGAAGGGACGTTATCGTGAGTTCTATCAGTTCGACGGCGATGTGGTGGGTTCCGATTCGCTGCTCAACGAGGTAGAGCTGATGCAGATTGTCGACACAGTATTCTCACGTTTTGGTGTCCGCGTACAGATTAAGATTAATAACCGCAAGATTCTGACGGGCATTGCCGAGGTGATTGGTGCAGCAGACAAGATAGTGGATATTACGGTGGCTATCGACAAACTCGACAAGATTGGTATTGATAATGTGAATGCCGAGTTACGTGAAGACGGTCTGAGCGAAGAGCAGATTCAGAAACTGCAACCCATTATCATGCTGGAAGGTTCGAACGAGCAGAAACTGAATACTATTGCCGAGGTTCTTGCCTCAAGCGAGACGGGTTTGAAGGGCGTCGAGGAAACAAAGTACATTCTTGGTTACCTGACCTCTTTGAACAACGAGATTCAACTCGACTTGACATTGGCTCGTGGTCTGAGCTATTACACGGGAGCCATCTTCGAAGTGAAGGCACTCGATACTCCTATGGGCTCCATTTCGGGTGGCGGTCGTTACGACAACCTCACGGGAATCTTCGGTATGCCGGGCTTGTCGGGCGTAGGTATCTCGTTCGGAGTCGATCGCATCTACGACGTGTTGAACGCCCTCGACCTCTATCCCAAGGATTCTGTTACGACCACACAGCTGCTCTTTATCAATTTCGGTGAGCGCGAGACGGCTTATTGCCTGCCAATAATTAATAAGGTACGCGCGAAAGGTATCCGTTCTGAAATCTATCCCGATGCTTCGAAGATGAAGAAGCAGATGTCGTATGCCAACGCCAAGCAGATTCCTTTTGTGGCATTGGCTGGTGAGAGCGAAATCAATGAGGGTAAGGTGACGCTGAAGAACATGGAAACCGGTGAACAGCAGATGGTCACACCTGATGAACTCATTGAGAGATTGTCGAAATAACGCTACAACATTCCCTTCGTTGAGGGGAGGTTGTAGTGGTATACGTCGCGACGGACTGCCATCTTCAGCGAACGCGCCAGGGCTTTGAATATGCCCTCAATCTTGTGGTGTTCGTTGTCGCCTTCTGCCTTGATATTCAAGTTCATTTTTGCAGCATCGGAGAGACTCTTGAAGAAGTGTAGGAACATCTCGGTGGGCATTTCACCAATCTTTTCGCGATGAAATTCTGCATCCCATACCAGCCAGGGGCGTCCTCCGAAGTCGAGCGCTACAGAACAGAGACAGTCGTCCATGGGAAGCGTATAGCCATAACGCTCAATACCACGTTTGTCGCCGAGTGCTTTTAGCAGACATTCGCCCAGTGCCAGTGCGGTATCCTCGATGGTGTGGTGCTCGTCGACGTGCAAATCGCCACGAGTGTGAATCGTCAGGTCCATCATTCCGTGTTTACCAATCTGTTCCAGCATGTGGTCGAAGAATCCCAAGCCTGTCTGGATGTCACAGTGTCCGTTGCCGTCGAGATCAACCTTGACATAGATGTCCGTCTCCTTGGTAGTGCGCTTCACTTCTGCCGAGCGTTCACCGCCATAAGCTATTTCGGCAGCTTTGTCCCAATTGCCTATCTGTAGGAATCCACATCCGATATTCTCGGCAAACTTACGGTCAGTCTCACGATCGCCAATCACGTAGCTGTGTTGGATATCGTACTCTGGATTGTCAATATATTTCCTCACAAGTCCTGTATTGGGCTTACGCGTCGGGGCATTGTCCTCAGGGAAGTGAGGATCAATCAGAATGTCGTCGAACGTTACGCCTTCACCCTTCAGTGTGTCAATAATGAAGTTCTGTACAGGCCAGAAGGTCTCTTCGGGAAAAGCATCTGTTCCCAGTCCGTCCTGGTTGCTAACCATCACAAACTCGTAGTCTGTATGCTGGCGCAGGAAAATGAGATTACGTATGGCGCCAGGCACAAACGTCAGTTTTTCGAAGGCGTCGATTTGTTCATCGTCGGGTTCGCGGATGATGGTTCCGTCGCGGTCGATAAAGAGTATTTTTTTCATATGGTGTTTTGATCGTTGAGTGACTGATTTTCTGTACGTTCCTTTTCTCGTGTTTCAATAGAACCGTAGACATAGTAGTTGTGTACGAGTATCACCTGACCGAGGTAAAAGTGGATGAATGTGCACAATACTGTGGTGACAAAGGTGAGCAGCACGATGTGAGACGGCATGCCCAGCGGATCGCCCATAAGCTGTCCGAGATGAGCCTGTTGGTTGGCGAAGCTAAGAATATAGGAAGGCATCATGATTACTAACGAGATAAGCATGACGAACAAAGTGCTGATGAAAAACACGAGGAACAGCAGTCCCCAGTGGCGTAGTGCCTTCGGGTAGTTATGCCACAGCGTTTGCCAATAGCCACAGGGGGACTCCAGTACATATTTCATTACTACGTGGTAGAGTGGCAGGTACATTAGCAGACAAATGAGTAGCCACAGCGACAGGGTGGCGATGGCAGTCACCAGATGGCGCATGAGGACGCCTTGGTTCATCAGTTCGGCCAGGATCAGGAATACTGCGAACACCACAATGGGTATCATCATCACTACCAGCGTTAAGAAGACGCCTTTCAACGAGCGGCCCATCAGGTGGGGCGATGCTGCCAGCCAGTGGGGCGGGGTAGTGATGGTTCCAGTTTCCTTGTGCTCTTTCAGCTTGCTGAGGATGGGCGCCGAGGCCAGTGACAGTGTGGCAACGGCCAGCACCACGAGTGCAGGAATACCCAGCAGTGTCAGCATATATTCGCGCAGTGTCTCTGCCATGATGCCCTGCGTGGATGCCAGTTGCTGTTGCAGTGCCAGCGACAGTTCAGGAATCTTGATGGCCGTCAGTGTGCCCAATGCCCCACAGCTCAGGGCATAAAGTAGTGCCATCTGCCATGATGCTTTGAACAGACGGCGGAAATTGCCAGTATACAGTCGGAAGCCTGCCATCAGTACACGTCGGTAACTGCGGGGCTTCATCAGTGTTAAATCGTCTTGTTTTTCCATCTTTTTGTATTTTACGGCTGCAAAGATACAAATTAATTGAGAATTAAGAATTAAGAATTAAGAAATATTTCGTATCTTTGCACGCGAATTATGAATATTGTCAAGTGGGGCTTCATTGGATGCGGTGAAGTGACGGAGAAAAAAAGCGGTCCAGCCTTCTCGGAAGTAGAGGGTTCAAGTGTCGTTGCGGTGATGAGCCGTGACGAGCGTCGTGCGCGTAGTTATGCTGAGCGTCACGGCATTCCCCGTTGGTATACCGATGCCCAGGAACTCATCGATGATCCTGAGGTGACCGCTGTCTATGTGGCTACACCGCCATCGAGTCATGCTACGTTTGCTATCATGTCCATGAAGGCTGGCAAACCGGTGTATGTCGAAAAGCCATTGGCTGCCTCGTATGAGGACTGTGCCCGCATTAACCGTATCAGTGAACAGACGGGGCTACCCTGTTTCGTAGCTTATTACCGTCGCTACTTGCCCTATTTCGAGAAAGTCAAGGAGATTGTGGATCGCGGCATCATCGGCAAGGTTGTCAACGTGCAGGTGCGCTTCGCCGTGCCGCCACGTGAGTTAGACTACTCCAAGCCCGACGAGTTGCCTTGGCGACTACAGCCCGACATTGCCGGCGGTGGATACTTTTATGATCTTGCACCTCACCAGCTGGACTTGTTGCAATACATGTTCGGTGTCATTATCGAGGCCCGTGGCATTTGTGCCAATCGTGGAGGACTGTATAAAGCTGAGGACTCTGTCAGTGCCTGTTTTGAGTTCGAGAACGGACTGCCCGGCTCTGGTTCGTGGTGCTTTGTGGCCCACGAGTCAGCTCGTGAAGACCGCATTGACTTGGTTGGCGATCGCGGCTCGGTGTCTTTTTCTGTGTTCGATTATCATCCCATCCGTCTGCATACGCTCTATGGTACTGAGAGTATTGCTGTGCCCAATCCGCCGTACGTTCAGTTCCCACTGATTAAGAATGTGATAGAACATTTGCAGGGCATTGGAGTCTGTGAGTGTACCAGTGTTTCGGCCACGCCCGTAAACTGGGCAATGGACCGTATTCTGGGTAAATTCTAATGTCCCGTAATGATGAGAAAGGTGTTGCTGATAGTGCTGCTGACGACGAGCTTGAACCTGATGGCTGAGGATTCCCTGATGTCGGATACGTTAACCGCCTCGGAACTCCCGAAATCAGAAAGTTGGCTGAAGCGAACCTTGCGAAAGTTTACGGAGATTGACACGAACTATGTGGAACCCCAGCACTACAACTGGGCACTGATGGTGCAGGGAACCTATAACTACGACATCTACCGACTCAGCACTACTGGTGATAACGAACAGTCGGTGACCTTCGCTCCGGCTCCTGCGTTTAAGTTCGGTCCCTATTTCGGATGGCGCTGGATATTCCTCGGCTATACGATAGACCTGAAAAGCCTGAGTTTCAGTCAAAAGAAGCAGGAGTTCGACTTCAGCTTTTATGCAGCCCAAGCGGGTGTTGACTTGTACTACCGCCGCACAGGCAGCGACTATAGGATCCGTAATATTGACCTGGGAAAGAATGTTAATACCGATATGTTGGAAGATGTCGGTTTCGACGGACTGAGTGTGGGTATCACGGGATTCAATGCCTATTACATCTTCAACCACAAACGTTTCTCCTATCCGGCAGCTTTCAACCAGAGCACCATGCAGAAAATCAGCTGTGGTTCGTGGATGGCAGGATTGGGATATATACGCAACTCGCTGGACTTTGACTATGGCAAGATGCAGGCGTTGATGTCGGCTCGTCTCAGTGAACCGGTTCAACTGGACAGCGGACTGATGTTCAACAGCGTGAAATACTACAATTTGAACGCATCGGTGGGCTATGCCTACAACTGGGTGTTTGCCCGTAATTGCCTGTTCTGTTCAAGTTTGTCGCTGGCGCTGTCGTATAAGAAGACGCGTGGTGAGACTATCGACGCGGATAAAACAGGATTCAACCTGCACAATTTCAATATCGACGGTATCGGCCGTTTCGGAGTCGTCTGGAACAACAACAAGTGGTATGCAGGTGCGTCGGCAATCGTCCGCACCTATAAATATCAGACGTCGCGCTTCTCGGCCAACAATATCTTCGGTAGTCTGAACATCTATGTAGGGTTTAATTTCGGTCCGCGTGGCCCTTATAAAAAGAAGGAATAATGAAACGGCTCTTTGTATATATATTAGGTATCATACTTGTGCAGGGCTTGTCTGCTCAGACTACTTATCAGCGTGTCGACAGCACCAAGATCTGCAAGCTGTTACGCCAGGCCGATAAGCAAGCCACAACGTTATGGATAGCCCGTCAGTTTCTGGACAAACCCTATGTGGCCCATACCCTGGAAGTGAACGACCGCGAACAACTGGTGGTCAATACCCGCCAACTCGATTGTACCACGCTGGTGGAGACGGTGACCGCCCTGAAACTCTGTATTGCCAACGACAAGCGCACGTGGAAAGATTATCTGGACGCGCTTCGCAGCCTGCGTTACCGTCAGGGCAAGCTTGATGGCTATGCCTCGCGTCTGCACTATTTCACGGATTGGATTCAGGATAAGGTGAAGATGCAGCTGGTCGACGACATACAACAGCCCAACCCGCCGTTTTCTGCTGTCCAGACCGTCAGTGTCAACTATATGTCTGAACATCCCGATGCCTATAAGGCGCTGAAAGCCAATGCCCGGCTGGTGCCGCTGATTCGCAAGCAGGAACAGGCGCTCACGGGTCTCAAGGTACGCTATATTCCCAAGTCGGCTGTCCGTAATACGCGACTGCTCCGGAATACGATACACGATGGCGACATCATTGCCATCACTTGTAACAAAAAGGGTCTCGACATTGCCCATCTGGGATTTGCTGTATGGCATAAGGACGGACTCCATTTGCTGAATGCCTCCTCGTTGCACAAGAAAGTGGTCGAGGAACCCATGACGCTCTATCGCTATCTGCAGAAACATTCGACGTTCACCGGCATCCGCATCGTCAGAATCAAATCTAAATAGTAAATCGTCAATAAATTGTAAATTATTAAATAGTAAATAATATTATGGAATTACCTGATTTTATGAACTATTCCAACAAGTTCTCGAAGCGAGACTTTGTGGAAAAGATAGCCCGCATTGCCAAGAGTGCCGGAGCTAAGTTGGTCTATGCAGCCCTTATTCTTTATTATACGCTGCAGAGCCCTAAGGTGAGTGCCACCAACAAGGCCATGATTATCGGCGCCCTCGGCTATCTCATCAGTCCCATTGATGTGGTACCTGATGCCATCCCCATTGCCGGTTTGGCTGACGACCTCGGTGTATTGGTATTCGTGCTGAAGAAGGTGTGGACCGATGTGGATCCTGATATCCAGGTGAAAGCCCGTCAGCGTCTGGCAAAGTGGTTCGATGAGGATGAGATTGAGGAAATCAACGAATTGTTTATGGGCGAATCTGGTATCAAGAAGAAGGACGAATGATTCAGGAGTATCAGGTGAGGGTACAGCCTCATTTGGCAGCTAACGAGCAGGCGCTGAGAAACTGGCTGGCTGACGAGTACGGGTTCGATGTCCGCACGCTGACAGCCGTGCGTATCCTGCGTCGTAGCATTGATGCCCGCCAGCGCACGATTTTCGTGAACCTGAAGGTGCGTTGCTACATCAACGAGCAGCCCCAACAGGATGAATATGTGGTGACCCATTATCCTGATGTTTCCTCTGCTCCTCAGGCCATTGTCGTCGGTGCCGGTCCCGGTGGACTGTTTGCCGCCCTGCGACTGATAGAGCTCGGTTTGCGTCCCATTGTGCTCGAACGCGGCAAGGACGTTCGAGAGCGGAAGAAGGATTTGGCGCTGATTGCCAAGACGCAACAAGTGGATGGCGAGAGCAACTACTGCTTTGGCGAGGGTGGGGCAGGCGCCTATTCTGACGGCAAACTCTATACCCGCAGCAAGAAGCGTGGTTCGATTGAAAAGATTCTGAATGTGTTCTGCCAGCATGGTGCCTCGACGAACATTCTGGCTGACGCCCATCCGCATATCGGTACCGACAAGTTGCCGCGTGTCATAGAGAATATGCGTAACACCATTCTTCAATGCGGTGGTGAGGTACATTTTCAAACCAAGGTAACACGACTGATTCTTGAAGGCAGTCGTGTGGTCGGCTGTTTTGCAGCCGACAAGGAATACCTCGGTCCTGTCATCCTGGCCACTGGTCATTCCGCCCGCGATGTCTACCGTTATCTTGCTGAGGCAAAGATAGATATCGAGGCCAAGGGTATTGCCGTTGGTGTAAGATTGGAACATCCTTCGGAACTCATCGACCAGATACAGTATCATAACCGTCAGGGACGTGGCAAATATCTGCCCGCTGCCGAGTATAGCTTTGTCACGCAGGTCGATGGACGTGGCGTCTATTCCTTCTGCATGTGCCCGGGGGGCTTCGTAATTCCTGCCGCTACGGGCCCCGGACAGATAGTGGTCAACGGCATGAGTCCTTCGAATCGTGGCGGACAATGGTCGAACTCAGGAATGGTTGTCGAGATACGGCCGGAAGACATCAATTCGGCTGACTTTCCTCTCACCTCTGACCTCTCACCACTCACCTCTCCAGCACTGAAAGTGATGGCGTTTCAAGAGCAGTTGGAGCGCGACTGTTGGCAACAGGGCAATCGCCGTCAGACGGCACCAGCCCAGCGAATGGCCGACTTCGTCAACAATCGCCTGTCCTACGACTTACCCAAGAGTTCCTATGCCCCTGGCCTCATCTCGTCGCCCCTTCATTTTTGGTTGCCTAAAGCCATTTCCCATCGTTTGCAGGAGGGCTTCAAGGCTTTCGGGCGCATGAGTCACGGATTTCTCACCAATGAGGCCACGATGATTGCTGTCGAGACGCGCACCAGTGCTCCGGTTCGTATTCTTCGTGACGCAGAAACGCTGATGCACATCCGCATTCAGGGCCTCTTTCCTTGTGGAGAGGGTGCTGGTTATGCAGGGGGGATTGTTTCTGCCGGAGTCGACGGAGAACGCTGTGCAGAGGCATTATTCCGTTACGTGAACGAAAAACTGTAACTTACGGTGCCTGAAATACTAAGCAGGCCCAGTCGCCATTCTTTTTAGTCTCCAGAAGGCAGAATCCCATGCTGCTGTATTTATCTCTGATCAATGGTATGTCAGACTCATAAAATCCGCTGAGTATGAGTATTTGCTGTGGGGTAATGACGTTGGCAAAACGTTCCATATCCTGAAGCAGGATGTTGCGGTTGATGTTGGCCACTACCACATCATACGAATCTTTCACAGAGTCGAGTAGGGAGCCGTCGCCATGCAAAACGGTCAGTTTATCGTCCACCTGATTGATGACGGCATTATGACGCGTATTGTCGACACTCCACTCGTCAATGTCGTAAGCCAGACATTTCTTAGCACCCAGCTTCAGGGCACAAATGCCCAGTATTCCCGTCCCGCAACCGCAGTCCAGCACGCGTTTTCCTTCCATATTCCTCTCGAGCAGCGTCTGGCAAATCATCTGCGTCGTCTCGTGTGTTCCGGTTCCAAAAGCCAGGTGGGCGTCGATTTCTATCATGATGGCCGCAGTCTGATGGTTGATGTCTGATGGCAGGTGGCGCCCGTCGTGAATCACTAACATCTTACCTTTTCCATCATCCGTCTTACATTTTACCTCTATCGGCTCAAAGCCCTCCTGTTCCCATTGCTCATTCCAGTCGCGGTCCTCGGCCTCTCGTACATTATATTTTATCCGGGTGTCTTCAAGGGGGAAACTATTTAAAACTTGCTGCAGTGCCGACTCATCGAACAGCGACTGCTGAACGTAGCCAGTCAGACCTTTCTCAGTCTCTTCAAACGTTTCGAAACCAACCTCTCCAGCCAAGGCAGAAAGCAGGTCTTGAGCAACTTGCGTACAGGGTGTCAGGGTGAAATCTACTTCAAAATACTTCATAGTAATGTTAAATAATTACTGCAAAATTACAAAAAATAGGGAAAAACCTATCATTTCTTAGGGTTTTTCCTTACTTTTGCAGTAAAAATAGTAGTAATTTTGCATCGTGAACAATTAAATATAGGAGAAATGAACATGAAAAAGCTAATGATGTCGGTGCTCCTACTGGGAGTTTTGCCATTCACCACAATGGCACAGGACGATGATATGTACTTTGTTCCCTCCAAGGAGAGCAAGGCTCAGGACGCCTATCAATACGGTATGCCTTCGAAGACCTACTATTCAGGCAGTTCCCGTACTACGGACGAATACAATCGCAGAATGATCGGTGCCGTTCCTTCCGACTCGGTGGGCAACGACATCATCGACTTCTCTGCCGTGCGGGGCGTCTATCCCGATTCCGTCGCACCAGCAGAACAATCCGAAGACTATCAGCTGACACGCCGCATGTCTCGTTTCGACGACTATACACCCACTCAGGCCTATTGGGATGGTTATCGCGACGGACGTTGGTCGTCACCCTGGTACCATAATTCGTTGTACTATAACTCGTGGTACAGCTGGTATGACTATGACTATTGGTATTGGAACAGCCCTTGGTACTATTCCGGTTATGGTTGGACGAGTCCCTATTACTATGGCTGGTATTCGCCTTGGTATTACAGTTACGGCTATCCTTGGAGCTATGGCTACTACGGCTATTACGGTCCTCGCTGGTATGCTTCGTCAGGACGCGTTTCCACTCATCAGGGACGTCGTAATTCTAACGTAACCACTCGTACCGTTCGCCCCGTCACCACCAGCTGTACAACCTACGAGAACAACAATCGTTCGTTTAACACTAGTCGCAGTTCCAGCACTATCAGCAGCGGTTCATTCGGTGGTTCCCGCTCTTCTGGCGGCAGCTTCGGCGGTGGCGGTAGTACCGGCGGTGGTCGTTCTGCCTCTGGTGGTCGCACATTTGGCGGACGCAGATAGAATTAATTAAGAGTTAAGAATTAAGAATTAAGAGTTTAGAGTTATGAAGAAGATTTTTGTTTTTGCTACACTGGCCATTGTTGCTGTGCAGTCAAAGGCTCAGATAAACAATTCTGTCACGCTCGATACCTATATCGGTGCCCAGCTGGCAACGGAGGATCTCAACGGAACAGCCCGCTATGTGGGTATGGGTGGAGCTATGGAGGCACTAGGAGCCGACATTTCGACCATCGGCACCAACCCCGCCGGAATAGGAATGTTCCGTCGCAATCAGCTGTCGGGCTCGTTTGGCATGGTAATCCAGTCAGATGGAAAGTCGTTTGGCGATGGCTCGAAGACCAGTGCCTCGTTCGACCAGTTAGGCTTTGTCTACAGCCAACGCACGGGAAGGTCCAGCTTCGTTAATATGGCCTTCAACTACCACAAGAGCCGTAATTTCAACCACGTACTCTCAGCAGCCAACGCTGCCATCAATGGTTCGTCGCAGAACCGCCAGACCACCATCAAGGCCATTCATGGCGACCTGGATGCACGTTATGGCGAGAATGTAGTCGATAACCTCTACATAGCATCCGGTATGATTGAGGACAAAAACCACAACGTTTATACTGTCGATGCAGAGGACTACACCTTCAACCGTGCCCAGACAGGCTATATCGGAGAATATGACCTCAACCTGAGCGGCAATATCAACAACCGCGTTTATCTCGGTCTTACCGTTGGTTTCAAGGACGTTCATTACAATAGCTATACTGTGTACGATGAATCGCTGGTATCCTATTCCGTCCCGAGTTATGATTGTGTACAGATGACCGATCACCACAAGATTACCGGTACTGGTTTCGACTTCAAGGCAGGTGTTATTGTCCGTCCCATCGAGGAGTCGCCTTTCCGTCTTGGCCTGAGCATAGCCACACCAACCTTCTATAAGTTGACGACATCGAATTTCTCTATCATAGATTACGAAACAGCCGACGAGCAATACATCTATCATCATACTATGGATACTAACGACAAAGCCGACTTCCGTTTCAACACTCCCTGGAAGTTCGGACTCTCTGCCGGACACACCATCAACAACGAGTTGGCACTGGGCCTCAGCTACGAGTATGCCGACTATTCCACCAACGACATGCGTCTGATTACCGGTGCCGGTTACGACTGGTATGGCGACTACTACGACAACAGCGACAGCGATCCCGTCATGAAAGCCCATACCCAGCGCACGCTGAAGGGCGTGTCGACCATCAAGGCCGGTGCTGAGTATAAGATCGACAAGAACGTCGCCGTCCGCGTGGGCTACAACTACGTTTCGCCCATGTACAAGACCGACGGCGTGCGCGACCTGACGCTCAACTCACCAGGTGCATACATGGCTTCCACCACCGACTACACCAACTGGAAGTCCACCAATCGCATCATGGCTGGCGTCGGACTCACCTTCGACCAGTTCCGCATCGATCTGGCCTATCAGTATCAGGTTCGTGAAGGCGATTTCTATCCCTATATGAACGGTATTTCTGCACAGTACATCAGCGACGAAACGGGCAAGCTGGAGACCCTTTCCAACCACTGCAACCCCGTCACCGTCAAGGACAACCGCCACCAGCTGCTCTGTACGCTATCATACAGTTTCTGAACGAAACATTTCATAATTGATTGTATTCAGGAGGCCCGAGCACATCGCCCGAGCCTCCATTTTTTTTAGTGCACTTTTTCTCACCCTTTTACTTTTTAATTCAAGTTTCGGATGTTAAGTAGATATAGGAAGATAAAGGAAGATAGCTGCTTGTCAGCGGCGGAAGATAGAGGACATTTCTTCTAACTCCCTTTATCTACAGAGCAAGCAAGATCGCGATAAGAAGGATTTGCATGACACACGGCAGATCCTTCTTTTTTTATCAACACGGCTTCTCGCTACCAGAGAAACGGCTTCTCGCTACCAGAGAAACGGCCTCTCGCTGGCAGAGAAACGGCTTCTTGCTCATTTAGCGCCGACTCGGATGGGGAAAAACGTGATGTTGTGACACGTTCAAAAACAGTGTGAAACGACGACCCCATAAAATTTTCTCTGCATTCGCTGCTCCAAATTTTGGTGGTTTAGATATTATTTACTATCTTTGCATGTCAAAACTATAATAATACTATATGAGAAAATCTAAATTATTAGCGCTGGCTTGCCTGATCTGGGTTGCTATGCCTGCCAAAGCCGATTTGGCTCCCACAGTGATGCTTCATCGTGGTGGAGAAGTGAAAACCTATATGTACTATCAGGTGCAAAATGCTGTGGATGACGCTGTCGACGGCGACACCATCTTCTTGAGCGAGGGGACCTTTCAACCCTTTAATGTCAATAAGCGTATTCTCGTGCGTGGTGCAGGGCTTGGAACCATCGTTGAGGGCAGTTGCGTGATTGACATTTCTGGCACAGCCAAGTTGACGATGCCTATGCTCGATGCATTGTCATTTAATGGTGATGTACAGGTGGAAAATGCATACGAGCAATTCACCTTGCGCAAATGTAGTATGAATAACCTTATTTTCAATGTAGAGGAAGGTAAAGAGTTTTATGACGTAAAGATAGACCGTTGTTATATTGACCGTCTAAACCTCCCCAATGATGTAAAAGAATTTAACGCGTTTAATTCAAGAATTCAGGTTTTATATCCACATGATTATAAAGGTCATGCAACTTTTGAACATTGTAATATTTATGAAATCTGTGATACCATACAAGGTGGAGTTTTTAACAGTTGTGCTATAAAATACTGTACAAAATTAAAAGGAGCGGCATCGAAAAAGAACCTTATTGGGTGTGTTTTAAATAGTTGTGTTTATGGTGATATTTCCACTAATAACTGTAATTATATCAATTGCGAATATATTTCAACAAGTTGGGATACCTGGGATGGTGACACAGGATTTAACGCTTCCAGTCATAAAAGTGCTCTTGACGGCACCAAAATAGGTGCTTATGGCGGACAACATCCATATAACCGGTATCCGGAAGTGCCAGGCGTAACGAAGCATCAGATATCCATTGACGCTGCAACGAGGACGATGACAGTAACACTGACGGTGGACAAATTAGATAAATAGTCTGGCGTATGAAAAGGTGTTTATTCATACTCTATGCCTTCGTAGCATTCTTTAGCGCTGCTCTTGCACAAGGCTATGATTACGATATATGGCTCGACAGTCGCCGTGATGCTATGGTTCATGGCAAGTTTACGCCAGGCGAAAATACGTTGACGCTTGATATGTCGGTAGTCAAGACCGGTGGCCTGCATTTCCTCAACGTCATTCCTTACTATGAGTGGGGAGAGATGGGGCAGTGGAGCTGTATACCATTTATCGTGCCAGAGGGATGGCCGTATACCACTAATGCCAGTTTTCTGGAATACTGGGTGTATGGCTATGACAGCAAGCCTACCCGCATACCTTACAACGGCACAGCCTATCAGCTTGACATCGATGTCAGCAAGATGAGCTATGGTCTTCATTTCCTGAATGTCCGCTGCTTCAACGAAGTGGGCGAAGCTGGACCATGGAAACAGATTGTATTCTATATCAGTAATTTCCTCTTCGACAAAGAGCCTCTGAGCTATCAGTATTGGATTGACAAAGGTGAGGTGCAGACGTGTTATGACTATTACCCTGGGATGGTCTCTTTCCCAGTCAGTCTTGAAGGCCTTACCATGGGACAGCATACCTTTAATTATCGAGTCTGTTATTCGGAAGACCCGAATGCTGAAGGAGCAGAGTTCAGTACTACACAATCCTTTAAGTTTGATGTACCACCACAACTTGGTGACGTGAATGCAGACGGAAAGATCAATGCTGGAGATGTGGCTGAAATGGTGAATTATCTATTAGGCAAACCATCTTCCAAATTTAAGATTGAGGTCGCAAATATCAATGGTGACGACGTTGTGGACCTTGCTGATGTCATTATGATTGTAAACCTAATTATGGTTACAGAATAATCGAAATAAGGCGACTTAGTACGTGCCGCTTAATGCCATCGTTATGGCCTACAGGGTGACTTCTCCTCTCCTCATTCGCAAACACCAAAAACAGCCATGATTTTAATATAGAACATGCTGGCATGACGCTAGTAATTAATGGCAATTTACTTGATGGTACTTACCAATTGGGAGAAAAGACATATCTCAAAGTCAGTGGAAACACAGGCGGTGTAACTGGAATATTTGCGGAATTTGATGGAGATGGCAACTCCTGGGTTAATATCGAAAATGATCCAACGGAATACGATGGAACCTACAAGGTATTCTATGGCGGCGAATATGTTGATCAAACGGATCCTGGCGATCCATATGATCCAAATAATCCCGATCCAGGAATGGAACCATAAAACAATCACATATTTCATCATTAAGAAGCAAGGTCGAAAGCCTTGCTTCTTTTATTTCCACCGCTGCGTGGGTCCTTTTCATTTTGATAGATTTTGAATAAGATTTTGATTAATTTTGAGGGCAAAGCCCGACCCCCTGACTGATAAAGTTCGTATCTGCCTGATTTCTTGTATAATTCATTTTTATTTCTTTCTTTTCAACGGATTTTTGGCAAAATTGCCACAAATCCGTAATAAGAATGTCGTTAATTGAACGTAAGCGAAGAGGCACATCGCAAAGGAACGTCATCTATGGGTCGTCCGTGACGTTCCTTCCACTCGAAGATACGTCACCTTACGGTCGTTCCGATGATACTTT
>CACWWZ010000015.1 GCA_902764705.1 uncultured Prevotellaceae bacterium | reverse complement strand
TGCATCACGTGCAAAACGTAAAAGAATTCTGAAACTCACTCGCGGTTACTTTGGTGCCCGCAAGAATGTTTGGACAGTAGCCAAGAACACTTGGGAGAAAGGTCTTACCTACGCTTATCGCGACCGTAAGAACAAGAAGCGCACTTTCCGTGCCCTGTGGATTCAGCGTATCAACGCTGCCGCTCGTCAGGAGGGTATGAGCTATTCTGTACTCATGGGTAAGCTGGCCAAGGCTGGTATCGAGATCAACCGCAAGGTGCTCGCCGACCTCGCCCTCAACAACCCTGAGGCTTTCAAGGCTATCGTAGCCAAAGTTAAGTAAGAATCAGTTTATCACAAACAATAAGAGAGGATGTACATCGAAGTGCATCCTCTCTTTGTATTTGGGCTTTGCGCTCACTTAACCGGAACTTGACCTTCGGTCGAGTTTCTTCACGTTCGGCAACGCTCAAGCATGCTTGGCTTTGCGCTCACTTAACCGGAATCTTGTCAATACGCTTCTGATGACGACCGCCCTCAAACTCCGTGGTGAAGTACTCGTCCATAATCTGGCGCGCCGTCTCCTCGCTGATGAATCTGCCCGGCATCACAAGCACGTTCGCATTGTTGTGCTGACGAATCAGGTGCGCAATCTCAGGAATCCAGCACAGTCCTGCACGAATCGACTGGTGCTTGTTCAGCGTCATATTGATGCCCTCACCGCTACCGCAGATAGCAATACCGGGGAACACCTCGCCCTTCTCAATACCCTCAGCCAGCGCATGGCCAAAGTCGCTGTAGTCGCACGAATCCTCAGTGAACGTGCCATAGTCCTTGTACTCGTATCCCTTCTCATCGAGATACTTCTTCACAAACTGTTTCAAAGCAAATCCAGCATGGTCGCTGGCCAGTCCGATAGTCTTTACTTCCATAATACCTTTGTTGTATAATAAGTTTCTGCCTGCAAAGATACGAACTTTTTTCGTAACTTGTTCATTTACGACAATCTTTTTTATTTTGTTGCTTGTAGTAGCCTTTCACCCTTGGTGAAGATACTCTCGTTCGAAAATGCAAAAAAACAGGTTTTTCCTTTGTATTTTACTCACTTATTCGTATCTTTGCAGAGATTTTGAGTGATCATCAGATGAAACGCTTTTTATTAGTACCATTCTGTCTCCTGCTGCTCGTGAGTTGTGGCGGGCAGAAGACAACCAACACCGAGGAGGAAATCCCCGCAGATTCTGCAGTGGCAGCGGCCGATTCTGTAGCCGCCGACTCAGTCGACATGCTGTCGAACCTGCCCATGCCTAAGGCTGCCGACGAGTTGTTCGATGACTTTATCTTTAACTTTGCTGCGAACAAAAAACTGCAAATGGAACGCGTGATGTTCCCCTTGAAGAAGGTGAACGGCGACAAGGTGGAAACCATCGATCGCGACCACTGGAAGATAGAGCGCTACTTTATGCGCCAGCAGTATTATACGCTGCTGTTCGACAGCGAGAAGCAGATGGAGGTCGTGAAGGACACTTCGCTGAATCATGCCGTGGTGGAGATGATATACTTCAACACGGGAGCTATCATCCAGCATGTGTTCAACCGACTGAGGGGTGCGTGGATGCTGACATCGATAGAAACTATCCCCATTAGCAGTTCGATGAATGCGTCGTTCCTGGAATTCTATCATCAGTTTGCCACAGACCCTGAGTTCCAGATGAAGAGCCTGAACGAAAGCATTCAATTTGAAGGTCCTGATCCCGACGACGATTTTTCGCGCATGGAGGGTATGATCAGTGCTGACACGTGGGAGGCTTTTGCCCCGGAACTGCCCAAGAAGATGATTTACAACATCGTCTACGGAGAGCCGCAGAAGGGCTCCAATCGGAAACTCTTTGTCATGCGAGGCATTGCAAATGGTTTTGAGGTGGAGATGACTTTCCAGCGCAAGGATGGTAAATGGAAACTGACGAAGCTCACGACATAAAAGTGAAGAGTGAAGAATTTGCTACCGCTATAAGATGAAGGATATCCGAGATTACAGCCTACTTAGGCATAACACCTTTGGCATTGACGCCAAGTGCAGCCGGTTTCTGGAATATGCTGACGCTACGGAAGCCCGGCAGGTGGCCTCGATATTGCGCGAGGAGGGCCTGCCGTTCCTGATTGTCGGCGGTGGCAGCAATCTGCTGCTGACGCGCGATTTCGAGGGTATCGTAGTGCACTCGGCCATGAAGGGCTGCGAGGTGAAGGGCACGCAGATGACCTGCGGCAGTGGCATGACATGGGACGAGGTGGTGGCGATGAGTCTTGACGCCGGGCTCTACGGCATGGAGAACCTGTCGCTGATTCCCGGCGATGTCGGTGCCTCGGCCGTTCAGAATATCGGTGCCTATGGTGTCGAAGCCAAGGACATCATTGTGCGTGTCGAGGCTGTGGAGATTGCCACGGGCAAGATTTGCACGCTGACGAATGCCGACTGCCAGTATGGTTATCGCGACAGCCGTTTCAAGCACGACTGGAAGAACCGCTACCTGATGCTTCGCGTCTGCTACCAGCTGTCGGCCGAATTCCGTCCGAAGCTGGATTACGGTAATATCCGTGCCGAGCTGGAACGCAAGGGCATCGCGGAGCCTACTGCCTGGCAGCTACGACAGACCATTATTGACATCCGACGCGTAAAGCTGCCCGATCCGGAAGTGACGGGCAATGCCGGTAGTTTCTTTATGAACCCCGTGGTGAGCCGCGAGAAATATGAGTCGCTGGCGGCGCAGTATGACGGTATGCCTCATTACACCATCGACGCTGAGCACGAAAAGATTCCCGCTGGGTGGATGATAGACCAGTGTGGCTGGAAGGGCCGCGCGTTGGGACGTGCCGGTGTTCACAGTCGTCAGGCCTTGGTGCTGGTCAACCTTGGCGGGGCGACGGGCAGCGAGATAGTAACGCTGTGCGAGCAGATTCGCCACGATGTGCGCGAACGTTTTGGGATTGACATTCATCCAGAAGTGAATATAGTTTAGAGTTGAAGGTTGAGAGTTTAGAGAGATGATGAAGCTGACATTTTTGGGAACGGGGACTTCGTGTGGCGTGCCGACCATCGGCTGTCAGTGCTACACATGCACCAGTCAGGACGCTAAAGACAAGCGCCTGCGCTGCTCGGCACTCGTCGAGACGGACACGACCCGCGTGCTCATCGACTGCGGTCCCGATTTCCGTCAGCAAATTATGGATCAGCCGTTCCGTAAAATTGATGGCATACTGATTACCCACGCCCACTATGACCACATGGGGGGTATGGACGATATCCGACCGTATTGTCAGTTTGGCGAAATCAACGTCTATGCCGATCCGCTGGCCCGCCAGGGAATGCTCCAGATGCTGCCATACTGTTTTGCCGAGCACCGCTATCCTGGTGTGCCTGCCATTCAGTTGCACGAGATTCATGCCCATGAACCGTTGTGCATTGGCGACCTCGACATCATGCCCTTCCAAGTGATGCACCACGACCTGCCCATTCTGGGTTTCCGTATCGGTCCGCTGGCATATATTACCGATATGAAGACCATCGACGACGGCGAACTGGACTATATCAAGGGTGCCGAGGTTCTGGTGGTGAATGCATTGCGACAGAAACCCCATCACTCTCATCAGACGGTCGACGAGGCTGTCTGCTTTGCCCGTTTGATAGGAGCCCGACAAACTTGGCTCATCCATTCCAGTCACGATATAGGACGCCATGCAGAAGTGAATGCCCAGTTGCCCGCTGACATCCAGCTGGCCTACGACGGGCAGGAGATTTTTTTAGGAGATGAGGAGTAAGTAATTAAGAAAATTATAAGATATGAAACGTTTTATCCTGATAGCATCTGTGATGATGGCTGGGGTTTATGCTCTGGCTTGTACCAATTTCATCGTAGGCAAGAATGCCTCTGCGGACGGCAGCGTCATCTGTTCGTATAATGCCGACTCTTACGGCGCGTTTATGTGGCTGTACCATTATCCTGCCGCCAAGCATCAGAAGGGTGATATGCGTCAGATTTTCGAGTGGGATACCAATAAGTATCTGGGTGAGATTCCCGAGGCTGAGGAGACATACAATGTCGTCGGCAACATCAACGAGTGGCAGGTGACCATCGGTGAAACGACCTATGGCGGACGCGAGGAAATGGTTGACTCAACGGGTATAATCGATTATGGTTCATTGATTTACATCGGTCTGCAACGCTCGAAGACTGCCCGCGAAGCCATTGCGGTAATGACATCGTTGGTCGAGAAATACGGATACTATTCCGAGGGCGAGACCTTTACTATTTGCGACCCCAATGAGGCCTGGATTCTGGAGATGCAGGGGTGCGGTCCCGACCGCTCTGTCTCGAAGGAGCGTGTGGTGTGGGTAGCCCGTCGCATCCCCGACGACGCCATCTGCGGACATGCCAACCAGAGCCGCATCGGCCGTTTTCCGCTGAAGGACAAGGAGAACGTGCTGTATTCAAAGAACGTTATCAAGTATGCCCGTGCGAAGGGTTGGTTCGAAGGAAAGGACGAGGACTTTTCATTCAAGAATGCCTATGCCTTCCCCGACTTTTCAGGTCGCAGAATCTGTGATGCTCGCGTGTGGAGTTTCTTCAACCATCATGTGAAGGGCATGGACCGCTATCTGCCCTGGGCATTGGGTAAGGACAAGGATGCCGAGGACATGCCTCTGTGGGTGATTCCCGAGAAGAAGGTGAGCGTGCAGGACATCATGAATGACATGCGCGACCACTACGAGGGAACGCCATTGGCCATCGATTCGACAGATATCGGTGGCGGTATCTGGCAGATGCCGTATCGTCCGACACCGCTTTACTATACGGTGGACGGCAAGAAGTATTTCAACGAACGTCCTACCAGCACCCAGCAGACAGCGTGGACCTTTGTGTCGCAGATGCGTTCGTGGCTGCCGCGTGAAGTGGGAGGCTGCTTCTGGTTTGGCAACGACGACCCGAACATGGTGGCTTATACGCCCATCTATTGCTCGATGACTTGTCAGCCGGAGTGCTATAATACGCCAGGGGTTGACGAACTGACGTTTAGTGATAAGAATGCCTACTGGGTGGAGAACTGGGTATCGAACATGGTTTATCCGCGTTATTCGATGTTGTTCCCCTCGTTGAAGGAAGTGCGCGACTCGTTGCAACAGGCCTATTTTGCCCAACAGCCGGCCATCGAGGCGAAAGCCAAGGAGATGGAGCCCGCCCAGATGCAGCAGTTCCTGAACGACTATAGTGTCCGACAGGCTCAGCAGATGCTGATACGTTGGAAGCAGCTGGCCTTCTATCTCGTCGTGAAATACAACGACATGACCATAAAGCCCGAGGAGAACGGACTGTTCAAGCGTTCGAAGTTTGGACTGGGTGCCAGAGTCAGTCGTCCCGGATTCCCGACACCCTATGCCCGTGAACTCATTCGCCAGACTGGTGACCGCTATGTTTCACCCGAGTAAAATACGTTCAGAACTTTTCCTTTAACATTCAACAATCGATATGACACTCATTATTGTAACGATGCTCATCCTGGCCTATGTGCTCATTGCCACAGGCCATCTCACAGGAGTCAACAAGGCCGCTATCGCTATGTTCCTTGGAACGGTAGGATGGGTGGTATATGTGTCGTGGGGAGCCGATTTCGTGGCCGACCAGCATTCCGAAGAATATAGTGAATGGCTTAATGGAGCTGTTCCCACCAGCGAGGCTGTGAAACTCTTCATTTACAATAAGGTGTTCCTGAATTACGTGGGCAAGGCTGCTGCCATTGTCATGTTCCTGCTGGCCACGATGTCGATAGTCGAAATATTGAACAACAACGGTTGCTTTGACTTTATCTCTGAGTGGATTCGTACACGAAACTCGAAGCGATTGTTATGGACCATTACGTTTGCCACGTTCATTCTTTCTGCCAACCTTGACAACCTGACGACGGCAACCATGATGCTGGTCATTATGCATAACATCTTGCAGAATTCGCGTCAGCGAATGCTGGTGGGGTCTGCCATCGTACTTGCTGCCAACAGCGGCGGTAGCTTTACCGTCATCGGCGACCCCACGGGATTGATTCTTTGGGGCGAAGGAGCAGTGACGGCAAGCCGTTTCTCGGCCTATCTGTTGATACCGGCGTTGCTAGCATGGGTTATTCCGACTATCCTCATCAATCGGCAATTGCCTGACCGGCTCGATACTGCCTGGAACCCATCGCCTTATCGTGGTGACGACACCCGCCTGAACCGTTGGCAGCGTGTCGTGATGCTCGTCGTGGGTATTGGAGGCTTGTGGTTTATTCCCACCTTCCACAATATCACGAAACTGGCTCCGTTCCTGGGTGCACTTTGTGTGTTGTCTGTGCTGTGGGTTGTGAATGAGGCGTTTAACCGCAAACTGATGAACGCCGACCAGATGGCTCAGCGCCGCATTCCCCGTGCCCTGCAGTATGGTGCCATCCAGCAGATGCTGTTCGTGATGGGAATCATGCTCGGAATGGGTGTTGTCACAGAGACTGGCGTGTGGAGCGATGTGGCAGCATGGTTTGACACCTATGTCCACGACATCTGGCTGTTGGGTATTGTGGCTGGCTTCCTCAGTTCTGTCGTCGACTCGTTTACTATCGCCATCTCTAACATCTCGCTATACACATTGGGTGGGGGAGAGTTGGCCACAAACGGAGCATACTGGAGTGTCATCGCATACACTACGGCCATTGGCGGTTGTCTGCTTTCCATAGGAAGTGTCTGCGGGCTGGCGCTCATGAAGATGGAACACGTTCGTCTGGGATGGTATGTAAAACATATGACGCCCAAAATACTGCTCGGCTGGATTATCGGCTATATTGTGCTGTGGCTGGAAATGAATATGTTCTATCTTATATAGTTCGAAAAATCCAATTTCCTTTGGTTTTTCGCACGATTTTTCGTACCTTTGCAGCCGATTTTGTAAATTGTAGAATAGTAACTTGTCAAACAGTAAAATAACAAGATGAATATATCGTATAAATGGTTAAAAGAGTACGTTGATTTCGACCTGACACCGCAGCAGGTGTGCGATGCTTTGACGTCGACAGGTCTGGAGGTTGACGCACTCGAAGAAGTACAAAGTATTAAGGGCGGTCTGAAAGGTCTTTACGTTGGTAAGGTGCTGACTTGCGAGATGCACCCTGACTCAGACCATTTGCATGTCACTACCGTTGACCTGGGCAAGGGTGAGCCGCAGCAGATCGTTTGTGGTGCACCAAATGTGGCTGCTGGTCAGAAGGTGATTGTGGCCGATCTGGGCTGTGTGCTCTACGATGGCGACAAGGAGTTTGTGATTAAGAAGTCGAAACTGCGTGGTGTTGAGTCGCTGGGCATGATTTGTGCGGAGGACGAAATCGGTATCGGTACCAGCCACGACGGAATCATTGTATTGCCTGAGGATGCCGTTGTCGGTACACCCGCTGCTGAGTATTACAATTTGGAGAGCGACTGGCTCATCGAGGTGGACATCACGGCCAACCGTGCTGATGCCCTGAGTCATTGGGGCGTGGCCCGTGACTTGTATGCCTGGTTGAAGCAGAACGGCTACAAGACGGCTACCCACAAGCCTCTGGCCAGCGATTTTGTCGTTGACAACCACAATCTCCCCATCGATGTAGTTATCGAGAATACCGAGGCCTGCAAGCGCTATGCTTGTGTCAGTGTGACTGACTGTGAGGTGAAGGAGTCGCCCGAGTGGCTGAAGAGCAAGCTGACTACTATAGGCCTGCGTCCTATCAACAATATCGTCGACATCACTAACTATGTGATGATGGCTTTGGGGCAGCCCCTGCATACTTTTGATGCCGACATGGTAAAGGGTCACAAGATTGTGGTGAAGACGATGCCCGAGGGTACGCCGTTCGTGACATTGGACGGCGAGGAGCACAAGCTTAGCGACCGTGACTTGGCTATCTGTAATGCCGAAGACCCCATGTGTATTGCCGGCGTATTTGGCGGTAAGGGTAGTGGCACTTACGAGACCACAAGGAACGTCGTGCTGGAGTCGGCTTACTTCCATCCCACATGGATTCGTAAGTCAGCCCGTCGTCATGGATTGAGTACCGATGCTTCGTTCCGCTTCGAGCGTGGCATCGATCCCAATGGTGTGATTGATGCACTAAAGTACGCCGCACAGTTGTGTAAGGAGTTGGCAGGCGGTAAGGTGTCGATGGAGATTAAGGACGTTTATCCCGAGAAGATGAAGAATGCCGTCGTCGACCTTGAATACAACTATGTTCACTCGCTGGTAGGCAAGGATATTCCTGTGGAGACCATCAAGAGCATCTGTGAGAGCTTGGAGATGAAGGTTCTCAGCGAGAACGCTGAGGGCTTGAAGCTGGAGGTTCCTGCCTATCGTGTGGATGTGACTCGTCCTTGCGACGTCGTGGAGGATATTCTCCGTATATATGGATATAATAATGTGGAGATTCCTACCCAGCTGAAGTCGAGCCTCGTCATCAAGGGTGAAGAAGACCAGAAGCACAAGTTGGCTAACCTCGTCAGTGAGCAGCTGGTGGGTGCCGGCTTCAACGAAATTCTGAACAATTCGTTGACTAAGTCGGCATACTATGCTGAGACACAGAACTTGGTGAAGATTCTGAATCCGCTATCAAGCGACCTGAACGTGATGCGTGGTACACTGCTGTATGGTGGCTTGGAGAGCGTTGCACATAATGCCAACCGTAAGAACCCCAACTGCCGTTTCTTTGAGTTTGGTAACGTCTATAGTTTTGACCCAGAGAAGGAGAATCTGGACGATCCCATGCAGGCTTATAAGGAGCAGTACCACATGGCATTGTGGCTGACGGGCAAGCGTGTCGAGGGTTCTTGGGCTCATGCAAATGAAGATACCTCGTTTGCTGAGTTGGATGCCCATGTTGATAATATTCTGGCCCGCATTGGTGTGCAGCCTGGTATGCTGGTTCGCAAAAAGAGCGACAACGCCATTTTCTCTGCCGGCCTGACCATCGAGAACCGTGGTGGCAAGAAACTCATCGAACTGGGTGTGCTGACGAAGAAACTTCAGAAGCAATTCGACATTGCAACATCGGTATATTATGCTGAACTGAACTGGACGGCATTGATGAAGGTGATTCGCAAGCAGAAGGTGGAGTTCACGGAGATTCCTAAGTTCCCCTCAGTTAGTCGTGACCTTGCCTTGCTCATTGACAAGAGCGTTGAGTTCCAGCAGATTGAGGACATTGCCCGTCAGACGGAGAAGAAATTCCTGAAGAAGGTCGAGTTGTTCGATGTCTACGAGGGCGACAAGTTGCCTGTCGGCAAGAAGTCGTATGCCGTTAACTTCATCCTGCAGGATGCTGAGAAGACGATGGGCGACAAGCAGATTGACACTATCATGCAGAAGTTGATTGCCAACCTGAAGAAGCAGCTCAACGCTGAACTGAGATAATGGCGTCATAACGTAATAACGATATAACGAAATAACGAAAATAATAAATAATAAAAATGGGAAGAGCATTTGAATATCGCAAAGCTGCGAAACTGAAGAGATGGGGCCATATGGCCAAGACGTTTACCAAGATTGGCAAGCAGATTGCCATTGCTGTGAAGGCTGGCGGTCCGGAGCCCGACATGAACCCTGCGCTGCGTGCTATCATCGCTAACGCTAAGCGTGAGAACATGCCGAAGGACAACATCGAGCGTGCCATTAAGAACGCGATGGGTAAGGACCAGAGTGACTATAAGGAGGTGACTTACGAGGGATATGGCCCTCACGGAGTTGCTATCTTCGTAGACACGCTGACTGACAACACTACCCGTACTGTGGGTGATGTCCGTTCAGTATTCAACAAGTTCAATGGTAACCTGGGTACACAGGGTAGCCTGTCGTTCCTGTTCGACCACAAGTGTGTGTTTACCTTCAAGAAGACCGATGGTCTGGATATGGACGAGATGATTCTCGACCTGATTGACTATGGTGTAGAGGATGAGTATGACGAGGACGAGGAGGAGAACTCAATTACTATCTATGGCGATCCCTCAAGTTTCGGTGCCATTCAGAAGCACTTGGAGGAGAATGGTTTCGAGGTAACGGGTGCTGAATTCACTCGTATTCCTAACGACCTGAAGGACGTTACTCCCGAGGAGCGCGAAACCATCGACAAGATGATTGAGAAGCTCGAGGACTTTGACGATGTACAGACAGTGTACACCAACATGAAGCCTGAGGGCATCGAGGAGTAGTTGGGTAACAGCTAATCAACGATAGTCAGACTTACGGAACGTGGCTTCAAAGAGCTTCGTTCCTTTTTCTTTTGTCGAAAAGTATGTATATCGGAAATTGTAGCCTTCGTCCTTGTATAGTTTTAGGGATGAAGAGTTTTTCAGTTCTTTGAGCAGCATGCCGCGAAGGTCGTGCTGCACAAGTGCCTCGGCATTATCGAGTACGCCTTCTACCGTATAGTAATATGCCATGAGGTGGTCGGACGGGTCGAATGACAAGCTGTCTAAGTACACGTCTTTGGTGACGAGTACAGGACATTTTTTCTTTGTATACTCTTTGCACTCGCGGGCACACCGATCTTCGAGCGATTCCTGACAAGAGGTGAAGAGCAGTATGCCAACAGGAATGGCGAGAATCATATTCTTTACAGTTCTAATCATTGTTTTCATAGGAGATGAATTGCTTAATATCTGGAAATAATCGTTGAATATAAGGACGTGGCCAATCGCGAAGATGAAAGCGCTCCTGATCATATAGCATTAGATCGAGATCCAGTGTGACGCATTCTTTGGTACGATGGGCTTCTGTTTCTATCTCTTTCAGTTTCTTATTGATTTCATCGAGGGAGAGGCTGGTGTCGCCTGCCACCAAACGATTCATATACCATTGCCCGGTACCATGAATATCCTGTGTCCATAGCTTTCGCGACATGTGTGGGTCGTCAAGCAAGCATGACAAACGTTCAGAAGCCCATTGAATATGAGCATTCTGACGGTAGTTGGAGCCTAAGGCAATGAGAACTTGATGCATGTTATTTACGTTCCTTCAGAATACCATGACGATAGGCATATAGCAACTGACGCAAGTCTTCCACTTGGGCACGGAGTTCTTCTCCCTTGTCAGTATTGGCCACCAGCATGCGATGGGCAGACAGCTCTACCAATTGAGTTGTTGATTTGATGTCAAGTCCTTTCAGAATGGCTTCTTCTGCGCTCGTAAATGGCTCGTGCTGAACAAGTTGGAATCCACGGCTGTGGTAAACAAGTGTGTATCCTGCAATACCTGTTTCAGAATGATATGCCTCAGAGAATCCTCCGTCAATGACCATCAGTTTTCCGTTTGCCTTGATAGGATTCTCGCCTTTGGAGGCATGTACGGGAACGTGTCCGTTGATGATATGTCGATTCTGTCCCTTTATCCCAAATGCGTCAAGAATACGGTCGCATACTTGTTCATTGTCGCGCAATTGGAAATAGTTGCCCTTTTCCTCTTTGTAAGTAGTTTTGTCGGTTAAGAAGTAACGTTCAAAGGTGGCCATCTTTGACTTGTCGAACAGGGGTGAGTCCTTGCCAGACCACAGATAGAGGAAATAGTCGCGTGCAAACATGCGCAGTTCCTGATCGGTGTCGCTTTCGAAGGCAGCACGAACCAACATGCCAATGTTGTGCATCAATTCTTGACCGCTGTATTTCTCTCCGTTATAGAGAGCTACTTCTTTCAAACTACCGTCTTCGTTGAGCGGACAAGAAGCATGGAACAACAGGTTCTGGTTACAGATACTGTACATGCAACCGTGAGAAAGCAGCATCTTCATATGTTTACGGAGTTTTTCTGAAACCCGGAAAGAGTGGTGTAATTTCTCCATCAACTGATTCTCCTCAGGCGTCAGTTCATTAGGATTGTTGGGATCGATGGTGGGGAAACAGCATGATTTCATTGTGTATTCCTGTCCGTTAATAACGCAGATTCCGCGTTCGTAGTCAATATGTTCCAGCAGGCAACGGTCTTCCATCTGCCATTCCGGACGACGGTGGAAGATTTTTGCTTCCTTTTTGAATTGTATAACCGTAATGGCCTTGTGCATCTGTGCTGTCAGCCGTTGGTATTTATCTTCCATCGTATTGCCTTTCAGAAGCTTTGGATAGAACTCTTCACAAGGGTCGTCGTTATAGAACTCCATGGCGAACGTTGCCAGCGGGACGAGGTTGATGCCATATGCCTCCTCGATGGTCGTCAGATTGGCATAACGAAGACAGAGTCGTAGCACATTACAAATACAGGCATTGTTTCCTGCACAGGCTCCCATCCACAGAATGTCGTGATTGCCCCATTGTATGTCCCATGAGTGATACTGTCGCAGAGTGTCCAAAATGATGTGTGCGCCAGGACCACGGTCGTAGATGTCACCAAGGATGTGTAACTGATCGATGGCTAGTCGTTGTATGACATTACAGATGGCCACGATGAAATCGTCGGCACGACCAGTAGAGATGATGGTGTCGACAATGACACTGACATAGGCCGCTTTGTCGATGTCGTCCGTGCGTTCGTGGAGCAGTTCCTCAATGATATAACTGAACTCTTCGGGGAGTGACTTACGAACTTTAGAGCGTGTATATTTTGACGATACATCACGACAGACAGCTACCAGTCGGTGTATGGTGATATGATACCAATCGTCGAGGTCTTCCTCGTTGGCTTTGATGAGTTCTAGTTTCTGCTCGGGGTAGTAGATGAGTGTACACAATTCACGACGTTCTGCCTCACGGATGTCACCTTTGAATAGTTCACTGACTTTGCGTCGGATGTTACCGGAAGCATTTTTCAGTACATGCTGAAAAGCGGCACTCTCACCATGAAGGTCTGCCAAGAAGTGTTCTGTTCCCTTGGGCAAATTCATGATGGCTTCCAAATTGATAATCTCTGTTGCAGCAGCTGCAATAGTTGGAAACGTGTTAGAGAGCAGTTGCAGATAATGCATGTCGCGATTATTAGTATTCATAGTCTTATAATTTTAGGTGGTTATCTATTTGTTTCCTTAAACTGCGTGTTTTGTGATCTTCTAATGGATCGACGGGCATAAACCCCACTGTTAGTCCAGTCTTGTCGTACATGAGCTGCATGGTTCTGCGAGCCAGCTTCCAGAGTTGACGTTCTTTCAGAGCATCGCACAACTCATCTTCTTCACAATGGTGTTGACGCAACTCACGGTCTAGTTCTATGAGATGCTTGATACTGAACTGCCCGTTTGACATTAATTTTCGGATAACCCGGAACGAAGCTAATAGACGATCGCTTTCAGAGGCAAACTGATTACCGATGGTTGTACCAACCAGTGGCGTTTCCTGATAGCCTTCTGGCCAGAAGTGGTCGATATGTTCAACGTCAATATCGGGAGATTCAAGATGTAGGATACTCAATCCACGCAGTATTGTGTCCGTGATCTGTTCGTGATGGGCGTAAAGCATCAATTCTCGCCAGGGGATGGAATGGGCTGGGGATAGTGTACTGATTGCAGACTCAGGGAGCCAGCGAATATCGCCGGTAATACCAGCCATGATGATTGTTCTCAGGTGTTTGCGTATCTCAAGAGAAAGAAGCTCCAGTGTGTTGGTATCCATCACTTTTTGATAGAGCTTAAAGGTCAGACGGGCCATTTCGGTCTTAGAGATGGAACTGGTTATCACACAATTTCGAATTGTGACCAGACGCTTGTTCCAAGCTAGGCGCTCCATGCATTTTTGTTCCATGCTACCTTGAATGATAATGGCATATGCCTGACGGATAATGGCCTGCTGGAAGATAACGCGCTTGGGTAATTTCTCCTTCCAGTAGTCCTTTTCCTGTATCCAAGGCTCTAACTGTCCGTGAGGGGTAACAATCAGTCTGCATCCATTGTGTAATGCGATATTAACAATCCTTCGCGAAGCATTGCACCAACAGCCGTGAAGGTGTAGAATGTCGTAGTGGCTTCCTTGTAAAAGTGTCCGTGCATCTTCCGCATTGGATACCAGATGATTCTCTGCCTCCAGTCCCATGCCTTCTTGAAGCATGGCGACGTGTTGCCCAATCATCGGGTTATCAGCTGGATAGAAATGCAGAATTCTCATAACGTGTAGGTTTTATATACCCAGCCATACGCGTAGACGCAGGCCAAGAAGTCGGAAACCACGAATCTTCTGATCAAATAGCATAATGGCATCGAAGACGTGTTCTTTTCGTACACCAATGGCGTCGTAAAGACCACGTTGTTTTCTGAACCATCTGCTCCAGTATTCCTTGAAGGAGCGTCGTTCTGCCTTGAGAATAATATATTGCAGGTCTTTCAGCTCAGTAGCTACAACATGAGTTACACTGTCGCGTTTCCTATTGCAAAACACCAGTGATGCCTCACCATCTGCCAGTCCTGCCAGCCAATCAGTATTGATTGGCGTACGACGGATATCTGCAAGCACGATATAGTCGTAGTGAGCCGCTTTTGCACCTACGCTGAGTGCTAGTCTTTTTCGGCTAGGGTTAACGATAACTGACGATGGAAGGAATGTCGAATACAACCTGGGGTATTCAGCTTTAATACGTTTCAGTACGTCAGGTGTTTCGTCCGTTGACATGTCGTCTACTACGATGACTTCATACTGTCCTTCATAGGTCAGCGTCAGGAATGCAGGTAGATTTTGCTCCAGCAGTTCTGCCTGGTCGTGTACTGTCATCACAATGGAGATGGGTCGCTTCTGCTCTTCTGTAGTCATTCTTTTCTTAACATATTATAATTCGTCGCTTATATAGCCTTTTGGCAATGAACGACAATTGTACTGAGAAGCCATAATCTCACCATAGGCACCTGCCGAGCGTATGGCAATGAGGTCGCCACGATGACAGCAGTTTAGGTCAATCTGCTTGGCAAAGACATCTGTCGACTCACAGATAGGACCAACCACGTCGTAAGTCTCTGTGGGTTCGTCGCTCGTGATGTTTTCTATTTTGTGATAAGCCTGATAGAGTGCGGGACGGATGAGGTCAGTAAATCCTGCATCCACAATGCAGAACTGTTTTACAGTACCTTTCTTTATATATAATGTACGTGTAATGAGACTACCGCATTGTGCTACGACGGCACGTCCAAGCTCGAAATGAAGTGTCTGTCCCGGGCGCAGCTTTAACTTTTTAGCATAGGTGTCGAAGTAGGCTTTGAAATCAGGAATGCTGACTCGATTAGGATGTTGGTAATCTACGCCCAGTCCTCCACCAACGTTAATGTGTTCAACGGTAATACGGTGACGCTCCAGTTCGCTTTGCAGCTCGTTGACTCTGTTACAGAGTGCCTCGAAATCGCCCATATCCAGAATCTGACTTCCGATATGGAAATGCAGTCCTACACACTTGACATGCTCCAGACGAGAAGCCTCTTCGATAACCGTTAGCATGTCGCGCATGTCGATACCGAACTTGTTCTCAGCCAGTCCTGTGGTAATATTGGCATGGGTATGTGCTCCTACGTTGGGATTCAGTCGGAAAGCCACACGTGCCACCTTACCTTTTGCAGAAGCAAGCTCGTTGATGACCTCTAGCTCTGGTATGCTTTCTACATTGAAGCAGAAAATGTCGTTGTCCAGTCCAAGGTTGATCTCCCAGTCGCTCTTACCTACACCTGCATATACAATCTTCGATGAGGGGAATCCTGCACGCATGCAGGCTTCAATCTCACCACCACTGACGCAATCGGCACCTAGTCCCGCTTCACGGATAATACGAAGTATACCGGGATTGGCATTAGCCTTGACGGCATAGTGTACACAGAAACCTTCGTGCTTCTGTGCCTCCTGGTTGATAGCACGGAGTGTTTCGCGCAACAACTCCGTGTCGTAATAGTAGAACGGCGTGCGTAAGTCTTGGAACTTCACCGTTGGAAATTGTCCTTTTGCCATTGTGTTGTCGGATCTAATAGGTCCTATTATTTAAATAAGGTTTCGCTTAGGCTCTGCAGGGCACGTTTTTTATCTTCTTCGCGAATGAGGAACGAGATGTTGTAGTTGGACCCGCCATAGGATATCATGCGAACGGGGATGTTCTTCATGGCGTCAAGCACCTTCGTCTCGAAACCAATGTTCGACCAATCCAGATCACCTACCACGCAAATAATGCACATGCCGGTGTCGACTGTCACAGTACCGTACTTCTTCAACTCGTCAACAATCTCGCCCAGGTGAGCAGAATTGTCGATAGACATCGAGACTCCCACCTCTGACGTACACACCATGTCGATAGGTGTTTGGTAGGACTCGAAAATCTCAAAGACCTTACGCAGGAAACCTGTAGCCAGCAACATGCGGCTAGACTTGATTTTGATGGCTATGATGTTGTCCTTGGCAGCGACAGCTTTGATTTTTCCGTATTCAGTGGCATTGCTGATAGTAGTACCCTCTGCGTCAGGCTCCATGGTGTTCAACAAGCGAACGGGGATTCCGGCATATTTCGCAGGCTGTACACAGGTGGGATGAAGAATTTTAGCTCCGAAGTAAGCCAGCTCGGCAGCCTCCTCGAAATGCAACTGGTGAACAGGCTGCGTATTATCAACAATACGTGGGTCGTTGTTGTGCATACCGTCAATGTCGGTCCAAATCTGGATTTCCTCAGCGCCAAGGGCAGCTCCAACGAGCGAAGCGGTATAGTCGGAACCGCCACGCTGCAGGTTATCAATCTCTCCATATGCGTTGCGGCAGATGAAGCCTTGTGTTACGTACACCTGTTGACCCTCGTTCTTTTCCATGATGGCCTGCAACTTTTCCTTGATGTAGTTAGGGTCTGGCTCCGAGTTCTTGTCGGTACGCATGAAGTCGAGGGCATTCAGCAATACGGCATTGATTCCCTGTTCTTTCATGTAGTTGACCACCATATTTGTCGACAGCATTTCGCCCTGAGCTACGATGCTCTTCTCTTCGAAACTGGTAAACAATTCTTTGGTGAACGAACGCAGATAGTTTACTTCTGATGTCAGAAATTCGCGTGTCTGTTGCTTCACTTCGTCACTCTGATAAAGCTCGTCAATATGCTTCAGATAGGCACGCTCCAACTGATTGATAATTTCGCTAGCACCTTCTGGGTTTTTTTTGTATAGGTAGTTGGAAATTTCAACCAGTGAATTGGTAGTGCCTGACATGGCTGACAACACCACAAAAACGGGTTCACCCGACTTCGTCACCAATTTTGTTACTTCTTTCATGCGAGCCGGTGTTCCTACCGACGTTCCGCCAAACTTCATTACTTTCATGTCGTTTCGTATTTATATTTTTTACTTTTTTACCTTTTACCCTTATATCGACAAGTCCTCACGATCGGAGTAGTAGCTTTTCTTTTCCTCAGCATTGTCTTCGTCTTCGCCTTGTTCCTCTTCTTCATAGAGTGCCATGTGGTTGTAATTGTTAGTGATATCCTCCAAGCGCTGGTTAATGCAACGATAGACAATGCCAGGATATTCTTGAAGCAACGATGTGTTATGCGTCGTCATTACTACAGCCGTTCCCGACTCGGTAATACGGCGCAACAGAAGAATTATCTGCCGTGCCGTCTCTATGTCAAGATTTCCAGTAGGCTCGTCGGCAATGATAACCTTCGGATTGTTTAGAATACTTCTGGCTATGGCGATGCGCTGCTGTTCACCACCAGATAATTCGTGGGGGAATCGATCGGCACGTTCCAACATCTCAACGTCGCGCAACACGTCATCAATGCGCTCGTCTATTTCGTCCTGGTCTTTCCATCCTGTTGCTTTCAATACGAAGCGCAGGTTGTTACGTACTGTACGGTCTGCCAGCAGCTGGAAATCTTGGAAGATGATACCCATTTGTCGGCGGAGGGCTGGGATGTATTTCCGTTTCATATTGCGCAGGTCATGGTTCAGTACAATGGCTTCTTCTGCCTCGTCGATGTCCAACTCAAAGTAGAGCGTCTTCAATAGGGTACTTTTTCCTGCTCCCACACGTCCGATGATATATATGAATTCTCCCTCGTTGACGTGGAAGTCGACCTCCTTCAGCACGAGGATGCCGTCCTTCTGATAGATGTTAGCTTTCTGATAGTTAATTAACATTGTTCGATATTTCGTTATCATGTTGTTTCGTTATTCCGACCCGGGGGCTAGATTACTTCATCGTACCGGCGGCCTTAGCTTGGCGGCGTTTCTTATCCCAATCGGGGTCGTGTCGTTTCTGCAGTTCCGATGCGACGTCCTCAATGCGCAGCCCCTTTTCGGTCAGCATTACTAGTAAGTGGTACAGCAGGTCAGACGCTTCATACACCAAATGATCTGATGTGCCATTTGTAGCTTCAATGATTGTTTCCAAAGCCTCTTCACCAACCTTTTGTGCTATTTTGTTGATACCCTTGTTAAAAAGGCTAGTTGTATACGAGCCTTCGGGCATCTCCTGTTTGCGTTTGTCGATGAACGACTGAAGCTCTGAAAGAAAGAGTAGGGGATTACCCTCATTATTTTCTCCCCAACAGGTGTCTGTTCCTGTATGGCAGGTGGGACCAATTGGATTTACGCGCACTAACAGGGTGTCATTGTCGCAGTCTATTTTCATGTCGACAAGGTTTAGAAAGTGTCCTGATGTTTCACCTTTGGTCCAAAGCGTCTGTCGCGTACGGCTCCAAAAGGTAACATGACGGGTCTCGAGCGTCTTCTCGTAGGCCTCTTCGTTCATGAAACCCAGCATCAGCACATTTTTGGTCTCGGCATCCTGTATGATAGCTGGCACCAGTCCGTCCATCTTTTCAAAATCTATTTTCATATTCTTACGTTTATTCCTTCTTGTCTTAAATATTTTTTCAGTTCGGGAATGGGAATCTCGCCGAAATGGAACACGCTGGCAGCTAGTGCGGCATCCGAGTGACCTTTGAGGAAGGTATCGCGGAAGTGTTCTTTACATCCTGCACCGCCACTGGCGATGATTGGTATAGAGAGGTTGTCAGCTAGTTCACGCAGGGCCTCGTTTGCATAGCCGTTCTTTGTACCATCGTGATTCATCGACGTGAACAAAATTTCACCTGCACCACGTTCTTGGGCCTCGTGAGCCCACTCAAAAAGTCCGCGCTCCGTACGTTCGCGACCGCCCTTCAGGTAACAGTGCCAGCCATCAGCGTCGAGGCGGGCATCAATGGCAACCACACAGACCTGAGAGCCGAAACGGTTGGTAATTTCATCGATTAGTTCCGGTCTGCGGATGGCGGCGCTGTTCACGCTCACCTTGTCGGCACCAGCATAGAGCAAACGCTCAACGTCCTTCAGCTCGTTGATGCCTCCACCTACGGTGAAGGGAATGTTCAGGGTCTGGGCCACGCGGGTCACCATCTCCGTAAAGGTTTTACGGCCTTCAAACGAAGCTGTGATGTCCAGAAAGCACAATTCGTCGGCACCTTGCTCAGAATAGGCCTTACCTAGTGCCACTGGGTCGCCCGCAGAGCGTAGATTCACGAAGTTCGTGCCTTTGACTGTCTCACCGTCCTTCACATCCAAACAGGGTATTATGCGTTTTGCAAGTCCCATTACATTTTGTTATTTGACAATTTACAATATACTATTTATTAATTCACGAAGGTCTATTTTACCTTCGTAGATGGCCTTGCCGAAGACGACAGCTGGTATGCCTGCTGCGTCGAGGGCTTCGATATCTGCTTTGCTTGACACCCCGCCGCTGGCAATGAGATGCAGTTCGGGGTAGGCGTCCATCACTCGCTTGTAGAGGTCGATGGCAGGCCCTGCGAGGGTGCCGTCTTTCGAGATTTCCGTGCAGAGCACGTTCTTCACACCCGCGTCGACGTATTTCTTCAGAAAAGGCAACAGATCCTCATTGGAATCCTCTTTCCAGCCGTTGATGCTGATTTTCCCGTGACGTACATCGGCTCCCAATATCATCCTTTCCGTGCCGTATTTCTCTGTCCAATCCATGAATAGCTCGGGCTTTGTGACGGCAACAGATCCTACTGTTACCATCTCGGCTCCTGCTGCAAAAGCCTTTTCCAAGTCCTCGTCGGTCTTGATGCCACCGCCGAAATCCACAGTGAGACTGGTCTCGGTGGTGATGGCTTTCAGTACGGCGTTGTTCACGATGTGCTTCGACTTAGCACCATCCAAATCAACCACGTGCAAACGCTTGAATCCTAAGCGCTCAAACTCCAAGGCCATATCCAGCGGCTCGCCGTAAACTGTCTTCTGGTCGTAGTCGCCTTTGGTCAGTCTGACGCACTTCTCGTCGATGATGTCTATGGCAGGTATCAGTTCTATCATAGTTCAAGAAAGTTTTTTAGAATACGTTCACCTACCTTGCCACTCTTTTCAGGGTGAAATTGGCAGGTGTAGAAATTGTCTTTGTGCATCGAGGCGGAGTAGGGCAGGATATAATCTGCTGTAGCGATGGTTTCCTCACATATCGGCACAAAGTACGAGTGTACGAAATAGACGTAGGGATTCTCGCAAAGTCCTTTCATCAGCGGATTACATTTTCCATCTTCCATATTCTTTCTTACATCTATATTCTGCCATCCCATGCAGGGTACCTTGTCCTCATGACGCTCGGGCTGGAAGCGTTTCACCTCCGCGTTGAAGATGCCGATGCAGTCCGCATCGCCCTCCTCGGAGTGCTTGCAGAGCAGCTGTTGCCCCACGCATATGCCAAACACAGGCTGATTCAAATTACGAATTACTTCGTCGAGACGTCTGGCCTTTAGATAGTCCATCGCCTCAGCGGCATGGCCCTGTCCGGGAAAGAGCACGCGATCGGCCTTACGAAGCTGCTCAGCGTCGTCCGTCAGCAATGGTTCCACACCCATCCGCTTGAGTGCATTCACCACCGAATAGATATTCCCTGCGTTATATTTTACAATTGCTACGTTCATAATTTGCACAATAGGGTCGGTTTCGCTGTGTAATCAGCTGAATATAATAGTTTTATTCTTGTATGTGAGGATCTTGCGCTGGATGTGCTTCGAGACGGCATGTGAGAGTACGATTTTCTCAAGGTCCTTGCCTTTCAGCACGAGACTCTCTGGCGTATCCTTATGCGTAATGCGCGTAACATCTTGCTCGATGATCGGTCCTGCATCAAGCTCAGCTGTTACATAGTGACTTGTGGCACCGATGATCTTCACGCCGCGCTCGTAGGCCTGATGATAGGGCTTCGCACCGATGAAGGCAGGCAGGAACGAGTGGTGAATATTGATGATATGGTGTGGATACGCGGCAATCATCTCGTCTGAGATAATCTGCATATAGCGTGCCAGCACGATAAACGAAATATCCTCTTTCTTCAGCAGCTCCATTTCGGCCTGTTCCACCTCGGCCTTGTTCGAATGGTCCTTTTTAATGCTCCACACATAGTAGGGAATGCCAAACTGATCGGCCACATAGCGCAGGTCCTCATGGTTCGACACGATACAGGGAATGTCGCAGTTGAACTCTCCTGCCTTCCAGCGTGCCAACAGGTCGTAGAGACAGTGACTCATCTTCGAAACGAAGATGGCCATCCTAGGACGCTTGTCGCTGTAATAGAGCGAGAATTTCATCTGGTAGCGCTGAGCATAAAGCGTAGTAATATAGTCATAAAGCTTGTCGCGTGGAATAAGGAAACCTTCAAGTTCCCATTCTATGCGCATGAAGAACATGCCGTCTACCTTGTCCACATACTGATCGAGGTAAACAATATTACCTTTGTTATCGGTTATGAATTTTGTCACCTCAGATATAATGCCCTGTTGGTCGGGACAGTGTAGAAGCAATATTGCTGTCGTTTCCATTTCTATTTCCGATTATTAATTCTTTAATAATGCGTGCAAAGGTACTGTTTTTTGGGCAGAAAACCAAAAAAGCGAGAGATTATTTGGCAGTTTTTCTAAAAAAACTTACCTTTGCAGCCGAAATAATATAATTAACCACAGAAAGATTATGTGCGGAATAGTAGGATATATTGGAAAGAAAGATGCTTATCCCATTCTCATCAAGGGACTTCGTAGGCTTGAGTATCGTGGTTACGACTCAGCTGGTGTCGCGTTAATAAATGCTGACAATCAACTTAATGTTTTTAAGACAAAAGGGAAGGTTGACAACTTGACCGAATACTGCGCTGACAAGGATGTTAGCGGTTGTGTAGGTATTGCTCATACCCGTTGGGCAACTCATGGTGAGCCCTCTGCTCGTAATGCTCACCCGCATTATTCGCAGTCGCATAATCTGGCCATTATCCATAACGGAATTATTGAGAATTATGCTGACATTAAGCAGAAACTAAAAGATAAAGGTGTTGAGTTTAAGAGTGATACTGATACTGAGGTGCTAGTACAGTTGGTTGAGTATATCATGGTTAAGAAGAATCTTTCCTTGCTCGAAGCAGTACAAGTAGCTCTTTACCAAGTAATTGGAGCTTATGCTATAGCGATTGTAGACAAACGTGATCCTAGTCAGATTATCGCTGCCCGTAAGCAGAGCCCGCTGGTTGTGGGTATTGGAGATGGTGAGTTTTTCCTCGGTTCTGACGCAAGTCCTATTATCGAATATACTGACAAAGTTGTTTACTTGGAGGACGGGAATATTGCTGTCATTCGTTTAGGAGAAGAACTTCATGTGGTAAGTATTTTGGGTGAAGAACAAGAACTGGCAGTAAAGACTGTAGACATAGACCTAGGACAAATAGAGAAGGGTGGCTATGACCACTTTATGCTCAAAGAAATTTTTGAACAACCAGACTGTCTTACCAACTGCATGCGCGGACGTATTAATGTGGAGGGTGATCATGTTACGCTCTCGGCACTTATCGACTATCGCCGTCAGTTACTCGATGCCAAGCGCATTGTCATTGTCGCCTGTGGTACCTCGTGGCACGCAGGACTCATCGGTAAACAACTCATCGAGACCTTCTGTCGCATACCGTGCGAGGTGGAGTATGCCTCTGAGTTCCGCTACCGCAACCCCGTTGTGGGCAAGGGAGACGTTGTAATCGCTATCTCGCAGTCTGGTGAGACCGCTGATACACTGGCTGCCATTCAGCTGGCAAAGGATAAGGGCGCATTCATCTATGGCATCTGCAACGCCATCGGCAGCAGCATACCACGTGCCACCGATACAGGTACCTATATTCATGTGGGGCCTGAGATTGGTGTGGCTTCCACGAAGGCCTTCACAGGTCAAGTCACGGTGCTCACCATGTTTGCACTTTCTTTAGGCGAGGCAAAAGGGACCATCAATCGTCAGGAGTATCTGCATGTGGTAAGCGAGCTGAACCGCATTCCACAGATCATCGAAGAAGTATTGAAGACCAACGATAAGGTGCGTGACTTGGCCCGTACATTTACTTATGCCCACAATTTCCTCTATTTGGGTCGCGGTTTTTCTTATCCTGTTGCTTTGGAAGGTGCTCTGAAACTGAAGGAGATTTCATATATCCACGCAGAGGGCTATCCCGCTGCCGAGATGAAGCATGGACCTATCGCCCTTATCGACTCCGACATGCCTGTTGTGGTTATTGCCACGCATAACGCTATGTATGAGAAGGTCCTGTCGAACATCCAGGAAATAAAGGCTCGTCAAGGTAGGGTGATTGCCCTTGTCTCGAAGGGTGATGACACCATTGCGAAGATTGCCGACGAAGTCATTGAACTTCCCGACGTGTTGGAGTGTCTGGAACCGTTGGTAGCTACTATTCCTCTTCAGCTTCTTGCCTATCATGTAGCCGTCTGCAAGGGCAAGAATGTTGACCAGCCCCGCAACCTAGCCAAGTCGGTTACCGTAGAATAATAACTATCTATCTGAGATACATATTTTTGCCCATTATAATTAATGGTCAAGTTAAAAGGAAAACCTTCCGTTGATGATTACGTCAACGGAAGGTTTCGTTTCGTCCTTTGCAGGATGCAATGAATAATTACATTACAAAGTTACTCCGTTCTTAAAGATGGATATTTCGCGGTAGCCGTTCTCTTCGTTGCGGGCCTTTTCACCAGAGGCAACGGCGAGGACCTTGTCAATAAACTCTGGTACAATTTCCTGCATGGTACGACCCTCAATGAGCTGTCCGGCAGAGAAATCGACCCAATGGGGTTTGTTCTTGGCGAGGATGGGGTTGGTGGCGACCTTCATGGTTGGTACGAAGGTGCCGAAGGGCGTACCGCGCCCCGTAGTGAACAGGACGATATGACAACCGCACGATGCTAGTGCCGTAGAAGCAACAAGGTCGTTTCCGGGAGCAGAGAGCAGGTTAAGACCAGTGGCAGTGAGACGGTCGCCATATTCCATAACGCCACTGACGGGGGCCTTACCGCACTTCTGCGTGCAGCCCAGGGCCTTGTCCTCGAGGGTGGATATGCCGCCAGCCTTGTTTCCTGGTGAGGGATTCTCACCAACGGGTTCTCCATGCGAAAGAAAGTAGTTTTTGAAATTGTTGATCATCGAGACGGTCTGTTCGAAGAGCTGCGGTGTTTCACAGCGGTTCATGAGGATGGTCTCGGCACCGAACATTTCGGGGACCTCCGTAAGTACGCTGGTTCCTCCCTGTGCAACGAGCCAGTCAGAGAATTCGCCCACTAGGGGATTGGCGGTGATACCCGAGAAGCCATCGGAGCCTCCACACTTCAGACCGACACGCAGTTTCGACACACTGACAGGTTCGCGCTGGTCTTTACTTGCTTGTGAATAGAGGTCACGGAGGATAGCCATACCAGCCTCCATCTCATCACCGTCGACGCTCTGTGTGACCAACAACTTGATACGTTCCTTGTCATAGTCGCCCAACGTAGCCATAAAATCTTCTGGCTGGTTGTTCTCACAACCGAGACTGAGCACCAATATACCACCGGCATTGGGGTGCAGACAAATGTCGCGGAGAACCTTGCGGGTGTTTTCATGGTCCTCAGAAAGTTGTGAACAACCGTAGTTATGATGCCATGTCCAAATGGCGTCAACACACTGTTCACCAGTTTCTTCACGCAACTGCTGGGCAAGTCGCTCAGCGATACCATTAACGCACCCCACTGTGGGTACAATCCATATCTCGTTGCGTACACCGACATCGCCGTTCTTGCGGACATAACCCATGAAGGTGCGGTTCTCGTTCTTGATAGTCAGAGGCTCGTCAACGGGCTGGTAGGTGTATTCAAGTGTTCCGCTGAGGTTTGTCTTCAAGTTGTTCTCATTAACCCAGTCGCCGGCTTTCAGGTCCTGACGGGCATGACCGATAGGATAGCCGTATTTGATGATGTTTTCACCTTGATGGACGTCGACAATTAAAATTTTGTGACCTGCAGGGGTGTCTTGATTGACAGTGATTTGCTTTCCGTCTACTTCAATAACGTCGCCCAGTTTCTTTGGGGCCAGACAAACGACAACGCTATCAGCGGGATTAATCTTTAGAAATGTAGCTTGTTCCATAAATAATTATTTATTAGTAGTTTGACTTGTTTACCTTGTTATTCTTCAACCGATGTTTTTTCGTCGGTAAAAATCGATGTTTTCCTTTGTCAGTAGTTCAATGGGCATGTAGTTTACAGGGTCAACTTCCTTCTTGAGCACTATGGCACGAAACAGAGAATCGATACATGCATAGCCTTGCATATAGGCATGCTGTGCTATAAGGCACGAGATGCTGCCCTGACGAACGCATTCGGCATTCTTAGGTACCATGTCGTATCCCATAATTTGGATGTTGCGGCGATTCGAACGGAGCAGGTATTCGCCCACGAGGTGTGCTTTAGAATTGAACGTGATGCAGTGGTGTACCAACGGATGACTGTTGAAGAAGTCATGTAGAATGACGTCGTACTTCTCACGCTTGTCATCGAGCGGGAGGTTGACATCAACGATCTTTACCGATGGGAAGTGGTCGTGCATGTAGTGACGGAAACCCGTCTCGCGGTTCTCCTGCTGTTTCGAGGCCACATTGCCGTTGCGCATCTGTTTCATCAGCATGATTTCCTTTTCCTTGGGGGCAATAAGCATGAGCATGCGGGCAGCGAAATAGCCTGAGGCAAACGAGTCCTGTCCATAGAAGGATAGTGGTTTGAGGTCAGGCATGTATGAGTCGAGCAGAATGAACGGAATGTTGCGCTCATGCATGATGTCAGTGAAGCGACGAGTGACCTCAATCTTTGAGGGTACGACAATAACACCGTCAGGGTCGTGCTTCAGTACATCATTCATCACTTTGGCAAACGTTTCAGGCGAGAAGCGGTTGTAATAGAGTACCTTGTTGGAGATGCGGAAGTCGCGATAGCGGTCGCAGCAGACTTTCGAACCTTCCTCAACCTCTTCCCAATATGCTTCTGACTCATGTTTGGGAATGATGCTGACGAAATTGTACTCCTTATTGTACGCCAATGCCGAGGCATACATGTTGGGCTTATAGTCCATTTCTTCTAATGCCCTCTGCACTTTAGCGAGGGCTTTCTTTGACACGTTGGGGCGGTTGTGAAGTACGCGGTCTACAGTGCCTGCGGACACGCCAGCACGCTCGGCGATATCCTTAATTCTGGTCTTTTCTATTGCCATAACTCCTGCAAAGGTAGTGAAAATCGAGAAAAATGCAAAATAAATCAAGATTTTTTTGCATTTCCAAGATGAATCCTACTTTCGACCGATAATCCTTTTACTCCTCTTTTGGTTCTAGTGCCGCATTTGGTTCGTCTGGTAGCGCGTGTTGGTTGGCATCCTCTTGATGATTTTTAGGTGTTGCAATAGGGTTACCAAACTCGTCGATTACCATTTCGACCTCGTCAATTCCCAAACTGTCTACGGCCAGCGAGTCACTGTCAGCAGGAGCCATGAAATAGCCGCCACAATTATAGTCGATAGCGTTGACCGCAATGTTGTCAGGTGTTTTGAACTTTACGTGGTAGTTCTTGAACTGCTTGTCGGAGAGTACCGAGGCAAGAAAATAGCCACAGATTGGGAGCGCTGTGCGGTTGCCCTGTCCGAGCTGACCAGTGCGGAAGTGTATACAGCGGTATTCGCCGCCTACCCACGCACCGCAGACGAGGCGTGGTGTAGTACCTACGAACCAAGCGTCAGAGTGGTTGTTCGACGTACCCGTCTTGCCACCAAAGTCGGTATCGGTGATGTCATAACCCACGTAGTTACGTAGACGCGACGATGTGCCGCTCATGCCACCCATCAGCAACTGCTGAACAAAGAAGGCGCTCTTAACCGACAATACCTGACGCGATTCAGGATTGGCCTCGTAGATGACATTACCCTCGCGGTCAATAATGCGTGTCACTAACACAGGATCGATGGCATTACCATCGTTTACAGGAGTGCAGTAGGAACTGACTAGTTCGAGCAGGTTGACATCGCTGGCACCCAGCGTCAGCGATGGGGTGGTGTCTAGTTTCGACTTGATGCCCATGTCGTGAGCTGTCTTCACAATGCGGTCAATGCCCACCTCCTGACCTAAGCGAACTGCCACACTGTTGATACTCATTGCAAAAGCCTGCTTAAGGGTGATGTCCATATTCGAGAAATGTCCGTCGGCATTAGTTGGAGCCCACGTAACCTCCTCACCGTGATCCATGACTTTCATCGAGAAATATTCGTCTCGGCGTGTGTCGCAGGGTGTGATGCCCTGGTTCATCGCCTCGGAATATACGAAGAGCTTGAACGTTGAGCCAGGCTGGCGGAGGGCCGTCACCTTGTCGTATTTCCATGTCTTGAAGTCGACGTCGCCTACCCAGGCTTTAACGTAACCGGTCTGGGGCTCAATGGCTACGAAACCGCAATGCATGAAGTGTTCCATGTAACGGATAGAGTCCATCGTAGAGATTTCCTTCTCGATGAATCCCTGCTCGTAGTCGAATAGCTTCACTTTATGGGGCAGGTTCAAGTAGTAGTCGATAGAATCCTGGTTACCCTCAAATTTCTGCGACAACTGTTTGTATACCGGAAGTTTTTTTGCGAGGTCTTCGATGAAGTGGGGAATTTCAATATGGCGTTCATCCTGCCAAGGGTTGACATTGCCCCAATGCTGGTTGAATGTTTTCTGTACCTGCTTCATTTGTTTGACAGCAGCCTCCTCGGCATATTTCTGCATGCGCGAGTCGAGGGATGTATGAATCTTCAGGCCTTCAGTATAGTAGGCGTAGGCACGGTCGTCGCCATAGTACTCCTTACACCATTGTTTCATCCAGTCGGCAACGGCCTCACGGAAATAGTTCGCTTCACCGTCGTAAGCATTCTCAACGCTGTAGTCGAGGCGGATCTCGGTTTGTTTCAGCGAGTCGTTCTCGGCCTTGGTAAGGTGTCCGTGACGGAGCATATTGTCGAGCACCACATTTCGGCGCCCCAGTGAATTCTTGGGATTGATACGCGGATTATAATAGGTGGTGGCCTTCAACAGACCTACAAGAACGGCGGCCTGTTCGGTGGTGAGGTTCTTGGGAATCGTACCGAAATAGGTCTTGGAAGCCGTTTTGATACCGAAAGCATTGGAACCGAAGTCAACAGTATTGGCATACATGGTAATGATTTCCTCCTTAGTGAAATACCATTCCAGCTTGTAGGCAGTAATCCACTCTTTGCTCTTCATGATGAGGATTTTAAGACCGGGAATATTTCCCAAGAGCCCTGTAGAATACTGCGTCCTGACACGGAACAGGTTCTTGGCCAGCTGTTGGGTAATCGTGGAGGCTCCGCGAGCATCGCGATGCAGCACGTAGTCTTTCAGGGCTGCCCCAAAGGCCTGATAGTCTATGCCGTGATGACGGTAGAACCGCTCGTCCTCCGTATCGACCAATGCTGACCAGAACGCCGGATTTACGTCGTCGTAGCTGACGGGCATGCGGTTTTCGCTGAAAAACTTGCCAATCAGCTTGCCGTCGGCACTGTATATTTCTGAAGCCTCAGCAGGGTGGGTGTTCTTCACATCGCTCATCGAGGGCGATTTACCGAAGAGCCAAAGGAAATTGATGTCGACCATGATGAGGTAGAGGAAGAATGCCACTACTAGTGTTCCTATGACCGAAAAGGTCTTGATATACCATTTTCGTCCTTTATACAATCCTTTATACCACTCCCATGCCTTACGGGGAGCCAGGACGATAGTTTCAGCGTATTTATTCATATTGAGCAATATATTTCAGTATTTCATCTTTTTCATCAGGCCGGAACCACTTCATTTGTTGGTCGCGTTTGAACCAGGTGAGTTGTTTGCGGGCATAGCGCCGGGTGTTCCCTTTGATGCGTTCTACAGCTTCCTCCAACGACCAACGGCCATCCATGTAATCAAATAACTCTTTGTATCCCACCGTGTTAAGTGCGTTCTGTTGGCGGAAAGCGTAGAGGCTCTCTGCTTCGTGTAACAGTCCTCTTTCCATCATCTCGTCAACACGCGCGTTAATCTTATTATATAATAAGTCGCGTTCACAGTTCACTCCAATCTTCACGATGCGGAACGGCCGTTCTTTCTTGGCTTGGGTACGAAATGAAGTGTAGGTCTTTCCTGTCTGATAGCAAATCTCCAAAGCGTGGATGACGCGTCGGTAGTTCTGCCTGTCGACGATGGCGTAATGTTCAGGGTCTAGTCGCTCAAGATCAGCGCAAAGGGCGTCCAGTCCTTCCTCCTGATAGCGTCGCTTCATTTCTTCGCGAATGTCGTTGCGAACGGTTGGGATATCGTCAATGCCGTTGCATACAGCGTCGATATACATCATACTACCACCTGAAAGCAAATGGATTTGTGTTGAAGATTCTGACAGAAGCGACATCACTTCCTGTTCGTACATCGAGGCATTATAGTAGTCGTGTATACTTTTGGTGCCAACGAAGTAATGCTGGGCTTGATGTAGCTGTTCTTCGGTGGGTGCAGCCGTACCAATCTTCAACTCGCGATAGATCTGTCGGGAATCAGCGTTGATAACCGGTGTGTTGTATTCACGAGCGAGGTCGATGGTGAGTGCTGTTTTGCCCACAGCCGTAGGTCCTGTAATTACTATTAATGTACTTTTTGACAATGTACAATGTACTATTTATCGGATAAAATGTACTATTTGACGATGCACTATGTACTATTTACCGGATTACTCCACGCTTGGAATTCTCGATAAACGAGCAGATGTACTCTACCTCTTTCGAGTCAGGGAACTGTTCGCGGGCCATAGCCACGCCGTCCTTCAGCACGCCTTGAGAGTAGATGATGCGATAGGCTTCGTGGATGGCCTCGATGGTCTCACGGGGGAATCCCCTGCGGCGCAGACCGACGAGGTTCACGCCAGCATAGCGAACGGGTTCTTTGCCTGCAATGACGTAGGGCGGAATGTCCTGACTGGTACGAGTACCGCCTTGGAACATGATGTATCCACCGACGTGGAGAAATTGGTGGAACAGACATGTGGCGGAGATAATGGCACAGTCGTCGACTACCACCTCTCCAGCAAATTTCGTCGAGTTGCCGATGATGCATCCGTTGCCGATAACGCAGTCGTGTCCGATGTGCATGTTCTCCATCAGCAGGTTACCATTACCCACTATGGTCTTACCCTTCGAGGCAGTACCGCGACTAATAGTGACGTTCTCTCGAATCGAGTTGTTATCGCCAATTTCGCAGGTGGTTTCCTCACCTTGGAACTTCAGATCCTGAGGCTTTGTCGATATCGAGGCACCTGGAAAAATCTCGTTGTTGTTGCCCAGACGGGTTCCGAAGTGGAGCGTCACGTTATTCAGCAATTTATTGTTGTTACCAATAACCACGTTTTTGTCAATCACGCAGAATGGGCCGATAATATTGTTGTCACCCAACTTTGCTTCTGGGTCAACGACAGCTAATGGATGTATTTGATTCATTGAACTTAGAACTTTATAATTACTTGTTCTTTACGATTTGAGCTGTGAAGGTGGCTTCGGCCACGACGTGGTCGCCTACGAAGATGTAGCCCTTCATTGACGAGATGCCGTGACGGACTGGAGCTAACAGGTCAACCTTAAAGAGCAGTGTGTCGCCAGGCACTACCTTTTGACGGAATTTTACGTCGTCTATCTTCATAAAGTATGTCGACCAACGTTCTGGCTCTTCGAGGGTGTTCAACACTAGCAGACCGCCACACTGGGCCATTGCTTCAATCTGGAGTACGCCAGGCATGACGGGCTCCTCGGGGAAGTGCCCTTGGAAGAACGGCTCATTGCCCGTGACGTTCTTGATACCCACAATGGTGTTAGCACCCAGTGAAATCACCTTGTCTACCAACTGCATGGGATAGCGATGGGGTAGCAGTTCGCGAATCTTGTTCACGTCCATCACCGGCTCGTCGTTTGGGTCGTAGATGGGGGCCTGTACCTCGTGCTTACGAATTTCTTTGCGCATCTGACGGGCAAACTTGTTGTTGATGGTGTGTCCAGGGCGTGTGGCGATGATACGACCCTTGATAGGTTTGCCGATGAGAGCCATATCACCGATGACATCGAGCAACTTATGACGTGTACACTCGTTTTCCCAAACCAAAGGCTTATGCTGGATATATCCCAGTTCGTTGGCGTCGCGGTGCTCTACGCCTAGCATGTCGGCCAGCATATCCAGACGCTCCTGTGTGGTCTGACGCTCATAGATGACAATGGCATTGTCCATGTCACCGCCCTTGATAAGGTTAGCCTGTAGCAGGGGTTCAATATCGCGTACAAACACGAAGGTACGGGCTGCTGCAATCTCCTTGGCGAAATTGTTGATTTTGTCGAGGGTAGCAAACTGCGAGTTGATGAATTTCGACTCGAAGGAACACATGGCCGTAATTGAGAACTCATCGTCGGGCAGGATGGTAATGCATGAGCCCGTGTTTTCGTCCTTTACCTCAATTTTTTTGCGGATGATGTAGAAGTCTTTGGGGGCATTTTGCTCCTCGACACCTACTTCATTGATTTTTTCCACATACTTAATGGCCGAGCCGTCGAGGATGGGGAATTCCGGACCATTGACTTGTATCAGACAGTTGTCGATGCCCAGTGCATAGAGGGCAGAGAGACCATGTTCTATGGTCGATACACGCATATCACCTTTGCCCAGTACGGTACCGCGCTGAGTGTCGATGACGTTCTCGGCAATGGCGTCGATGGTAGGCTCGCCTTCCATATCGATACGCTGAATCTTGTAACCGTGATTTTCGGGAGCAGGGTTAAACGTGACAGTCAGGTTTAATCCTGTATGCAAGCCTTTTCCGAACAATGAAAAGCTGCCTTTCAGTGTTTTTTGCTTCATATTGATTGTTTTCAGAATTCTATATTCATTTTCTGCTTGATGGCTTCCAACTCACGTTTTAGCTGTGCAATCTGCTTATACATATCGGGCAGTTTGGCATCAAGGGCACGGGCCTTGAAGTACATCTTCGGATTCACTGCAGGTGAACCGATTAGTGTCTCGCCATCGCCCTTGGTATTGCCGATGACACCACACTGGGCACCGACCATCGTGCGGTCGGCCACGTGGATGTGTCCCGAGAATCCAGCCTGACCGCCTACCATACACCAGGCACCGATCTTTGTCGAGCCTGCCATGCCTACTTGTGCCGACATGACGGTGTTTTCGCCAATCTCGCAATTGTGGGCCACCTGAATCAGGTTGTCCAGCTTCACCCCTTTGTGAATAATGGTCTGACCCATGGTCGAACGGTCCACACAGGTGTTGGCGCCAATCTCGACATCGTCCTCGATGATAACTACACCCAGCTGTGGAATCTTTTCGTAGCCTTCCTGATTCGGTGCAAAACCGAAGCCATCGGCACCAATCACCGCTCCGGCGTGGATGGTGACGTTGTTGCCAATCTGGCAGCCGTCGTAGATGGTGACATTGGGGAATATGCGTGTACCGTCGCCGATTTTCACACCATCTCCGATAACGGCAAAGGGACCGATATAGACATCCTTGCCAATCTGGGCAGACGGTGCCACAAAGGCCAGCGAATCGACGCCCGTCTTTTTGGGAAGTGACTGGGCATACATCTGCATCAGTTTTGCCACACATTCGTAGGCGTTCTTCACACGAATCAGTGTGCAACTGACGGGGCACTCCAGTTCCAGGTCTTCGTTGACTAGAACAATCGTAGCCTTGGTGTCGTAGATGTACTGTGTATATTTTGGGTTCGAGAGGAACGTGATAGCTCCTTCCTGGCCTTCTTCAATTTTCGAGAAAGTATGGACGGCAGCTTGCTCGTTGCCTTCCACTCGGCCGCCGATAAAATCGGCTATTTGTCGGGCTGTAAACTCCATAAATCTATGTACTATTTGACGATGTACTATGTACAATTTGTTTATTTCGCCACAAAGATAAGCATTTTTTATGAAAAACGTTGATAACAGAGGTAATATTTACGGATTTTTTTGGAAAGTAATTGAACATTAAGAATTTCCGAAGCATCGGAAATGTTCCTTACCGTACCATCTTTGTAAAGAATTCCGATGCTGTCGTCCTCGGGGTTGTACATATCTTTCCCAATCTCTGTCAACGTCATCATATAGTGAGTATCCTCTAGGGGGATACCCATTCTTTCCGCGATTCCACTGGAAATTTTGTCGAGATAGTCCTCGTTGGGAGCCTCTTCGCTGACCTCCACCTTAAACAAGTGACGGTCCGTCATATCGGTAGCCAAAGTGGCAAGAATTTTGTCGTCAGAATGCTTCCAGGCCTTCAGGGCACACCAAATGTCGCTGTCGTCCAGTTCGGCATACACATCGAGGGTGTGTTCGTCGAACGTCACGTCGTTTTTCAGGAAATAGGCCAGTGCGGGTGATGCAAAGACATCGTAACCGGCTCTCATCAAATCGCGCGCCCGCGTTAGTGCGTTTACCAGAACTTTTTCATAGCCTACTGCCGTTTTGTGCAGATACACCTGCCAGTACATCAGTCGCCGGGTTGTCAGGTAGTTCTCGATGGAATAGATGCCCTTGGCTTCTACTACGAGCCGTTCGTCTGCCACATTCAGCATTTTGATGATACGTGCCGAGCCGATGTTTCCTTCGGTCACACCGGTAAAGAACGAGTCGCGTCGAAGGTAGTCCAGACGGTCCATGTCCAGCTGACTGGAGATAAGCTGGTGGAATATTTTGTTCGGGTATTCATCCTTGAAGATGCTGATGGCCAGTGACAACTGTCCTCTCAAATCACGGTTGATGCGTTCCATCATGAGCAGCGAGATGTCCTCGTGCGACACACCGTGTATGAGGGTGTTCTCCAATACATGCGAGAACGGGCCGTGTCCGATGTCATGCATCAGGATGGCGGCTTGCACGGCTTCCGCTTCTGAGTCGAATATGTAGACGCCCTTTTCGCGGAGCGACTTCACGGCTTCCGACATCAGGGAGAATGCTCCCAGCGAGTGTTGGAACCGCGTATGGCGGGCACCGGGATAGACCACTGATGCCAGTCCTAATTGGTTGATACGGTTCAGACGTTGAAACAAAGGATGCTGTACGATGTCGTACAGCAGTCCGCGTTTAATCTTGATAAACCCGAAAACCGGGTCGTTGATAATTTTGTGTTCGGTCATTCTTCCTCTTCAGGATTTGAATCTATGGGTTCAAACTTAAAAGCGTTTTCATTCACGTACCGGACCTCGTAACCTTGCTTGTATTTCTTCATCAGCTTCAGATACTCTTTCTCGGCTTTTTTCTTCTTGGTGTAGAAAAACACCATGCAGACTCTGTTCTGTTGTTGCAGCTTGTCGCTTAGATATTCCTTCAACTGGTGGGAATACTCGTCGCGATTGAGCAGGAAATTCGATTTTGTGTCAATCCACAGACCCTGAGGGTTCTGAATGTCTGTGGCGTAGATTACCGAATCTTTAAACGATGCCGAGAATCCGAACATGTAGATGTTGTCCGTCAACTCTAACTTGGCGCTGGCCTCTACGGTCAGCAGTGTTACTGCCAACAGCAGTATATACCTTAACGATTTCATTCTCCTAAATATGCTTTTAAAATTTTGTTTTTTGTATTTGCGCGCAGGCGCCGGATAGCTTTTTCCTTAATCTGGCGTACACGTTCGCGGGTCAATCCGAATTTCGTACCAATTTCCTCCAGCGTCATCTCTGGTTGTCCGATGCCGTAGAAAGCGGTAATGATGTTCCGCTCGCGGAGTGTCAGTATCTTCAGTGCGTCCTTGATTTCAGCCTGTAGCGATTCCACTAGTAACTGTCTGTCAGCCAATGGCGCATCATTGTTTACGAGAACGTCCAGCAGCGAGTTGTCTTCTCCGTCGACAAAGGGTGCGTCTACCGACACCTGTCGCCCCGACACGTTAATGGCTTCGTCGACCTTTTCTTCCGGAATGTCAATGACCTCTGAAATCTCGTCTACCGACGGGCGTCGCTCATTCTCCTGCTCAAACTTCGACAGCATACGGTTGATCTTGTTCATCGACCCCAACTGATTCAGTGGCAGCCGCACGATGCGGCTCTGTTCGGCAATGGCTTGCAAAATGCTTTGGCGAATCCACCACACGGCATACGATATGAACTTAAAACCGCGTGTCTCGTCGTATTTCTCGGCAGCCTTGATAAGTCCTACGTTGCCTTCGTTGATGAGATCAGGAAGAGAAAGACCTTGATTCTGATACTGTTTGGCCACACTCACCACAAATCGCAGGTTCGCCTTTGTCAGCCGTTCCAGCGCCTTCTTGTCGCCCTTGCGGATGCGCTGTGCCAGTTCAACCTCTTCGTCAGCCGACAATAGTTCCTCTTTGCCGATTTCCGACAAGTACTTCTCCAGCGCTTCACTCTCGCGATTGGTGATTGATTTAGTGATTTTCAGTTGCCTCATTCAGTAGTCAAGTTTAAAGCTGGATGCAAAAGTAAGGTATTTTTTCCGATTCACCAAACATTTCTGCCATTTTTTATTACTTATTCAGAAAAATGGGTAATGAAATCGTCTTCCGATAAGATGGGAATACCCAGTTGTTGTGCTTTCTTGTTTTTGCCAGATGTCGACGTAACATCATTATTAATAAGGTATGATGTCGACCCGCTGACTGCCGATGCAACCTTGCCGCCCTGTGACTCGATATAGGTTTTCAGCTCGTTGCGGTTCTTGTAATGGTGCAGGTCGCCGGTAATGACGAACGTCAGTCCCTCGCAGGCGTTGCCGGTAGGGGTGAGGGCTGTTGCCTTGATAGTCAGTTTTTCTTTCAGCCTACGATAGCGTTCCATATTTCCGCTGTTGCGGAACCACAGTACGAACTGTGCCGATTTTTCTGGTCCGATGCCGTTGACGTGGGCAAACACTTCCTGCGGTTCGGCCTGCGTGGCAAAGAGGTCGTTGCTCTGCTTGACAGCCTCGTTCACCAAGTCATCCAGCGGGTAAGCTGATAGCAGACGCTTGCAGACGTCGAGTCCGCACAGCGGTATGTTCAGTGCGAAGAGCAGTCGGTGGGCTTCCACCTCACGGCTGCGGTCTATTGAGCGCATGATGTTCGATGCCGACTTCTCGCCAAAGCCCTCCATACGTGAGAGTTCGAAGATATGTTTGCGCAGTTCGTAGATGTCGGCATACTCGCTGATCCAACCTAGATTGATGAATTTCGCGAGCGTCTGTTCCGAGATTCCATCGATGTTCATGCCCTCTTTCGACACAAAGCGTGCCAGTTTCCTCAGCTGCTTGGCAGCACAGTCTGGATTGGTGCAACGTAGCGTCTTCGTGCCGCTGGCCTCGCTGACCACTATCTGCGTCGCTGCATGGCAGACGGGACATTCGTCGGGCACAATGAATGTGCCGATGCTCTGGGTAACGGCAATCACCTTGGGAATGATTTTGTTGGCCTTGATGACGCTGATCTGTGTGCCCGGTCCGCCGATGCCCAGACGTTCGCATTCGCTGATGTTACACAGCGAGGCGCGTTTCACCGTCGTCCCCTCCAGCTCCACGGGCTGGAACACGGCGACGGGCGATATAGTGCTGGCGGCACACGACCATTCTACCTCTTTCAGCATGGTGTCGGCTGCCTCGTCCTGCCATTTGAAGGCCAGTCCGGCCCGTGTGGCATGGTGCCCCGTCACGGAGCCTGTTTGGGCGTAGGCCGTGTCGTCGTAGCATACCACCAGTCCGTCCACAGGAAAGGGATTCTGCTTAGACGTGACCTCATTGGTAAAGACATTGATAACACCATCTACGGAACCTTCTTCGGGCATGTTTACCAGCCGTCGCTCCACGGTGTTGAATCCCAGTTGATCGAGCCAGTCCATTCGCTCCCCCCAGCTGTTGATGTTCTGTTCCGTAAATACTAACGTAAATGGAATCCAGCGGATGTGGCGGTCCTTGATGTCCTGCGGATCTTTTACCGACAGCGAACCTGAGGCTAGATTTCTGGGATTCGCATAATCCTCGCCGCTTTCCATTACATAGCGTTCGAAGTCGTCGTAAGAGATTACCGCCTCGCCTCGGATGACGATGTGCCCAGTAGCCTTGATTTCCGCAGGGATGCCGCTGATGGCCTGTGCCAGATGAGTGATGTTTGTGCCGATATGGCCGTTGCCGCGCGTCACGATTTTCGTCAGTCGTCCGTCGTCGTAGGTCACTACTAGCGTCAGTCCGTCCAGCTTCCACGAAATCCAGATCGGGCGCCCTTCGGCCCATTTCACCAGTTCGTCCACCTTCTTCGTCTTCGCCAGCGACAGTGCGGCGAATTCGTGTTCCTCCTTTTGTCCCGTTATGGTGTCCTCCGACACGCGCTGCGTCGGTGAGTCGGGCAGGGTAGTGCCCGTCTCTGCCTCTAGCTGTTTCAGTTCGTCGAACCGCCGGTCCCACTCATAGTCCGTCATTTGTTCAGCCAGTCCGTTGTAGTACGTCTTGCTGGCTTCGTTCAGCTCCCTCACGAGCTGCTCCATCCGCTGTATATTGTCGTCCATATTGACTATAACTTTTCGTTTCGCCTGCGAATCGTCCGTTTTTACTTTTAATATGGTCCGCTTGGGCTTTTATTAGAATTCAGGCATTGTGGCGTTGTCCATCGGTTTGATGGCCATGCACTCCATCTCAATGAGCCAGCCAGAGCGGCAGACGGGAGCATGAACGATGATGCGGGGCTTCTCTGGGAAGCGCTCGTCGTAGAGACGGCGTACTACATCGTAGTCGGCGAAGTCACGCAGATAGACAATCATGACGGTCACCTCATCGTAGCTGCTGTCAGCCTCGCGGAGGAGTGCCTCGACATTGTCCCACATGCGGTGGGTTTGGCGGACGATGTCCTTGGGATGTTCAATCTGTCCCTTGTTGTTGATACTTGCCGTGCCTGAAATGATGATGTGGCGCCGGTCGCGGTAGTCGATATAGGTGCCGCGTTCGAAGCTGACGCCATAGTCGCTGGTACGGTTCAGATGGGTGGGTGCATATAAATAATGTACCTGTTCTTTCTTTATTCCTGCAATGGCGTAGTTGTCCATCTGTGTCATCACTTTGGCGTCCTGGGCACGTCCGCCTATGCCTGTGGAGGCAATGTAGTGGGTGTCCTCAGTGAGTCCCTGCGTGAAGAATATCTTGTTGCGGGCAGCAACGACACCACCGTAGTTGACGTCAACATCGTTGACGAAGAGCCAAGTGCGGATGCAGTTGTCGGCCAGCGTACAGCCTTCCTGCATGAGTTGCATGACATATTCGTTGAAGAGCAGGCGCGTCTGGTATTCTGAATTCTGTGCTGTGTTATGGGCACTGGCATTCCACAGGTGGCGGAACTGTCCGTGGGCGGCCTCATAGAGTCCGCTGGGCAGCAGACGGGTGCTTACACTGGTCATCATATATACCCACAAGCCAATCTTGCTGCCGTCGAGGGGAGCCTGTCCGATAATACTCTTGGCACAGTCGCTGGTGTCGGCCAGCAGCACGTCGTCGGCTTGATTGGCCACGTCGCTGAGGAAGTAGCGCTTCATGATGGCGGTGGCTCCATTCAGTTCCAGCGCCTTCAGCTGCTCGTAGCAGTCGAGCACGGCATCGAGCTGTTGCTGGAATGTGCGTCCCTGGGCATGGGCATGAATCATGACATGATATTCCGTGACTTCGCACTGGCCCTGGAAGCTATAGATTTCAGCATGCGCGTTATCTAGTCTAAATAGTGTATTCAAAGTCTTTCGTTTTTACTATTTTACCTTTTTACTCTTTTACTCTTTGATGTTCGGTTCCTCGAGTCCGATGCCCTTCTTCTTATCAACGGCTTTCAGCACGAAGCCCAGCAATAGGGCAGCAACACCAAGGCTGGCGAGCATGATGAGCGGGGCGGTATAGTCGAACTTGGTAGGATCGGTGACACCGGGGTTTGTAGCGTCGAGCACCTTGCCGATAAGCAGGGGGAACAGCCACAGTCCGATGTTCTGAATCCAAAAGATCAAAGCATATGCCGAACCGATGACCTTAGCGTCGACGAGTTTGGGAACGCTGGGCCACAACGAAGCCGGAACCAGTGAGAAACTGGAGCCAAGTACGAGGATGGTGGCGTAGGCAATGATAATGCCGCCCACGGCCGACTCCTTGAAGAGCGGCAGGATGAAGGCGAACGTCAGGTGGCAGGCAATGAGCAGCAGCGAGCCGAGAATGAGCATCGAGGCAGCCTTGCCCTTATGGTCGACGTAAGAACCGAGAATCGGGGTGATGAGTACGGCCAGCAGGGGGAATACAGCAAAGATAGACTCTGCCGACTGGCGCATGTAGCCCATATAGCAATAGGTGACGAGGGCGACGATACTGATGGCGAGCATGCCATACTGGCGACTCTTCTGCTTCTGGAAGTTGCTGGCGAAGCCGAAGCCTGCCACGAGCAACATAATGACATACTGGATGATGGTTACGCTGCTGCCTGCCCAGAAGGAATCCTGTGCAGGTTCGGTCAGGGTGAGGTTACACTGCAGCATGTTGACGGCATACTTCTGGAAGGGGAAGATGGCCGAATAGTACAGCACGCAGAGCAGTGCCACAAGCCAGAATCCGCTGGATGAAAGAATCTGTCCGAGGTCGCTGATTTTGAAGGGATCGTCCTTCTCCTCTGCCTCTCCAGTCTGGCTGTCGAGTTTCTTGTCCATGAAGAAATAGACGATAGTCATGATGAGTGCGATGCACATGAGCACGACACCAAAAGCCACTGAACGGCTGACGCTGATACTGCCGCCGAGCTTAGCAAAGAACGGCGAGAAAATCATGCAGGTGGCGACGCCCAAACGGGCCAGTGCCATCTCAGAACCCATGGCCAGTGCCATCTCGCGGCCCTTGAACCACTTCACGATACCACGACTGACGGTGATACCTGCCATCTCGCAGCCGCAACCGAAGATCATGAATCCGCAGGCGGCGAACTTAGCCGATGCGGGCATGCCCTGATAAAATGGTGACACACCCAACTCGTCGAAGACGGGGATGTAGTTGAGGTTGTTAGTAAACCAAGTCTCGAGTCCTGTACCCATGAAGCTTTCGCTGACGGCATACCACTTGATGACGGCTCCGACGAGCATCACTGCTGCCGAGAGAACTGCGGTGAAGCGGACGCCCATCTTGTCGAGAATGATACCAGCGAAGATAAGGAAGAATACGAATACGTTAAGGAATACCTCCGAGCCTTGCATGGTACCAAATGCTGTGGAGTCCCAACCTCGGGTCTCCTGCATCAGGTCCTTGATGGGTGAGAGAATGTCCATGAAGATGTAGCTGCAGAACATCGCCAGTGCGAGCAGCAGCAGGGCGGTCCACCGCATGCCGGCAGAGTCGCGCAAAGTCTTTTGAATTGCTTGTGTCATATTTTCTTAATTCTTAATTTTTAATTTGTTTTCAGCCAGCGGTCGAGCCAGTCGAAGAACGTGCGCTGCCAGAGCACGCCGTTCTGGGGTTTCAATACCCAGTGGTTCTCGTCGGGGAAGATGAGCAGTTCGGCAGGAATACCTTTCATACGTGCTGCATTGAAGGCCGACATGCCCTGCGTGTAGTTGATGCGGTAGTCCTTCTCGCCATGAATGCAGAGGATGGGGGTGTCCCACTTCTCCACCATTTTGTGCGGCGAATCATGGTAGGTCTTCTTGGCGTTAGGCATCTGGGGACGGTGCCAGTAGGCCTCGTCGTACTCCCAGTTAGAGAACCAGTTTTCCTCGGTTTCAGTGTACATGGCAGCGAGGTTGAAGGCTCCGTCGTGGGCAATGAATGCCTTGAAGCGCTTCTCGTGGATGCCAGCGAGGTAATATACGGAGAATCCGCCAAACGAAGCGCCTACGGCACCCAGGCGGTTGCGGTCTACGTAGGGCAGGCTATCAGCAGCAAAGTCGATGGCTGCCAAATAGTCCTGCATGCACTGGCCCGTCCAGTCACCCGAGATTTCTTCCTTCCACTCCTGTCCGAAGCCAGGCAGTCCATGACGGTTAGGTGCCACGACGACATAGCCGTTGGCAGCCATCATCTGGAAGTTCCAGCGATAAGACCAGAACTGCGAGACGGGACTCTGGGGCCCTCCCTCGCAGAATAGCAGGGTGGGGTATTTCTTGCCTTCCTCGTAGTTGGCGGGCAACATGACCCATACCAGCTCCTTCTTGCCGTCAGTAGTGGGTACCCAGTATTGCTCCATCTTACCGAAGGTGAGCTGGTCGAGGATATGGTCGTTCTCGTGAGTCATCTGGCAAGTTTCAGCGTTAGCCTTGAAGAATGCCTTGTTCTTGGATGCCTTACCTGGCTTGACGAATCGCCCGGAAGGAATCACATAATAGATGTCTGTGGGATGACTCAGACTCTGTTGGGTTGCCAGCAGGACGTTGCCCTTGTTGGCCATCTGCAGCGAAGTCCAGTCGTGCCATCCTTCCGTCAGCTGGGCAATGTCGCCATTGTGAAGTACGGCGTACATGTTGCAGCAGCCTTCCCAGACGCTGAGGAAATAGAGGCGGGGAGAGGTGAGTGTGGCTGTCTTGCCACTTCTGTACTTGCCCTCCTTGTCTGCTCTCCCTTCATAGGGTCCCCAGCAGAAGGACTCAACGTCGCTTTTCCAGTCGACGTATTCTTTTTTGCCTGTAGCCAACTCATAGATGCAGAGACGGTTGAGATCGGCCTCATAGCCGTCGCGCTCCATCGATAGCCAGGCAATATATTTGCCGTCGGGCGAGAATTGCGGATTCTGATCGTAACCCACATTGTTCTTCAGATTCTCAGGCGCGTTGACAGCCTGAACTCTCAGGGTGATGGTGGGGTCGACCTTCGGAGCCACATAGTCTGCAGGCTTGCAGAGGTTACTCGTGGCCTTTGTGGCAATATCATACAGGAAGATATCGGAATCGGTAGAAATAGAGTATTCCAGTCCGGTTTTCTTGCGACATGTATAAGCAATGGTCTTCGAGTCGGGACTCCATGCTAGCTGCTCGATGCCACCGAAGGGTTCCATCGGGCATTCGTAGGGCTCGCCATTGAGGATGTCAGTACCATTATCGGTGACGGCAAAACCGTCACCAACACTATAGACAAACGGGTGCTGGATGCTCTCCACGTAGTGGTCCCAATGGCGATACATGAGGTCGGTCACGCGACGGCCCGTAGCCTTGGGCAGGTCGCTGGGATTCTCCTTGATAACCTCGTGGAAAGGCAGCGACTTGAGGATAATAACCTTCTTGCGGTCGGGCGAGAACTTGAAGCCCTCCACCTCGCCGTTGGTCTTCGACAGCTGTTTGCGGTCCGTTCCGTCTAGCTTCATGCTCCAGATTTCACCTCCGGAAATGAAGACGATGGTCTCGGCGTCGAGCCATGTGGGGTCGGTCTCGTTCTTGCTGCCAGTGGTGAGCAGGCGTTGATTACTGCCTTTGCTGTCACAGTTCATCACGTAAAGAACCTGATGGCTTTTGTTCTGTTTGACACTATAGTAGCCAACCTGATACACTACATGCTGGCCGTCAGGCGATGCCTCGTAGCTGCCGATGCGGCCCATGGCCCACAGTGCCTCGGGAGTCATCATCCGACTGGTCAGTTTAATGTTGCTTTTTCCTATCACGTCGTTCTCTGATGTCTTGCTTGTAGCGGGTACTGAGAGCAGTAGAACCGCCACGAAAGTCAATAATTTTTTCATAATTATTAAATATTTGCGTGCAAAGGTACAAAAAAAAACCAAACTTTTGCGTGAAAACTCAGAACTTTTTGTACCTTTGCAACGAAAAGATCATTCAAGTCTACTAATATGAACAAGTTAAGACATCTTCCTGCTGCTGTGATAGTGCTTATCACAATGCTCTATCTGGCTTCCTGTCAGAATCACCGGCAGCATGAAGTAAGTGCCAGCCATGCCGATAGTGTGATTTTTGCTGTGGGCGTTACGAAGGACTACGAGTACATGCGCGTCGTAACAGACAGTTTCGAGATGACTGGCGATATCTCTGCCCTTGATGCCAATCGTTGGCGTGGTGTGTCATACTACCGTCAGGGACAGTACCGTATGGCCGAGATTTGCTATCGCAAGGCGCTTGACAATCCGGTGAAGAATGATCTTGATCAGTTGAGCTATAACAAGGTGGCTCGCCGTCTGTCGGAGCTGCTTTTGGTGAAGGGAGACTATGAAGGTTCTTTGCAGATTGCGATTCCTGCCGTGAAAAAAATGGATGAAACTGGAATCGGATCGGACATCGACTATGCCATTTTGCTGAATAACATTGGCTGTTGCCAGTTGAACCTGGGCCAGGACAAAGAGGCTAACGAAAGTTTTATCACTGCCCGTGGACACTATGCCAACCGTTGGCAGACAGATACCACAGGCCGTGGTTTCCAGGAGGCTGTCATTGGTACTGTTTATACCAGTCAGGCCTATATCAATACCCGTCGTTATGCGGAGTCTATCTATTGGATTGACCGTACGGAAATGCTGTTGGAAAAGTATCGTCAGCGTCCGGACGCCCGTACCGAGTATTTCGATGAATATCAGGGCCGTATAGAGATTATGCGAGCCGTTGCTTTATACAAACTGGGCAAGAAAGAAGAGGCTGCAGCGGCTTATGATCGTTTCCAGAAGACCAACTATGCCGAGACGCCTGCCGGACGCATCAATGCCAACGATTATCTGACCGTTGCCGAGCGTTATCATGAGGCCTCCTATAACTATCGTTTCCTCGACAAGGCACTCAGCGACTGGGGTATGGAACTCTCGTTGGAGAATATCCAGCTGTTTATGTTGCCTAAATATAAAGCCAACGAGATGGCTGGTCGCTTCGATTCCGCTCGTGTGGAAGGCAAGCACATTCTGTCGGTGCTCGACTCGGCCATCACGGGCCAGAAGATTAACGCTATTGCCGAGCTGGCGACCATCTACGACATGCAGGGCAAGGAGGCGGAGATAGCCCAGAAGGAGATGGACTTGGCCAAGCATCGCATGTGGGCAACAGCTGTTGCCTTTTGTCTGCTCACCACCTTCTTCGTCGTCTTCACGCTCCACAAGCGTAGAACTACTCACCGTTTGCAAGAAGCTCACGGACGATTAGAGGACGCCCACGACAAGCTGAAAGTGGCCTACGACCAGCTGGAGGAAACGACACAGATTAAGGAGCGTATTCAAAGTGAATTGCGCATTGCCCGCGATATCCAGATGTCGATGGTTCCGAATATCTTCCCCGACCGCGAAAATATCGATATGTATGCCGCTATGACGCCTGCCAAGGAGATAGGTGGCGACTTGTACGGCTATCTGTTGCAAGGCAACGAGCTTTACTTCTGTCTGGGTGACGTGTCGGGCAAGGGTGTTCCTGCCTCGCTGTTTATGGCTCAGGCGAACCGTATGTTCCGTACGCTGGGATCAGAACACATGAAACCAGCTGATATCGCCACCCGTATGAATAATGCATTGACCGAGAATAACGAACAGGGCATGTTCGTCACGATGTTTATGGGACTTATCAACCTGAAGACGGGTCGCATGGACTATTGCAATGCTGGACATAATCCTCCCGTCATGGGCTATCCTCCCAAGTTCATGGAGGTTGAGTCGAATGCCCCGATTGGTCTGTGGCCGGGGTTGGAATTCGTTGGCGAGACGATTGAGAATATCAAGGGTGTACCGCTGTTCCTCTATTCCGACGGACTCAACGAGGCTGAGAATAAAGAACAGGTACAGTTTGGCGATGATCGCATCATCGAGATATTGAGCGACAAGTCGTTAGACAATGCCAAGAAGGTCGTTCTGAAACTGATGGCAGAAGTAGAGCAACATCGTAATGGTGCCGAGCCTAACGACGACTTGACGATGTTGTGTCTGCGGGTTGATTAAGAAAATAAAAAAGTGACTTCTTTGCGGAAGTCACTTTTTTATGGGCAGAATCATTCTACTTTACTACTTTACCTTCTTACTCAACTAGCGAAAGTTGAGTTTATTTCTTCATGTCGAAACCAAGACGGATGCCGTCGTAGTTTTTGCTGAGTTCACCCACTTTCTGTACAGTGGTGTTACCGCTGAACATGGCCACTGTCTGCAGGACGGTCAACAGCTTCTTCGACTCAAAGAGCAGTGCAATGCCACCGTATTCCTGCTTGGCATAGCAGTTTACGGTAATCAGCAGTCCCTGCAGCGTCACTTTTGCCTGAGCTTCGTCGTAGCTCCAAGTACCGCCAAAACTCTTTCCGGCTATGGTGGCCCTGAAGGTCTTGTCTTCATTGAACACGACACTGGTGTTCTGCGACGTGATGCCAGCCTGCTGGAAATAGGGCGTCAGCTCCTGTTCAATCTTGGTGGCAGCGACCTCACCGCCAGCCTTAGCCAACAGGTTCTCGCTGGTGAAGGCTACGCCCGGGCTGTCGTAATGCCACGTGCCGATAAGGCCGCGCTCTGTCACTTTGTCGAGTCCTATGACACTAGTGAAGATGTTGCCGACGGTACCTCCGCTTCCTACTGTCTGCAAGAGGGTTCCTGCACCACACGACGAAATGGTAGCGACTGTCAGTGCCAACAGGCAGAGTGACGCAATGCTAATCATGATCTTTATCATACTTCTTAAACACCTTTAACTTCTTTAACTTCCTTAACTCCTAACCTTAAATGTTAGTTCTTCCTTGTCTGCGGCTTTGTCGATGTATATCGTCGTTCCGTCGGTAAGGTCCTCGTTGACAATCATCTCCGAGATACCGTCCTCGATGTACGTTTGGATGGCTCTCTTCAGCGGGCGGGCACCAAACTGCACGTCGTAGCCCTTTTCCGCTACGAACTGCTTGGCCTCGTCGCTCAGTTCCACCTGGTATCCTAAGTCGTTGATGCGCTTGAAGAGACTCTTCAGCTCAATGTCGATAATCTGCTTGATGGCCTCCAGATCCAATTGGTCGAAGGTGATGATTTCGTCCAGACGATTCAGGAATTCCGGCGAGAACTGCTTCGACAATGCTTTCTGCACAATTTGGCGGGCGTGCTCCTTGTCCTGCTCGTTCAGCATCAGCGCCGACGAATTAGTGTTGAATCCCACACCGCGTCCGAAGTCTTTCAGCTGGCGTGTGCCAGCATTCGAAGTCATGATGATGACAGTGTTCCTGAAGTCCACGAAACGTCCGTTGCCATCCGTCAGACGGCCTTCGTCCAGCACCTGCAGCAACAGGTTGAATACATTGCCGTGTGCCTTCTCGATTTCGTCGAGCAGCACGATGGAGTAGGGGTGACGACGCACGCGTTCCGTCAACTGGCCGCCCTCTTCATAGCCAACATAGCCCGGAGGGGCACCAATCAGTCGTGAAACGTTGAACGACTCGGTATATTCGCTCATGTCGATGCGAATCAGCGCATCCGCAGAACCGAACATAAACTCTGCCAGTTTCTTGGCCAGATAGGTCTTTCCGACGCCCGTCGGTCCTAAGAACATGAAGGCTCCAATAGGGTGGTTGGGTTCTTTCAGCCCGACGCGGTTGCGTTGGATGGCACGTACCATTTTCTCGATGGCCTTGTCCTGTGCAATGATGTGCGACTTCAGCTCCTGGGCCATACCTTTCAGACGGATGCCCTCTTCCTGAGCCATGCGCTGCACGGGCACGCCGCTCATCATTGACACGACTGCAGCCACATCCTCTGCCGTCACTTTCTCGCGGACGTCTACCTCGCCATCGAGCCATTTCTGGTTCAATTCCTGCAATTCGCGCGACAGCACGGTTTCGCGGTCGCGATAGCTGGCAGCGAGCATGAAATCCTGGTCGCTGACAGCCTGCTGCTTGCGTTCCTTCACATCCTTGATTTCCTTCTCCTTCTCGGTAATCTCGGGTGGAATGCTGGCGTGCTGCAGGTGTACGCGCGATCCGGTCTCGTCCATAGCGTCAATGGCTTTGTCGGGCATGAAGCGGTCGTTGATGTATCGGGCTGTCAATTTGACACATGCCTCGAGGGCGTCGTCCGTATAGTTCACGTGGTGGTGATACTCATAGCGCCCTTTGACGTTCTTCAGTATCTGGAGTGTCTCCTCGTCGGTGGTCGGTTCTACCAGCACCTTCTGGAATCTGCGCTCCAGGGCACCGTCCTTCTCAATGGAGTTGCGAAATTCGTCCAGCGTGGTGGCTCCGATGCACTGTATGGTGCCACGGGCCAACGCAGGCTTCAAGATGTTGGCAGCGTCCATTGTACCGGCAGCGGAACCCGCTCCAATCATGGTGTGTATCTCGTCGATGAAGATGATGATGTCGGGGTTTTGTTCCAGTTCCTTCACCAGCATTTTCATCCTCTCCTCGAATTGTCCGCGATACTTGGTACCGGCCACTACGCCCGTCATATCCAGTGTCACCAGACGTTTGTTGAAGAGCATGGGCGAACAGTGGCGCGAGGCAATCATCTGGGCCAAACCCTCGACGATAGCACTCTTACCCACACCGGGTTCACCAATCAGGATGGGATTGTTCTTCTTGCGACGTCCCAGGATTTCAATCACTCGCTGGATTTCCTGCTCACGGCCCACACAGGGGTCGAGCTTCGATTCCAGTGCCAGCTGGGTCAGATCGGTTCCGAAATTGTCCAGTGCGGGCGTCTTCGATTTCGTCTGTCGGGTCTGGGTTGTGGTTGCCTTCCCCGTGGCAGAACCGCCGGACACACTGCCGGAAGCGTCGTTCTGCTCCTCTTCTTCGTAATCCTCCTCGGGAAGTCCTATGCCGTTTTTGACGCTGAGCATGGTCAGGGCGTCTTCATAATTCATGTTGTTCATTTCCAATACTTGTTTGGCACCGTTTTCTGCAGAGTCGTGCAGAATGGCAAGCAGCAAATGTTGCTCTTCCACTCGCGTCGTGCGCTGCAGGCGGGCCTCCAGCACAGCCAGTTTCAGAATATTGCTTGCATGGTCGTTTAATACTAATTGTTGTGTGTAGATGGGTATTCCTATCTCGTCGTTCCGTACGCGGGTTTCTAGTTCGCTCTTGACATTCGGTAGGTTGATGTCGAGCCGCTGGAACAAATCCACTACCGGCCCGTCCTTCATGCGCAAGATGCCAAGCAAGAGGTGTTCAGGAGCCACGCTCTGGCTGGCCAGACGAGTGGCTTCTTCGCGCGAGAATGCGAGAATCTCAGATACTTTTGGTGAAAATTGGCTTGTCATACGCTTTGAATTCTACAAATTCCGTGCCAAAAATTTCTGGTGTGTAATAATGGCAGGTAACTCTTCCTGGTAGTGCGTCACCATAATCATCGTCTTGTTCCGTCGCTGACAGAACGTCTCAATCACATCCTTCACCAATCGGCGGTTCCATAAGTCGAGTCCATGCAGCGGCTCGTCCAGAATCAACAACTGGGGGTCTTTTACAAAGGCTCGTGCCAGCAGCACCAGTCGTTGCTCACCGCTCGACAGCTGCAGGAAGGGCCTGTCAGCCAGATGTCCGATGCCAAAGATATTCATCCACCAGCGGCACTGGTCGTAGTCCTGCTCGTTGGGCACGGCATAGAGTCCGATGGAGTCCATCATGCCGCTGGCCACAATGCGGATGCTGGGCAGGTTGCGCTTATACGAACGGTGCATCTCGGGCGACACATAGCCTATGTGCTTCTTGATGTCCCAGATGCTTTCTCCCGATCCGCGGGGCCTGTCGAACAGCGTGATGTCGCAGGCATAGCTCTGCGGATTGTCGGCACAGATCAGCGAGAGTAGAGTAGACTTGCCACTGCCATTTTGTCCCAGCAGTGCCCACCGCTCGCCGTTCATCACCGTCCAGTTCAAGTCCTTCAGGATGGTCCGTTCGCCATAGCGAATGCTGACGTGCTTCATGTCAACTACCCGCTGGCAGTCGTAGTCGTTATCGTGGTAAGGAAGCGATAATATCGCTTCATACTGGACCTTCGTCAATACGTGCTCGGGGACGGGGGCTTGCGGCGACATTTCAATGGTTTCCGTCACGAAGTCGGGCACGTCGTCCGTCTTGGCAATGACGAGCACGATTTCCATGTCGCGCTCCTTGGCCAGCATGAGCAACAGCTCCTTCAGCTGGTCGCGCGTCTCGGCATCCAGTCCGATGAAGGGATTGTCGATAATCAGCGTGCGGGGATTGGCAAACAGCGTCTTCGTCAGCTGGAATTTACGCAACTCACCGCTCGACAGCGTGATGATGTATTTGTCCAGCAGCCCGTCCATGTGGAACATCCGGTACAGCTGCTCCTTCATCTGCTGGCGTTCCTCCGTGTCGTCGCCAGCCAGCAGGTAGGCTCGCTGCAACAGTTCGCCCACCGTGGGTGTCTCGTGGTCTATGTCGTGTTGGTTCCACCGCAGCTGCAGGTAGTACTGGCTGTCCACGTTGGGACCGTATGAGTCGGAGAAGGCGATATAGCGCACGCTGTCCGATGCCAGCGTCTTGCGCAGCTGGTCGACGTATTGTGTCTTGCCGCTTCCGTTGCGGCCAACGATTGCCCTTATCTTCATATCTCTTACCTCTTATTTCTTACTTCTTACTTCTTACTTCTTACTTCTTACTTCTTACCTCTTACTTCTTACTTCTTACTTCTTACTTCTTACCTCTAACCTCTAACCTCTTACTTCTTCACCCTGTCTTTGTTTTTCGTCACGAAGTCCTTCCAGCCCTTGTAGTGCGCCTGACTCTCCGGACGGTTCATCTGCATAAAGTGACAGTATGCGGCACCCAATGCATCCGTGGCATCCATGAACTTCGACAGCGCGTCCTCGTCGAATTTCAGCAGCCGTTGCAGCATGCCTGCCACCTGCTCCTTCGACGCGGCACCGTTGCCCGTTATGGCCATCTTGATCTTCATCGGGGCATATTCGTGTACGGGCACCCCGTGGTGAATGGCTGCCGCAATGGCCGTACCCTGTGCACGCCCCAGCTTCAGCGTCGTCTGGGGATTCTTCTGCAGGAACGGTGCCTCGATGGCCATCTCGTCGGGCAGATATCCGTCGATGATGCCCGTCACCCGTTCAAAGATATGTCCCAGCTTCAGATAGCCGTCGCCGAACTTGCGCAGGTCGATGACGCCCATCGTCACCATTTCCGCCTTGTTGTCCACGACCTTGATGATGCCGTAACCCATGATGTTTGTGCCTGGGTCTATGCCTAATATTACTTTCTCCATGGGTTCTGCGTAAGTGGGGTTAGGGGTTGGCGCAGGGGACCGTTCGTCGTCTTGCGCATTTCCTGTATGGCGCTGCTCTCGTTGCCATAGCGGTCTATGGCAGTTACGGCATAATACAGCGGTCGGGCATGCTGCCTGCGGGGGACGTCCAGCGTCTTCCACAGGTGGCGCGTCGCCAGCAGATTCTGGGGATTGCTCGTGTCTACGGGCGTCTCTGTCGAGGCATACACATTATATAATAGGTAGGGCCCGTCGCTGCGGTCCGTTGCTCCGTTCCATTTCAGGCGGTCACCCTGTGCGGTATGCACCACGTCGAGTGTCGTCGGGGCTGTGGGGGCGATGCTTTGTGCCCACGTCATAGGCGGTACCAGTGCCGGATGGCGGTCGAAACGGCTCACGAAGTCGTAGACGCCCTTCACGTTGTCCAGCAGGAACTTGGCGCGGAAATAGCAGTGTCCGATGCCGAGGCTGCGGGTGACGTTCATCTGGCGTTCCACCTCGCTCAGCGGCCAGTTGCGCTCGCGGGGGTGCAGCATATAGATGCCCAGTCCGCTCACGATGGTGCGCCCGTAGCTCTGTTCCTGCCAGTCGATGGCGAAGGGATAGAAGTTGTTGCCCTGGAAATACATCATCGGATACAACTGGTCCATCAGCCCCTCGCGCAACCATCCCTGGGCGTCCTGCGCCACCTGTCGGCGGGCGTTCCATCCCTTCGAGGAATAGCGCGCCAAATCGTCGTATTTTCCTATTGGCGAACAACTTATCTTTACCCACGGCTTGTATGCCTTCACCTTTCTGTTGATGGCTCTGACAATGTCCGTGATGTATTTTGCCGACTTTGCTCCACGCCACGTCTCAGGGTATCGGATGTAGTCCAGATGAATGCCGTCGATGTCGTATCGGCTCACAATCTCCTCACACATGTTCGTCAGATAGTCTGCCGTTCCCGCACGTTCCGGATTCATATATCCCTCCTCTCCGATCTTCATGACCAGCGAGGGATAGTTGCGGCGCAACTGCTGGCAACCATACGAGTTCCATTTTCCGATGGGGATGGTTACCACCCAGGCGTGCAGCTCCATACCCCGTCGATGGCATTCGTCGATGGCATATTGCAGGGCGTCGTAGCCCGGACTCCTGCCCGGTTTGCCGCTCAGACACCCGTCCCACGGCTCCAGCCCGGAGGGGTATATCGTCGTGGCACGCACGCGGGTCTGCAACATCACCGTATTCACTCCCGCCTTCTTCAGGCGGTCCAACATATCTGTCAACTGTCGTTTCTGCTCGCCGATGCCCATGCCGTCGTGGGCATAGCTCGAGGGCCAGTCAATGCCCCCGATTGTCGTCAGCCACACGGCACGCACCTCGTACTTCGGCTGGCCAAACGCCCCCGCCGCCGCCACGAGCAAACACAATATGCAAAGTATACTCTTTTTCATTTCGTCCTGCAAAAGTAGTGAAAATCGAATGAAAAACCAAATTTATTTGAGTTTTTCTGAGATGCATCCTACCTTCACCAAAGGTGAAAGGTACGAATAAGCGAGCAAAATGCAAAAGGAAAACTTGTTTTTCTTTTCATTTTCGAGCGAGAGTACTTTCGGCGAAGCCAAAGGTACGAATAAGCGAGCAAAATGCAAGCATTTTTTGCATTCGCTGCTCCAAAATTTGGTGCTTTGCGAAACTTTTCGTACTTTTGCCAACATGAAACCAGCAAAGATATTCCAGCAGTACGTCTGGCTCGTCAATACGCTGCGCCAGTACAAGCGCCTCACGCTCGAGGAAATCAACAACCTGTGGGTGAAGAACGATGTGATTGGCGGCAGCCCGCTGAACCGCGTGTCGTTCTATCGCCACAAGGACGCCATCCTCAACATGTTTGGCATCAACATCGACTGCGAGCAGAAGACCTACAAATACTTCATCAGCAACCCCGAGGTCATCAATGACGACTCCATCGAACGCTGGATGCTTTCCACGCTGACGGTCAATACCGCACTCTCCGACAGTGCTTCGCTCAACGACCGTATTCTTCTGGAAACGGTGCCCGCTGGTGAAGAATACCTGCAGACGCTTATTTTGGCCATGAAAACCAACAGGCGTGTTGTCATTGTCTATCAGCGTTTCGGTTTAGAAAGTGGCGAGCGCACTGTATCGCCCTATGCCCTGAAATTGTTCCACCGCCGTTGGTATCTGCTGGCTTTTACGGGCAGACACATCGCCACATTTTCATTGGACCGTATGCATTCCGTGGAACTTTCCGAAGAGACATTTGAAATGCCTGCCGACTTCTCGCCACAGCAGTACTTCTCAGAATATTTTGGCGTTACGACGGATGAAACGCCACTGGCTCATGTTGTTATCCGCGTCACTGGCTGGGCTCCGAATTATATTCGTACACTGCCGCTGCACCATTCGCAGCGCGAGATTACACATACTGACGAGTATACAGAATTCTCGTTCGACATCCGCCCCACGGACGATTTCATTGGCGAACTGATGTCGTACGGCGACAGCCTTGAAGTGATGGAACCCAGCGATTTGCGTCTTAAAATCTGTGAAAACCTAAAAGAAACCCTTAATAAATATTAATTCCGCGAGGGGTGCTGCGACTTTTGAAACACCCCCCTCCGTATCTTCGCCAGCGATAACATGATTGTCGAACTAAAATTTTAATGTTATGGCTGGAATTTTCTTTTTTTTTGTAATGATGGTTGCAGTAGGCAGCCTGCTGGATGGTTATGTAAAGGAGCTGAACCGTCGCCGTCCTTGCCAGCGATTTCAAAAAAAGTAAAAACTATATGTCGAGAGAATGTCTGATAACAGTAATTTAAAAAGTAACAATTAGAAAAATGACTAAAACAGTAAAACTTAATGTGAAGGGCTGGGAGCCGGACGTTATGACCCCAGAGGAAGCAGTGGCTTATATGGATGCCAACGGCATCAGGTATGAAATTTGCGACACTCCTGTGCCGGTGCTGGGCAACAAGGTGAGTTGCGGTGTGCCTGCGGATATGGGCGATATGATGATTGAAGAGTTCACGTCTTTGCCCAGTTCTGCTGTTCGACAGCATTTCGTGGTTGATGTTCCGGCCAGAGGTGATTCGATGATAGAGGCTGACATACACGAAAATGATTGGCTGCAGCTGGAGGTGGGCGCTATTCCGTCGGACGGAGACATTGTCATGGCTGAAGTTGACGGTGAGTTCCTTGCGAAAGTGTACTTTACCGATAATCAGAACCGTAAATGGCTGTTGCCCAAGAACAAGAAGTACAAGCCCATTCTGTTGACTCCCAAGGATCAGCCGAGAATCTCCGGCGTTGTTCACCACATTACGAAAAAGGCCCCACGTCAGTCGTATAATGAATGTATGGCAATTCTGAACAGTGCCTTATTGGAAATGCGTCAGGAGGGCGATGCGATGCAACGGCTGGCAAAGGCCGTCGGTGATGGCTGTTATCTGTTTTGGGCGGCATCTGCGTGGGCAGTGGCCTATGGTGTGGTGCGCGACTGCTGCGGCTATGATGGCAGCATGAAGGAGTTCGAGCGGAATGCAATGAACATGATACTGCCTGCGACATTCAAGTATGAATGTACGATGGGAACCGTCCAGCGTACCATTAGCAACCATCCCTATATGCGTCTGCACGTTGATAAATGGAAGGAGAACGGAGCCTCTGTTCGTGAAGTTGTTTTAGCAGAATTTCTGAAAAAGTTTCTGCTGTAGTTTCTGCCGTGCAGAAAGTTTTACCCCCAAAGTTTCTGCTTTTTGCACTGACTTTCTGCTTTTGTTTCTGAATGCGTTTCAAGAACTTGGAACGCATTTTTTTTGTGCCTAACTTTGCCATCGACAAACAGAATTATTAATCCGAGTTGAGTGAGAATCTCATGAGTTAAAGCTGGCCGGCGTTCGAAGCTCATCTCACAAAACTGGGAACAAAATGAAAAAAGAAAAAACAACAAAAAGCCTTTTGGG
>CACWWZ010000014.1 GCA_902764705.1 uncultured Prevotellaceae bacterium | reverse complement strand
GGGGCATGCGGGATAAATTCAAATTCTATCAGTAAAATTTGGAAGTATGAATAAAAATTGGCTGAAAATTTGTAATATACATAATTAGTTCGTAATTTTGCAACTTAGATCATTGATTACCATCACTAAGGAATAACATGACGCAAGAGAATAAAGACAGATTACTGCGATTGCTCCAGCAACACAAGGTGCTGGGCATATCCGACCAGATAGACTTCGACAAGTTCTATCTCTACTCCATCATCACGCATTCTACAGCCATCGAGGGCTCTACGGTGACGGAGGTGGAGGCGCAGTTGCTGTTCGACGAAGGCATAACCAGCAGCAAGCGCACCATGTTGGAGCAGCAGATGAATCTCGACCTGAAAGTGGCCTACGACTACGGCCGCGAATGGATTCGTCGTCATGAGCCTATCACGGTGGATTGGCTTGTTCTCTTGGCATCAAAGGTGATGGCTCGCACAGGTAGCGAGTATCACTCTATTGGTGGAGACTTCTCTGCCGCAAAGGGTGAGTTGCGTAAACTGAATGTCACTGCCGGTACAGGCGGCAAGTCGTATATGGACTATCAGAAAGTGCCTGCACGTCTCGCGGCCTTCTGCGAAGAATTAAATCAACGTCGCAAAGCCATTGATCCTACCGACGTAGCTGCCGTCTATGACCTTAGTTTCTGGGCACACTTCGAGCTGGTTACCATTCATCCTTGGGCAGACGGCAACGGGCGTACCTGTCGCCTGCTGATGAACCTGCTGCAGTGGGAGTTCGATGTGCTACCGACCAAGGTACTTAAGGAAGACAAGGCTGAATATATCCAGGCGCTGATAGACACCCGCGAGAGCGAAGACCTCAACGTTTTCCTCGATTGTATGGCCCGCCATCACTGTCAGCACCTCCAGGCAGATATCGACCAATTTATAAAATCGACTTCGGAGAAAATAGTCGATAAACAGGATTTGAAGCACAAAATGGTCGATAAATGGTCGATAAAACCCTCTTTGGCAGAGAAAATGGTCGATATTTTGGATTTCGTAGCAGATAAGGACCAGATTACCACAGAAGCCATTGTCTCTCACTTCGGCTTCACTCCCACCACCGCCAAGCGTTACCTGCGCCAGCTCACGGAGTTCGGTTATCTGGAGCCGCATGGTGGCAATAAGAACAGAACATACACCAAGAAGTAACACCCTAGGACAGACCCCGTGATGATTAGAAAACCGTGGGAGTCAGACCGCCGTAGCTCTTGGCAGCCGTCTGTAGGGCCTCGTCGGTCATATACTGTTCATATAACGTGCAGTGGGTGACGATTGTCTGTGGTGAGCAGCGTTCCCCCTTCACCAATACCAGTGCCCACCCTTTCATCGGGTCGGCAAACACCTCGTCCTTCAGCACGTAGTGGCCGTCAGCCAGTGTCATCTCTTGCCACGACACCTCGCGCTTGCTGAAACACACTCTTGGTCTCCCATCATCTTGTTGGTCAGCGGTGAAGAGCCATAGCTTTGCCCGGTTTTGCCAGGCATCAGCCTTGAGGTCTGTCACCAGCGCTGGCATGCCGTCTACCTCGCCTAGCTGTTCGCTGACAGCTGGCAACTTGCCGTCGCTCATTGGGATGCCAGGCATCAAGAATGACAGATCGGACAGGTATTTAGGAACATATACGACCGGTAGCCGGTTAGCCAGCGACGAAAAATTCAGATAAGCCGTCTGATGTTCTGTAAACATCGGCTTACAGTATTTCAGAATCTTCCAGAGGGCTATGGTGTGACGCATCTTTTGTCGCTGGATGAACTGTGGCAACGTATTGCTTCGCCTCTCGATAGAACTCGAAGTGCGTGTAATCAGTTTCCCTTGTTTCATGTAGGTTGTCACTCCTGCTGATCGTAGACTGCCAATAATCATGATTCCCTTGCTTGTTCCTTTTGTCTTCATATCGCATTCTTTTGTTAAATTTCGTTCTATCCATCGTGTAGCCTCGCCCTAGTCTTGGTGTTCTCTCAATTCATGTCCAGTTCTTGTCCAATTCATCTTCTGTCTTTCTACTGTTGTTGTTCAGTTAAATACTGGACAACAACTGGACAATAACCGAACAACAACTGAACACTAATTGAGGATAACACCTCGTTACTTAGGTGCTACTCGTTGTTTAGTTCCTGCACAATGATGCTGCAAAGTTAGCAAAAATCTCCGAAGTCACCAAAACTTTCCTGGTATTTAAACGTTGTCGGGGTTACCCAAGGTCCTCGGGGATGACCTCGAGGACTTCTTTGGGTGCGGTGCCGTGCTGGATGGCAGCGATGGCACGACGGGTGTAGGCGGGCAGGATTTCGCCGCGGATGTAGTGGCGGATGTCGGTGAGGGTCCACTGGCGGATGGTGCCCTGATGGAAGCGCTGCGTCAGCAGGCGACAGGCGGCATCGGTGGCTTCGGGTGAGAACTGGAGGCGGGCCTCTTCGACTTCATGGAAGAACAGCCGGATGATGTCGTCGAGGGCATAGGGCTCTACGGTCAGCCGGTTGCGCTGTGGGAAGTAGGACTGCAGGGAGGGGACACGCTCGAGCAGGCGGTCGATATCTTCCTGTGTGCCGCAGAAGATGACGGAATCGTAGCAGCGCGGACAGTGCGAGACGAGTTTCTTCAGCACATATTCCCAACCTGGCTCAAACAGTGCCCAGATGTGGTTGAAACAGTACAGGCGGTCTTTCATGACGGGCAGGTCCATGTTGAGGACTTTGTCGTAGCTGGACTGATTGCTGAACACTTCCTCGAGCTTTTCGTAGGGATTGGCTCTGGACGGGTCGTAGAGTTTGCGGCAGTCGGCATTTTCGTACTCGCACTTGATTTGTGCAAGGTACTTCAGCAGGGTGACATTACGGCTGAAATAGTCGTCGGACGGTGAGGCCAGCAGGAGGTTGTTGCAGAAGGCCAGAATGGGGTGGAGGTTTTCTGCCCGCAGGGTGTTCAGCTTGCGTTCCTGCAGTCGGGTGATGAGCCAGCGTTTCCACTGCATGAGTCCGGGAGTGCGCGAGAGGTAAGACCAGCTGCCGTGTTCCAACAGTGCTCCCGAGAGGATGTCCTCGTCGCTGAGCGGGGTACACTGGGTGACTGATTGCTGCGAGAAGGCTCCCTGCTCGTCGAGTTGCAGGTCGAAGCGGTGGATGGTGTCGCCATTGCGGAACAGCAGGAAGTAATGTCCGGGAATCCATATGTCGCTTTTGTTGACGACGACAACGAACCGGTTGTCTTTCTGTTTCACCAGCTTGTCGCCCGTCTTGGCAGAGAACATCAGCCAGAGCTGGTCGTTATAGAGTGAGAAGGTACAGGTGTCGGAGGATTCCGGCGCCTGGTCGAGATCGAGAATGACATAGGGTTTTCCGGTAAAATAGGCTAAATCGTTTCTGCCGCTCTGGGGAACGGCTTTCAATACTAATTTCATGGGTGTTTTGTAAAGTTGAAAGTTGATTTCGCCCTCAGGCGCTGAAGCCCACCTTGTGGCGGGGCCTCAGTGCTGTGGCTCGTGGATTGAATTTGGCGTATGCCTGACAGACGTCAGTGAACTCGATGGTCTGATAGTCGTCGCAGGCGGTGCGAGAGATGCGGCTGGCCATTGCGGGGATAATGCCGTTGTTGACGAACTGCTCGACCCACCGGGCGTTGCTGAAGTGCTCGTCGCGCTGGGCATAGGCCTTGGCAACGGACTCGCGGAGCTCTGCGTCGGCATCGGGCGAGAGGATGTATGCGTCGCGCTTCAGCAGGCTGCAGGCAATGTCGTAGAGCTGGTCGGCATTGTAGTCCTCGAACTGATATTTGTAGGGGAAGCGCCCCATCAGTCCTTGGTTGGTGCTGAGCATGGCATCCATCTCCTTCAGGTAGCCGGCAAAGATGACCAGCATGTCGGGGTCGGGTTGCGAGAGCACGGTGAGCAGGGAGTCGATAACGCGTGCTCCGAAGTCCTTGCGGTCGCTGGATCCGTCGTAGAGCGTGTAGGCCTCGTCGATGAAGAGCACGTTGCCGCGTGCCTCTTCGAGTACGGCCTTCATGTTCTCCTCGGTCTCACCGATGTAGCGCCCTACCAGTCGGGTGCGGTCGACGGCGATGACCTCGCCCCGCGAGAGCAGTCCCAGCGAGCGGTAGATGCGTCCCAGTTTCTTGGCGACGGTGGTCTTGCCCGTTCCGGGGTTGCCGGTAAATACGCAGTGGAACGAGGCTTCCTGCGAGGTGGGTAGTCCGCGACGTCGGCGCTCGGCATAGAACTTGGTGTTGTCGGCCATCGCGTGGATGCCTTTCTTCACTTTGTCCAGACCAATCATCCGGTCGAGGTCTGCGAAACACTCTTCTGTGGTGGCTTCGGTGCTGGTAATCTGGTCGAAGCAGAGGTCTTCGATTTCGACTGCCGGCAGGTCGTCGCTCTCGATTTCCCGATAGCAGCGGTCCAGATAGCGTGGCTTGACCTGATCGGTGACAAACTGTCGGATGTCAGCCAGTGTCCAGGTGGAGAGCACGCCCCGTTGCCAGCCCTGGATGAGTGCCCGTGCCAGCGCGTCCATCGCTTCGGTCGAGCAGTACAGGAACTGGTTGCGCAGTTCGATGAAGAATGCCTGCACCAGTTCGAAGTCCTTGTAGGGCTCCTGCTCGAGTCGTCGGTCGGCGGGGAAGAGCTCGTTCATCGAGGGATACATGTTCAGTACGGCGTCGATGTCCTGCTTGTATCCGCACATCCAGAGCAGGTAGCGCTCTTCGTCGAGACGGATTTTCTCGAGCACCTTCTTGACGATGACCTTACCGCCTGTCGAGAGCAGGGCGCCGACATTCGTCAGACAGAAGATGCGCTTGCCCGTCATCGACATCTCTTCGAAGAGCTGCTCGTAGGGATTGTTGCGCGAGGCATCGAAGAGTGTGCTGCAGTCGATGCGGCTGATGTCGAAATCGCTGGCCACCATGCGGTACAGTCCGTACATCTGGTCGTCGATGTCCTTGTTGCGGGCAGAAACCAGCAGGTGACCTTTCGACTTGAGTGCTTCGCCGTTCATGGCCTTGCGGTAGTCGTTGTAGACGGCGAACTGCCTGCTCTGGACGACAAAGCGCCGCAGCTGGGCGTTTCCCGGTCGCAGAGCCATGACTTCCCATTCGTACTTCCCGGTGTCGACCAACGATGTCAGGATGTCGTCTGTGCTGCAAATCTTGCAGGGCTCCGGCTGACCGATAGTCGCCTTCAGCTGAGCGTCGAGTGTGAACGGCATTCGGATGAGTGAATCATCGCTGGAGTCGCGCACATAGAGCGTGTAACGTCCAGGCAGCCACACCTGTCGGCTCAGCATTGTGGTTGTGATAACGGCAGGCGAGGGGTGATCGCGCTTGCCGTAGCGCTTGGTGTTGGCCATCGGGTAGTCGCCTTCACCAAAAATGTTGAATTGGAAACGGTCATCCGCGAAAGACGAATCCTCTTTCCCGTGGATGGTTACCACCACTTGACCGTTGACATAGAGAGAACCGGGAAGCAGAGGCTGGACAGCAATCTCCACCTTTGTGATTTCCGGCATGTAGTTGCGTTCGCCTCCGACGCGCAGGAGTATGTCCTCGCCATCGTTGGCCGAAACGTCACTGGTTTCAAATGATGGGAGTTCACCATCGGACGATTGGTCGTCACCATCATCTTCATCGGTATCATCATCATCAAGGTCGTCATCATCCTCCAGGTTGTCATCATCGCTGTTGAATTCTTCGTCGATGAATTCCTGGAGCATCTTGTCAAAATCGTCATCATTTGGCTCGTTGTCGAGCGGAAATAAATCCTTTTGCATAAAATAAGGTTGAAAAACGAATAATGAATGTGTTTTGGTATGCCCTTCGTGAAAAGGGCGCAAGAGTTTACCGGACAAGGCCCGCAGACCGTTGTCCAGTGCGTTTCATAGAAACTTACCCGAAATTTCTATCACAAACCGTAATTGTAGCAATATGTCAAAGAACACGTAAGCGAGTAAAGAGTGAAAGCATGCTTTCATACTCTTTCGAGCGCAACTGTTCTTCGAGGCGAAGCCTCAAAGAGCACAATAGCCGAAGCTACCTCCTCAGTTGTACCGTTCGGCAACTGACAAAACGCTTGTTGGTCTTAACTTGCATAAATTACTTTTGTGATAGATTTTTAATTTTGCGGGGCAAAGGTATGAAAAATCCCGATACGTTCCAAGAAAATATCGGGATTTTTTTTGCTAAAATGAACTATTTAACATTTCCTCGCGTGCGAAGTAATAATAGGTTCGCGCGACCGTTTTTCCTCACGATGTTGATGCCTTTCTGTGGATTGTTGTGTTGTACGCCACGCAGGTCGTAGAACTCGGAACTTGAATCTTGGAACTCGGAACCTTCAACTTCCCTGATTCCTGCGGGTGCTGCTGCGGGCCAGTAGATGACCTCGCCAAGTGAAGCGTCGTCGGCCTTGTGGAAGATGACGTTCTCGATCTCCTCCTGTGTCTGATGACTGACGTTCCACGTGTTGTTCTGGGCGTAGACAGTGTTCGCCGAATTGTTATACAGGTCGTACAGCAGTCCGTTGTTGCCGTTGTCTTTGAAGGTATTTCGACCTTCGTTGTAGTCGGGATTGTCGACGCCGACATTGGTACGTCCCAGATTGACGTTCTTGCAACCGATGACCGTTACGCCCCATAGCGACCCCTCGATGTGGTTGCCGCTAATCATGGCGTTCGTCAGTTGGTAGGGGTCATAGAGGCTGATGCCGCTGCCACCGTTCATGGGATTCACCTCGTATTTGTTGTCGACGAGTGTGTTGTCCTTGATGACGATGTCCATCGATCCCACAGTGCCGATGCCATAGCGGTTGTCACGAATGGTGCAGTTGCTGATGGTGATGTTGTTGCCCGTACGGCTATAGAAGTTCGAGATGCCGATGGCACCCACCATCGTGTGCTCGGGGTTGCCTGTAATGGTGCAGTGGTCAATGACGATGTTGTCGGCCACCGTCAGGTTCAGCTGCGGCGTATTGCCGTTCAGCGTACCATTATTTGTCAACGTACAGTTCGTAATGGCCAGATTGCAACTGATGTTGGCAGCGCTCGAAACAGCTGCCTTGGGGTTATCCAGGAATGCACTGTGGTCGATGGTGAATGTCGCACCGTCAGAGGCCAGCACCAGGGCCGACTGACCTATGGCGCCATTGTTCTCCTGGAAGGTGCAATTGCTTAGCGTACCACCTGCACAGCCTACGAATTTCAGTCCCACACCGACAAAGTAACAGCTGGAAAAGGTTGTCGACACACTGACGTCCTTCATCAGAATGCCGTTAGCAGGAGTCAGAGTAGCCATGTTGGCAAACAGACAGCCCGCCGGACTAAAGAAGTCGGCCGTGCCTTCGATGACGAATGTCACGTCGTCGGTCATACACACGATTCGGGCATCACCCACTTCAAAGCGGTCGCCGGCAGCAATGGTGTCGTTCACGCTCATCGTGTATATCCTGATGCCTTGCTGTACCTCGTAGGTCACACCACTGCCCTCCTGTTCGCACAGACTGTCGAAAGTGTACGTCGTGCCGTCGCCTTTCGTCTTATAGCCCCAGCCCTGTGCTATCACGCAGCAGAAGGCCAGTATCGTTAATGTGAATCTCTTTCTCATTTGATAATCTTCTTGCCGTTCACGATGTAGAGGCCGGAAGGCAGCTCGTCCAACGAGGTTGCCGACAGGCGCATACCGTTGAGGTTGTAGATGCCCTTTGAAGTGTCGATGGTATGGTTAGCTTCAACCTTCTCAATGCCGCTGGGTTCACCGCCGTTCAGTCCACGCACAAATCCGGCATAGGCATGCTTGCGGTAGTAGTTGAGATCCCAGATGCCGACGGGCTCACCACCGCGCCAACCGCTGTTTGTAGGAGAGTCGGTCGTACACCACTGGCAGATGCCCCACTGCTGCTCGGCAGGAATGATGGTGAGGTACTGCTTGATAATCCACTCGTAGAAGTCGGCCATCTTCTTGTGCTCGGCCTCGGTCAGCTGGTCGGTCTTGACTGAGCTTCCCCATCTGTTGCTTCCTCGTACATAACCCATATCCATCTCGCTGACGCGAACCAGCTTGCCTGAATTGGCCATGAGCTGGAACATCGTGGTGATGTGCGATTTGATAGTATTCTGAATATTTGCGTTTTCAAAGCAGCTGATGTGCATCTGCGTGCCGATACCATCGATATAGGTCACACCGTCGGCTTCCCACTTCTTAATCCAGTTGATGAGCGACTTCACCTTCTTGTTGTTATCCCAGTCAGATTCCAGATTGTAGTCGTTGATGAACAACTTGATGTCCGACGGGCCATACTTGCGAGCCAAACGACAGGCCTGACGAACGTATTCCAGGTCGCCCATATAGTCCTGCCAGTAGAAGGCACTGCCTCCTACGTCCCAAGAGCCGCTATTTTCTTGCGTAGAGCTCTGTAACACATAGTTGCCCTGACCGTCGTTGCCGCCACCGCTGATGGCTTCGTTGACGAGGTCCCATGCCTTACACTTGCCCTCGCAGGCATCCATCATGCCGTGAATCCATTTGTCCATTGCATACACGAGGGTGTCGTGCTTCTCCTGAGCGGTCTGAGGAACGGTCTTCACCTTAGTACCCTCGAACTTAATCTGCTTGATATACACGTCGCCCACGTAGTTGGGCACGTGCAGCAGAATGAAGTTGGCATCCATAGTGGGCTTGATGTCGACAAATACATCTTGCCACTCGGAGGTGAAATTGATGCTGAAATTAGCACCGCCACCCCAGTCGCCAAGACGACCGTCCAGCTTGCCTGACTTCGAACCCTTTACAGTGAACGTCATTTTGTAGTCCTGGCCTTTCGTGAGTTGGATGTTATCCATTGGTACAAACTGCACCTCCCATGAATAACTCTTCGTGGTTTTTACTTTTAAACCATTGGTGGCATCGAAGGTGATGGTATAGCCATATGTAGATTCGTCAGCTTTCCAGCCAACGTTTTTTTGGGTGCGGAAATCCTTGCTGGCCACTACTGTATATTCCCCTTCTCCCGATGGGTCTGGCTTGTCGGCAATAAGTTTCGTCAACCAGCCGATGGGCTGCTGTGAGTGCCAAGCCAGCGTGTGACCATAGACGTTAAGACCGGCATCGGTGGCTGTTTTTACATAATTTTTTACCGTTGTGAAGTTCATGTTACCATTGCCGTCTACGCAACTACCCATCTTCATGGCGTTACCTGCCACCGTCTCCGTGAAGTTGGCATTGGTCATCTTATAGACCGTAGTTTTTTTGAGATAGTCGCTTACGGTGGTACCTGCGCCCAGCTTAAAGTTAGGATACTTTGAATAGTCGATGTACTCCTTAAGACCCTGATATGCATCAAGGTATCGGTAGTTGTCGTTGTTAGGCTTGCCCAGCTCGAAATGTTCCTGAGCCATTGCCGAAACCGACAAACAGCCCGCAATAAATAGTAGGTAAAATTTTTTCATAAAAAAGAAAGCTAATAATAATTATTTTCCGCTGCAAAGATAGTGCAAAATTTCGATTAAGCGAAGGAAATGAGAATATATTTTCATTTCTGAGCGTGAGAAAGTTGACTAAATAGAGTAAAATGCCAAAATATAGTGAAATATTTTGGCATTTTGATTATTATTACTACCTTTGTAGGCAGAATGTGAAATTTGCCAATAACAAAAAACGACAACAATGAAAAAGATTCTGACAACACTCCTTACCATCCTTTGCTGCCAGATGGCACTCTTTGCACAAGTCATTAGCGAACAAGAGGCCAAGGAAAAGGCCCTGCAGTTTATCAACAACCGTACGTCAGCAGTACTTCATGGACACAGGGCGCCCGCCCGATTATCCCAACTGAAGAGGATAAAGCTGGGCATCAGCGGCATTTATGCCTTTAACCGCGAGGATGGTGGCTTTGTCATTGTCTCGGCCGACGAGCGCACACGCCCTGTTCTGGGATACAGCGACAGCGGTGATATCGACTGGAATCAGATGCCAGCCAACATGCGGGCATGGCTCACCAGTTACGCACAAGCCATTAGCAATTTAGGCAGTGCCACGATGAATGGCAGCGAGCCAACCTCTGTACCTCGTCAAGCAATAGCTCCCTTACTAAAAACCACATGGTATCAGGATTCACCATATAACAACAACTGTCCGAAGTTAATCCTAGGCTCTTCGATGACTGGCTGTGTGGCCACTGCTATGGCTCAGGTTATGAAATATCATCGCTGGCCTGAGGCATCCTGCGAGCCCATACCTGCTCATTCGTTCACATACATAGATAAACCCTTTCCACTCGATGCATTGCCAGCTACAACATTCGACTGGGACAATATGCTAAACGACTATTCTGGAAGTTACACCGACGAACAGGCAGCCGCCGTTGCCACTCTGATGCAATACTGCGGACTGAGCGTGAAAATGTCCTATGGTCCTGCGGAGTCAGTGACTGAAGGCCACTACATTGCCGACGCCCTGAGGCTCTATTTCGGCTAAGGAACAAAAATAGCCATGGAGCCTAACGACGTAGCATTGGTGGTAAACAACAAAGGTCATGAGTATAATGGCAATCTGCGCCTGCGCATCATGCCACTAGGCGACAAGACCTCACAGGAAGCCTGCAAGGAACTGCCACCGGTATCTGAGATGCTCCGTAATATCAAGATGGGTGGATACCTGAGGGCAGCAAGCACTGAAGAGATGATCATCTCTCTCTCTCAATTGGGAGATGCAGGAAACTATCTGTTCCTGCTGTACGAGGACGATTCTGAAGTACTGCTCGATACCGTCACCGTTGCATTCGACAAGAACTATGAGTTCGAATTTGCCGATCTGGAGGTTGTGTCATACAAATTATTTAATAATCCTGACGACTGGCAATTCTATTACGAGGTGACGCTGAAGAATAATAATCCCAACACCGACTGGCCCAAATACGTCAACAAGAAAGACTTCTTTTCGGTTTACTACTACGACGGAGAATTGTTAAACCAGACCGAAACCCATAAAATCGACATTCCTCATGGCAGTGAGGCTACCATAAAGTATGACGGTACGCAGACAGAATATAATCCCGTCACATTTACCCTCGATGAAACCTTGTGTGACGGACGTACCAAGCGACTTCTGGAAGTCACCGTAAATATCGGTGAGACGTTGCAATATCCAGTTCCGACCGGCATCAGCACGTTGAACGGTGAGCACGTAACACAGAGCACCGAGGTCTACAACCTGGCAGGACAACACGTCAAGCAACCTACGCAGAAGGGCGTGTACATCTACAAAGGTCGCAAGAAGGTGATTAAGTAAACGAAACAGTAAGTACCCAGTGCTTCTTTATGCATACATAAGATTCTGTGGAATTTGTTTGCAAGATTCGCAGAAAAACACTACCTTTGTACCCAAAAGGAACATAAAAACGACGATGAAGAAAAAGATAAATCTTATTCTAACCGTGATGGCCGTACTGATGATGGCCTCGTGTGGAAACAAGACAAAGGGTGGGGAGGCGGAGTCCGACTCCACTCGGGTTGATTCCCTGATGGTTGCCGACAGCGTGGCATCCGATCCCGCAGACCTGTGGACTACAGAGGCAGTAGAAGCCCAAATCCGTGCCTGCTTCGCTGAGGTCAACCAAATGGCTGCTGACGATGGTATCGACATCACGCTCCTCGACCTGAAATACTGTTCGGAGGATTTCCTTGAGCTGAAAGAAAAACTCTACAAGAAAGTCCGTGAGAGCAAGGGACAGCTGATGTTCGACGGCGACGACGGATACCACTGGGTGCCAAACATCGGAACGCCCATGACCATCGATTCCGTGAAGTCCGAATTGCTGACGGGTGATCAGGCTCAGGCTGAGGTGTGGCTGAGGGACAAACGCGGCAATAAAGGTTATCTCGAGATGACCCTCTATCTCGAAAATGGTGCCTGGAAGGTGCATAACTGGATTGACACCGACGTATATCCCTTCGGTGCCCTCTTCAACTGGATGCAGAACTTCTACGACGACCCCACGGCTGACGCTGAAGAACACGAAGAAACCGATCTGAGTAATTACGCAGAGTAACTTGTTGAATTAAGTATGGAAACAATTGAATTCTTAGGCTTTAGCCTGTATGCTTGGATTACGATTGTCACGGTGCTGACGATGTTCACTGTACTGCTATTTACCAAATGGCGCAGCGACCTGGTGTTTCTCGGAGCCATCGGCGTGCTTTATGTGACGGGTGTGCTTGATGCAAAGGATGCATTCTCGGGCTTCAGCAGTACGTCGGTCATCACCGTCGGTGTGCTGTTCGTGGTTGTTGCGGGACTGACGTATACCGGCGTGCTGCAATGGATTGTGAAACATTTGCTCGGCTCGCCAGACAGTTACTCGAAGGCGGTTACGCGATTGATGCTGCCAGTGGCTGTGCTCAGTTCGTTCCTCAGCAACACGACAGTCGTGTCGCTCTTCGTCAACATCGTCAAGATGTGGGCCAAGAAACTCGGTGTGTCGCCCTCGAAACTGCTCATTCCCCTGAGCTATGCCTCTGGTATGGGTGGTGTGTGTACGCTGATTGGTACGCCGCCGAACCTCATCATCAGTGGACTCTACGAAGAGAAGACGGGTGTGGCTATGAACATCCTGACGACAACCGTCCCGGGACTGTTCTGTCTGGCTGTGGGCGTGCTGTCGATTATTGCCATGCGTAGGCTGCTGCCCGACCGTAAGGCGCCTGAGAGCGCCTTCGAATCGACAGGCGACTACACGGTGGAACTGCAGGTTCCGTCGGACAATCCTTATATCGGCCAGACGCTGGGCGAGGCCGGTCTCTTCCATGTCAAAGGCGGTAGCCTGATAGAGATGTATCACTTCGACGATATCCCGTTGCCTGTCACCGAGAACGAACCTATCATGGGCGGTGACCATCTGATCTATGCGGGACAGATAGACGAACTGATGGAGTTGGCATATACTCACAAGTTGGTGAGTTCGGACCACCATATCTTCTCTATGAGCGAGTTAGATAATAATTCCAAATTGCGCACGGCATACGTCGATTTTGGCAGCAGACTCATAGGAACGGCCATCGGCAGTAGTTCGTTTGAAAAAGATAACAATGTGGTATTGGCGGCTGTGGCACGACGCGGCGAGCGCATCGAAGAGGCACCACGAAACGTGGTGCTACAGGCTGGCGACACGTTGCTGTTAATTTGTCCCAACAACGTAAAACTCAACACTTCTTCTTTGGAGAGAGACCTCCGCTTCTTCGACTCTAGTGACGTGCCCAACATTGGCAACGGCACCATCATCTCCACCCTCATCATGATTGCTATGGTAGTGGTCTCGGCCCTCGGCATCATGCCGCTGCTGCAGTGTGCTTTCCTTGCTGCCGCCGCCATGCTCATCTGCCGCTGCTGCAACATGGAGCAAGCCATGAAGGCTGTCAACTGGGATATTCTCATGGTCTTTGCCGGCAGTGCCGTCCTCGGTCTTGCCATCCAGAAAACGGGCATCGCCGAGTGGCTGGCCAACGGCATTCTTGATGTGTGTGGCACCAACCCGATAGTGGTAATGACAGCCGTTTGCTTTGTCGGCACGTTTATCACTGAGTTTATTTCGAATACGGCGGCAGGTGCCATGTTCTTCCCCATCATGTACGAGGCAGCCGAGAAACTGGGTTATGAGCCCTATCCCTTCCTCATCGCCCTGATGATCAGCGTCAGCAGCAGTTTCGCTACGCCTATCGGTTCGCCCACCCACATGCTGGTCTATGGCCCTGGCGGTTACCGCTTCAGCGACTTCATGCGCATCGGCCTACTGATGAACCTCATCATTCTCGCCGCCAACATCTTCATTGTCAACATCGTTTATCCGTTAACACCGTTGCAATAAATTGCCTGTCACTTTCTCATTTCTCATTTCTGTTCGCATGATGCAAAGTTATGAAAGATATTTTAGAAAAATGTTGTACGTTTCTATTTTTTTTTGTAATTTTGCAAACGAAGTATAAAGGTTATTATCGTTATGAGGCTTGTGAAGTCTTGGATGCTGGTTGGAATTATGTGCTGCTGGGGTGCAGTCGGTGTGAGGGCACAGTCGGTGGCTGAGGAGTTGCGCGAGGACGTGCGACGGGCTGCTGGCATGCACTATGCACTGCCGCTGCAGGGGGTGCACGACACGCCTCCGCCGGCAGGTAAACGACCTTTCTACGTGAATCACTACGGTTGTCCGTCGGCATATTATCTGGAGCGTCCTGAGTTCTATGATGACCCGTATCGTACGCTGTTGTGTGCCGATAGCTTGGGGAAGCTGACCGAGATGGGCAAGAAGGCTCTGCACAAGGTGGCGCAGCTGCGACGCGAATCGCGAGACCGTACGGGAGAGTTGACGGAGGCCGGCAAGTTGCAGATCAAAGAGATTTCGCGCCAGTTGACGCAACGACTGCCGGAGATGTTTACGGACAGCACATTTGTCGACGTACGTTCCGTCGTTCAGAACCACTGTCTGTTGACGTCCGGTGAGGCGGCCTTGCAGATGTCGTTTACCCACCATCCCCTGCGTATGAAAATCTCGGCATCGCACCGTTCGCAGCCTTGGATGAATCCGCAAGACAAACGTCTGGAGGCATTGCGCGACGATACTACCGCTATGGCGCGCTATAACGAATTCGCTGCCCGATGGGCACCAGACAATACGCACCTGATGGCCACGCTGTTCAATGATGCTGAATATGCCAAGTCGATTGATGCTGCCGCGCTGAGCAGACAGTTGTTTGATTTGGCGGGCTGTACGCAGTATACTGAGGAGTTCTCTCTTGGAGAGTGTGGCGTTGCGAAGGGGAGTAAGGAGTTGAGTATGTCGCTCTATGATGTCTTTGAGTTGGAGGATATCCATCGCCACTGGATGCGCCGCAATGCATGGGCATACATCCGCTACGGAGGGTGTACGCTGAATGGCGGACATCAGCCCTACATACAGCGTAAGCCCCTGTGGAACCTGATACATCAGTGCGACAGCGTGATGACGCTCGACTATCCTGTGGTGCACTTGCGCTATACCCACGAAACAACGGTGATGTCGCTGATTTGTCTGTTGGAACTGAACGGATTCGGTTTGCGGACGGGACAGCTCGACTCGCTGGAAGCACTGGGGTGGGTGGACTACCGCATAGCCCCAATGGGCGGCAGCATGATGATGATTCACTACCGGAAGGATAAGGACGATCCGGACCCGCTGGTGCGTGTGCTGCTGAACGGACAGGAGGCACGGCTGCCCATCGAGTCGGACCTGGCACCCTACTATCATTGGGTGGATGTGAAACGCTATTATTTGCGTAAACTGTATGCTTATGCTAAGGAGTGGGATGAGGAATAAACTCGCGATATTGGTTGCATGCTGTTCGCTGTGCGTGGCACGGGGACAGGTGGTGCTCGACATTATCAGAGAGAGTCCGGGCTTCTCTTCGTGCAACTACGACATCTATCCTGACAGCGTTGCAGACAATCTGACGCCAGCCCCTCAGGGCAAGCGACCTTTCTATATCTCACATTACGGACGTCACGGTTCGCGATATATCAACCGTCGTTCGGGATATGATATTCCCTATAAGATGATAGTGCAGGCCAATGGTGTGGACGAGCTGACCACTATGGGCAAACGGGTGCTCAGCGAGATGAACTTCATTCTGAGTGACTCTGAAGACCGATGGGGCGATCTGACAGCCATTGGAACGAACCAGCACCGACAGATTGCTCGTCGTATGATTACACGATTCCCTGAGGTCTTTGCCGATTCGGCTTGTGTGTCGGCCATCAGTACGGTAGTGCCGCGTTGTATCATGTCGATGGAGTCGGCGCTGATAGAGCTGGCTCAGTGGAATCCGAAGTTGCACATCACGATGGACGCCTCGAAACGTACACAGCGATACATGAACCATCAGGATCCCTTGTTGCACCGTAATGACTTAACTCCCGAGGCACAGAAGGCCTACGACGCCTATACCGCCAGTCGTGTGGGTAACAGTCGACTGATGGAGATGCTCTTCAAGAATCCCGATATCGTCAAAGAACTGGTTGACGAGACCTTCTTCAGCTACTACCTGATGAAGATGGGACTCTTCCAGTTGAACACACATCTGAATAAGGAGACTTTCATTACCGATCTGTTTACGGCTGAGGACCTCTATCGCATGTGGCAGATTGACAATGTGCTGTGGTATATGCGATACGGATTCTGTCCGCTGAACGGGGGCGATTATCCCTACAGTCAGCGCCACCTGTTGCGCCAGATGATTGCCGATGCTGACAGTTGTCTGCGCCTGGACCGTCCTGGAGCACAATTGCGCTTTGGACACGATACAGTGCTGTTACCACTGGTTTGTCTGCTGGGTATTAACGGTTATGACCTGCAGACCAGCAACCTCGACGAAATCGAGGCCCGAGGATGGTGGAGTTCCAGCGTGTTCCCCATGGGATCGAATGTGCAGTTTATCTTCTATCGCCGCAATCCCAACGACAAGGACGTGCTCTTCAAGGTGCTGCTGAACGAGCAGGAGGCGCGACTGCCTATCCGGACAAACTGTGCCCCCTTTTACCACTGGCGCGACTTCAGGCGTCACTACCTGAAGAAGTTGGACCAGTATGAAAAACGCAGAAAGCGTTAAGGTCGACTTTCGCCCTCGATATATTGTTCCAGGAACATGTGCTCACCGTCGTAGACGGCATATGTGAACTGACTGATCCAGTCACCCAGAATCATCAGGCGCGTATGGCGTGCTAGCTTGATGTCGAGTTCAATGTGACGGTGTCCGAAGATGAAATAGTCGATATTGGGATGACTCTCGATATACTTCTTGGCATAGAGCACCAGGTGTTCACGGTCCTCACCCATATATTGTGGCTCGTCCGTTTCCTTATGCTTGATATAGCTGTGACGGGCCCAGGTGAGTCCGAAACTCATTCCCCAACGCGGATGGAGCCCTGAGAAGAGCCACTGGCAGAGACGGTTGTGGAAGATGGCGCGAATGAGTTTGAACGACTTGTTGGGATCGCCCATGCCGTCGCCATGAGCCAGGTAGAACTCATGACCGTATATCTCGGTGGTCTCGGGCTGTTTGTGCAGGATGACGCCACACTCCTTGGCCAGGTAGTCGTAGGCCCAGATGTCGTGGTTGCCTGTAAAGTAGTGCACCTCGACCCCCATGTCGGTAAGTTCCGACAGTTTGCCCAGAAAGCGCGTGAAGCCCTTGGGGACCACGTATTTGTATTCGTACCAGAAGTCGAACATGTCGCCTAACAGATAGACGGCGGCGGCTTTCTCCTTGATGCTGTCGAGAAAGCGCACCAGTCGGCGCTCCTGCATCCTTTGATGCGGAATGGCCAGCGAACCTAAGTGCGCGTCGGAAAGGAAATAGACGTTCTTCATAGTCTTTGAATTTTGAACATTGACCTTTAACGTTGTTGACTTTTGTTGCGACTCAGCCAAACATGCAAGCATGATGGCGTTCGCTGCTTCAAAAGTTGAACTTTATGATTAGTCGAATCCCAGTTCGACTCTTGCTTCTTCGCTCATCATATTCTGGTCCCAGGCGGGTTCGAAAACGAGGTTGACATTCGCTGACGTGATGCCCTCGACAGACTCCACTTTCGTGCGCACATCTTCCAGGATGAAGTCGGCAGCAGGACAGTTGGGGGCGGTAAAAGTCATGTCCAACTCGACAGAACTGTCGTCCTGCACGTCGATTTTGTAAATCATGCCCAGATCATAGATGTTGACTGGGATTTCCGGGTCGTAGACGGTCTTCAGTACGTCGACGATGCGCTCTTCTAAAAGGGTCTTTTCTTCTTGTGTCATTGATTTCTGCTTTATTTTGTGCAAAATTACGAAAAAAATCCGTAATTTTGCAAGCCGAGCGAAAAAAAGTGCATTTATGCCCATCAGATATACACATAAGGAAGAGCTGTGGAATGCGTGGAGCCATGCAGGAGGCATCATTATGGGTGTCGCCTTTGGCATCGTCTTCCTGTGGATGGCGTTCCGGGGGGAGAATCCCTGGGCGCGTCTGGGTGTCTGCCTCTATCTGTTTGGCATGCTGGCCAGCTATGTGGCGTCGACAGTCTATCATGCCCTACCCATTTACGGGCGCCGACGTGGACAAGGACTGGTGGGACACCGTTCAAAATGGAAGGAGCGTCTGCGCCACTGGGATCACGCCGCCATCTATTGGCATATTGCGGGTTCGTACTCCCCGTTAACGCTGGTGGCCTTGCGCACCCAGGGCTATTGGGGCTGGTCGTTGTTTTCGTTCGTATGGCTCTGTGCCATTGCGGGAACCATCGTGAGTTTTGCCCGACTGAAAGAGCACTCGAACATTGAGACCTTCTGTTTTATCGGCATGGGACTGAGTGTGTTGGTGGCCTTCAAGCCGTTGATAGACTCGGTGTCGACAGCAGCCTTTATCTGGATTGTGGCCGAGGGCGTGTGCTACATCACGGGAGCGGTGTTCTATTCGCTGAATAAAAAGAAGTATATGCACTCCGTGTTCCACTTCTTCGTGCTGGCCGGAAGCCTGTGTCACATCATTGCTGTGTGGGATGTGCTGATGGAGTACCTCTAAAGTTGAGAGTTTAGAGTTTAGGGTTTAGAGAGAACTCGCAGCCGCAGTACTGCTGGTTGTAGAAATCGTATTCTTTTAGGAGTTGGTTGCGGCGTTCGTAGAGACCGCCCTTGCGCCAGTTTTGTGCCCAGAATTCGGTGTCGGGCACGGCTGCCTGTGCCTGCAGTCCGGCAGCAGTAATCTGTTCGATGCTCTTCCAACGGGAAGAGGCGAGGGTGGTGGTAAAGAACCGCAAACCCTGTCGGCGTGCTTCGCGGGCTGCTGCCGTCAGACGCAGTCGGAAACAAAGTGCACAGCGGCTGCCCCGTTCCGGTTCGCATTCCAACCCATGAACACTATTGAGCCACGCCTCGTGGTTGTAGTCGCCGTCAATCCAGCGGATGCCCAAAGAGTCGGCATGCCGTTTGCTCTCGTTCTTTCGGATGTCGTATTCCTCGCGGGGGTAGATGTTGGGGTTATAATAGAATATGGTTGGGCGGACGTCGTGTGCCAACATCCACTCTACGATGGCTGATGAACAAGGAGCGCAGCAAGCGTGCAACAGCACCTCGTGCGCTCCTTGTGGTATGATAATAGCGGGTTGCTTCACTTCACGTATTCTGCAAAGTCAGTCAACTTCATGTCGCCCTTGCGAGCCAGCGTGTCGTGCATGGCGAAGGCAGCGGGCAGGTTGTGACGGGTCTGGCCCATCTTCGCAATCTTCAGGTAGTCCCACAGCAACTGCTTGTAGTCGGGATGTGCACAGTTCTCGATGATCGTCTCTGCACGCTGGATGGGACCCTTGCCACGAAGGTCGGCGATACCCTGCTCTGTCACGATGATGTTCACGTCGTGCTCTGAGCTGTCCTGATGGCTGACGAAAGGAACGATAGAAGAAATCACGCCACCCTTGGCCACAGAAGGACAAGTGAAGATAGAGAGGTATGCGTTGCGGATGAAGTCACCCGAACCACCGATACCATTCATCATCTTCGTACCGCTGATGTGTGTAGAGTTCACGTTACCATAGAGGTCAGCCTCGATGGCAGTATTAATGGCGATCACACCTAAGCGACGGATAATCTCAGGCGAGTTCGAAATCTCGCTCTGACGCAGCGTCAGGTGGTTCTTGAAGTAGTCCATATTGTCGTACACCTGCATCAGACACTCGTTCGATACAGTCAGCGAGCATGCCGAAGCATCCTTCACACGACCATTGAGCATCATACCTACCACTGCGTCCTGCAGCACCTCGGTATAGATGTTGAAGTCGGGCACATGTTTGTCCTGTCCAAGAGCACCGAGGATGGCATTAGCAGTAGAACCCACGCCACTCTGCAGCGGCAGGAACTCCTTGGGAATACGGCCCTTGTGCATTTCCTCTACGAGGAACTCTGCTGTCAGGAAACCGATCTTATCGGTTACTGGGTCGCTGTCCTTGAAGGAACGGGCCTCGTCGGGGATGTTACACTCTACGACACCAACGACCTTCTCCTTGGGGATAGAGACAAACGGCTGTCCGATGCGGTCACCAACATGTTCGATGGGGATAGCCTTGCGGTAAGGGGGATCCAACGGCTCATACACGTCGTGGATATACTTCGCATTGGGATTGTGGAAGCTGTTCAGCTCCAGAATGACGTGCTTGGCCAGACGGGCAGCCGTGGGAGAAATACCGCCAGCGGCAGTCAGGTAGACACGATAGTCGTTGCCCACTTCTTCGATGTCGCACACCTCGAGGATGGCCCAGTCCAACGGACCGTAGAAACCATAGCGCAACTCCTGTGCCATGTGACTTAGGTGCAGGTCGTTGTAGGGAATTTCGCCCATGTTCACGTGCTTGCGGAAATCGGGGTTCGTGGTGTAAGGAGCACGATAGAGTATTGCCTGAGCGTTTGCCAGGTCACCATCGGTGCTCTGTCCGGTAGAGGCACCGGTGAAGATAGCCACCTTGAACTCGCGGCCGGCCTCGTGCTCAGCCACAGCAATCTTTGCTAACTCTTTGGTAGTTGCCTTGGCCACACCGGCAGGTGTGAAGCCACTCATGGCGATGTGCTCGCCATTCTTAATCAGTGCTGCAGCCTCTGCAGCAGTCATACGTGTATAAGCCATATTATTTACGATTTGACGATTTACTATTTACAATTTGTATATTTTGCCTGCAAAGGTACGAAAAGTTGAGGGCAAAACAAAAGAATTATTTCTTTTTTTGCCAAAACGAAGTATCTTTTCCTTATTCTTCGTTAATCTGTGCGGCTGTTAAGAGTATGTCGGGAATGTCCACACCCATCATCTGCAGAAGGGTCGTAACGGGGTAGTCGCCTTCGCCCAATATAGTCGTGTGTATCATAACGGTTGGGAAGTACAGGTTGGTTCTGGCGTCCTGCTGTACCCCCATATATAGCCAACCCATTGGGACGTCTGCCAGTAGCAGGTTCAGTGTGAGGTTCTCGTTGAACTGATCCACCATTTCCTTGCACTCCTGTTCGGTGGTACCTTCCTTCATGCAGCGGGAAAGGCGCACGCCGTCGATCACCAGATAGTTCACATTGTTCGACGTACCCTCAAAGGTAAGCATATTCATGGCCGTTACGGTAAAGTTGGCGCGTACATTCACGTCGTGCTTGATGATTTTTAGGATGTCGGCATCGTCTTCCAACTGGGCGCTCATCGTCAGCAACGGCACTTCTTCGCCCGTCTTGCCGTAAACAAGGTCCAGCGTCCGGTTGTGTGCGCTATGTTTGTCGTACGTCAGGTTGATTTCGTAGTCGCGATAGTACATCTGACCAGTATAGAAGATATCCTTGATAAGAATGGGGAGCCATACAGGACGGTTGTCTTCCGAACCAGACTGTATCTTCAGCACTTGTTCTCCGTCCTTAAAGATAAAGAATTCGCAGGCTTTCTTGACCACAACCTTCGTGTTGAAGCCCCGGAACTGTATCGTAACCTCTTTGTCGATGAGGCCTTTCACCGTATATAGACTACCGTTCTTGGCCGTATAGTAGACCTCTCCCTTCTTGGTCGAGTTCAAGCCAAACCAAGAAGAACAGCTCTCGCCCTCGTCGCCCAAGATGACCGACAGGTCCCATGCCAGCTGTAAGGCGCTGTTAAACGAATGGAACGAGAACCGGTGCCCCAACGTAACAGAACGTGTTGTAGCTTGTTCAGCCTGTAATAGTGTTAGCAGTGTCGACAACTTTGTCTCGAACTCACCACGGGTACCATTATTAGCACGTGTTGTAGCTGGAACTACTTCAGCCAAAGGAGCCAACTCCTGAAAGTTCAGTCCGGCCATTTGTTCATTGAATGTGTTGGCCGCATCCAGCAATGGACTGGCAGGAATCTCTTTGCTTACAGTCTGTTCATAATCGTCGTCCTTGCTGCAACCAGACCATACGATGAGTCCTGCCGTCAGCAATAGCATCGGGAAAAAGGATTTTATAGTTTTCATCATATCGCTATTATTTTTGTGCAAAGGTACGAAATATTTCTTAATTCTTAATTCTTAATTCTTAATTTATTTGTATCTTTGCACCCAAAATTACAAAAAGTATGGAATCGAAGTTAGTAATTTATAATACGTTAACGCGCCAGAAGGAGCGTTTCGAACCGTTGCACGCCCCCAATGTGGGCATGTATGTATGTGGTCCTACCGTTTACGGAGACCCCCATCTGGGACACGCCCGTCCCGCCATCACCTTCGACCTGGTGTTCCGCTATCTGAGGCATCTGGGCTATAAGGTGCGTTATGTACGCAACATCACCGACGTGGGCCATCTGGAGCACGATGCCGACGAGGGCGAGGACAAGATAGCTAAGAAGGCTCGCTTGGAGCAGCTCGAACCCATGGAGATTGCCCAGTACTATACCAACCGCTACCACCAGTTCATGGATGCACTGAACGTGTTGCGTCCCTCTATTGAGCCGCACGCCACGGGTCATATCATCGAGCAACAGCAGTTGGTACAGCAGATTCTCGACAACGGTTTTGCTTACGAGTCGAACGGTTCCATTTACTTTGATATCGAAGCGTATAATAAACAATATAAGTATGGTATTCTCTCCGGACGTTCGTTGGAGAATATCAAAGATGCCTCACGCGACAACCTCGATGGTGTCGGCGAAAAGCACAATCAGGCCGACTTCGCCCTGTGGAAGAAAGCTCAGCCCGAGCACATCATGCGCTGGCCATCACCCTGGAGCGACGGTTTCCCAGGTTGGCACTGTGAGTGCACAGCCATGGGTCGAAAGTATCTGGGCGAGGAGTTCGACATTCACGGAGGTGGCATGGACCTCATCTTCCCCCACCATGAGTGTGAGATTGCTCAGGCTCAGGCCTCGATGGGTCATCCAGCCGTCAAATACTGGATGCACAACAACATGCTCACCATCAACGGACAGAAGATGGGTAAGTCGTACAACAACTTCATCACGCTCGAGCAGTTCTTTACGGGCAATCATCCTCTGCTCGAGAAGGCTTATTCGCCCATGACTATCCGTTTCTTCGTGCTCTCAGCCCACTATCGTGGCACTGTAGATTTCTCGAATGAGGCCCTGCAGGCTGCCGAGAAGGGTTACGAGAAACTGATGAATGCTATCAACGACCTGGAGCGCGTTCCGGTTAGCGACAAGTGTGATGCTGAGACCGAGCGCGTGGTAAAGACCCTGCGCGAGAAGTGCTACGACGCTATGAACGACGACCTCGCCACACCGCTGGTGTTGAGCTATTTGTTCGAGGCATGCACTACGATTAATAAACTGACAGACCATAAGGCAACCATCTGTGCCGACTGCCTGAAGGAGCTGAAGGAGGTGATGCACCTCTTCGCTTTCGACATCCTTGGACTTTCAACTCTCAACTCTCAACTCTCAACTGGCGGCAACGCCGCCCGTGAGGAAGCCTTCGGCAAGGTAGTTGACATGGTGCTCGAACTGCGTGCCAAGGCCAAGGCCGATAAGGACTGGGCTACCAGTGACAAGATCCGTGATGAACTCGCTGCTGCCGGTTTCGAAGTCAAGGACACCAAAGACGGTGTCACGTGGAAACTGAACAAATAAGGTTTAACAGCTGTAAAAATAAAAAGGCCCGGGCATTTTGCTCGGGCCTCCTTTTTATTACGTCGCTGTTGTTATACGAGTTTTGAGAGGTCGGGCTCCTCGATGTAGCGGAGCTTGTTTTCGAGGATGACTTGCTCGGCAGCGGGAGCATTCTCGGTGCGGAACACCATGATGCCCTTTCCGCGCAGCAGGAAGGTGTACATGTAGGCAATGCTGATGCCGGCCTTCGAGAAGGTCTCTACGGCGTCTGCAGCACGTCCGGGCTCGTCGTCGAGCTCGAGGGCGAAGACATTGCTGAGCGCAACGGCCACACCGCCCTTCTTGAGTTCCTCGCAAGCGCGAATGGGTTCTGAACAAATGAGGCGGTAGATACCGTACTCTGCCGTATCGGCAATGGTTGAGGCGACAATCTGAATGCCTGCCTGCTTGAGAATGTTGAGCACCTTGATAAGCGTACCCGAACGGTTCTCGATGAAAATGGATAACTGATTGATAGTCATATTTTTTTAGTTAAGAGTGAAGAATGAAGAATGAAGAATTTGCTACCGCACGACATTGCTTGCATCATCACTCATTTTTAACATTATTATTTTTTTTCTTTACATGAGAAGACTGAAGAGAAGCATGAAGGCGCAGCATGTTCGCTTGGCATCACCAAAGCGGTAGCAAATTCTTCACTCTTCATTCTTCATTCTTCATTTTGTTACTGATATACTTTGCGCTTGTCGACGACGCGGACGGCCTTGCCTTCGCTGACGGGGAGGGTACCCTTAGGTACAAGACGGATTCTGGGCTTCAGCAGGATTTCGTCGCCTACCTGGTGGCGGATTTCCTTTTCGAGCGCCTGCAGCTTGCCATAGTCGTCGGTACCCTCGTTCAGCTCTACCTCGATGGTCATCTGATCGTTGTTGTCCTCAGTGGTGAGGGTGATGAGATAATTCGTACCCAGTTCAGGGAACTTCATGAGGATCTTCTCGACCTGAATGGGGAAGATGTTGACACCACGCAGCACAATCATGTCGTCGGAACGGCCGCGCATGCGGTCGAGGCGGATATGATTGCGGCCACAAGGACACGTACGACCCAGTACACGAGTCAAGTCGCGGGTGCGATAACGCAGCAGCGGCATAGCTTCGCGACAGAGTGTGGTGAGCACCAGTTCGCCAATCTCGCCGTCGGGCACGGGCTCCAGCGTCTCGGGGTCGACAATCTCGACGATGTAGTAGTCCTCCCAGAAGTGTAAGCCATTCTGCTCCGGACACTCGAAGCCTACGCCAGGACCGCACATTTCGCTCATACCGAACGAGTTGTAAGCTTTGACACCCAGCATCTCCTCTATACGCTTGCGCTGCTCCTCAGAGTGGGGCTCGGCACCGATAGCGAGAACCTTCAGTTTGGTGTCGCGACGGGGGTCTACGCCATTTTCCTTCATGACCTCGTAGAGACGGGTGACATAGGAAGGAATGGCATGGATAGCTGTCGTGCCGAAGTCGGTGATGAACTTGATCTGACGCAGCGAGTTACCGGCAGCGGCAGGAATAGTGAGCATGCCCAACTTCTCGGCACCATACTGGAAGCCCAGACCGCCGGTGAACATACCATAACCAGAGGAGTTCTGGAATACGTCGTCGGGGCGTAGGCCAACCATCCACAGGTTACGAGCCACCTGGTTTGCCCACTCGTCAAGGTCTTTCTGCGTGTGCAGGATGACGGTAGGGTTACCCGTGGTGCCTGACGAAGAGTGCAGGCGTACACAATCGCGAAGCGGAGCGCTGGCGATGCCGAAGGGATAGGTGTCGCGCAGGTCCTGTTTCGTAGTAAAGGGAATCTTCTTCAAGTCATCCAGGCTTTTGATGTCCTCAGGACGAAGCCCGATTTCCTCGAAGCGTTTCTTGTAGAAGGGCGAGTTCATGCAGTGGCGCACAGTTTTCTGCAGACGCTCCAGCTGGAGAGCCTCGATCTGTTCGCGCGACATCGTTTCGAACTCAGGATTAAAATACTTGGATTGTTCCATCATAAAAGATATTTATAGTTTACGATTATCAATGACGTGGGCACTCTTTCCCTGTGAACGCTCAATAGAGCCGGGAGCCTTCAGCTGTACTTTTGCGGCGATGCTGAGCACGCTCTTCAGCTTGGCAGCGAGCTTTTTCTCGAGGGCCTCGACGGCAGCGGGCGTGTCGAAGGTAGAGGTGAACACCTCCTGACGCAGCTCGGCCTGAACCTGCAGGGTGTCGAGGTTGTTGACGCGGTCGACCACCAGCATGTAGTGAGGAGCGAACTCCGGCAGTGAGAGGATGACACTCTCGACCTGTGACGGGAATACGTTGATGCCTCGGATGATGAGCATGTCGTCGGAACGGCCCTCGATGCGTCCCATGCGGATGCTGGTACGTCCGCAGTCGCAGGTGCCGGGCATCAGCGAACAGAGGTCGCGCGTGCGGTAACGGATGACGGGCATACCTTCCTTGGTCAACGTGGTGAACACGAGCTCGCCCTGTTGTCCGTTGGGGACTGACTCCAGCGTGACGGGGTTGATGATCTCAGGATAGAAATGGTCTTCGCAGATGTGCGAGCCGTGCTGCATCTGGCACTCGTAGCTGACGCTGGGTCCCATGACCTCGGAGAGACCATAGATGTTGAAACCTTTCAGGCCCAAACGCTCCTCAATCTCCTTACGCATGCTTTCGGTCCAAGGCTCAGCGCCAAAGGCACCGATGCGCAGCTTGATCTGGTCTTTCGTGATACCAATCTTATCCATGGTCTCGGCCAGATAGAGGGCGTACGACGGGGTACAGGCGATGCCCGTAATACCCAGGTCGCGAATCAACTTCAGGTGCTTCTCGGTGTTTCCCGTACCAGCGGGGATAACCGATGCTCCCAGATGCTCCACGCCATAATGTGCGCCCAGACCGCCCGTAAAGAGACCATAGCCGTAAGCTACAGAGAAAATGTCGTCGCGGGTAACACCATAGGCCGTCAGACAGCGCGCCATGCACTCGCTCCACACACCGATGTCCTTGCGGGTGTAACCGACGATGGTAGGATTACCCGTCGTACCAGAAGAAGCGTGTACGCGGATAATCTCGCTCTGCGGAGCAGCCTGCAAACCGAAGGGGTAGTTGTCGCGCAGGTCCTTCTTGGTGGTGAAGGGCAGCTTCTTGATGTCCTCGATGGTTTGGATATCGTCAGGACGGATATCCAGCTCTTGGAGTTTATTACGATAGAACGGCACATTGTGGTAGACATACTCCACAATTTTGTGCAGTCGTTTGCCTTGGAGCGCGCTCATCTCGTCGCGACTCATGCATTCTTTATTCGGATTCCAAATCATAGTTTTAAAATGAAGAATGAAAAATGAAGAATGAAGAATTTGCTACCGCATCTCCTCGTCCTCATTCTCTTCATTCTTTTGTTTTTTAGGATTATTCTTTTTTATTGTTTTAACAGATGCAACCAATAGATCTATGATCTCACTACAATCTTTTGACATGCTTTCGTAAGCATTATCTTCAAGGATAGATACATCATGTAAAAGATTGAGCCAGTTCATAGTTTCATTGGCTTCCTTGAGAGCAATATGAAGTTTTGAAGCGAAGTCCGAAGGACTTTGTGCAAATTCCGATTCATGGACATTAGCAGAAATAGAAGTTCCAGACCTTAATATCTGTTTGTATAAGGTCTGTAATTTCCAGTCACCCTCAGAAAAGTGCAAAAACATCTTTACTATCCGCACACCAAATGCATAACTCTTGATGTGAAGTACAGATTCGTTTCTTTTGTAAGAAGTTGTCTGTGCGGAAGCAAATTCTTCATTCTTCATTCTTCACTCTTCATTGTTTAGTCGTAGCACTCGAAAATCTTGTCGACGGTTTGTGCAGGGAGTTTCTTGGTGAAGAGACTTACCAGCCAGACGACGGGGAAGCCACCAACCATCGCGATGGCACCGCAGTTGATGGGATTGATGGGGTTGCCAGCCAACATGTTGATGACGGTGAGTCCCACACCCCAGATGAAGCAAGCCCAGACGGCAGCCTTGGTGACGCCACGCCAGTAGAGACCCAGCATAAATGGAGCCAGGAAGGCACCAGCCAACGCACCCCACGAGATGCCCATGAGCTGTGCAATGAACGTCGGGGGATTGAGGGCAATGAGCAGTGAGATGGCGATGAAGAACATAATGAGCACACGCATGACGACGACCTTACGGCGCTCGATCTTCTCGGCCACGATATCGTCGATGGTACCTTCCTCGACTTCGCCAGGCAGCGATTTCTTGTCGCGATAGATCAGGTCGAGCGTCATAGTAGACGACGATGTCAATACCAATGAGGCAAGCGTAGACATCGAGGCTGAGAGTACGAGCAATACCACGAGGGCGATGAGCACATCGGGTAGGGTGACCAGCATGGCCGGTACGATGGAGTCGAAGGCAATCTTGCCTGTCGCTTCATTGATGACGGGGTCGTAGAGACGTCCGAAACCACCGAGGAAGTAGCAGCCACCAGCCACGATGAAAGCGAAGATGGTAGAAATGACGGTACCGCGCTTGATGGCACTCTCATCGGTAATCGAATAGAACTTACCCACCATCTGTGGCAGTCCCATGGTACCCAACGAGGTGAGAATCACCACGCCCAGCAGTCCCCAGGGATCAGGGCCGAACCACGAGGCAAAGCCGCCATTGATAGTAGGATCGGCATCAGAAGGCAGTGCAGCGAGTTTATCGACGGCAGCCGTCAGTCCGCCCTGGGCATTTAGCACGGCGAAGATGACCGCCAGAATGCCGAAGAGCATGATGATACCCTGAATGAAGTCGTTCATGGCCGTAGCCTTGTAACCGCCGATAATCACATAGACAGCCGTCAGGATGGACATGATGATGACGCAATACTCGTAGGGAATGTCGAAGCCCATCTCGAAGAGTCGCGAGATACCGCTATAGACACCAGCGGTATAGGGAATCAGGAATACGAAGGCAATGACGGAAGCCACCACACGAAGACCCTGATCGCTGAAACGTGTACCAAAGAAATCGGGCATCGTACGGCTCTCGATGTGCTGTGTCATCAGCTTCGTACGACGACCCAGGATGAGCCATGCCAGCAACGAACCGATGATAGCGTTACCGATACCGATCCAAGCGCTGGAGAGTCCGTATTTCCAACCAAACTGTCCGGCATAGCCCACGAAGACTACTGCCGAGAAATAGGACGTACCGAAGGCAAAGGCTGTCAGCCAGGGACCCACAGAGCGTCCGCCTAACACAAAGCCGTCGACACTGCTGGCCTGTTTGCGCGAGTAGATTCCCACGCCCAGCATGACGGCAAAGAAAACAATCGTTAATAGAACTTTGATTAGCATATTTTATTTTTGTTTTTTTTCGTTATTATTGCGGTAGCAAATTTTTCATTCTTCATTCTTCATTTAGAATGCCACCTGCACCTGACCTTGCAGCCAGTTGTAGTCCTTCTGGTAGTTGCTCCACGTGCGGGTATATTGCAATTGGATACGGCAGTTTTTGTAGAACCAGTACTGCAATCCGGCAGTGGCTTGCGTCTGGTTGTACTTCATGTCGGTGTTGCGGTCGAAATAGTCGACAGAGGCAACAGCATCGAGACCGTCGGTGATGGGGATGGTTGAGGTGACATAGCCACCCATGCTACCCACGTCACCGTCCTTACCGCCCAGCCACTCGGCGCGAACCTTCAGTGGACGGGCCTCCTTATATTTGCTGGGAGAGTAGGGGGCGCTCTTGATTTCCATACCTACGCTATAGCGGTCACGACGATAGTCATCGCCATTTTGTATGGTGGGGTTCCAGAATACGGGTTTCTCGTTGACGGCATGTCCGCGACCCTTTTGTCCGCTGACAACGAAACGGAACTGATCTGAGGGACGATACTCCAACTTCAGGATGACGTCCTTGTCATCGTTGCCGTCCTTGCGGTTGATGCCCTGTCCGTTCATGATGCCTAATTCGTAGTGCAGCTGGCCTTTGAACAGGTCACCATAGAATTCCAGTCCGAGGTCACGACCGTAGTGCAGGCCATAGAGGGGGTCGTAGCAACCTGCGTAACAGGTGACGGCCTGCGAACAGACGTCGATGAGTTCGAGCTGTACGGGCGACAAGGGATTCTCCATTGAGAACGAGTTTTTGAACTGGCCCAGACGAACGGTGAGTTCATTGCCTTTGGTGATACGATAATCGGTGTAGAACTCCTGTACCACGCTGTTGAAGTCGTGCATGAAGAGGAAGAACCAGCGGTCGGTGATGCGGGCCTTTGCCCACAGCAGGGTGCGCTTCAGGTTGTAACTGCTTTTAGGCGCTCCGCCGCGCATGGCCTCTTCTTGATCTGTGTAGGAGTAGCCTGCCTGAGCATAACCATTGAGCGTGATGCGGCTCTTCAGCTCCTGAAACCAGTCAATCTCTTTAGTGGATTTCTTCTCTTGCGCCATCACACTCGTGCTGACGAATGCCAGCAGCAATGCGAGGGCAGACTGTCTGAAAAGATTTTTGAAAGTCATTGTATTTTTTATTTTTTGAAATGAAACATTATTTGATAGGATTATTCTCTGCAAATACCTGCATGCGCTCCTCCAGCTGCTCGTACTGGTGGTCCTCAATAAAAGAGGTACACACGCGCAAGCCTTCCTGATGGGAGCCAGTGGTGATCAGACAAATGGCCGAAACACCATAGTACATCAGTTCCTGGGCCAGCTGCCCAGAGGTCATGCCTTTGTAGCCAATAGTGAAGTAGAAGCCGTCGGCAACAGGCTGATCGAGGTCTTTGTCGTAGACGATGTGGAAGTTGTGACGCAGGAAAATTTCCTTCAGCTTGTGAGCACGGTCACCATAGACCTTAACCTCGGAACGGAAATTATATGTTCCGTCGCAGGCGGCCTTCAACATAGCTGCCATCGCATACTGGGCCGAGTGGCTGGTGCCTGACGACAGGGCATAGAGCATGCGGGTGGAGAAAACCAGTCCGAAAGGCAGGCCTTCATAACGCGCAGAGAGGTCGTCGAAATGACGACGGAACAGCTTATCACTGATACATACCACACCGATACGTTCTCCGGCATAGCTAAACGCCTTCGAACCCGAAATCAGCAGCATGTAGTTCTCCGTGTAGTGAGCTACTGTAGGCTGGAAAGGAGCCTCGAAGGGTTTGCTCAGATCCTGGCGGAAGTCCATAGCGAAATAAGCCAAATCTTCCATCACGATGGCATCGTATTTCGTAGCCAGTGTGCCAATAGTCTTCAGCTCTTCCTCGGTCAAGCAAATCCAGGCGGGGTTGTTGGGATTCGAATAGACGATGGCACAGATGTTGCCTACCTTGAGGTATTTCTCTAATTTCGGTCCCAGCTTCTCACCGCGGAAGTCGTACACGTCGAAGGTCTCATACTTCACGCCCTGAACCTGCAACTGCATCTTCTGCACAGGGAATCCAGGGTCGATGAACAGTACAGTATCTTTGGCCTTGTTGGCCTGCGAACAGGTCAGGAACGAGGCAAACGTGCCCTGCATGGAACCGGTAACGGGTACACAACCCTCAGGGGCGATATCGACATTGATAAAGGCCTTGACGAAGCGCGAGGCCTGTTTTTTCAATTCCGGATAGCCCTGGATATCGGGATAACTGTGTGCGATGCCGTCCTGCAACGCCTTGATTTGGGCATCGACACCAACCTGTGCGGCAGGGAGTCCGGGAATGCCCATTTCCATCTTAATGAATTCTACGCCACTCTCTTTCTCGGCCATCGCAGCCACCTGCTTCACCTCACGGATGGTGGCTTTGGCAAAGTCCTGAATGCCCAGCTTGGCAATCAGTCCGTCGACGATTTCTTTTCTTATCGGAGTTTCTTTCATTGTTTACGATATTTCGTTATTTCGACATTTCGTTATGACGTTATAACGACTTTATTTCTGTGCCTCGCGACCTAAGGCTAATGCTTTGATGTTTGCTTCCACGATAGCCTCGCCCTTGCGTCCGAAGACACGGCGGATGGCATCTTCCAGCTTCTCGTACTCAATGCCGAGAGCCTTCTGGGCGGCGCCCAACAGGATGACGTTAGCCGAACGGGGCACACCGTTATCCTTCGCCATCTGCTCGATGTCGAGGGTAATGACGTGGGGCAGCTTCGCCAGATCGGCATTAATCACATTCATGTCAGGATAGTTGGGAATATTCTCAAACGGGGCGCTGCTGGTGATGATCCAACCCTCCTTCGACAGGAAGGGCAGGTAGCGCAGAGCCTCCATGGGTTCCATCGAAATGATGACGTCGGCACCGCCTTTGGCAATGAGGTCGCTGGCGATGGGGTCGCTCGAAATGCGCAGGTTCGACTGTACGTCACCGCCACGCTGGCTCATTCCGTGCACCTCGGCCTGTTTGATGTATAGGTTCTCGTTCATGGCGGCTTCACCGATAATGGTTGCTATTGAGAGGATACCCTGTCCTCCTACACCGCAAAGAATTATATCTGTTTTCATATTTATCGAAATTATAAAACTACCGAGCGGTAGCAAATTCTTCACTCTTCATTCTTCATTCTTCACTTTTGGGCTTTTTTCTGCTTCAAATGACGCTGCAACGTCTGCATGCACTCACGGCGTGGAATAATCACGCTGGTGCCCTTGTAGTTAATCTCGTCGCGGATAATCTGCGTAATCTCGGGCATGTTCTTCGGCAGGGGAACAACGACCTTCAGGTGTTCGTCGCTCAAGCCCAAACCACGACAGATAGCCTCGAATTTGTTCGTACCGGCAGAGTCCTGTCCACCCGTCATACCCGTCGTCAGGTTATCAGAGATGATAACGGTGATGTTGGCATTCTCGTTGATGGCATCGAGCAGACCCGTCATACCGCTGTGGGTAAAGGTCGAATCTCCGATGATGGCAACGGCTGGCCACTGACCGGCATCGGCAGCACCTTTCGCCATCGTAATCGAAGCACCCATGTCGACACAAGAGTGGATGGCACGGAACGGAGGCAGGAAGCCCAGCGTGTAACAACCGATGTCACCGAAGACACGGGGATTCTCGTACTCTTTCAGCACCTCGTTCAGGGCTGCATACACATCACGGTGACCACAGCCCTGACACAATGCCGGGGGACGGGGAGCCACATCGGCACAGGGGTCGAAGCACTGTCCGCACTCCATGCCCAGTGCCTTCTTTACGATGTCGGGGTTCAACTCACCCGTACGGGGCAGGGTTCCGTCGAGCTTACCCTTGATGTTCTGGCTCTCTGCCACACCTCGAACGATATCCTCAATGAACGGCTGGCCTTCTTCGACGATAAGCACCTTTTCGCACTCGTCCAAAAGTCGGCGCACCAGTTTCTTGGGCAATGGATACTGCGAAATCTTCAGGATGGGGTAGGGACTACCCTTGGGGAAACATTCATTGACATAGTTAAAACCAATGCCGCTGGCGATAATACCCAGCGACTTGTCCTGACCCTCGCAATAGATATTATAAGCCGACTTGGCGGCATCGTCCTCAAGCTGAGCCTGTTGGGCCGTTACCACATCATTGCGCTTACGTGCATTGGCAGGCAGCAACACCCAGTTGGCAGCAACGGCATTGTAGTTCAGCTCGTTCTGCTGACGGGCTTCGTCCTTCACCTCCACCACGGCGCGGCTATGCGCCATACGGGTGGTGACACGCATCAGCACGGGCAGCTTCTGCTGCTCGGAATATTCGAAAGCAGCTTCCATCATGTCGTAGGCTTCCTGCTGGTTCGAAGGCTCGAAAGTGGGAATCATGGCGAACTTACCATAGAAACGCGAGTCCTGCTCGTCCTGTGATGAGTGCATCGACGGATCGTCGGCCACCAGCACGATGACACCACCGTTGACACCCGTCATACCGCTGTTCACAAACGGATCGGCACAGACGTTCAGTCCCACGTGTTTCATACATACCAAAGCGCGCTTGCCCATAAACGACATACCCAGAGCGGCTTCCATAGCCGTTTTTTCATTGGTACTCCAGCGGCTGTGAATGCCGCGTTCCTTCGCCAGAGCATTGCCCTGAATGAACTCAGTAATCTCGGTTGACGGGGTGCCAGGATAAGCATACACGCCAGAAAGACCGGCATGGATGGCTCCTAATGCAATTGCTTCGTCTCCTAATAATAGTTTTTTTGCCATATTTGTGTCATTTTGTTACGTTTTTGCTCGTTTAGGTTGCAAAAGTACACTTTTTTATCCAATTGAGCAAATGTATTAAGAGAAAAAGCAAAAAAAAGATATTTCTCTTGGTTTTTTGCTCACTTATTCGTACCTTTGAGCAAGCTCGAAGGCACTTTCGTTCGAAAAAACAAAGAAAAACGGGTTTTCCCTTTGTTTTTTGCTCACTTATTCGTACCTTTGCAGGCTGTAAAGTAACAAAATAAAGAAGAAAATGAATTATCTTGATAGAAACGAATTCAATTTTGAGCCTAGTAAGAAGGTTGTTGATGCTGTGAAGAACTTCAATCCAAAGGATCTTTGCTTCTACACCCGCATATACGATCAGGGCAAAAAGAGTGTGATTAGTGTACGTGTCAGTGAGATTTACGGTGTTCCCGAAGAACAGGTGTTGCTGACGTATGGTGGTGAGGACATGTTGAAGAATTCCATCCACTATTTCCTCAGCAAGGGCGACAACAAGAAGATTCTCATCCCCGAGTTCTCATGGTGGTACTACAACCGTGTAGCCAGCGAGTGCGACGGCGTATTCGAGATGTACCCCCTGCACGAGCAGGAGGATACCTTCGCCTACGATGTCGACGAGGTCATCGAGTACACTAACCGCGTGCATCCCCGCATGCTGTTGCTGGCTTCGCCCAACAATCCTACGGGTAACGGCTTGACGCCCGATGAGATTGGCCGCATCATGGAGAACATCCCCTCCGACACGATGGTACTCATCGACGAGGCTTATGCCAGCTTCATCTCGACAGACACGGCATACATCGCTCCGTTGATCGAGAAATACAACAACCTCATCATCTCGCGCACCCTGTCGAAGTTCTACGGACTGCCCGGCCTGCGCTGTGGTTTCGGATTCATCGGCAAGGGTCACGATCAGTTCCTGAGCTACGTCAACAAGTATCTGGGCTACAACCGCTTTTCTGAGGCTGTGGCACTGGCCGCTCTCGACAGCGACGATCACTATCGCCAGGTTGCTAACGATATGGAATGGGGACGTCAGTTGTACAAGAAGGAACTCGACAACCTGCCCGGTTTCAAGGTATACAAGTCGGTGGCCAACTTCATCCTCATCAAGTATCCCTTGGAAATCAAGGATGCCCTGATGGAAGCCTTGAAGGTACAAGATTACAAGATTAAGTTCATGGGTGACAAGGGCCTGGAGTCGTGTCTGCGCATCACCCTTGGACGTAAGGAACAGACGCAGGTGGTTTGCGACACCATCAAGAAGTGTTACGAAGACTTGAAGAAATGACTGAAGGATTTAAAGCAACCCTAAAATCATCAGAGACGGAAGACTGGCTTGACCTCCATGTCATCCGTCCTTTCTGTTATTATTGTGCGTTGGCTTTCAATAAGTTCGACGTGCATCCCAACACCGTCACCATCTGGTCAATGATTATTGGCGCTGCCAGTGCATTCTTCTTTGCCTGCGGCAGCTTCTACTATAGTGGCACATGGGGAGTCGTGATGAACATCGTCGCCATCATCCTGTTGATGATTGCCGACATCTTCGACTGTACCGACGGTCAGTTGGCACGTATGACGGGTAAGAAGAGCCGTATGGGGCGCATCCTCGACGGTGTGGCAGGCTTTGCCTGGTTCATTCCCATCTACCATGCCCTGGTGTACCGTTTCTACATGCACCACGACATCGAGTTTGCATTCTTGGGCATTGATAACACGCAGCAGAATACCATCATCGCCACCGTCATTGTCTATATCCTGGGCATCATCTCGGGTGTTGCCGGACTGGCCGGACAACAGCGCTTGGCCGACTACTACATCCAGGTACACCTGTTCTTCCTGAAGGGCGAGAAGGGCTCCGAGCTCGACAATTCCAAGCGCCAACAGGAAATTTACGACCAGATGACTACCGATACCCCGTGGGCGGAGCGCTATTTCCAGAAGTCGTACATCGACTATACGAAGAAGCAGGAGAAGGTGACGCCGCAGTTCCAGCGCCTGATGCAGAAACTGCGTGAGAAATTCGGTGCTACGGAAAACATCCCTGAGAGTGTCCGCAAGGAGTTCCACGACAAGTCGCTGCCCGTCATCTTCTGGAATGGACTGCTGACCTTTAATTTCCGCTCCTTCTGGCTCTTCCTGTTCTGTTTGCTCGACGTTCCCGTCATGAATTTCCTATGGGAAATTGTGGGCATGGGACTGCTCTATCTCTATGTCAACCGCCGTCACGAGAACTTCTGCAAGAAAATCGCTGAGAGTCTGTAACCCCCAACGTTTAACTGGATGAAGTGGACTAAACAACGATTGAACAATCTGTTCTTCTTTCTGGGCATTGCCGCTGTCGTGGTGATGTTGCTGACGTTCGATGTCAGCTTCATCGAACTCTGGGAGCACATCTGCCACGCAGGCTATTGGCTGGTGCCCATCATCGGGGTTTGGTTCATCGTTTACGGATTGAACGCCCTGGCATGGCGAGCCATCATCTTGGGCAACTGCAAAGAAGAAACGGTACATCGTAAATTGGCAAGCAGCAGGTATTTCTGGCGCATCTACAGACTCACCATCACGGGTTATGCCCTAAACTATGCCACACCCGTAGGAGGACTGGGCGGCGAGCCTTACCGCATCATGGAACTGTCGAAGGACATCGACAACCAGCATGCCACGTCCAGTGTTATCCTCTATGCCATGATGCATTTCTTTGCCCATTTTTGGTTCTGGTTCCTCAGCATTTTCATCTATCTGGGACTCGTACTGATTGGCGATCTGCCCATCAATACCACCATTGGCATCACGCTGGGCGTCATCGTCGTGTTCTGCCTCTTTTTCTTCTACCTCTTCTCACAGGGCTATCGCAAGGGCCTCGTGAAATATGTGCTGGGCGTGGTGAGCCGTATTCCCGGCATGAAACGGTGGACGCTCAGATTTTGGGCACGCCATTCGGAATCCATTCAGAATATCGACCAGCAGATTGCGGCGCTCTATGGCCAGGATACGACGGCTTTCTACAAGAGCCTCGTGCTGGAATACCTCTCGCGTGTCGTACAGAGTTCCGAGGTGATGTTCATGCTCCTGCTTTTTGGCATCGACTGCGGAGGAGGACTGGGTGGACTCACCCTGACGTTTCTACACTCCATACTGATTGTGTCGTTCACCACACTCTTTGCCAACCTCATCGGCTTTCTGCCCATGCAGATTGGCGTACAGGAGGGTGGCTTCGTGCTCTCCATTGCCGCCTTGGGACTCTCAGCAGCCCTGGGCATCTTTGTGAGCATCATCTGCCGTGTGCGCGAAATCATCTGGATTCTCGTGGGCATACTCCTCATGAAACTGAAATAAACTAAAATTGTTTGAGATATATGGATGCTATCAAGAAACTGTTTGCTCAAAAACTGATGGATATCAAAGCCATCAAGTTGCAGCCCGAAGAGCCCTTCACATGGGCCAGCGGCTGGAAGTCGCCAATCTATACGGACAACCGCAAGACACTGGGTTTTGCCGATGTCCGTTCGTTTGTCAAACTCGAGCTGTGCCATGCCATTCAGGAACACTTCCCTGAGGCTGAGGCTGTGGCAGGTGTGGCAACAGGTGCCATCGCACAAGGTGCACTGGTGGCCGACGAGTTGGGACTGCCCTACGCTTATGTGCGTCCGAAGCCAAAAGATCATGGCATGGGCAATCAGGTGGAAGGCGAACTGAAAAAAGGTGCCAAGGTCATCGTTGTCGAGGACCTCATCTCGACGGGCGGATCCAGCCTGAAGGCTGTTGCTGCCCTGCGCGAATATGGCGTTGAAGTCATCGGCATGGTGGCATCGTTCACCTATGGCTTCCCTGTGGCCGAAGAGGCTTTCCGCGAGGCTGGTGTCAAACTCATCACCCTCAGTGACTATAATGCCGTCCTCGAACAAGCTGCCGAGACGGGTTACATCAAACCCTCCGACATCGAGGTGTTGAAGGAATGGCGCAAATCACCCTCAACCTGGAAGCAGTAACCCCCTTTCTCTAAACTTTCATCTCTAAACTCTAAACAGTAATATGACCAAATTCGAAAGTAGCATTAAGCCCATCAACTATCCCGTTGAGGCTGTTTATCGCAATATCAGTGACCTGAGTAATTTGGAGCGTGTCCGCGACCGTGTCCCTGCCGACAAGTTGCAGGACTTCAAGTTCGACAGCGACTCCGTAGAGGTCAGTGCTGCCCCCGTGGGCACCATCAAGCTTCACATCATCGAGCGCGAAGAGAACCGTTGCGTCAAGTTCGAGTCCGTGCAGTCGCCCGTGCCCTTCAACCTGTGGATTCAGGTGTTGCCCGTGACCGCTGAAACCAGCAAGATGAAGGTCACCGTCCAGGCCGACATCCCCTTCATGCTGAAAGGCATGGTGGCCGGTCCCCTGCAGGACGGCGTCGAGAAAATTGCCGACGCCCTGGCGCAGATTCCTTACGTTTAATAACTAGTCCGACTAGTCCAACTAGTCATACTAGTCATACTAGAAAGAAAACAATGGCAAACAAACTTTGGGAAAAAAACTTCGAGGTGAATGCCGAGATTGAGCGCTTCACCGTGGGTCGCGACCGCGAGATGGACCTCTATCTGGCCAAGTACGACGTGCTGGGTTCCATGGCACATATCACCATGCTCGAGTCCATCGGGCTCATCGGCCACGACGAGCTGCCCCTGCTGTTAGCAGAGCTCAAGAATATCTATGCCGTCTGCGAACGCGGCGAATTCGTCATCGAGGAGGGCGTCGAGGACGTCCACTCGCAGGTGGAACTCATGCTGACGCGTCGTTTGGGCGACATCGGCAAGAAAATTCATTCGGGCCGTTCGCGCAACGACCAGGTGCTCGTCGACCTGAAGCTTTTCACCCGCCACGAACTCATGGAGGTGGCCGATGGCGTCCGTGTGCTGTTCGACGAGCTCATCCAGAAGAGCAATCAGTATAAGGATGTCCTCATGCCGGGCTATACGCACCTGCAGGTTGCCATGCCGTCCAGCTTCGGACTGTGGTTCGGCGCTTATGCCGAGTCGCTCACCGACGACATGCTGTTCCTACAGGCAGCCTACAAGATGACCAACCGCAATCCTCTGGGCTCTGCCGCGGGCTATGGCTCGTCGTTCCCCCTGAACCGCCAGATGACCACCGATCTGTTAGGTTTCGACACCATGGACTATAACGTGATTTATGCCCAGATGGGCCGTGGCAAGACCGAGCGCAACGTGGGCTTCGCCATCGCCACCATCGCTGGCACGTTAGCAAAGATGGCCTTCGACGCCTGCCTGTTCAACTCGCAGAACTTCTCGTTTGTCCGTCTGCCCAAGGAGTGTACCACGGGTTCCAGCATCATGCCGCATAAGAAGAACCCCGACGTCTTCGAGCTCATCCGTGCCAAGTGCAACAAGCTGCAGGCACTGCCCCAGCAGGTGACGCTCATCATGAACAACCTGCCCGTGGGTTACTTCCGCGACCTGCAGATCATCAAGGAAGTCTTCCTGCCCGCCTTTGGCGAGTTGAAGGACTGTCTGCAGATGGCCGCCTACATCATTAATAAGATAGAGGTACGCGACGACATCCTCGACAATCCCATGTACGACCCCATGTTCAGCGTGGAAACCGTCAATAAGCTTGCTTCTGAAGGTTTGCCCTTCAGAGAAGCGTACAAGAAGGTCGGTCTCGACATCGAGGCGGGCACCTTCCGCCCCGACAAGGACATCCACCACACCCACGAAGGTTCTATCGGTAACCTCTGCAACGACCGCATCCAGGCGCTCATGGACAACGTCTTCGAAGGTTTCGCCTTCGAGCGGGTATTAGAAGCAGAAAAAGAATTGTTGAAATGAAACGGCTGTTCTCTTACCTCTTACTTCTTACCTCTTACCTCTTACTTTTCTCTTGCTCTGCGGAGGGCGAGTACTCCATCTGGCCTTGTCGTTTCACTTACGACAACAGCCTGCACCTCGACCCCACGCTGGCTTCGGCCATGAATATCGATTCGCGCGGCGTGTTCTGCAAGATTTGGGAATCGAGCATGGGTGGCCTCGTACTCCATTTCCAGAGCAACCAGGGTGGTGATGCCACCCATCAGACCGTTACCGAGATGGAGCGCATGTCTAACTACATCCTCGGACTCAACAATGGCATCATTGTCGGTTTCCAAACCATGAATACCCAGCCTAATGGCGGTTTCGTGGCTTACGACGCACAGTGTCCCAACTGCGTGCGACGCGAGAACAACTACCTGAACCCCAAATTCCCGCTGTCCATGAGTAATAGCGGCATCGCCTCCTGTGGCAAGTGCGGCAAGAAATACGACCTCAACAACGGAGGCCTCATACAGAATGGCGAAGAAGGTGACGTCGGTTTGCAGAAGTATCTCGCCACCACCACAGGGCCTCACGGTTTCCTTTCCGTGGGCACAAAACGATAAAAAAGTGAAAATTTTGCACTGCGAAAGCAAATTCTTCATTCTTCATTCTTCATTCTTCATTTATTTTTGTACCTTTGCAGGCGCTAAGCAAAAAATAGTCTGCTGCCGCGATGGTGGAATGGTAGACACGAGGGACTTAAAATCCCTTGGCCATAACGGCTGTGCGGGTTCGAGTCCCGCTCGCGGCACAACAATAAATCCCCCGCCACATTCGGCGAGGGATTTATTTTACTTGTTCATCCGTTTATAAGTAATGATTCTTCCGTCAGTTGTTTCCTCACTGATAATGTAAATCACATTGACAGGTAGTTTGCGACGGTCAAAGTCAGCGGCACGTCCACTGTACAGACAGTTTCCAAGCGTGTTGTAAACTGTCAGCCTGCTGTTGGCATTTCTGTAGAACTCACTGATGCCTGTAGGATTGGATATCTGTAGGACAACGGGCTCCTTCAGTCTGCCAATGATCTTGTCTTTACTGAACGGCAGCATGAATTCTTCGTTGATGCCGCTCCTGTTTTCAGTACTGCTCACGCCGCTGGTGCCGTCATTGAATGACGGACGGAGATGCATCAGTTCGTCTTGGAGATCACCACTGATGATGATGAAATAGATGCTGTCTCTGAAGCATCTGGACGTTAAGCCGCGCAACTCACCATTAGGATCGAACGCTCCAATGTTGTTAACGGTTATCGGCTGGTCGTATTCATCGTGTACGGTGCAGACGACGACCATGCTGTTTCTGTACTTGAAGTTGGCAGCAATACCCTGAACGCCTTGCCATTGACCGATACCAGCTGTCGTCGGGTCTGATGGGAATCTGAAGACCTTCTCCGTGTCATCCATCGATGTATAAACATATCCCTTGCCAGGTTCGATGGCCTCCAGCTCACCAACCCACTTACCGTTCTCATAGCTGGCAAATGCAGCCTGGCCCTTGACGATATCTCCGTCTACTGGCGACAGTCCTGCGAAGGCCTCGTCGAGTGTCATATAGCTGTCGCAAGGCACGCCAACCCAGTTCGGTCCGGGATTCACCGTTATTGGATAATCTGCCGGATCTACGGCGCTACCAATCACTGGAAGCAAGCCGTTCTGGTTCATCGTTACCTTCAACATCTCGCCAGGTTTAATGCTCTTGTTGCCGTCCCATTCCTGGTTCTCGCAGGTATAGAGACTGTCTGCAGTCTCAACGCTCTTGATAATGCTGCTGACAGGCTTGAACAACTGTTGCAGGTCTTTGCTGACAGGATCCAGGTAGAGTGATATCCACAGCGTTTTCTCTGTCAGGTTGAATGTCTGCAGCAACTTGTCGGAATTCTCCCAGATAACAGGATTCGATGTTGAGCCATACGAACCATCAACCTTGAATGTGACCTCCTCTGATACGGTGGTGAGCGGATAGGTCAGACCCGTTGAGGCATCATAGATTCTGAAGAGAATCCTGTCGCCCTCCATCGCCTTGCTGCCATACACCATCATACTTACGAAGTAGGCATCCTTGTTCGAATTATACTTGGGCTTGCCTATTCCTACGCACTCTCCAAGCACATCACCGTTCTTGCTGGTAAAGGCACCGACCATGTCGTCAGGATCTGTCGACACGATGCCGTTGACCTTGATTTGTCCAATCATGGTCATGCTCTCTTCATACTGTTCTACCTTCCAGTTGGGCTGTGCTCCCTCCACGGTCAAACAGATGTCGAGTGGCGTATCCAGTTCCTTGTTGCCGCGAGCACTGATGGTGGTGAAGTACTTTCCAATAGGATTACCCTGCTTGACGGTGAATGTCACCTCCTGCGAGCCGTGGGCAAAGATGGTTCCCGATGCGGGACTTGCCTCCAACCACGATGGCAGCTCGGTAAACGACCATGTCTGGTCGGCAACGCCGTTGTTTGACAGTGTGGCGGTGAAGCTGCCGTTACATCCTGCGGTCACTCTGGGTGTCACTTCTGCCGTGTTCCAACTCAGCGTGTTCTGCTTCACCACAAAACTCCAGGTGATGGGGTTGCCGACATTAGTGTGCAGGTCGTAGTAGTCTTGCAGCGTTGTGCTGACGGTGCAGCCCTCCAAGGCCTCGGCACTGTGTTCGAGGTTGACGGATACGGTACGCTCGTCAGCCACGAAGTCGAAGTCGAGGTTCGACTTGTTGGGAGCTGTTTTCAGTCCGGGAGCATCGCTGCCTTCAGTTATGCTGGCCTCTTCGTCATGAGGAACGAGAGTGGTCGCTGCTGTCGCCTGATAGCCCTTGTTCTCCAACGAGAATACAAACACGCGCTGGTTGTATTCGTCGTAATAGGTTTTCTCCATAGGCCAGTAGCCTACCAGCCCTTGCTCCTTGTTGCCGTCCAGCCGGTAGTACATGCGCTCGCTGATGGTCTGCTGCGTGTTGGTGCCGTGCCACAGGCGTACCTCGTCCAGCATGCCCTTCATGTCCTTACCCAGCCAGAGCTTCGCACCGGCCAGTGCCGGAATCTTGTCGGCAGCTACCGTCAGCACCGATACGCCGTCGACAATCAGGTTGGCCTGTCCGCTGGCTCCCTTAAGCACGTTCAGTGCCACATGGTGCCACTGGTGGTCGGCCACGCTGCCTGTTGACAGTGTAGCATCATACGCTACACTGTCGGCAACGAGCTGTAGCTTTCCGCCTACCATGTTCAAGTCCAGCTTCTGGCCGTTGTCCAGACTCAGCAGCTGTGCGTTGTCCTTCTGACTTTCTTCGGCCAGTGCCCACATCTCTATCAGATAGCTGACACCCTCTGTGGCCGAGAGCTGCCCCATCGGGATGGCCGGATAGTTCGTGCCGTTCAGGTTCATCGAGATGTTGGCGTTCTCCATATACCAGCCGTTCTTCGATGCAAGAATCATGTGGCGGCTGCGGGCGCGGTCTTCCGACTTGGTGCCGTGACCCTCGTCAAGTCGCCAGTAGCCTATCAGGGCTGGGGTAGAGTTGCTCTTGCCCAAATACATCTGAGCCTTGATGGTGGTCCACGTCAGGTTGGTGCTAAACAACGACAGCTCGTGCATGGCACCTGTCAGACCTTCTCCCAAATAGATATTACCTGTCGAATGGGCTTTCTTGCCTACCACCACGTCGGTCATCAGCGTCTGCTCTTGGTCGCCGCTGGCACTATAGGCCGACAGCGTGCCGGCTTTCACGTTGTACACCAGTGCTACATACGACCAGACATCCTTCTTCAGGGGTAGGCTCGACTGATAGACCTTAACGATATCGGTGGAATCCTTGATGCATGCCGATAGATAGCCGTCGGCATCGATATTCACTCGGAAGGCATCTGGACCCTCGCCATGTCTGAACAGTGTTCCCAGAGTACCGCTGCTCTTTACCCACGTACACAGCGTGAACGATGTACCGCCCAGTGTCAGCTCACTTTGCGATGTGGCGGCAGGTGTCGAGGCACCTTCTAGTTTCAGTGCCACGTCGTGAGCCACCGAGTCAGTGTTTAGCACACTTTGTATGATGAAGTTGTCGACCTTGTTCAGACTCTGCGAATAGATGTCCTCATTGAACGTCACACTGATGTTGTCGCCTTCGTTCAGCACGCCGTCGGCTGGCTCCGGCAACTGGATGGGTTTCGGCAGCGTCACATCCTTAATCACCGTAACCGTCTCGCTTTCGCCAAGCACCTTCTCGCCCGACACGGTGCAGTCGGTGACGGCACGGAACTCATAGGTGGCATCAGGATAGAAGATGCTGCTATGCATGTCGATGAGCGTGTCGATGCGTTCACTGGGCAGCGCACTCTCGGTGTCGCCCGCTGGTGTACCCTTCACCCAGCTGTGAATGGTGGTCCACTCGGGGGTACCCGCCTTGCGCTGTTGCAGACTCACTCCGTTCAGTATGCTGCTGTTCGCGTTATAGCCGGAGGCCGTTAACACCAGTGTCGTGTCGGTAGCCGTGTTGACCAGCGTCCGCGAAGCCTTCAGCGCCACGGACTCTGCCTTCGGCTGGAAGTAAGCCTTCAGCCAGATGTCGTCGCTCAGCTCCGGCTCGCCAACGGAATAGAACGACAGGTGCAGGCTGTCGATGTGGATCACGTCCTTGCTGGCCGGTGTCACCTTCACCTTGACGTTGTAGGACTCGCCGGGACCTAGTGCTACACCATATTCATTCACGCCGGGCTGGCCGTTGACGGACACCTCGGCCATCTGGGCCCACTTGTCCTTCACCACCAGCAGGCTGTAGTCCTGATAGCGGGTTAGGTTGGCCACGGTGGCATTGCTCAGTTTCAGGTCGAACACGGCAGGTTCGCCGTCAGGCACGCCAGTCACCACAGGCTGTGCACAGTCAATGTGCGGCACCTGCACCTGCACGGTGGCATTCGACAGAACGTGCACTCCCGGCTCGTAATATTTCGTGCGCTCCTCGCCCTCGTAGTAGCAGCTGGTCTGGCCACTCACCTGTCGGAACATGTAGCCATAGCCGTCACCATGGTACATCTCTACCTCATGCGAATTGTCGGGCACATTGTCCGTCAGGTTCACCGTGTACGTGGTCTTCTCGCCTTTACTTCCAGACAGTGTAAAGCCTGGTGACATTTCAATATTAAGATCAAATGATCCTACCCTTTTCCTATCATCACCTTTTCCAACTCCACAACCAAATTTATGGTAACGGCTGAGCGATAACATGAGTGTTCCTTCTCCAGCACTCGTTGTATCTCTCTCTTGTGTGAAGGTAATAGGAGAACCAGTGTCGAAACTGTAGTTTTTCATCGGATTTTTGACGAAGGTGTCTACCTTCCGTCTTTCGTTCATAGCCAGATAGTCTTCCCACAGGCTGATGTTCGAATTGATGGTGACAATGGCGTCCCACACTTCCTCTTCGTCCCTGTAATTGCCACTTGCCGGCAGGAATGCGGTGTAGCTGGGACCATAGTAGCACAGACTGTCGGCACTATATTTTATATGCCAATCATCCAGCGCCTGATCGTCCCACACCTCATCGTCGTTGCAGGTACCGAAGCGCGGGTCGTCGGGCGTCAGACTGGTCATGTAGATAATGGAGTCTGAATTGTTCTTGAAAGACGAACGATACCGTTCCAGCTGCGATTCGCTCACCGGTGTGAGTCGTGCTTCGCGCAACCGCTTGTAGTTGGGAATCAGGTCGTTGATGATATACTTCTGCGTATAGGCGAATGTGGTTTCCATCCTGCTTCCAGCAGCCACCATCTCCTGTGTACCTATGCGGTAGCCGCCCTGTTGGTCGTTCACCAGCATCACCTGCAGTCCGTCGCCATAGACGAGCGATGTTGACATGCCTACAAACACGTCGCCGTCAGGACCGTCGTAGATGGGTTCCGCTGAGGTCGAGAACTCTTCCGTGGTGGTATGCGTCCAGGTTGCACCACCATCAATATCGACATTTGCTTTAAAGGTCATTCCTCTAGAATTGCCTGCTGCACAACCAAAGCCTTTATAAATAAATATACCGGGAGCGTATGTGCCACCTTTTGCTACTACGCCATTTTCTGAGTTAATACTACCACTAATACCGAATGAACCGTTAAACTTGACTTTCCAGCTTCCACTGCTGGTAGACCCGCTATTCCATACCTGGTTGGATTGGCTGCCGAAGGGGTCGCGAATGATATTTACCAACGCGTCCGGTGCGGCGGTGACACTGGTCTGGCCGGTCAGCTTCGTACCAAACACCACGCACTGTAAGGAACCTTCCTCCTCACCGTCTTCCCACGTCCACGGATACACGTTGTCACCTATGGTCAGCGTGATGGCTATGGGCTGCGTATAAGGAGCCACCTCGTTGGGTTCAATAGCTTGGAACTGGTACGTAAAGCAACCCAGCGAGTCGAGCGCTGCTGCGTATGCGGCATCTTCAGTCAGCACCATCGGATTTGTAAACGTCAAATAGCCTTCTGTCGACGGCTGCTTGTCTTCCTTCGGATACTCCGGATCGGCATCGTAGTTCAGGTATTTCTCGTAGGCCTCGATGTTGAACTCGTAGATCTTGGGCGACGTAAAGATGGGAAAGCCGTAGTTGTAGGTCAGCTGTCCGTCTTCACTTACCGTGTAGGTGTCTACCGAATCTTCCAATTCACCTGCTGGTACCCTGGCATCACCGAATGCTCCCACCGTATTGTCGCTCTGCGACACGTTGATGACTGGTGTCGAGAAGTAGGTCTGCGCGAAGGCAGTGTGATACGTCAGGCTCAGGTCCCCGTCGGTCACCGTCTTGGGTTTGGTGACATCCGAGCAGTCGACCATGGTCTGCCCGGTAAAGTAGGTAGTAGCCTGCTGGTTGTTGTCGACAACGGTGGTTATATAATAAGGTACGGGCGGGAGGAGTACTGCAAACTCGCCGTTCTTCGGGTCGGTTTTGATAGTGATGCGTTTCACTCCGTCCGGTCCGCTGTTCAGACCGTCTACCCACGCCTTGCTCTCCACGTATTTCGGGTTGGCCTGCTCATAGCACATGGAATCGGTATTGCTGATGAAGGTGCCCGTCTCGCTGTCGAGTCTCACATTCATGCGGCGCGAATCCTCTATCGAATTGCTGGTCAGCAGCGTCAGTGTGGCAGCACCGATGTTGGCATTGCCCAGACCCAGGCCTATCGGCTTGTTCTTCTCCTTGCTGCCACCCGCCACACGACCGATGACTACTGCCTTTGTCAGGTCAGTGAACGTCAGACCGCTGATGGAGTCGTTGAAGTTGTGCAAGCCCTTGGCAGGGTAGCGTCCGCTGTTCAGGAACTGGTGTCCGTCCTTCTCTACGAAGATGGCATGCTCGCCGATGCTTACCGGGATGGTGAATTCACCGTTCTCGTCAGAGGTGATTTCCTTGCCCCATTCGTCTTTTACCACGACGTCGTCCACGCGGAATCTGCAACCCTTCACCGGATAGGTGGTGTGCTCGTAATACAGCACGCCCTTCACGTTGAAGCTGCTATTGTCGGTGAAGTTCTGTGGGTCGAAGCTCAGCGTCTGTTGCGACACATACAGCGTACGGCTGATGGGTGTGAAGCTGTGGGCACCCTTCGAGGGAACCAGCGAGTAAGTCGTACCCTCGCCGGCAAACGGAATACCGCGCAGCGTGTAGGCGCCCAGCGTGTCGGTAACGGCAAAGAGCGACAGCTGGTCGGCCGTCGGCACCTCAATGTTGTTGCGCAGACCGCCTATGATGGCAGCGTGGTTCTCGTTGGCGGTGTCCGACGTCTTGGAGTAGTCGTAGGCCCAGCGCAGGGTGCTGATGTTTTCGTCGAATGGCCAGTATGCCACCAGTCCGCTCTCCGTTCCACCCATATAGTGGCAGTAGTTTTGAACGACGTCGGCTTCCGTCAGTAGGCGCTTGAAGAAGCGTATCTCGTCCACGTATCCGCTGATGGCTTGCGTGCTGTCCGTAGCAGCAGCCACCGCGATGCCCCCTTGCATCTCGTTGGTGATGCTGAGCGTCATGTTGAGGCTATCGGTGGCGAGACATCCCAACGAGTCGGCCGCTATCAGGTAGATGTTGCAGCGGCCTTTGCCGTCGTAGGTGAAGGTGACGTGCGTATAGCGGTCCGCTTTGATGCGGTTGGTTGTCTTCGCCTTGTTTCCACCGGCACTGGCCGTTATCAGATAGCCCTTCTCGGCATCATAGTCACTCAGTGCCAGGCGCAGCTGTCCGCCCATGTCGAGCAGACAGGCACCATCCTCGTTCGTGCCGTCGGGACGGACATACATCTGCATGCTGAATGCCTTCGAGAAATAGTTGCTGTAACGCTGCGGATTCACATTCCAGTGGATGCCGCCCCTGCCGCCCTTGAAGCCTAGTGCGTTGAACAGTGTCGAGGCATTAGTCGTGGCACTGGCTGCAAGTTGCATCTTCACACCCTGCACGGCATACTTGCCGTCGGCATAGGTCACCGAGCCATATACCGTACCCGTGCTTCGCACGAAGCCGTCGATGACCTTACGGGTGAACACTTCCTTCGATTCGTTGGGACGTGCGATGACGGCATAGACATAATAGTAGCCGCCCTTGGCCGTTTTGTCGTCATAGCTGGTCACGGGCTTGTCTTTCGTACTCACCAGACTAGCCAGTCGGTCCCAGTCCAGTTGTACGGCATCTCCAACGGTGTTGATGTCGTTCTCGCCCTCGTTGATCTTGTGACGGTAGATGTCGTAGTTCAGGTTGTCGCTGCCAATCACCTCCTCTGTCCATTCCAGGTGCACATGGTCGGTATAGGCTCCTCGCGTTGCCTTCAGCGACGTGATTTGCGACGTTCCGGGGTGTCCGTCGGGAATCACGGGTCCCGCATAGAGCGTAGTGTCCTGAATATTGTCCATTTTCAACAGGTAGGCATAGGTCTCCGTGGTGGCGATATCCTCGTCCTTCCACGAGTAAGTCAGGTCGTCCACATTGTCGATGGTTACCATGTGGATAGAATCCAGACCGGCGAAATCGCTGATGGTGGGGTTCGGCTGGTCGGCAGTAACGACCTTACGGTATATCTTGAACTTATATCCCGCCTTGTTCACTTTCGTCGATAGGCTCCAGTCCAGCTTGTAGCTGTTGTTCTGGGCTTTTGCTGCCACATGGTTGATGGATACCGTGCGGTTCAGCTTAGCATCGACGCTGGCCGTGAGCGAACCCTCGCGGTCGCTGTCCGTCCACTGCGGGGGGACATACGTCACCTCGTACTTATAGTTGGTGGCGTAATTAATGTTGTCGGTGTATGAATATCCATCCGACGTTGTAGCAGCCACCTTGACGGTGTCCAGATACTCGCCATTGCGGTACACCAGGAATTTCCCTTTCTCGCCCAAGAACTTCGAATTGCCATTCTTCCACGTCAGCTTGACTGTCTTGCCCCATTCGTTGTACTCCTTCGTCATCAGATCTACGGGACAAGGCAGCGTCTCGGGAGCCTTGTCGTACGTGCCCGTAAACGTCAGGACGTAGCCGTTAGGATTGTGGTCGAAGGTAATCTCTATGTCCGTGACCTTCATATCTTTGTCTATGTCGATATCAATTTTCGCTTGAGGGGTATTGTTGTTGCACTCCTTGACGACAGTCCACGACGTCACCTTCCCGTCCTTGTTTTTATTCGCAAACAGGAACCTGACCTTACAGATATTCTTGTCCAGACAATGCATGGAAACATGGTCGTTTTTCGGGAATACGAAATAGTAATTATACAGATCATAGGAATTGAGATTTTCGTATGTCACATAAGAATTATTGGTTGTGATCACGGTGTTATCGAAAGTCTCGTTCTTCCATGTGAGTAGAACTTTTTCCGAATATTCCCAATGACTGGCGATTGCCAGCTTCCTGGTATCGTATTTTGAAGCCCTCAGCGTGTCGGTACCCCAGCCGAACCGGTTCAGGGTGTCCTTCCGGTTGAAGACTCCGTCATAGCGGTACGTCACCTTTTTCGCGGCATCGCTCTGATAGTCGGCATTGCTGCCGTAGTCTTTGGTAATCGACACCACACCCGATTCAACCAGCTCGCTGGCTATGCCGTCGAAGATGGCCTGGTACTTACCCCAGCGCTTCTGCTTGAAACTCGCCGTAGTGTACGTCAGTTTGTGGGGGGCCGACCATGCCAGTTTCGTGTTTTGATCGAAGTATTCAAACGGACATATCGTCTTACCGGTGATGATAGTGTCATTGTTAAATTCATTTTTGGCCGAATAAGGGTTATCTTTTTTGTTTCCATCAATACAGCATAAACCCTTAACGCTGACCTTATGCTTGGCGCTGTCTACATTCTCGCGAATATAGACGTCGAGTATCACATACCAGTCATCATCGAAATTCGGGCTGTTGTTAAACCCCTCGCTGCCTTTATACGTATTGTAGAACACCTTGTTCTTCTTCGCTTCGAATGGGTCGTGGCCATGGATGGTGTAATACAACTTATCGTCGTCGTAACACATCCATTCTTTGTCTAATTTCAAATTCTCCTTCTGGTTTCCCTGCACCCCTTCCAGTTTAATGCTCTTCCCGTCAATGGTGATGGTAGGCGCATCGGTCCAATAAGAGTCGTTCATGTCCGAGTTGCCATACCACAGATAGATGGTAAAGCATGGGTTCTGCTCCGTAACGGCCGCATAGCCATACAGTTCCAAGTTCTGAATGTCCAAGTTGGGAAGCATGAATCGCGGCTGGTTATCGTCGGCCATGACTGGCTTTACTGCCACTGTCAGCATGATGGCTATCCACAAGAATTTCAATAGTTTCATAAGCAATATTTATGATTTGGTTTATAATATCTTTGCCGCCAAGGCTCGCAGCCTTTGGCTGCAAAGATAAGAAAAAAAATGAATAAATCATGTTTTTTCTCTCAAAAAATGCATCATTTCAACAAATGAATACACTTTTCCACCTCCTTCCACTTGCAAATGGTTATCTCTCCACCAACTCTCGGGGCAGCGTGATGACCTTCAGCCGCTCGTACCACACACGCGACGAGCCGGCAAAGTGTTTCTGCGTATGACTGCTGATGATGTAGTAGCTTGCGCGGTATTCGTCCATCAGTTCCAGGAAGGCCTTCTTGATGCGCGAACACTTCTCGTTGATGGCATTGTCCAGCGGATTCACCAGGTGCTCCACACCCTCTATGATTTTCTCCTTGTCCATCAGCTTCGCCGTCGCCATATAGTATCGCGTCAGCTCCTCCCTATAGTCCGCCAGCCGCTTGAACTCGATGCCCTCGGGATGTGCCAGAAACAGCAGATACACCGCTTTGTGCACCGGTTGCAATTCCACCTCCTTGTTGTCGTAGTCCGTCAGCACGAACCGGTAGTCCTGCGTAATCATTAGCCTGCTCAGCTGTCCCTTGGCGGCCTCAATGCGCAGCTCTTCCAGCATGGGCACACCGATGGCTTTCATCAGCAGGTCCGTGCGTCCAGCCCGCTGCAGATGCCGTGCCATGCGCCCCACGTCGCTGGCCATGTCCTCTAAGGTCAGATACTCGTCGGCCATACCACTATTCCTCTTCGCTGATGATGTCACCCAGTTTTTTGTTCAGCCAGCTTCTCCACCGTCCCAGTGTCGTGGCGGGTTCCGCTTCCTCTTCCGTCGCTTTCTGCTCCAGCGCCTGGCTGGCGGCTATGGCGGGTTCCGGCTCAGGGGCCTCCTCCACCTTGAATTCCGGTTCCGGCTGTGGTTCCTCCTTCGGGGGCTTCTGTTGCGGCTGATACAGTTGGCCTATCAGCTGCTCGTAGTGTTCCTCGTCGTGGTCCTCCTCCGTCTTCCCGATGTTCAGCTCGTTGTCCATGTCTGCCGCCAGGATAATCACCTTCGCATCCTCGCCCAGCGTGTCGTCCGTCGACGTACCCCAGATGACGTCAATGTCGGGGTCCAGCTGGTCGAAGAATTCCGATATTTCCTGCATTTCCAGCACGCGGATGGGAGCCTGGTCGCTGGCATAGATGTTGAACAGGATACGTTTGGCACGGTTGATGTCACTGCCGTGCAGCAGTGGCGAGTCCAGTGCATCCAGTATGGCGCGCTCTACACGCTGTTCACCGCTGGCCCGTCCTATGGCCATGATGGCGCCGCCGCCATTGCGCATCGTCGTCTCCACGTCGCGGAAGTCCAGATTGATATTACCCTCCGAACTGATGGTGATCAGCTCCGATATGCCCTTCACCGCATTCTTCAACACGTTGTCGGCCTCTGCCAGCGCGTCCTTCAGCGACATGGCGCTGTCCGAATACACGTCACACAGCCGTTCGTTGTTTACAATCAGCATCGCGTCCACGTTCTTCCGCAGTTCTTCCACGCCCTTCAGCGCCTTCACAATTTTGCGGCGGTGCTCGAAATAGAAGGGTATCGTCACCACGCCAATCGTCAGTAGTCCGCGGTCTTTCGCTACCTTTGCCACCACGGGTGCCGCACCCGTTCCCGTGCCGCCACCCATCGTTGCCGTCACGAACACCATCTTCGTCTGGTCGTCCAATAGCCGTTCTATGCTGTCTATGCTGCTCTCCGCTTCCGAACGGCCCTTTTCAGGTATGCCGCCAGCACCGAGACCTTCGCCCAGCTGAATCTTCACAGGCACCGACGAGTGTTTCAGCGATGCACTATCCGTGTTACACACCGCAAACGACACACCCTGAATGCCTTCCTTATACATGCGGCTCACGGCGTTACATCCGCCGCCGCCCACGCCAATCACCTTGATGATATTCTGCATCAAGTCCTCTACAGGTCCAAAATCCAACAACTCACCCATATTTTCTTCTATATTATTTCGTGGGGGCAAAATTACAAAACTTTTGTCACACCACCAAATGTTCACAAGCCTTGCGATTTGAAAAAAAATCGAATATGAGTTTGTCAGTTACTATTTATTTCGTACCTTTGCAGGCAAATAATAAATATACTACGAACATGAAACATTTCGCATTGACAGTGTTGAGCCTCTTTGCCCTGCTGCCCGTCGTGGCGCAACAGCAGATGGAACTGACCGCTACGGAAGTGGCTAAACGCATGATGCCCGGATGGAATCTGGGAAACACCATGGAAGCAGGTAATGGTGAGTCGGCTCTCTTTACGAATAATCCCGGACTCTCTGCCGAGACCTATTGGCAGGACACCAAGACCACGCAGGCCGTCGTCGACTACGTGAAGGCGCAGGGCTTCCGCTCTATCCGTATTCCCTGTGCATGGGTGATGGGGCATATCAGTAATGCCGAGACCTACGAGATTGACCCTGCATGGATGGCCCGTGTGAAGCAGGTTGTCGACTACTCGCTGAATGCCGGACTCTACGTGGTCATCAACCAGCACTGGGACGGCGGCTGGCTGGAAAACCATATCCAGGAGACGAACCTGCTGTCGAAGAACAAGACCATACTGAAAACGATATGGCAACAGATAGCTACTGCGTTCCGCGACTACGACGAGCGACTGCTGTTTGCCGGACTCAACGAACCCAATGCCGAGACACAGGAAGCTACGAATAATCTGGTGGAGTACGAGCAGGAATTCATCAATGTCGTCCGCCAGACCGGTGGCAACAACGAACAGCGCATCCTGATTATCCAGGGACCCAGCACCAATATCGACCACACCTGCAACTACATGAAAACCCTGCCCACAGATCCCACGGCCGACAGACTGATGATCGAGGTGCACTACTATGCCCCGTGGCAGTTCTGGGGCATGGAGAAGGACGAATCGTGGGGCAAGGTCTTTTACTATTGGGGCTCGGGCAACCACGTCAACGGTTCGGCGCATAACGCCACCTGGGGCGAGGAGTCGTATGTCGAAGAGCAACTCGCGAAGATCAAGAAGCAGTTTGGCGACAAAGGCATACCCGTCTATATCGGTGAGTTTGGTGCCAACTGGCGTACGATGCCTGCCGGCGAGAACCAGGCGAAGCACAACGCATCCATTCAGACACACTATCGCGTCGTGTTGCAAAAGGCCATGGAGAAAGGCATGGTGCCTGTCGTCTGGGACACCAACTATCGCGGCATGCCATCGATGACCGTTATCAATCGAAAGAATCTGACTATCTTCAATTCCTACATGCTCAACGGTATTCACGAAGCGATGGAGGCGGTGAATATCCCCATCAGCGCCATCTTTTCCCTGGAAACCGACAAAACCCACGCCAGCGCAAAAGTCTATGACTTGTCGGGCAGGCTGGTTACCGAAAACTTTGTGGGAAAGCCCCTGTCCAAGGGCATCTATATACAAAACGGCAGAAAACAGGTTATAAACAAATGAAACACATTTTCCTTTGGATGATGCTGCTGCTGGGCTCGTGCGCCATGGCCTCGGCCCAGACCATCCGAAACAGCAACAACAGCACCCTGGCCACCATCAGCAGCAGTGGCGAAGTACGCAACAGCAGTGGCAGTCTCGTGGCACGCATCAACAGCAATGGCGACGTCCGCGACTCCAACAACCACCTCGTGGCCCGACTCGACGGCAACACCGTGCGCAACAGCAACAACTCCACCCTTGGCACCATCCAGTCCGACGGCACTGTGCGCAACAGCAACAACTCCGTTCTGGGTCGTGTCTGTGCCGACGGCACCGTCCGCAACTCCAACAACTCCGTCATCGGTTATGCCAAGGACGTCCCCGTCCGCTACGCCGCACTCTACTTCTTCTTCAAGGTGTTCTGACATCCCCCCGTTTTCGGAAAATGGCAAACGTAGAAAACAAACCTTGCGGAGGTTTAGTTTTCTCCTCTTCTTATTCCTAAGCCCTTCACATTGCAAAGGCTGTTGCCATATCTCGTTTCAATCTCACTACTGGCATATTCCTTGCTCTTTTTTCTGACTTTGCCGTCAAAGCCGTATGTAATATCCTCAAAAGCAAAATCCATTTCTGCCGAGCAACTCGCCTCGGGTGTAATACTTCTGGCCATAGAAGCGACCGTAAATCCATTTTTCTCCAACCTGATTGCAGCCACAGCATTCACCAATTTGGCTTTAAGCGTCTTAGTATCTATCTGGTAGATGATAAAAGTACTTACCCATCCTGTACTATTAGCAAGAATATCGCCAACTACATATACATACCTTCCGTCTGGACTTGCAAATCCAGACATTCCTGGAACTCCTTCATTCAAATAATCATCTGCATTAAAGTTGATGTCATAGTACCTGTCTTTAGAAGAATCATATACCATAAATCGATAGCCGTTCTCTCCGTTAGTAATAAAGAAATCGCAGTACACCCCATTTTCTATGGGCTTCTTATAAACAGACACGTAACAATCGTCCTTTTCTGTCATCCTGAAGTCTTTACTCTTTTTACATACAGATAATTGAACAGAGTCGGATTCTTCCGAGGCCAAGCAGCTCTTTTCCTCGACTTGTTGCTTTTGTTGTCCTCCTGTCTTGTAGGTGCAAGATAGATTAGCAGCAATCAATCCTGCTATAGTTATCAATACAATCCTTTTATCCATTCTTCCTCATTCAAATTTTACACATTTGAGTCCGTTTCACTACTGTCCCGTTAAAGTGGACTAATCGCTCTTTGAAATAATTGAAATTCAGTCTATTAGGCAGGTTTTTGAAATGAAACGGACTTGATTTTGTAA
>CACWWZ010000013.1 GCA_902764705.1 uncultured Prevotellaceae bacterium | reverse complement strand
CTGAACGTAGTGGAAAAGCGCCCCGACGGCTACCACAACCTCCAGACCGTCTTCTATCCCGTGCCCATTAAGGACGCCCTCGAAGTAGTAACTATGGACCCCGCATTCCCTTCTGACGTTGATTGCGACCTGAAAGTAAGTAATTTCGACACCGGCGACGAGCAGCACAACCTCGTCGTCCGCGCCTTCCAGGCCCTGAAGGCCGACCATCCCGCCCTGCCCCGCTGCCACGCCCACCTTTACAAGGCCATCCCCACCCAGGCCGGCATGGGCGGCGGCTCCAGCGACTGCGCCTACATGATACGCCTGCTCAACGACCAGTTCGCACTCCATCTCTCCGAGCAACAAATGATGCAGTACGCCGCGCGGCTCGGCGCCGACTGCGCCTTCTTCATCAAGAGCCGCCCCTGCTACGCCGAGGGCATTGGCGAACAGCTCCAGGACATCGACCTCGACCTCAGCGGCTGGCACATCGCCGTCGTCCGTCCCGACATCCCCGTCCCCACCCGCGAGGCATTCTCCCGCATCCGTCCCCATTACCCCGCCAAGAACTGCCGCGACATCGTCCGCCAGCCCGTCGACACCTGGGCCGCAGAACTCGTCAACGACTTCGAGCAGAGCGTCTTCACCCTGCATCCAGAGCTCGCCGCCGTCAAGGATCACCTATATAAAATGGGCGCTACCTATGCGGCCATGTCTGGCTCAGGCAGCGCCCTGTTCGGACTGTTTCGCGAACGTCCCGACCGTCTTAGCCAGGAGTTCCCCCGTATGTTTACATTCAGTAGTTTGCTTTAATCCCGGTCGCCCAGCAGCGCCGACGTCCGCACGCGGCTCAGCGTCTCAGGCGTCATCTGCAGATAGCTGGCAATATAAACCAGCGGCGCACGCAACACCAGTTGCGGCGAACGCTTCACCAGCTTCGCATAACGCTCCTGCGCCGACTCGAAACGAAGCATGTCGGCATGAACCTGCGAAATAATCAGCGATTCCTCCAATATCTTACGGTACAGCATCTGGATGTTCACGTTGCGCACAGCCTCGTGCTCCAGTTCCCGCTTCGGCAGTGCAAACAGAATCGTCGGCTCCAGCGCCACAATCTGCTGCGATGAAGGCTGCTCCTTGAACAGGCTCTCGATGCTCATCACGATGTTGTCCTCCGTGGCCATATACTCCGTCAGTTCCTTCTCGTTCTTATAATAGAACTGGCGTACCAAGCCTTTCGCCACCCAGTAAATGTTTTCACAAATATCGCCTTCCCTGAGGATAATCTCACCCTTCTGGAATTTCATTGGCACCAGAATACCCTCCAGCACGTCAAGCTCCTCGTGGGTCATGGTACTGTAGCGGCGGGCCAGTTCGCGTGCCACGTCTCTTGTTGTCAGTCCGATTGTTGTAGCCATATTGTTCTTTATTGATAGTTATTAGTCCAACTTAAGCACGGCAAGGAAGGCTTTCTGAGGCACCTCCACATTGCCGATTTGTTTCATGCGCTTCTTACCGCGCTTCTGTTTCTCCAGCAGCTTGCGCTTACGGCTCACGTCGCCGCCGTAACACTTCGCCGTCACATCCTTACGCACCTGCTTGACGGTCTCACGGGCAATAATCTTTGCACCGATAGCTGCCTGAATGGCAATATCAAATTGCTGACGCGGAATCAATTCCTTCAGCTTCTCGCACATACGACGTCCGAACGTCACGGCATTATCCGCATGCGTCAGCGTCGACAGTGCGTCCACAGGTTCGCCATTGAGCAGAATATCAAGCTTCACCAGTTTCGATGGACGGAACGAGTCGATGTGGTAGTCGAACGACGCATAGCCCTTCGAGATGCTCTTCAGTTTATCGTAGAAGTCAATCACGATTTCGCCCAGCGGCAACATAAAGCGCAGTTCCACGCGTCCGCCAGACACATATTGCTGATCAATGAGTTCGCCGCGCTTATCCAGACAGAGCGTCATGATTGGGCCTATATAGTCGGCGGCCGTAATGATGCTCGCCTTGATGTACGGCTCCTCGATGTGGTCAATCATCGTCTGGTCGGGCAGTCCGCTCGGATTGTGCACTTCCTTTTCCTCACCCTGCTTGGTGTAGCACATATAGGTTACGTTCGGCACGGTCGTAATGACATCCATGTCAAATTCGCGGTCCAGTCGCTCCTGCACAATTTCCATGTGAAGCAATCCAAGGAATCCGCAGCGGAAGCCGAAGCCGAGAGCCACAGAGGTCTCAGGGACAAAAGTCAGAGAGGCATCGTTCAGCTGCAACTTCTCCAGCGAGGCGCGCAGATTCTCGTAGTCCGTAGGATCAATAGGATAGACACCGGCAAACACCATCGGTTTTACCTCTTGGAATCCCTCGATAGCCTTATCACAAGGACGTGCCACATGGGTAATGGTATCACCTACCTTCACCTCCTTGGCATTCTTGATGCCCGAAATGATGTATCCCACCTCGCCAGTATGCATCTCCTTGCGAGGAATCATATCCATCTTCAGCACGCCAACCTCGTCCGCATCGTATTCCATACCCGTATTGAAGAACTTCACCTTGTCGCCCGGACGGATCGAACCGTTCAGAATCTTAAAGTAGGCAATAATACCACGGAAGGAATTGAATACAGAGTCGAAGATAAGTGCCTGCAAGGGAGCCTGCTCATCACCTTCGGGATGCGGAATACGCTCAACGACGGCGTTCAGGATGTCCTCGACGCCCTCGCCAGTCTTACCGCTGGCACGGATGATGTCCTCAGGATCACAACCAATCAGGTCGACAATCTCATCCTCCACCTCGTCGGGCATTGCCGATGGCATGTCAATCTTGTTAATGACGGGAATAATCTCCAAGTCGTTGTCAATCGCCAGATAGAGGTTCGAGATGGTCTGTGCCTGTACGCCCTGTGTGGCATCCACCACCAACAGAGCACCCTCACAGGCAGCAATGGAACGCGACACTTCATACGAAAAGTCTACGTGTCCCGGGGTGTCAATCAAGTTCAATATATATTTCTCACCCTTGTACATATACTCCATTTGGATAGCGTGGCTCTTAATCGTGATACCGCGCTCACGCTCCAAATCCATGTCGTCCAACATCTGTCCTTCCGTCACCTGGATGGTCTTCGTATACTCCAGCAAACGGTCGGCCAGCGTTGACTTACCGTGGTCGATATGTGCAATGATACAAAAATTTCTTATATGGTCCATATACGTGTATACACAAAAAGTATTGCAAAGATAAGGAAAAAAAATCAAATCTCCTTATACTCGAATGCAGTTTTTAAATAATTTAAGGTTCGAACGTTATTCCAGTTCGAAAACTCCCGTGGGAGAATTACGCTTGAGAACCTCGAGTTGAATGTGCACTCCGGCTATAATACCGTAGTCGCGCAACAAACTCTCAACGGTTTTGCGAGCCAGTTCCGGGTGGTTGTTCTCCTCGCTAAGGTGACAGAGCCACACGTTATGCAAATCTTCAGACATATTCTCTATCAAAGCCAGGGCACAGTTACGATTACTAAGGTGACCAGTCTGCGACAGAATGCGCGTCTTCAGGAACTGGGGATAAGGGCCACTCGCTACCATTTCTTCATCATGATTGGCCTCAATGACCAGATGACGTGCACGACGGATATACTCTTTCATTTCGTCGGTCACGGTACCAACATCTGTCATTACACAGAAATTTGTCCCTTCAGCCTCAATAAAATACCCCACATTGTCACTACTGTCGTGAGGCACACCGAATGGAGTTACCGAAAAGTCGCCAATCTGATACGTCTTACCCTTTTCTATCACATGGGCCAGCTCGGTAGAAACCTTCTGAGTGATGCAATAGTTACGGTTAATTCCGACATGGACTTCACGGGTAGCATAGATGGGAACATGGTAGTCATGACTGAACGAACCCACCGACTTGATATGGTCGGCATGATCGTGAGTGATAAGCACATGATGAACCATCGAAAGACTGAAACCGTATTCACGGAAGTCTTTCTTCAACCCTCTCAGACCCACTCCGAGATCTATCAGCAGGGCGTCGTTTGGCGTAGTGAGTAAATAGCAGTTTCCACTGCTTCCACTACCAAATGAGATGAATTTCATCATATCCTTTTGCAAAATTTCGTGCAAAGGTAATAAAAAGTTTAGAGTTTTGCGCGTGAAGTTTAGAGAATTTTGTACTTTTGCAGTGAATTTTCACTTATTTAATACTTATGCAACAACTATTATTTTTCCTGACAGCTATCACAATGGCAAGTTGCAATGCTGGTTTCGAGGGCGATGATGCAGCTCTGAAAGTGGCCACAGATTGGGCTGATGCCTATTTCAATTGTGATTTCCATGAAGCCGCGACCTTCGCCACGCCGGAAAGTGACAAATGGCTTCGTTTTGCTGCTTCCAACACTACGGAGCAAGACTTGCAAACCTTAGAGGGAAAAGCCACCGCAACCGCTGACGATTATTTCACCGTGGCCAATGACACGCTGCGCATCGTCACACTTCACGTCAGAAATTTTCTAAAACCTGTCGCAGTTGGGTCACCAGCCCAGATACAGGAGGAAGGGACATTCCTGATAACCGTCGTCAAGCGAGACGGCAAGTGGAAGGTTAGAATGGAAGACCTACCGCAAAGTGAAAAGCAAAGTCGCGACTGAAATCGGGATACAATAGCGGGAAGTGTTCCCGGTCGGTCTCATAAGCGGGATTCACGGCTTTCATACCCATATCGAAACGAAGGATGAAATAGTCGAAATTCAGACGCAAGCCGAGACCATAGCTCACGGCAAGTTGTCGCCAGAACTCTGAAAGGCGGAACTGCCCTCCTGGACGATCTTCGTAGTCACGCAGCGTCCAGATATTACCGGCATCAACAAACAGCGCACCTCCAAACTTCCAGAACAAATGGGCACGATACTCCATATTGAGGTCCAATTTCATATCGCCTGTGTTCAAGAGATAATCTACATTTCCTTCCTTATTGCTATAATTTCCAGGTCCCAGACTACGCACACTCCAGCCTCGCACACTATTGGCACCACCCGAGAAATAGGTCTTCTCAAAAGGCAAGACACTACTGTTTCCATAAGGATAGGCAATGCCCAGTCCCACATGGAAAACAAGCTGATTGCTATAATTCAACTGGAAATTGCGTGTATAATCAATGTCGCCCTTCACATATTGGGCAAAAGCCACATCGAGGAAAGTATATTCGCCTTTACTGTTCTGGTGGAATCCCAGGCTATGAGCCATCAGACTGAGCAGATTACCGCCCGTTTCAATATTGGTCTTGATGGCGAAGTTGCCGTTGTTATAGGAATAGCGGAATCCCGTACGCATGAGGAAAATGTCCGAATAATTGTATAACAACAGTGAGTTTCTATGAGCTGCATCTTTCAGATATTCTTCTTCGAACTTGCTACTAATCCAAGGCATCGAAATGAAGTTCAAGTCCAAGAGATCGATCTGATAGCGATCACGGTGTTTGGGATCATTCCACAAGTAGCGCCAACTGGCAGAAAACACGCGTCGCAGAAACTCCGGACGGTTCTGCAGGTCATACATCAGCGACACTTCGGAAGAGGCATTGATACGCCTACGGAACGAATTACTCAGGAAGGGGGCAATGAATCGTGGGAATGTCAGACGTGTCTGCACACTGTATTCGACGAAATTAGAATTGGAATAGCCCTCAAGGCCTTTGATGGCCTCATAGGCACCGCGCAGTTCAACAGTCAACAATTCTGAACCGTGAAACAGGTTACGGTTCTGGTATGTCAAAGAGGCTGCAGCTCCGAAATCGCCTGCCGTATTCGTACCTTCTGGCTGGAACGAAACCGACGAAGGCATGTTGGTACTAATCTGAATGTCACAGTCGAGTAGCGAACTGTCTGGCACCTCGCGGAATCCGATATTCGTATAGCGAACAGCCCCCAGCCGTCCGAAATGACTATAGGTTGTCTGCAAGTCAGCGGCAGAATAAAGTGCTCCCTTACGGATAAAGGTATTGCTGCGCAACACATTGGGACGCAGGTGAATCACCGAGTCGTCAGCATTACCGCTTCGGTAACGAATGTCACGAATTGTATATTGGCTATGGGCCGTGTCGGCCACTTGGTTATTACGGAAACGATGAAGAACCAATATCAAGTCAACACCTGTGGTTCCCGGCACAGAATCGGCCCGATACGTAATGAAGTCCTTGTTGAAACGATAATAGCCCTGGTTCGTCAGCTGCTGTGTGATGCGCTTACGCTCGTTATCAAGATTCTCGATACTGAACGCCATCCCACGGCGAAGTCCCCAGTTTTGCTGATCGTCCCAATGAAGCAACTGGGCAATAGCCGTATCCTGAATATCGTAGTCGATGTGACGGATAGAATATATAGGGCCGGGATGCACATTATAGGTTATTTTCATCTTACGCCCTTTGGTCTTGCTCTCCGCTTGGACATTGGCTCGCAGATAACCCATGTTTTGTATTTGAACCTGCAAACTCTTAACAGACTGCAGGGTTTGAATAGAATCATAAAGCATCGGAGCTTCGCCTATGGAACGCAGCACACGATTTACCCAACTCGAACTGTCACGTCCAGAAAGAGAATAGGTATAAAGTGGTATCTTGATGGCAGAAAACCACCGGGAATTACCCGTCTGGCGCACATAAAGCCGCATGTCAGTCGTTGACAGCCCGCGAATCGGCTGGTCAGTCTTCACCTGAACCTTGTCCAACAGATAATCGCCTTCAGCAACGTATTTCGTTTCTGAACACGAGGTCATCAGCAAGACCAGCAAGACCGTACAGAATGCTATTTTCTTCATTTTACTTGCAAAGATACGATTAAGTGAGAACAAAACAAAAGTTTTTTTCTTTTTTTTGTCGAACGGAAGTACTTTCTTTCGAGAATTTTGTAATTTTGCAGCCAAATAGTTCAAAAATATGATTAGCAAGAATCAAATCAAGCTGATTCGCTCGCTGGAGATGAAGAAGAACCGCAAGAGCGAGCAACTATTTGTGGCAGAAGGTCCAAAGGTAGTGGGCGACCTGTTGCAAGCCGGGTTCCTGCCCCACTCCATATTCTCGACATCACCGTGGCCCGACAGTCAGCAGATTACGGAAGAGGAACTGAGGCGCATCAGTTTCCTGCAACACCCGCAGGAGGTGCTGGCAATCTTCCACATACCGGAAACGACAGACAGTCTGCCACTTCCCACATCCCTCGCCCTCGCCCTCGACGGCGTACAAGACCCCGGAAATGTGGGAACCATCATCCGCATTGCCGACTGGTTTGGCATCGACACCGTCTACTGCTCGCCCGACACTGCCGACGTGTACAATCCCAAAGTCGTACAGGCCACGATGGGAAGCATCGCACATGTACATATTATATATTGCGACCTGCTGGACTTATTCCGTCAAGTCAGCTGCCCTGTCTATGGTACGCTGCTGGACGGCAAGAACATCTACGAGCAGGAGCTCACTTCTGATGGTATCATTGTCATGGGTAACGAGGGTAACGGTATCTCGCAGACCGTCAGGGAAAAGATTACCCATCGGTTGCTCATTCCCAACTACCATACCGGCGACCATACGGCGGAGAGCCTGAACGTCGCCATTGCCACAGCGATTACCTGCGCGGAGTTTAGGAGAAGGAGGTGAGGAGTAAAGGAGGTAAAGGAGATGAGGAGTAAGGAGATAAGGAGTAAGGAGTTATGATATTCTACTTTTCTGGCACAGGAAATACCCGTTGGATAGTACAACAGCTGGCAGAGGCTACGGGTGAGGAACTACGCTTCATTCCCGACGAGATGAAGAAAGATGTGATGCGCTACGAGTTGAAGGACGGCGAACGCCTGGGATTCTGTTTCCCCACGCATGGCTGGCAACCACCGAGGATCGTACGGGAATTCATCCAGAAAGCGAAGTTTATTAAGACGAACACAGATTGCATTTTTGTGTGGGCGCTGACGACCTGCGGCGACAATATGGGAAAGGCGATGGACATTCTGAACCGCGAACTGGCGAAAAAGGGCTTGCAAGCCGAGACGCTATTCTCTGTCATCATGCCCGAAAGCTATGTCTGCCTGCCCTTTATGTATACGGATACCGAAAATCGCGAACGCGAGAAAATTGAACAGGCACGCCAGCAGACGCAACACATAGCCCGCATCATCAGAGACCGTCAACGCGGCATCGTGGAACTGGAGCAAGGGGCGACACCGCGTCTATTTTCCTATGTCATCGGCCAGTACTTTAACAAGCGGATGATTACCGACAGAAAATTCACTGTCGATGAAGATGTCTGCACCCGTTGTGGCAAGTGCCGAAAGGTCTGTCCTGTCGACAATATAACAGGAACACCGCCCGAGTGGCTTCACAAAGGACGGTGTACCTGTTGTCTGGCTTGCTATCACTATTGTCCGGTTCATGCTATCAACTACGGCAGCATCACCAGAAAGCGCGACCAGTATTATTTCAATAGACGCGAGGACCAAAAATAGTGGTGCCGATGCGCACCATCGTGGAGCCCTCCTCGACGGCTAACAAATAGTCGTGGCTCATGCCCCACGAACGCTCGCAGAAATAGTCGCAGTCAACAAAATACTGCGCCTTCACTTCATCAAAAAGACTATGGGCAAGACGGAACTCGGAACGAATCTGATTCTCGTCGTCCACATAGGACGCCATCATCATCAGACCGCAAATGCGCACATGGTTCAACGCGCGCCATTCACCGTCGGCTAACAACCCGCGCAAGGCATCAGGCGTCAGACCATACTTTGTCTCTTCCTCAGCAATATGGAGTTCCAGAAGAACATCGATAACCCGCTCACACTTAGCGGCTTGCTTGTCTATCTCCTTTAAAAGCTTTAACGAGTCGACAGTCTCTATCATGGTGATATAAGGTGCGATATACTTCACCTTGTTGGTCTGCAGATGACCGATGAAATGCCAACGGATATCCTTCGGCAGTGTCTCCACTTTCTGGCGCAGTTCCTGTTCGTGGCTCTCGCCGAATGTGCGCTGGCCTTCAGCATACGCAGACTCGATATATTCGTTGGGATGGTACTTGCTGATAGCCACAAGACGGACGCCCTGCGGCAAATGACTCAAAACCTCGCGGAGATTTCCTTTAACGTCGTACATCGTTAACCTTCAAACTCAGGTTTTTCGTCTTTCACTTCCTGCTTGCCGTATTCGAAAACGTCCATGAGCTTGGTCTCGGTCACCGAGGCAATGACATAGTCAATCATCGTCGTACCCATAACACTCTCGATATTGCCGACGGCACCTTTCAGCGTACCGGCCTGCACCAGATAGTTAACGGCAGAGCGCTTCTCCTTCTCCGTCTTCTCGTCGATGGTGATAAACTCCAGTTTAGCCTTATACCAGCGGTCAGCCAACTCCTCGTCCGAAAAGAAAATCTCCTTATAAGGGGCTATCTTGATGTCCTTGATGGTAAACTCGCCACTGATATACGACGACATCTCTTCCATGATGCGCTTCTCAGCCTCTGTAAACGATAGGGCATCAACGACATAGCTTTCACTAACTTTCTTCTGCAAGCCGTCTTCCATCACTTTCTCGTAGGCGATCTTGCACTCAAACCAAATTGCAGTTCTTGATCTCATATCTTATTTACATTTTTACATTATAAAATTGTTACATTGTTACTTTTTATCCGGCAACTGCACACCACGACTGTTCGTACCGCCCAGTTCCTTCTTCTTCTGATTTGTGATTCGCTCAATAATTTCTGTGGCAATCAGCTGCGAACGCTCGGGAGTAAGTCCGGCCTCTTCACCCAGTTCACTCTGCGATTTCATCAGTTCCTCGATAGTCGACTCGCTTTCCGACAGGAATTTTTTCTCGCTGTTGCTCATATAATCCTTATTATATATCTTCGACAGAATGCGGTCGGCCTCTTTTTCATACTTCTTACGGAAAATCTCTTCCGCTTTTGCCTGATAATCGCGCTGGGCAGCTTCATCAACCACTAGCGAATCACCGTCACTCGTCACGCCCAACTCGGCAGGGTCGAAACCGTCGTCAATCAGGTCGTCTGTCGGTTGACGGGGAGCAGGTTTTACAAACTCTACAGGTTGTGTCTCGGGGAAATATTCAAAGTACAGTCCCACACAAACCAGTGTGGCGATACCTACCAATATCAATGTAATCAGCGACTTAAAGCTGGCACGGCGTTTCTGAATGCTCTTCAGCAGATCTTCGGGAGTATTAAAACGATCCTCCGGCGACTCGCTGACAGCCTTCTTCAGGGCAGAACGGTATTCCAACGGCAGGTCAGACTGGTCGTACAGACTCAACATAAACTTTCCGATACTGTATATATCACAACGGTCGTCTACAGCACCTCCGTTCAATACCTCGGGAGCCACATACTGTGTATCATCGCCATAGAACTCGTTCAGGTCACTCATGGCGTGATAGAACGAGCCATGCGAAAGCAACAGGGCTTTGCTGTCACCCTTGCGCACGAAAACGGTCTTGGGCGAGTAGCACACGTGGCGCAGCTGCTGACTGTGCAAATAGGATGTTGCCTCCACCAACGATTCTAGCACAGTGTCCATGAATTCTTTCTCGGCCACAATAGCAGGATTGTCCATCAACAATTGTTCGAAGGTCTGGTAGTTACCCAACTCCAGTTCAAGGCGTTCCACATCGCCATCGCCGTTCTTCACCGCGGTGAAATGAATCTGATGCTTATCGATCAGCGTAGCATTCTTTTCACACTCGGCCTGCAACGCTTTCAAGAAAGCGATGTTCTGATTCAGTTCTGGACGGATGTCAACGACACAACGCCACTTGCCGTCCACCTGTTCACGATAGAAACCTCCGATAGGCTGCATCACTTGATGCTTCTGTCCTTCGTTTCTTGCTGCCAGTAATTCTTCGTAATTCATAGTTTTCTTTGCTTTTCGGAGTGCAAAAGTACAAAATAAAACATAATTTACGATTCATTTTTTATATAATTTTGTTGCGGAAGCAAATTTTTCACTTTTCACTCTTCACTTTTCACTTAAATTTAGTACCTTTGCAGTCGATTTACGTAAATTTAGTACAATGCCGGAAATATCAGTACGCGGATTGGAGATGCCCGAGTCACCTATCAGGAAACTCGCTCCCTTAGCTGCCGCAGCAAAAAAACGTGGAACGAAGGTCTATCACCTCAACATCGGACAGCCCGACCTGCCCACTCCTCAAGTGGCACTCGATGCGTTGAAGCAGATTGACCGCAACATCTTGGAGTATTCACCTTCGCAAGGCTATCTGAGCTATCGCGAGAAACTCGTCAGCTATTACGAGAATTATAATATTAATGTTACTGCCGACGATATCATTATCACCTCGGGTGGTTCCGAGGCGGTGCTCTTCGCATTCCTCAGTTGTCTGAATCCTGGCGACGAGATTATCGTGCCCGAGCCAGCTTACGCCAACTACATGGCCTTCGCCATCTCGGCCGGTGCCAAGATCCGAACCATTGCCACGACCATCGACGAAGGCTTTTCTTTGCCTAAGGTCGAAAAGTTCGAAGAGCTCATCAACGACCGAACGCGGGCCATCATGATTTGCAACCCCAACAACCCGACGGGCTATCTCTATACACGCCGCGAGATGAACCAGATTCGTGACCTGGTGAAGAAATACGATCTGTATCTCTTCTCCGACGAGGTCTATCGCGAATACATCTACACTGGGTCTCCCTATATCTCTGCCTGCCATTTGGAAGGCATAGAACAGAACGTCATCCTCATCGACTCCGTGTCGAAGCGCTATTCAGAGTGCGGTATCCGTATCGGAGCACTCATCACCAAGAATGCTGAAGTACGCAAGGCAGTCATGAAGTTCTGTCAGGCGCGCCTCTCACCGCCCCTCATTGGACAGATTGTCGCCGAGGCGTCGTTGGAGACTCCTGAGGATTACCTGCGCGACGTCTACGACGAATATGTCGAACGCCGTAAATGTCTCATTGACGGACTGAACCGCATCCCCGGTGTCTATTCGCCTATTCCCATGGGCGCTTTCTACACGGTTGCCAAATTGCCTGTCGACGATGCTGAGAAGTTCTGTCGCTGGTGTCTGGCCGACTTCGAATACGAGGGCGAGACCGTCATGATGGCTCCTGCCGCTGGTTTCTATACCACGCCGGGTGCAGGCATTAATCAGGTGCGTATCGCCTACGTGCTAAAGAAGAAGGACCTCGAGCGTGCACTCTTCGTACTGCGCAAAGCACTGGAAGCCTATCCCGGACACACAGAATAAATATGAATCTTCCGCTTTTCATTGCCCGTCGCATCAATGGTTCAGAAGGTCAGCGCCGCGAGGTCAGTCGACCTGCTATCCGCATTGCCACCATTGGTGTGGCCATCGGACTTTGCGTCATGATTATTACCGTTTCGGTCGTGTTTGGATTCAAGCACACCATCCGCGACAAGGTAGTTGGATTCGGTAGTCACATACAGGTTGAGAACTACCTGTCGCAACAAATTTCCGAGCCAGCCCCCATCGTCATCAATGACTCGCTCATGCAAGTCATGAAGAAGATTCCAGGAGTACACCATGTAAAGCGCTACTCTCTTACGCAAGGCATTCTCAAAACCGACGACGACTTTCTGGGCGTTGTCTTCAAGGGTGTTGGCAAAGACTACGAAGTCACTTTCCTTTCACAGCATATTGTAGAAGGCGAGATGCCGAAATTCACCGACGGACAGTCGTCCTATCCCCTGCTCATTTCACGCATGATGGCCGACAAGCTTCGGTTGAAAGCCGGACAGCAAGTCTACGCTTATTTCATTGGCAACGATAATGTCCGTGCGCGCAAATTCACCATCAAGGGAATCTACGAGACCCACATGTCGCAGTTCGACCAGTCGCTATGCTTCACTGACTTCAACGTCCCCGTGCGACTCAATGGCTGGGAAGCCGACCAGTGCAGCGGCGCAGAGGTTCTAGTTGACGACTTCGACCAACTCGACGCCATAGCCGAACAGTTCGTACAGCACGTCAACCGCACGAACGACAAATATGGCTCCGTCATCACTTCGCAGACCATTCACGAGGCGCATCCCCACATCTTCTCGTGGCTCGAACTGCTCGACATCAACGTCTGGATTATTCTCGTACTCATGATTTGTGTGGCTGGATTCACGATGGTTAGCGGGCTGCTCATCATCATCCTCGAACGTACACAGATGATTGGAATCCTCAAGGCACTGGGCATGCGCAACAAGACGGTTCGCCATACCTTCCTGTGGTTTGCGGCCTTCATCATCGGGCGTGGCATGCTCTTTGGCGACATCATCGGCATAGGCATTGTCATCCTTCAACAGCAGACGGGGTTCATTCATCTTGATCCCAGCAGCTATTATGTCGATACGGCACCCATGGAACTGAACATCCCCATCATTGTGCTGCTCAACGTGGTCACTCTGCTGGTTTCGCTGTTCGTGCTCATTGCACCCAGTTTCCTCATTTCCAACATCCACCCGGCACGCTCGATGCGTTACGAGTAACTTTGAACATTGAACTTTGAACTTTATGATAACATCATATCGATATAACGTAAAAACGATAAATTAAAAACAAAACTATGGAAAAAACTTGGAGATGGTTTGGCAAGAAAGACAAGATCACTCTTGCACAACTGAGACAAATCGGTGTTGAGGGCATTGTTACGGCACTGCATGACGTACCCCTTGGCGAAGTGTGGACACGCGAGAAGATTCGTGACCTGCGCGAGTATATCGAGAGCTACGGCATGCGCTGGAGCGTCGTCGAGTCGCTGCCTGTCGTAGAGACTATAAAGTATGGCGGCCCTGACCGCGATCATCAGATCGAGGTCTACAAGGAGTCGCTGCGCAACCTCTCGGCAGAGGGCATCCACTGCATCTGCTATAACTTCATGCCCGTATTGGACTGGGCGCGTACCGACTTGTTCCACAACAACCCCAACGGTGCCACCAATCTCTACTTCAACTATGCCGAGTTCGCCTACTTCGACATTTATATCCTGAAGCGTCCGGGTGCCCGAGAAGAGTGGGAGCAGTTCCAGTTCCCCGAGGGTTGGGGACAGGGTCGCAGCGTCATCGCCGAATGCGACGAGCTGGCCAAGACCATGACTCCCGAGAAGGACCACAAGCTCGTCGAGAATATCGTCATCAAGACTCAGGGCTTTGTATCAGGCAACTTCAGCGAGAACGACGAGGCGCCCGTCCAGAAGTTCCGCGAGTTCCTCGACCTCTATAAAGGCATCGACAAGGCTAAGCTGCGTGCCAACATGAAATACTTCCTCGAAGCCATCATGCCCGTTTGCGAGGAGTGCGACATGAACATGTGCGTCCACCCCGACGATCCCCCCATCGAGATTCTCGGCTTGCCGCGTATCGTTCGCACCGAGGAAGACATCCAGTGGTTCCTCGATGCCGTGCCCAACAAGCACAACGGACTGACCTTCTGTGCTGGCTCGCTGTCAGCTGGTGCATACAACAATGTCGTTGAGCTGGCTAAGAAGTTTGCTTCGCGCACCCACTTCGTTCATCTGCGTTCGTGCCACATCTTCCCCAACGGCGACTTTACCGAAGCCAGCCATCTGGGCGGACGTGCCGACCTCATTGAGCTCTGTCGCATCTTCGAGAAGGAAAATCCGCAGTTGCCGATGCGTGTCGATCACGGCATGACCTTCACCGACGAACCCGGAGGCATCATGGACGAGAGCAGCCACGGCCACAATGCTGGCTATACCCTACTCGGCCGCATGTTTGCTATGGGACAGGTACAGGGCATCATCGCCACCGTCGATCGCGAACTGAATCTTCCCTACAAGCAGCCCGGATTTTTCGACTAAGTCCCGACTCAACGTCAACACAAGTCAACATAAAAATGGCACGCCAGTGAGCGTGCCATTTATTATTCCAATTAAATTTTCTTTATTTCATGTCAGCTTCAGCAGCCTTGGTCTTTGGATCTTCCTCGCCATAGCGGCCGTAGTATGCCTGGTAGCGGTTGTAGCCCCAGTTAGCCTGTGCACGGTCGGGGTCGAGCTCCTTAGCCTTATCGAAGGCAGCAATAGCCTCGTCGAAGTACTTCATGCTGCTGGCATTGTCGGTAGCGTTGGCAGCCAGAACGTTCAGGCAAACGCCCAGATAAGTCCAAACGACAGCGTTGTCAGCCTTAGCCTCGCTGGCCTTACGGAGCCACTTTGCACCCTCCTCGGCATTATTCTCGTTCATGGCAAGCAGGCCCTTGTTGGCCAATGCGGTGAACGAGTTGGGATACTTGGCGAGGTGAGCATCGAGGAATGCCACTTGAGCTTCCTTGTCCTTCATGCCTTCATACATGCCGTTGATGCCGTCAATGATCATGTCGTTCTCGGGCTCCGATTCATACAGAGTCTTCAGGTAGTTGACATAGTTCACTGAGTCCTCGCGGGTCTTCAGATTGGTACGCATAGCATACAGCTGGAAGTTGAAAGCCTCTGCACGCTGCTCGGGGTCGCGCTTGGCAACTTCGAAATAGCGGTTGGCACGGTCCATCTCCTTATTCTGGAAAGCATAGCGTCCTGCGAAGAATGCCACCTGACCGATGTACTCTTTCTCGGCGTCGTGGTTCTGTGTAGCGAAGAAGGGATCCTCGGCAGAGTCGACAAAAGCACCCCAGAACTTCAGCACGTTCTCCTCGTTGCCATTAGCAGCAGCCTGTTGACCGATATTCACCAGGTTTGGACGCACGGCCCACACGCGCTGGGCGTTCTTCTCAGCGAAGCGGGGCTTCACCTTACCCTTGGCGTCGGGCAGCTGGTCGTACTTGTTACACTCGATGGCAGCCTTGATGGCGTTGCAGATGCCATTGGCCAGTCCGAGGGTGTCGTATGCCTTCTCCTTGCCCTGTCCCATCTGAATAGCAAGCTGGTTCTCAGCGATGGTACCCGTCTCGTTCGACACCTTGGCCATAGCCAGGTCGACGAGGTGGTTATAAGCTTCAGCTTTCTCGGCATTGTCAGCCAGCGAAGCGAAGTAAGCTTGTAGCAGCTGTGCTGCTTCAGCATAGTCTTTACTCTTGGTGATAGCTTTCAGCGCATCACTCTTGGCAAAGGTCATGGTGCTTACCATGAGTGCGATTGCCATCAACATTACTTTTTTCATAAGTCTTTCTTTATTGGTTAAACACTAATATATTATCTATTTCAAGATGTACTATGTACTATTTTACTATTTGACGATTCTTCTGTTTGAAAGTTTATTCTACGTCAATGACCGGGGTCTCCGGAGTCTCTGAAGTACCCACTTCCTCGTTGAAAACCTCAGCCTCTTCTACATCCTCATCCTCAGCCTGCGAGTGCATCACCTTGCAAACGCTGGCGATGGTGTCATTCTTCTTGGCGAGGTTGATGAGACGCACGCCCTGTGTGGCACGGCCCATAACGCGGACATCAGCCACCTTCAGGCGGATGAGAATACCCGACTTGTTGATAATCATCAGGTCATTCTCGTCAGTGACAACCTTGATGGCTACCAGACGGCCGGTCTTATCGGTCACGGCGAGGGTCTTGACACCCTTGGCACCACGGGCGGTCTTGCGGTAATCCTCTACCTCAGAGCGCTTGCCGTAGCCGTTCTCAGAGACAACCATGATGGTCTCGACGTTCGGATCGTTGACGCAAACCATGCCAACCACCTCGTCGTCGCCGCCATCGAGGCGCATACCGATGACACCAGTAGACACACGGCCCATCGTGCGAACGTCGTTCTCGTCGAACCGCACAGCGCGTCCGTTGCGGTTAGCGAGCAGAATCTCGTTGTGACCATTGGTCAGACGAACGCCTACCACCTCGTCGCCCTCGTTGATATTGATGGCACGGACACCGGCAGCACGTACATTCTTATACTGGTCGAGGCGGGTCTTCTTGATGATACCCTGCTTGGTGGCAAACATCACGTAGTGCGACTTCAGGAACTCCTCGTCATTGAAGTTCTTGATGCGCAGCACAGCATTGATGGCATCGTCGGGCTCAATATTGAGCATATTCTGGATAGCGCGTCCCTTTGAATTCTTGTCGCCCTCGGGAATTTCGTAACACTTCTGCCAGTAGCAGCGTCCCTTCTGGGTAAAGAAGAGCAGCGTATTGTGCATCGTGGCGGGATAGATATACTCGGTGAAATCGTTGTCGCGATGACGGGCGGCCTTGGCACCGACGCCTCCCCTGCCCTGCTCGTGGAACTCGTCGAGCTTGGTGCGCTTGATGTACCCCATGTGCGAGATGGTGATAACCACAGGATCGTCGGGATAAAAGTCCTCGGCATTGAACTCGTGGTCGAAGGGGATGATCTCGGTGCGGCGCTCGTCGCCATACTTCTCTTTCACCTCCAGCAGGTCCTGCTTCATAACCTCCTTGCAGCGCTCTGGGTTATCCAGAATCTCCTGCAACTCGGCAATGAGCTTCATCAAGTCGTCATACTCCTGGTGGAGCTGATCGACGCGCAGACCTGTCAGCTGCGACAAACGCATATCGACGATGGCCTTCGACTGCAGCTCGTCCAGTTCGAAACGAGCCTCCAAGTTACGCTGGGCGTCGCTGGGAGTCTTACTATTTCTAATAATGTGAACCACCTCGTCGATGTTGTTCACAGCAATGATCAATCCTTCGAGGATGTGTGCACGCTCCTGAGCTTTCTTCAGGTCGTACTGCGTGCGGCGGATGGTGACGTCGTGACGGTGCTCGACGAAGTATTTCACACAATCCTTCAGCGACAGCAGACGGGGACGGCCCTTGACCAGAGCGATGTTATTCACTGAGAATGAGCTCTGCAGGGCGGTCATCTTAAAGAGCTTGTTCAACAGCACGTTGGCATTGGCGTCGCGCTTGCAGTCGACAACGATACGCATACCCTGACGGCCCGACTCGTCATTGACGTTGGCCACGCCCTCAATCTTGTGCTCGTTGGCCAGATCGGCAATATACTTCACCAGGTCGGCCTTGTTGACACCGTAGGGAATCTCGGTGACCACAATCTTGTCGTGAGTCTCAGTGCTCTCAATCTCGGCCTTCGCACGCATCACGATACGTCCGCGACCCGTCTCGTAGGCGTCGCGCACACCGGCCAGTCCGTAAATGTAGGCTCCTGTGGGGAAGTCTGGACCGGGAATATACTGCATCAGTCCGTCGGTATCGATATCGGGATTGTCGATATAGGCACAGCAGCCGTCAATAACCTCACCCAGATTGTGGGTAGGCATATTGGTTGCCATACCTACGGCAATACCGTTACCACCGTTGACCAGCAGATTAGGAATCTTCGTTGGCATCACGCTAGGCTCAACCAGCGAGTCGTCGAAGTTGTTCACCATATCAACGGTTTCCTTGTCCAGGTCATCCATGATATGCTCACCCATCTTCGACAGGCGGCATTCGGTGTAACGCATGGCGGCAGGTGAGTCGCCGTCGACGGAACCGAAGTTACCCTGACCGTCAACCAGTGTGTAGCGCATGTTCCATTCCTGGGCCATACGCACCAGTGCACCATATACTGACGAGTCGCCGTGGGGATGGTACTTACCAAGCACCTCACCGACGACGCGGGCACACTTCTTATAAGGTTGTGTACTTACGTTATTGATGCCCATCATACCGTAGAGAATACGGCGATGAACAGGTTTGAAGCCGTCCCGCACATCAGGAAGCGCACGGGCCACAATCACCGACATAGAGTAGTCGATGTACGAGGATTTCATTTCCTCTTCAATGTTGATTTTTACAATTCTGTCGTTGTCAAATGTCTGATCCATTTATCTTTTTTATTATTACGTTATTCCGGTATTACGGTATTCCGATATTCCAACTATTTTTTTTGTGATTTTGCGTTTAAGGGCCTTTTTAAGCCCGTCAGTGCATTTTCGCTGTTTTCAAATAGCGTACAAAGGTACACAAAATTGTCAAAATTACAAAATAAATTAAGTTTATTTTTGTTTTCATGTTGGTCAACTCAAATAAAATGTTTAAATTTGCAGCCATGAAGCAATTTGTCGTCCTTGTAACCCTGCTTTTCACAACCCTCACGGGTGTGGCAGGCAATAGAATCTACGTGGAAAATGTCCGCTCGCTGACCAGCGTGGTAAACGGCGACTGGATGAACCGTCCCGTCATGAAACTGGGCAGTGGCGACAGGCTCCGAATCGGGTTCGACGAACTGTCGCATGACTACCACCGCTTCGTCTACCGCCTGGAGCATTGCGAGGCAGACTGGACGGTGTCTGACGACCTGTTCGAAAGCGACTGGCTGGAGGGATTCAATGACAACCCCATCGAGGACTACCAGAACAGCATAAACACCACGGTGATGTACACCCACTACGCGCTGACGATTCCCAACGACCGCTGTCGTATGAAGATGAGCGGCAACTACCGGCTCACCGTGATGGACGAAGACTATGACAACGAACGCGTGCTGGAAGTGGAGTTTTACGTGGTGGAGCCGCTGATGGGCGTCGCACTGAGTGTGACGACGAATACCGACGTAGACCATAACCAAAGCCACCAGCAGCTGTCGATGTCAGTACAGTATAACAGTCTGCGCGTTAATAATGTTGACGAGGAGATACAAACTGTCGTGATGCAGAACTGGCGCGAGGACAATGCCCGCCATAACATCCGTCCCAACTTCACCAATGCCCAAGGACTAACGTGGGAGCACAACCGGGCATACATCTTCGATGCAGGCAACGAATTCCATAAGTTCGAGATGCTGGACGTGAGCCATACGACAATGGGACTCGACCGCATGGAGTGGAACGGCAAGAACTACGAGGCGTGGCCATTCACCGCAACGGTCAGGAAGAACTATCTGACTGACGTGGCCGCCAAAGGCGCCTTTGTCGTCCGCAACAGCGGCAACCACGAGGTGAACTTCACCTGTGACTATGTGTGGGTGAACTACGAGTTGGCTGTGCCCTACGAGGGCGACATATTCATCAGCGGACACTGGACTACCGACAGCGAACGCGAGCACTACCGGATGACTTACGACAATATGACCAGAAAATACACTGCCCGACTCATGTTGAAACAGGGCTACTATTCCTACCAGTTTCTGGATGCCGACGGCAACATTCCGCCATCGGAAGGCAGTTTCTTCGAAACGGGAAACCAATATCAGGCACTGATATACTATAAAGGAACGGGCGCGCGGACATGGCGCCTGGTAGGCTACAGAGGTTTGGAATTCTGGTAATCCTGTGGCGTTTGCCGATATTGGTGATAGAATGAGGATATGAAGTAGTTGGGACTGACGAACTTCAACTCATCGGCAATTTGCTCAACAGTCATATCCGTTGCACGCAACAACTCGGCAGCTTCCTGAATGCGAAGCTTACCCACCATCTGTCGAGGATTTTGATAGAAGTTCGTCGACAACAGTTCGAAGAGCTTCGCCATTTCCATACCCGTCAGTTCCGACAGCTTACTCATAGACACCTTTTCGTTAGAATGTGCATGCAGGTAAGGAACGATGATAAGCATGGTATCGATAAATTCCTTGTTCTCTTCTTGTATGTCGACTGCATATTCCAGCGATAAGGTTGGCGCCAACACTTCTTCGTGCAGTTCGTCGCAGCGTTTCACGTAATTGTTGATGCGACGGAGAATATCGTCTTCCTTGTTGTTGCGCAACATGGCCAAACGCGTGTTCTTATTATAAAACAGTACATTGACAACACCTAGCAACAGGAGCAGCAGTCCAAACAGCATGTATATGCCCGTAGAACGCCACCAAGGCTCGTCGACGTAGACCACCCAGGAGTAAGGGCGCAATTCAAAGTGATTGGGATCCATGGAAACCTGCACCTCGACAACGTATTTGCCGGGCTTCAGCGCCGACATCTGCAGATGGAAAAGACCCTTGGCATCGACCATTCCGTTTGAATTCGTAAAGGAATAGGTGCGCCTCTCGTCCATCAGCCCTTGCACGCGAACACGATAGTAGGTTTGGATGGGGCGTGCAAAGTTCAGTCCCGAGAAAACCAGCGTTACGGTGTTCTGGTTGTAGTTAACGTTGATTTCCCATAAGCGCGAGAGCGCCCTGCTGATAATCACTCTTCCCTCGAGTTCCTTGTTCGGTTCCACCACATGGCCATTCACCATCAGCCGGACCAACTTAGGTGCCAGCGTCATCGACGTCAGACTGTCACGAAGGATGTTCTTGGGATTGAAAACGACGATATGGTCGAGTTGCTGCATGACGATGGTGCCGTCAGGCAGTTTCATGGCCCTGCCATTGACAAACGACTCGTTGGGCACGTTGTCCGTCTGGATGTAGGTCTCGATATGCCCCACCTCGCCATTGATAATCTGGATATGCGAAACGCCGAAGCTGGTACCAGCCCAAATGTCATGATTATCATCTTCGATGACACTGTGGATCATCTCGTTGCGTAAACCATCATCACTGGTAATCAGGATGGAGTCTTTGTAACCGGGACGATTCAACTGCAAACCGGTATAACGCCCTGTCCACAGCCACCCGCGGCTGTCGCAATACTGGCAGTTGACGTGACGCGGCAACAGAGGCTGCTCAGTAATCGACTTGCTGAGCAGTGCCTCGTAGGCAATAGCCTCGGGCTGTTCCCAAGTGTAATTGGTGAAGGCCGAGCGGAAAGGACGGGAATAGAGGATGCCGCGGCGCTCGGTGCCCAGCCACATTCCACCCTGACGGTCGAAGGCTATGGTGTTGATGTCGGTCTGCAACTTGCGGTTGCGCGAAAGCTTGATGGCTTCGATGTGTCGGCTCTCGCCCGTTTTTACGTCGTACACCCAGTAACCGTATTCCGAAGCGATATACAGCACACCGTCCTTCATCACCATATTGTTCAGGTGGTATGGCAGCGACATCAGTTGTGTCCACTGGCGCTTCTCGATGTCGAGTTGCAACAGCACCGACTCCTTATCGCCATTGCGAATCTGATAATAGATATTGCTGTCGGGCAGAATGACCGACGAATTGCTATAGCGCAGGGTGTCGTCACCCGTAAAGGCGGGAATGTCGTACAGGAAGCGTCCTTTCTCCATATCATACACCGAGACGATGCTGTTGGCATAGAACTGCAGGTGCAGCTTCTTGTTATACACGTCAACATCGTGCAGTTCTGAAGCATGGCGCAGCTTGAATTGCTTGTGATTATCTGTTCCGTAAAGGGTATTGCCCGAAAGGAACCACATATTGTTGTCGACATCGGCAAACAGGTCGTCAACCGGTTTGTCCATGCCCATCTCCTTCATGATGTCACCGACATTCTTGGCGAAGTGTTCGACAAGAAGATCCACACAGGTCACCTGCCGCATATCCTTCACCCACAGGTGGTGATGACGGTCGAAATAAAGGTGGTAGTGACCGTTGTATTTAGGCAACGGGAAAATGTTCTCCTCCACAGGGTCAATGTGGACGAAGTTATCGCCGTCATAGAAATTGATGTGTCCGATGGTGGAAATCACCATACGACCGGTCTTGGTGCACTTGATGGTTTGCGCGCTGTTGTCGGCCAGTCCGTTCGAGGCGTCATACGACAGGAAAATCCTGTCTGGATCGCCCAAAGCACGTGCAACTGTCGGCATCAGCAGGCAGGCTACGAGCAAAATGCTCAGGCGGAGGAAATAACTTCGTGACACGGGCAAAGGTTTCCAGTTAGTTATTACGTCGCAAAGATAGTAATAAAATTGGAAACTTCCAAATTTTCGTGTCAAAAAGTACGTATATCAGCGGTTTTTGTGCTTCATAAACCAATTATGGGTATAGAAATGATATAATAGGAGACTGAAAACCGCCAGCCCGATGGCGATAACGAACAACAGTTCGCGTTGTCCGTAAAGCAGCGCAAAGCCGGCAGCCAGTCCCAAGGTGATACCCGTCTCCCAACTTAGGAAGAACGTGCTGTGCGACGTGCCGCGCTTGCAATGACGGCTCAGCTTGATGAAGAACAACAGATAGCGTGCCCCAATGATACCAACGCTCACACCCATCAGTAAGGGGGCAACTGGCGACACGGGATAAACCATCTGTATCAGCAATGCCGCAATCAACATAAACTGTCCGCTGACAATCTCACTCTTCAAATCAGCGTCGCGAAACACGAAGCGCTGTGCCAGCAAAGCCAACAGGAATCCACCCATCAGCATGGCGTAGAACTCGACGTCCAGCGGAAGCGACAACACCATTCCCACGATCATCGTCACCAACAGCAGGTTGAAGAACAGCACCGAACCGTAAGGCAACAGGAAACGGTCGAGCGAAGCCACATGGACACCCTCCTCGGGAGCCCGGAAGGGGAACGTCACATTGCGGATGAGCAGCACACTCAATGCCGCACAGCCGATGGAGCCCCACAGCACCTGGTCGAAACCAAACAGCGCATAACCCATCAGACCGCCCATCGGGGCCAGCGAAAGGGCAAAACGGGCGAACCACGCGGCACAGTGATTGGCTTCGGTACGGTGAAACGACTCGCAGGTGTCGATAATCAGCGTCGACGACAACACCATCTGGGCCAATCCGAAGGCGGCCCCCATCAGCAGGCGCTGCAACACGATTACCCAGAATTCCACAAACACCGAGCGCAGTCCGTCGATGTACCACAGCATGGCTACGGAGAGTCCCACGAAGATAATGGCCCATATGCACACCACATTACGGCGATAGCGCTGGACGAGCCACGAACATTGGGCACCCAACAAGTAAAGACCTACGGCATAGGCACCCATCGAGACTCCCGTCTCAAGGGGCGAGAAATTCTCGGTGTTCATCAGCCAAAGCGGCATAATGGGAATCAGCACGTATACAGACATCGTCAGCAGTAAGTCGGCTACAACCAACAGCCAGAAGTCTTTGTGCCACAGCTTAATATGTACGGGAGTGTTCTGTGTGTTCACTGCTTAGTATGATTCGTTCTCATTTGGGAAATCGCCGCTCTTGACGTCCTCCACATAACGGCCCACAGCGTCGGTAATGACATTGCCAACGTCCGCATAGCGACGCAGGAAACGGGGCGAGAAGCCCTCGGTCATTCCCAGCATGTCAGCAACCACCAGCACCTGTCCGTCAGTACCGTTACCGGCGCCGATGCCAATCGTCGGACACTTCACGGCCTTGGTCACTTCCGTGGCCAGCTTCGCAGGCACCTTCTCCAGCGTGATGCCGAAACAGCCGGCATCGGCCAGCGCAATGGCGTCGCTCATCAGCTTGTCGGCCTCGGCCTGTTCCTTGGCGCGCACGGCATAGGTACCAAACTTATTGATCGACTGCGGCGTCAGCCCCAGATGTGCCATCACGGGAATACCAGCGTCCAAAATACGTTTTACGGTATCCAGGATCTCAATTCCACCCTCCATCTTTACGGCATCGCAACCGCTTTCTTTCATGATGCGGATGGCATTCGTCACACCCTCGGTGGCATTCACCTGATACGAGCCGAAAGGCATGTCGCACACCACCAGAGCGCGCTTCACGGCACGAACCACCGAACGGGCGTGGTAAATCATGTAGTCCACCGTCATAGGTAGCGTCGTGGCGTTACCGGCCATCACGTTCGAGGCAGAGTCACCCACAAGAATCGCGTCAATACCGGCTTTGTCGACGATGCCGGCCATCGTATAGTCATAGGAGGTGAGCATACTGATTTTCTCGCCGTTCTGCTTCATTTCCATGAAGCGATGCGTCGTCACCTTCCTGTTGTCACTTACTAAATATCCTGCCATATCTCTTAATTCTCAATTCTCAATTTTTAATTGACTAAAGTTTTCTATCACTTTGTCGCACAACGGTTTAATTGCCTCTACTGCGTTCGTCGTTGCCAGTCCTACGACGTACATTCCTGCCGCGCGCCCCGACTTCAGCCCGTTGAACGAATCCTCGAACACCACGCAGTCATTCGCATCGATGCCGAAGCACTGGGCAGCCTTCAGATAACAGTCCGGATCGGGCTTCGAACGCTCGAAGTCCTCGGCCGTCAGAATGGCGTCGAACAGCTCCTTGAATTCAGGACGCTTCGCATACACCGCCTCCATCTTCGGCTGGTTCGAACTAGTCACCACGGCCGTCTTCACACCCTGCCGGCGCAATCCGCGCACATAGTCCTCGAAGCCCGCCACATAGTCGTAGCTCATATGTCGCTCGAATTCGTCCAACCGCGCGGTAATCACGGCCTGCTGGTCCTGCAGCGGTCCAGAAAACCATGCGTCATAAATCTGCACCAGCGTCTGACCTTTGATTATATTCTCCAGTCCCGGAATCTCGGGATGGAACTCACGACACTGCGCACCCCAGAAAACAGAGTACTGCGGTTCCGTGTTAAATACCACGCCGTCCAGGTCGAAAAGAGCAGCTTTCATTGTCATATTCTTCATTTGCGCCTGCAAAGGTAGTGCAAATCGAATGAAAAACCAAATTAATTTGAGTTTTTCTGAGATGCAGCCTATCTTCTACAAGTAAGAAAGTTACGAATAAGTGAGCAGAAAACCAAAATTTATTCTGAGTTTTCTCTAACGCGAGTAACTTCGACGAAGTCAAAGGTAGTGCAAATTTATCGAAATACAAAGAAAAACGCTTTTTATCTTTTATTTCCGAGATGTGAGGGGGCGTTTCGTCCGTCAGAATATTTTTTTCGCCCAACGGAATTTTATTTTCGTCCGACGGAAATTTCGTTTCGTCCGCCGGAATGCACGCCTGGTCAACCGGACACCATCATACTGCCCAACATACTTTTTTTGCACTTCTTTTTGAAGACCTCATATCGCTTCAATAAATCCTCATCGAAGCCCGAATCTGCGTCGCAGACTATATATGTATTGTTCTCTCCTTTGGCTTCTTGTGCTTTTACTTTAATAGGGGAGTATGAGGGGGAAGTTTTCTTTTCCTTTCTTCCTTTTCTCTCTTTCAAGTTAAATTTGATCGCGTTTTTTTTGTATTTCACTCGATTTTCACTACCTTTGCAGCCGAAAGGCTGCGAGACCGCTTTCGCTCGGCAATTTAAACTAGTTTGATTGCCCTCACTAAACCGCAGCCTTGCAGGCATTATGAAGATAGGTATCATTCAACAGCACAATACGGCCGACCGCGAGGACAATAAGACGCGGCTGGCGGAGAAGATTCGTAAGCTGGCACAACAGAGTGCCGAACTCATCGTGTTGCAGGAACTGCATAATGGTCTGTACTTTTGTCAGACGGAAGACGTCAGCGTGTTCGACCAGGCAGAAACGATTCCCGGTCCCTCGACGGAGTTCTTCGGCCAGATGGCCAAGGAAACGGGTGCAGTCATCGTCACCTCTCTGTTCGAGCGTCGTGCCACAGGCTTGTATCACAACACAGCTGTGGTGCTGGAGAAAGACGGCACGATAGCCGGCAAGTATCGCAAGATGCACATCCCCGACGACCCCGGATACTACGAGAAGTTCTACTTCACACCCGGCGACCTGGGATTCCAACCCATCGACACCAGCTTGGGACGGCTGGGCGTGCTGGTATGCTGGGACCAGTGGTACCCCGAGGCAGCGCGACTGATGGCGCTGGCCGGAGCAGAGCTACTCGTCTACCCTACTGCCATCGGCTACGACCCCAACGACACCAAGGACGAACAGGAGCGCCAGCGCATGGCCTGGCAGACCGTGCAGCGCGGACATGCCGTGGCCAACGGACTGCCCGTAGTCACCGTTAATCGCGTAGGAAATGAAGATGGCGTGCCGTTCTGGGGCACGTCGTTCGTGGCCGGACCGCAGGGCGAACTGCTCTACGAGGCTCCCACGGACAAAGAGGTTGAGGCGGTCGTAGAGGTGGACATGCAGCGCTCGGAACAGGTGCGCCGCTGGTGGCCGTTCCTCAGAGACAGACGAATAGAAAACTACGAGGGACTTACCAAACGGTTCATCGATGAAAGGTAAAAGAGTAAAAATGTAAAAAACAGCAAACTTCAAACATAAATATGGCAAACGATTTAAGATTTCAGGTCGTAGCAGAGGCCTTCAAAAAGAAAGCCGTCGAGGTGAAGACACCCAGCGAGCGGCCCTCAGAGTATTTCGGCAAATACGTCTTCAACAAGGAGAAGATGTACCGCTATCTTCCCAAGGACGTTTACGACCAGATGGTCGACGTGATGGACAACGGTGCCAGTCTGGACCGCAGCATCGCTGACGCCGTAGCCGACGGCATGAAGAAATGGGCCATGGAGATGGGCGTGACACACTATACGCACTGGTTCCAGCCGCTGACCGAAGGTACTGCCGAAAAACACGACGCCTTCGTAGAGCACGACGGCAAGGGCGGCATGATTGAGAAGTTCAGCGGAAAGCTGCTTGTCCAGCAGGAGCCTGACGCCAGTTCGTTCCCCAACGGCGGCATCCGCAACACCTTCGAGGCCCGCGGTTATTCGGCCTGGGACCCCACAAGCCCGGTGTTCATCATCGACGATACGCTGTGTATTCCCACCATATTTATCGCGTACACAGGCGAGGCACTGGACTACAAGGCTCCACTGCTCCGTTCGCTGCATGCTGTGGGTAAGGCTGCCAAGGACGTCTGCCAGTATTTCTACGACGACGTGACGAAGGTGCAGGTAAACCTGGGTTGGGAACAGGAGTACTTCCTCGTGGACGAAGGTCTCTACTCTGCCCGCCCCGACCTATTGATGACGGGGCGCACGCTGATGGGCCACGAAAGCGCCAAGAACCAGCAGATGGACGATCACTATTTCGGCACCATCCCCGACCGTGTTCAGGCCTTCATGAAAGACTTGGAGATTCAGGCTCTGGAACTGGCCATTCCCTGTAAGACACGCCATAACGAGGTGGCTCCGAACCAGTTCGAGCTGGCGCCCATCTTTGAGGAGTGCAACCTGGCTGTCGACCATAACATGCTGCTCATGTCGCTGATGAAGAAGGTGGCCAGAAACCACGGTTTTCGCGTGCTGCTGCACGAAAAACCCTTCGACGGCATCAACGGCAGCGGTAAGCACAACAACTGGAGCCTGTCGACCGATACCGGTGTGCTGCTCCATGCACCGGGCAAGACCGACGCATCGAACCCCGAGGCGACAGCCAACGAGACGCTGCGCTTTGTGACCTTCATTGTCGAGACGCTGATGGCCGTATACAAGCACAACGGACTGCTGAAGGCTTCGATCATGAGTGCCACGAATGCCCACCGTCTGGGCGGCAATGAGGCCCCACCAGCCATTATCTCCAGTTTTCTGGGCACCCAGCTGACGGAATTGTTGGACAAGATTGAGGAATCGGAGGTTACAGAGCTCTTCACGCTGAAGGGCAAGCAGGGCATGCAGATTGACATTCCGCAGATTCCCGACCTCATCATCGACAATACCGACCGCAACCGCACATCGCCCTTTGCCTTCACGGGTAACCGCTTTGAGTTCCGTGCTCCCGGGTCGAGCGTCAACTGCGCATCGGCCATGATTGCCCTGAACGCAGCGATGGCCGAGGCCCTTGCGTCGTTCAAGGTTCGCGTCGACCAGAAGATTGCCGAGTTTGCGCTACGTCCTGAATACACTAAAGGCACGGGACATACCGCGAAGTTCCACGCCATTGTCGAGGTGCTGCGCGAGGACATCAAGACCTGCAAGCCCGTCCGTTTCGACGGCAACGGCTATTCGGAGGAATGGGTGAAGGAAGCTGCCAAGCGCGGACTGGACGTCGAGAAGTCGTGCCCCGTCATCTTCGAACACTATCTGGATGAATCGAGTGTCAAGATGTTCGAGAGCACGAAGGTAATGAACCGCAAGGAACTGGAGGCCCGCAACGAGGTGAAGTGGGAAATGTATGTAAAGACCGTTCAGATTGAAGCCCGCGTGCTGGGCGACCTCGCCATGAATCACATCATCCCAGTGGCCACCCACTATCAGTCGAAGCTCATCAAAAACGTGCAGGGCATGAAGGACATCTTCTCGATGGAGGGACAGTCTTCGCACACAGGTGACAGTCCTTTGGAGAAAGCCACGAAACTCTCGGCCCGCAACATGAAGCTCATCGAGGAGATTGCCGAGCGCACCGAGCGCATCGAGCAGTTGGTGGAGGAGCTGACGGAAGCCCGCCGCGTGGCCAACCGCATCGAGAACATTCACGAGCGTGCAATACAGTACCACGATACGGTCTGTCCCAAGATGGAAGCCATCCGTCAGGAAACAGACAAACTGGAACTTATCGTCGAGGATGGTCTGTGGACACTGCCGAAATACCGTGAACTACTGTTTATCCGATAAAGACTGTTAAAGAAATTATGACTGTTTTTCGTACTGTTCTATCACAAATTGTGAAGAATGGTACGAAAAATTGCTTATATATTTTGTTTTTTCATTGAAATATTGTATCTTTGCGGACGAAAGTATACACTTCAATAACTAAAACAACAATTAGCTTATGACATTCGTTATGATTCTGCAACTCTTGATAGTGCTGTTGGCACTGTGGGTTGGTTCGCGTTATGGCAGTCTGGCACTGGGTGCCATCTCAGGCATCGGCCTGGCGCTGCTGGTTTTTGGTTTCGGTTTGAAACCAGGTACTCCTCCGACAGATGTGATCTACATCATCATCGCTGCCGTAACCTGTGCGGGCATTATGCAGGCTTCGGGCGGTATGGACTGGCTGATTCAGATTGCCGAAAAAATGCTGCGCAAGCATCCTGACCGCATCACATTCCTGGCTCCGCTGACCACGTTCTTCCTGACGGTGCTGGTGGGAACAGGTCACGTGGTGTACACCCTCATGCCCATTATCTGCGACATCGCGCTGAAGAAGGGCATTCGTCCCGAGCGTCCTTGTGGTGTGGCGTCCATTGCCTCGCAGGTGGGTATCACCTGTTCACCCATTGCTGCTGCGGTCGTAGCCTTTGTAACCATCTCGAATGCCAACCATTTCGACATCACCATTCCCCGTGTGCTGATGATATCGATTCCCGCCTGTCTGTGCGGTCTGATGGCTGCAGCTGCAGCTTCTTACCATCGCGGTCTTGACCTCGACAAGGACCCCGAGTTCCAGAAGAAGATTGCCGACCCCGCACAGCGTAGCTATATTTACGGTTCTAACGCAACGACGCTGGACAAGGAGATTCCGCAGTCGGCCAAGAATGCCGTATTCATCTTCCTTGCTGCCCTCGCAATCATCGTGCTGTTTGCCGCATTCCCCGACATCCTGCCCGAATACAAGCAGGTCATGGCTATCAAAGGTGCCGAGAACCTGACGCTGGCCAGTGGTGAAGTCATCACCGCCAAGGAACTAGCCAAGGCCGGTGTCGTGGTGAGCGGACTGACGGAGAACGGCATGGTGGATCTGAAGATGAACGTTGTCATCCAGATTGTGATGATCAGTGCCGCCGCCCTGATGATTATTTTCTGTAAGGCTTCTCCCAAGAAGGCTGTGGCAGGTCCTGTGTGGCAGTCTGGTATGGTGGCTGTCGTCGCTATCTACGGAATTGCCTGGTTGGCCGACACCTATTTCTCGAACTACATGGGACAGATGCAGGATATGCTGACCGACATTGTCAAAGAGTATCCGTGGAGCATCGCACTCGTATTCTTCCTCGTTTCCGTGCTTATTAATTCGCAGGGAGCCGTCGTGGTGGCCATGCTGCCGCTTGCTTACTCGCTTGGCATTGCAGGACCCGTGCTACTCGGTGTGCTACCCTCCGTCTACGGTTACTTCTTCATCCCCAACTATCCCTCGGATATTGCGACGGTGAACTTCGACCGGTCAGGAACGACAGTCATCGGTAAGTACCTGCTGAACCACTCGTTCATGATGCCGGGACTCATCTGCGTCTTCACGTCGACCATCGTCGCCTACGTGCTGTCGATGATATTCTATTAAATGAAAAAGGGACTGTTGGCATTGTCGCCCCTGGGGGTATTCATCGTGATGTACCTGGTGACCAGCATTATTGCCGGTGACTTCTACAAGGTACCTATCACAGTGGGATTCCTGGTGGCGTCAATGTATGCAGTCATCATCAGCGGGGTCATTCCCCTGGGTAAGCGTATAGACATCTACAGCAAGGGTGCTGGAACACCACAGATGATGCTGATGATCTGGATATTCATCCTTGCCGGAGCTTTTGCACACTCGGCGAAGGTGATGGGGTCGATAGACGCTACGGTGAACCTGGCACTGACGCTGTTACCTGGCGAGATGCTGCTGGCAGGGCTCTTTCTGGCGGCCTGTTTCATATCGCTGAGTGTGGGCACAAGCGTGGGAACCATCGTGGCGCTGACACCCATCGCAGCAGGTGTGGCGGCACAAACGGACACCTCGGTGGCGCTGATGACAGCGGTGGTGGTAGGCGGCTCACTATTCGGCGACAATCTGTCGTTCATCTCGGACACCACCATCGTGGCCACATCGACACAAGGCTGCAGGCTGAGCGACAAATTCCGTATAAACTCGTTCATTGTGGTACCGGCGGCAGTGGTAATACTGTGCGTCTACCTCGTGATGGGACGAGGCATAGCCTCACCGAACAGTGTGGACGAGGTGGGGTTCGTCAAGGTAATACCGTATCTGGTAGTACTGCTGACAGCCATCTTCGGCATGAATGTCATGGCGGTGCTCTCGCTAGGCATCATGCTGACAGGTATCATCGGCATTGCAGACGGCTCATACGACGTGTTCGGATGGTTTCATGCTATGGGTGACGGCATCGTGGGCATGGGCGAACTCATTATTATTACCATGATGGCAGGCGGACTACTGGAGATTATCCGTCACAACGGAGGCATCGACTTCCTGTTGGAACGTCTGACACGCCACGTCAGCACCAAGCGTAGCGCCGAGTTGTCGATAGCAGCATTGGTATCGCTGGTAAACCTCTGTACGGCAAACAATACTGTAGCCATCATCACCGTAGGCGGACTAGCGAAGCACATCGGCGACCGCTATGGCGTGGACAACCGCAAGGCGGCATCGATACTCGACACTTTTTCGTGTGTCATGCAAGGCATTATCCCCTATGGAGCCCAGTTGCTGATGGCCGCAGGACTGGCGGCACTGAACCCGGTGAGCATCATTCCCTACCTGTACTATCCTATGGCTGTCGGGGTGGCAGCACTATTCTCCATCATATTCAGATATCCTAAACGTTACTCATAATGGACATTATTCACAGAAACATTAACCGACTCATCTACCTGGAAGACCCCAGCGACCGCGAAGCGATAGAACCCATGAGCGAGTGGAAATGGAAGCGGTTGTTTACCATAGTACGCGACTACGGGCTGGGGCCATGGATAGCCGACGGCATCAAAGCTTATAGCGATGACTTCTTCCTGCAGTTGTCCCCCACCCTGCGCGAACAGTCTTTAGCGTTGAGTGGTGAGAAAGACCCCGCACGACTGGAACGCTACGAATTGGAAATGGAGCGCGCCAAAGGCACACTCCATAAACTGAAACCGCAGTCGCTGCAGGCCTATGCCCGCGATCTGATCAATACCGTCAAGAATATCGAGGAATAACCCACTCCGTGTCCTATGAACCAGCCCTATGAGGCCTATAAGTCCTATAGGCCCAACAATTTCTAATGATGCTTGAACCGGATTTCGCGTAAGTTGTGTTTGCCCATGAAACGGCTTTTGTCGACGAAGCCATTAATGCCTACTATTCGCCCCTTGGCAGTATATTGCCACATGGTGTAATCACGATCGTCAGCAAGTACGGGAGGATCGTCGGTATACATAGCGACCATCAGGTGGTAATCGTCAATCTTGCCCGCCAGATGACGGTTGTAGAAATTGCGGAAGGTGTATAGCAACGGTTTCTGATGATATGCTTCTTCGACGAGGTCGAGGAAATAGAACAGTGAGTCGCAAAACACATCAGTTGACAGTCCTCCCGTCGACTCGATGTCTATCATCGGTATCAAGTCCTGCTCGCCAAGCAAACATTGCGACATGAAATTCTTGAGCTGCTTCTGCTGGTCGGTCAGCGGACGGTAGAAATGATAGGAGCCCACCTTCAACCCATGACGGTGTGCCATCTCGATGTTGCGTTCGAAGGTGGCATCAATGCGATCGCCGCCCTCGGTAGCCTTGAGATACACATAGGTCATGTTGGTTTTGTCACCCACCGTTTCCCAGAAAACGTTGCCCTGATAGTGACTCAGGTCGAGACCATGAATATGCTGGCAGGTATCCTCACACTGCACATAGAGATTAGGCCTCTCTACCGCCAGCATGTCTTGTGACTGTTGCACATCCTGTGCCCACAGCTGACTGGTATAAAAGAATAAAAGTGTTCCTAATACTATCTGTTTCTTTTTCATCATATTAATTGAACATTCTGTTATTTTGTGACGCGAATCCAGTCGGCATCGAGCCAGCCGCGATCCGTCTTTGGATTGGTATCGACGGCAACAAAGCCGAATTTGGCACCGATCCATTTACCCTGTTTCATCTGGTATTCGCCACCACAATCCTGATATTTCTTGCCATTCTGGCTCCAGGCAAAGCTCACCTTGGGGTTACCACCATGAACATCACCAGCCTCGGTATTACGGACTTTCATCTGAAGGTAGATGTCTTCGTGGATGCCTGGCTTGTAGTCAATTTTGTCCTCGGCAGTGGGTTTCAGCGTGGCGATAAGCTCCTCCTGCTGGGCCTTACCGCGATCAGCGTCCTGACAGGTAAGAATCACCAACTTGAACTCCTTGCCTTCGCGACGCACCACTAGGGCCTGATAGTTGTGCCCCATCATGATAATGCCGCCCATCTGTCCGTCGGCCTTCGACGTGAAATGCACCTTCGCAGTAATGGTGAACTCGTCGGCAGGGGTTTTTTGTAACAACATATTAGGCACTTCCCAGAAGTTCTTCCAACCATCGGAGAGCTTGTAGGTAAAGATGCGCATGGTGCCGAAGGCGGTCGGTACGCCGAACTTTTCATCGTAATTGGCGTGCCACTCCCATTGCTTGCCTATTACGGGAGCATTGAACTCGTCGCTCTCCAGGGGATTGACGACAAGAGTGTCGGAAGATTTTGGCTTCCGATAAGTCGTCACGGGCTCACCATTCTTACCCATGATGGGCCAGCCAGTAGACCAGTCGACGGGGTTCAGATGCACCACTCGGCCATAGGCCTCCTTATCTTGGAAGTGGATAAACCAGTCTTCACCATATTTTGTATGAATCCAACCTCCCTGATGAGGGCCGTTGATTTTGGTCTTGCCTTGTGCCAACACGATCTTGTGCTCATACGGGCCATATGGCGACTTGGAACGCATGGCCAGCTGGAAACCGTCAGGGACTCCTCCTGCAGGACACATAATCCAGTACCAGCCGTCGCGTTTGTAGAACTTCGGACCCTCGCAGGTGCGGTTTTCAGTACCGTTGCCATCGAACACAATGACAGGTTGTCCGATTGGATGTGTGCCGTCGGCACTCATCTCACGAACCGTCAGCACTGAGGCGAACTTCGAGCGACTATTGGCCCAGCCGTTCACCAGATAGCAGCGTCCATCATCATCCCATAACGGCGTTGTATCGATATATCCCTTACCCTTGATAACGCAAACAGGGTTCTCCCATTTGCCAGCGGGATCTAGAGTCTTTACCATATACACTCCATAATCGGGGTCACCCCAATAAATATAGTACCAGCCGTTGTGATAGCGAATGCTTGGTGCCCAGACACCGGCTCCGTGCTGGGGAGTACTGAAGTGTTCCAACAACTCAGCGTCGCCTTCATAGAGATTACATAAGGCGTAGTTGATAATTTCCCAATTCACCAGGTCCTTCGAGTGCAAAATGGGCAGTCCGGGTGTACATTGAAACGACGATGCCGTCAGATAATAGTCCTCACCACTGGCGCCGACACAGACATCAGGATCCGAGTAGTCGGCATTAATAACAGGATTGGTGTAGGTGCCGTCGCCATTGTCGGGACTCCACACCTGAGACTTGTAGTTTTGTGCGCTGGCAGACAACGTAGCCATTGCCAACATCATTAGAGTTAGTTTTTTCATTGTAGTTTGTTTATTTTGAGTTTGTAATTTGTTCCGTCATAATCGATGCGCATCACACGCTTCACGTCATCGTCGGCGGGTGAGATGGCGAGTGCTACATGTCCCATGGTTTTACGAAGATTTATTTCAACACAAGGATGTACCTTTTCCCCGACAATCATCATGTCAATGCCAAAGGGGCCTTGATAAGAGCCGAGGTCGAGGTTGTTTGTTATTTTCTTCTTGATTGAATCAAGTAAAGATTTTGAAACATAGCGACTTATCATTTCTTGCTTGGCGCATTCCGTAGCAAGGATATTGCCCACATAGGCGCCATTTACAGTATGGAAGAGCGAGAGTCCGAGGTAATGGATGCCAGCATCGTCGGCACAGAATTCCATTGCAAAATCCTTTACCTTATTATAATAGGGTTCAACCATTACCGAACCCTGCTGGGTGACCAGATTACGAAACCATCCTGCCTGCATCTGGAAGGGTGTGCGCTCTGAACTCAGGAAGCGTAGTCCTCGTCCACTCGACGACCAGGGAGCTTTCATGACCACCTGTCCGTAACGGGCCAGCAGAGTCTCCACCTCGGCGGCAGTAGTACACTCAAAAGACTCGCCAAGCGTTTCCTCCATCTGCAACAGCGGCAACAAACGGGCGGCAGTGCGGCGATGTGACAGTTCGCGAATCTGGGCAATCTGCTGCTCAGAAGGCAACCGCGACTCATGAACTCCAAAGCGTTTCAGCGTGGCACGCAAAGCCAAGTTCCAACCCCAGGGCAGCACAGCATCGACAGACTCGTAGCCTGCGACCTTCTTGCTGTTCACAAAGCGTCCCTCGACGGTCGGTAAGTCACAACAGCCCGCCTGACGCAGGCGGTGGGACACCTTGCGGAAAGCATTCTCAGCACTCTCCACATGGTCTACCAGCACTATATCATCCTCGTCTGCCCACAAGGCAGGAAGGTAACCCAAATCAGTCCGTAGCTGACGTCCTGCATGGGGTGCCGTAAAGTTTGCCAGATTGCTGGCCAGTGCTATATCGTGCTCAGGATTGAATACATGTAGCTTCATTTCGGCTGCAAAATTACTAATTTATTTGGAGAATTGAGAAATAATTGCTAAATTTGCAACGTTTTAACGAATATTACAAATAAGAACATGAAACCAGTAAAGATATTAAGCGTTGATGACGAGACCGATCTCGAGTTGCTGTTAACCCAATATTTCCGCCGTCAAATCAGAAAAGGAGAATACCAGTTCTTCTTTGCCCACAACGGTTTGGAGGCGTTGACCATGCTGTTAAAAGAAAAGGATATTGACATCATCCTGAGCGATATCAACATGCCGGAAATGGACGGACTGACGCTGCTCACCAAGATCAATGAATTGCAGAACCCTGCCCTGAAGTGCATCATGGTGTCAGCTTATGGCGATATGTCGAATATTCGTTCCGCTATGAATAACGGTGCCTTCGACTTTGCAACGAAGCCCATCGACCTGGATGATCTTAGCGTGACCATAGAAAAAGCCATTCAACAGATTGAATACATCAAACAGTCACAGGAAGAACATTCGCAACTGGAATCGTTGAAGACCGACCTTGCTGTTGCTGGTGAGATTCAGCAGGCCATACTGCCGCGCATCTTCCCGCCATTCCCCGAGAACGAACATGATCTCGACCTGGCGGCAACGATGATGCCCGCTAAGGATGTGGGCGGCGACTTCTACGACTTCTTCCGTATCGATGATGACCACATTGGACTGGTTATGGCCGATGTATCTGGAAAGGGCGTTCCTGCAGCCATCTTCATGGCCGTCAGCCGCACACTTATCCGCACCATAGCCATGCAAGGCTATGAACCAGGCATTTGTCTCACAAAGTCCAATGAATTGCTATGTAAGGAGTCCATCGACTCGATGTTCGTCACCGTATTCTACGCTATCTACAACATCCGCACAGGAGAACTGGCCTACTGTAACGGCGGCCATAATGCCCCCTACATCATCAAGTCCAACGGAAGGGTGGAAATGATGCCGCTGAGTACCAACTGTATGGTTGGTGCCATTGACGGCTGGGAATTCAAGAGTGCACATTCTCAATTGGGGGTTGGCGACACCCTCGTGATGTATACGGACGGCGTCAACGAAGCTTTCAACACCGATTTCCAAGAATATGGTGAAGAACGCATGGAACAGCTTTTGCACCAGCAAAGCAACAACGACTGCCGTAAGCTAATAGACGCCCAGATGAACGATGTCAAAGCCTTTGTTGGAGAGGCTCCGCAGAGTGACGATATTACCATTATGGCCTTGAAGCGTAAAGCATGAATAAGGCGAATAAAATCATCCTCGCAATTGCCGCAGTCTTACTGCTAGCACTGACATGGACACTCGTTAGGGGTTACCAGGCCCAGAAACTGCTGTCCTCACAGAATCAGGAATTGCAGGAACAACTGGAAAAGTTGACCAAGGAGGAAAAGCGCTCTGCTGTGATGCAGCGTGTAAATGCCCAGCTAGAGGAAATTGCCAACGAGGAACGGCGCATCAGCGAGGAACAGCGCGACGCTGCCGAGCAACAGACTGAGGTTGCCGAGCAGATGCGTCGCAATGCCGAGTTAGAGCGTCAGAATGCCCTCACCGCCGAACAGCGCGCCGTTGAAGCCTCTACAGTAGCACAGAGCCAGCGGCAGATTGCCGAGCAACAGCGTGCCGAGGCAGAGCAGTCGAAGCGCGTTGCCGACACACTGACCTACATCAGTCTCGGACGTACCCTTGGACAAACGGCCATCACGCAGTATAATGCCGGAAACAACGAACTGGCTGACCTGCTGGCCTATACTGCCTGCCTGTTCACTAACCGCTATCGCGGCGACATCTATTCACCCACGGTCTATCAGGCACTGGCAATGACCAGCCAGAACAAGAAGGTATGGAATAAACATAAGGGAAGCATCACCGACATTGCCTTCTCTGACGACCTGTCAGGCTATATGATTTCCGTTAGCACTTACGGCGAAATCATGAAACACACTAATTATAATACTGGTTCGCTGAAGAGCGAGATACTGCTGAGCAATCCTCGTTACGACTTCCGCGACTGCTATGTGGTACGCTCTACCAACACCATCTATGCCTTGAGCCGCTCAGGACATCTGGTCATCATCGACAATAAGAATAAGGTGGACGTGATTGAGGTCAACATCCCCAAGCCCAAAGAGATGGACGAGGCTGGCAGCCAATTTATCCTCTTCGGCGAGGAAGGAATGGCCCTGTTCGATTCAGAGAAACGAACCATCGTTCAGGAAAAGAAACTGCCCTTCAAGATTGAGTTCATCAGCCGTTACCAGAACAGTCCCGTGGCATTCGACCGCCAGGGGCAGATGCACATCATCAAGAGTTTCAGCAACATTGAGACCAGCAAGGTGCCTTTCAAGGGACAGGTGACAGCATTTGCTGAATCGAAGAATCAGCACATGCAAGCTTACGGCATGAACGACGGCACCATCAACATCATCAATGGCAAAGGTGAGAAGATACGACTGGTGGGCCACCTCTCGCATATCTCAAAAGTAAAAGTCGACGGCGGCAGACTCTATTCGTCGAGTTATGACGGCACGTTGAACCTGTGGCTCTATAACAGTGCCAAAATTGAACCGATGACGCTGTTCACCACCCGCGGCTGGATCATCAACTTCACCTTTGACCTGAAGAAGAGCGGCGTGTGGTCGGGCGACCAGAACGGTAACCTCACCGAGGCGCTCATCTCAGTACCCCAGATGCAGGAGCGTCTGAAAAACAAGCTAAAGCGCAATCTGACACGCGAAGAGTGGAACTACTATATTGGGCGTAACGTGCCTTACGAGAATATTAAATGAAAGGTATAAAAGTAAAAGATGAAACTATCTATAAATAACAAGGTGCATAGGTGGGTGAAACAGTTTTTACTCTTTTACCTTTTTACCCTTTTACCCTTAAGTGTCAGCGCACAGGGCATTCCCTACCTGCGCAACTATACAGCCACCGAATACAAGGGTCACAACCAGAATTTCGACGTCATTGCCGCTGACGACGGCACGCTCTATGCCGCCAACTTCGAAGGGCTGCTCTACTACGACAATGCCGAGTGGCGCATCATCCACACGCCGGGCATCAGCCGTATCACCGCCGTATTCCAAGACTCGAAAGGCAGAATGTGGACAGGCGGCTACAACTATTTCGGCTATCTGAAAGTCGACGAACATGGCAACCTCCAGATGTACCCTTGTACGGCCAAGCATGCCTTCCAAGGCGAGGTGCAGTGGATTTTCGAACAGGAAGGCACCATTTATTTCCTCGCCAGCGACAAAGAGGTCTATGCCGTCCGCAACGACAGCTATGTCTGGGCAGCAGGCAAGAAGAGTCCCTCGTCGTATCGGAAAGAATATTTCGTCAACGGCGATGTCAATATCACACAGGTTGAAGTATTGGAGGGTGGCCTTGAAGCTTTGTCCACCAACGGCAACGGTGTCGTCTTTGTTGATGCACAAGGCCGCGAACTGTTCCGCGTGACTGAACAGAACGGGCTCTGCTCAAACAACGTCAGTCACATGGACTATAACCGCCACGGTCTGTTGTGGGGAGCCACCGACAATGGTCTGTTCTGCATCGCCTTCCCCTCTATATATACCCATTTCACCTCCTACGAAGGACTGCGCGGCGAAGTGCTAGCCATCGAAAAGATGGACGGTCACATCTATGCCGGCACGCTGAGCGGTGTGTTCCGTCTGGAAGGCAAAACCTTCGTGCCCGTCGCCAACATGACACATGCCTGCTGGCAGCTGATGAAGCAGGACAATGCCCTGCTGGCCGCCACGTCGAGCGGCGTCTTCCGCATCACCGCCACGAATGCCACTCAATTGACGAAAGGCAACACACTATCACTCATGGCCGATGGTGCCAACAGTTTCTACACGGGCGAGGCCGATGGTGTCTACCTCTATCAGAACGGTAGTCAGAAGAAGCTTAGCGACATCGAGAAAGTAGTAAAAATCCTACGCAACAACTCGGGCAACATCTGGTTGCAGAACCTCTACGGCAAACTCTGGAAGAACAACGGCAATAACATGTTCGAGCCGTATGCCATGGACGACAAGGACGAGATATCGACCCTGGTGGACTTCGGCAACAAGCTGATGCCCATCGGAGCCAACAGTTCACGCCCCATCAACTATCCACTGTTCTCTTATCTCGATCCGCAGGGCGTCACCTGGCTTACCAACAACAAGGGTAAGGATCTCTATGCCTACAAGGACGGAGTGAAAGACCCTGCCCTCTCCGCTTCGGTCTCTCCGCTCAAGGACTATTCTGTACGCGCCATGTTGCGCGACAACCAGCTGTTATGGATTGGTGGCGACAAAGGCATCAACATCGTCGACCGCGAACACCAGGAGCCCTCGAATCTGCCCAAGCCCCGACTCCTGCTGCGTTCCATCCTGCTGCATGGCGACAGTGTCATCTGGGGTGGATACGGTAAACAGCCAGCAGAACTTCCCGAGCTGCCCAGTAACGAACGACACATCGTGTTCAATTACTCCATCGACTTCCCCAACATGCTGCTGAAGACGCAGTACCGCACCCGTATCAACGGTGGAAAGTGGAGCGCCTGGGAAACAGCAACGACTGAGGAATACAGCAACCTCACCTACGGTAAGTTCCTCTTCGAGGTGCAGGCCCGCGACGCCTTCGGACACCTGTCCGACATCGTCAGCATACGATTCAGCATCGAGTCGCCTTTCTACCTGCGGTGGTATATGAACATACTCTACCTGTTACTGGCAGGACTTTTGGTCTACTTCATTCTCCAGTGGCGCCTGCGCAAGCTTGAGAAGGACAAGCACCGCCTGGAGCGCATCGTCCAGGAGCGTACTACCGAGGTGGTTCGACTCGAGAAGATGGCCACCGTGGGTAAGCTCACCCAGGGACTCATCGACCGCATCCTGAACCCGCTGAACTACATCAACAACTTCGCCAAGCTCTCCGAGGGTCTCGTCAAGGACGTAAAGGCCAACGTAGAGGACGAGCAGGAACACATGGACCCCGAGAACTACGAGGACACGATGGATGTGCTTGACATGCTGAAGGGCAACCTCGAGAAGGTCGGCCAGCACGGTCTCAACACCACGCGCACGCTGAAAGCCATGGAGGAGATGCTGAAGGACCGTTCGGGTGGCATCGTGCCCATGAACCTCACTCCCATCCTCCATCAGGACGAGGAAATGCTCCGCACCTATTTCAAAGAGGATATTGCCCAGTACGGCATCGACATCACGTTCAACATTCCGTCGGACGACATACAACTCAACGGCAATGGCGACCAACTCAGCAAGACATTCACCAACATGCTGGGCAATGCCGTCTATGCCGTTATCAAGAAGGCATCGAAGCAGCAGGGGGCCTACAAGCCACACATCGGTCTCGACGTTACCGTTGACAACAAACAGGTCGTCCTGAAATTCACCGACAACGGCATCGGCATCGAAGAAACGATCATCGGCAAGATTTTCGATCCCTTCTTCACCACAAAGACGACGGGCGAGGCCGCTGGTGTCGGACTCTACCTCTGTCACGAAATTGTGCAGAACCACAACGGCACCATCACCGTGCAGTCCGAAAAGGACACATTCACTGAATTTACCATCACATTGCCAACCCTTTAACACGGAACGGATATGGATAATTTAGAAACTCTTAAGCAGCAGTTACAACAACAGCAGAAGCTGGCATCGCTGGGTATGCTCAGCGCAGGCATCGCACACGAAATTCAGAACCCGCTGAACTTCGTCATCAACTTTAGTAAGATGTCCGACAAACTGCTCAAAGACCTGACGGAGATTATTGACGACAATGCCGACAAGCTCCCTCCCGAAGACCGCGAGGAGGTGGCCGACATCGTGGCCGACCTCAAGGAGAACCTCGCCAAGACTGTCGAGCACGGCGAGCGCGCCATCAGCATCATCCAGGGCATTCTCCTCGTCTCACGAGGCAAGGAGAACGAGTTCATTCCGTCCGACATCAACCGCATCGTCAAGGAGTACGTCTGGCTGTCCTATCATGCCATGCGTGCCAACAACAAGCAGTTCAACATCAGCATTCACGAGGAATACCAGGAGGGACTTCCTCAGGTGATGGTCATTCCGCAGGACCTCAGCCGTGCCGTGCTCAACCTGATGAACAATGCCTGCTACACGGTGAATAAACGCGCGCAGAATGCTCCCGCCGACTACAAGCCACAGATTAGTGTCAAGACATCGATGGCCGACGGAAAGATATCCATCAGCATCAGCGACAATGGCGAGGGCATGTCCGATTTGGTGAAACAGCGACTCTACGAGAACTTCTTCACCACAAAACCCATCGGACAGGGCACCGGATTGGGCATGGGCATCACACGCGACATCGTCGAGAACAAGCACCACGGCCACCTTACCTTCGAGTCGACACAGGGCGAAGGCACCACATTCACCATCACCATACCTGTAAAAAAGTAAAAGATGAGACTGCATATATATAATAAGGTACAAAGGTGGGTGAAGTTTATTTTACCCTTTTACCTTTTTACTCTTTTACCTTTTGCGGGCTACGCCCAGAGCACGGAGGAGCACTACCGTGCCATCTACGACGAAGCCGAACAGAACTACAGCATCGGACGTCTCGACGAGGCCCGCCAGTCGCTGAAGGAACACCTCAAGGATTTTCCCGTCAGCCTGCGCACCAGTGCCTACCGCATCCTCTCGCTGTGCTGCATTGGACAGGACGACGAGATGGAAGCCGAATACTACGCCCGGCAGCTGCTCGACGAAAACCCCTACTACAGCACGACACTCTCCGACCCCCAGCGCTTCATAGATATTATTGAGAGCATGAAGTCGGGGCGCACGGCCACCATCACCACAGCATCGAGCCAGGCTGAGAACCTGAACGAGGTGCCCGTGCCCACCACGCTCATCACCGAGGAGATGATCCGCAACTCCTGTGCCCGCAACCTGCAGGAGGTGCTTGCCACCTACGTGCCCGGCATGAGCATCGTCGACTGCAACGATGACATCAACATCGCCATGCGCGGCATCTTCAGCAATGGTCAGGAAAAGATTCTCATCATGCTCAATGGCCACCGTCTGAACAGCTTTGCCACGAATATTGCCGCTCCCGACTTCAGCATCTCGCTCGACAAGATTCGCCAGATCGAGGTGCTCCGCGGTCCTGCTTCTTCGCTCTATGGCGGCGTGTCGCTTACTGCCGTCGTCAACGTCATCACCAAACAGGGAGCCGACGTCAATGGTGTCGAGGCACATTTCGGCATGGGCAACTACGGACAGCTGAAAGGCAGTGCCATCTTCGGCAAACGCTACTTCGACCTCGACCTGCTCGTATGGGGTAGCCTCTATAAGTCTAAGGGCGAATCGGTCTATATGCCCATCGAGGATACCGGCATGCATATGATCGACGGCGATATCACCATTGGCGGCATCGGCAAGAAGCCTTCCTTCGACATTGGCTTGCAGATGAAGTACAAGAACATGACGCTGTTATACAATACACAACACTCGCAGGTCATTTCGCCACTCACCATGTCATACACCTTCTCACCATACACCTTGGATAAATACCACACGTTCAACGGTATCGCCCCCAGCTTTACCACCCTCTCCCACCATGCTAACCTCAGCTACAGCCAGCAGCTGGGCAACGTATTTCTGAAGGGAACTGTCACCTACGACAACAGTGACCTTTCCCACTATCAGATACTCAACGAGCCCGAAACGTCCGTCATGCTCGATGTGTTGCCTATTTCGCAAGGGATTAAAAGACTCATTGACGGCTCCCCTGGCATCTCGCGCTACATCAATGGTCAGGAGCACACCATCGGCGGTAAGCTGCAGGGCGACTGGACCTACATTAACAACGGCACTCATCACGGCCAGCTCTCTTTTGGAGCCGAATACAGCTATTTCCAACTCGACGACGTGCAATATATCTTCGGCTACAATTTTTGCAACACCATATCAACCCCCGACAGTATTCTTGACCAGGGAAAAGGTCATGAGAGCAACATGAACGGCTTTCTCCAGCTCAAGCACCACTGGCGCTCGTTCATCCTCAATGCCGGACTGCGCTTCGACTATAAGAACCGCTACGATGGCACCAAAATCCGCGAGTTCTCGCCCCGTCTGGCACTCATCTATGTACAACCCAAATGGAACGTCAAACTCAGTTTTTCCAAGGCTTTCATCGATGCTCCCTACTTGTATCGTAAAACCAATCTCATCGTAGGTTCCATCCTGGGACCAGATGATGATGAAGACACTCTACAGCCCGAATCACTCCACTCCTGCCAACTCACCTTCGGCGCTACCCAGTGGCTGCCAGGCCTTGACTTCGAAATCAACGGATTCTACAATCGCGCCCGTGACCTCATCTACCAGTATGTCGCTGAACACTACAACACCGGCAACTACAACACCTACGGCATTGAGCTGTCTGCCAGCTACCAGCTCCGCCCGTTCTCAGCCCACCTCAGTGCCGCGTGGCAGGATGTCAGCCGTGCCGAACTCTTCGACATGAACTTCGGCTATTCACTCAGCACGCCAGAATTTTCGACCAATGCCGTCCTGGCTTGGCAGGCCACCAAGAACTTGAAGCTCCGCACGCACGTCGATTTCAAGAGCCGCCAGCACGTCTTCTACCTCGACATCATAAAATACGGCCTCTATCGTGCGTATTACGACATGTATATAAATGCCAAGGCTGCCTACGAGGCCGACCCCACGGCCGAAAACAAAGCACTGATGGACTACTATGACGAGGAGTCGGAAGCCGTACAGGCCGACACCCCCGTCTACAAGGAAATTGCATCCCGCGTGCTCTTCGACCTCGGCGCCACCTACCAGTGGCGTAATCTCACTTTCGATGTCGACATCAAGAACATCTTCGACAAGCGCTACTACCAAAGCGGTGTCTCTACGGGTCTCATTCCCCAACGCGGCCGCTGGTTCCTAGCCACCGTCGGATATAAATTCTGATAAGTGTTTTCGATTTAACAACTTTCGAATATTACAAACAAATAAATATCTTAACATGAAACTGAATGAAATACTGAGCGGCCAGTTCAACGTCGCAGAATGGGAGCAGAAAGGCTATGAGCTTCCCAAATTTGACATCAAAGCCTTACGCGAGAAAACTGCCAAGGACCCCACATGGGTACACTTCGGCGGTGGCAATATCTTCCGTGCCTTCCCCGCAGCCATCCTCAACGATGCACTGAACACAGGTAAGTACGACCGCGGTGTTATCGTAGCCGAGACTTTCGACTTTGAAGTTATCGACAAAGCCTATGCACCTTACAACAACCTGTCGCTTTGCGTAAATCTTTGCTCTGACGGATCTATAGAGAAGAAAGTCATTGCCAGTGTGACGGAGGCCTTTAAGGCTGATCCGCAGTTCCCTGACTGGAACCGTCTGGTGGAAATCTTCAAGAATCCAAGTCTGCAGATGATTTCGTTTACCATCACGGAGAAGGGTTATACCTTCAACGAAGCCGATCTGTCCCGTGGAATGAAGCCGTTATTCGCAATGGGTAAGGTGTGTGCCCTCCTGTTGGAACGCTTCAACGCCGGACAGCTACCCCTGACTGTACAGTCAATGGACAACTGCTCGCACAACGGCGACAAGGTGAAGGCAGGTGTCTTTGCTTATGCTGAGCGCTGGGTGAAGGACGGACTGGCTCCCGAGGCGTTCTTGGCATATCTGAAAGATGAGAAGAAGATTACCTTCCCTTGGTCAATGATTGACAAAATCACCCCTCGTCCCCACGAGAAAGTGAAGGAACTGCTGGCCAAGGACGGTTTCGAGGACAACAACTATATCGAGACCGAGAAGCATACCTTCACCGCTCCCTTTGTAAATGCTGAGGAGGTGCAGTATCTGGTCATCGAGGATAACTACACCAACGGGCGTCCCCCACTCGACCTGGGCGGTGCACTCTATACCACTCGTGAGACTGTCGACAAGGTAGAGACCATGAAGGTAACCACTTGTCTGAACCCGCTACACACAGCAATGTCGATTTACGGCTGCATGCTGGGCTATACATTGATTTCAGCAGAAATGGCTGACGAAGACCTGCGTGCGTTCATTCAGAAGATTGGTTATATGGAAGCAATGCCCGTGGTAGTTGACCCAGGCGTGCTGAATCCCTACGAGTTCATCGGTGCCGTCATCAACCGCCGCCTGCCGAACCCCTTCATGCCTGATGCTCCCCAGCGTATTGCGATGGATACCTCGCAGAAACTGCCTATCCGCTTTGGTGAGACACTGAAGAAATATGTGGCTCGTGGACTGGACAAGTCGAATCTCGTACTGATTCCCCTCACTCTGGCTGGCTATGCCCGTTACCTGAAAGGTATCAAGGACGACGGCACCCCGTTCGATTGTTCACCTGACCCCATGCTCGAAGAGCTGCAAGCCATCGTGGCACCTTTGGAAATCGGTAAGCCCGACCAGGACTGGAGCGCGCTGAAGACTCTCTACAGCCGCAAGGATGTTTTCGGTCTTGACCTCTATGAGGCCGGACTGGGAGAACAAATAGAAAGTATGGTGAAGGAGCTTTACGCTGGTAAGGGTGCCGTTCGCCATACGCTCCATAAGTATGTGTCAGCAAGATAATACATAAATAATTAAAACATTGCAGCTAAAGACTGGCAAAATTGTTAATTTTGTCAGTCTTTTCACATTTTAAGCGTTAAATTCTAACAGCCGTTAACCACTGAGGAGAAAGTGTTAAATTGCGACAAATTTTCGTGACATATTGTCAGAATTTCAATTTTTGACCCTATATTTGCACTGCGAAATAACAAACGTAACACATTTAACACATTAAATTATAAAGGAAAAGTATTATGAAAAAGATTGTGAAGAGTTTGATGCCGGCCATGTATCTCTTGGTCATCGCATTCTCAACAGCATCGTGCAACCAGACTCAGGCCGCTCCCGCAGCAGCCACGACAGCACCAGGACAACCCGTAGATTTGACTTATGCAGCCGAGAAGTCGCTGCCCGCAGTGGTATACATCAAGTCGGTCATTAATTCTAAGGTTCAAACCGTAGAGTACAGCGACCCCTTCGAGGACTTCTTCTCAGACCCCTTCGGCGGTTTCTTCGGCCGCGGACAGGGCAACGGACAAGGCAATGGCAACAGCCGTAAGCGTCAGGTACAGACCCCGAAGCGTGCTGCAGCAGGCTCGGGTGTCATCATCTCTGCCGACGGATACATCGTCACCAACAACCACGTAGTAGACGGTGCCGACGAGCTGACTGTAACGCTGAACGAGAATTCTAAGGAATATTCAGCCCGTGTCATCGGTGCAGACAAAACCACCGATCTGGCACTCATCAAGATTGATGCCAAGAACCTGCCCGCCATCGTTATTGCCAACTCGGACGACGTGAAGGTCGGCGAATGGGTGCTGGCTGTAGGAAATCCCCTGGGACTGAACAACACGGTGACAGCTGGTATCGTATCTGCCAAGGCCCGCCCGATGAATACTGGCGGCATTACCTCGATGATTCAGACCGACGCCGCCATCAACCAGGGTAACTCGGGTGGTGCACTCGTGAACACCCGTGGCGAACTCATCGGTATCAACGCCATGTTGGCTTCTCCCACCGGTTCAAATATCGGTTATGGTTTTGCCATCCCCACCAGCATCGTGAAGAAGGCCGTTGACGACTTCAAGAAGTACGGAACCTACCAGCGTGCGATGATTGGTATTCAGGGCGGCAGCGTGAAGGATTATGTCGACGCTATGAAGGATCAGGATAAGGACGTGAAGGACTATGGTACGATGGAAGGTGTGCGCATCGACAAGGTCGTTGAAGACGGTGCTGCCGATGATGCCGGACTGGAGAAGGAAGACGTCATTACAGCCGTCGACGGACAGAAAGTGAAGACGATGGGTGACCTGCAGGGCATTCTGGCTCAGAAGAGCCCGGGCGAGAAAGTTACCGTAAAATATATGCGTAACAAGAAGGAGAAGACCACCACGCTGACGCTGAAGAACGAGCAGGGCAACACGAAGGTGGTGAAGAATGCCGACCTCGATGTGCTGGGTGCTCAGTTCCGTGCCATCACCGATGCACAGAAGGAGCATCTGAACATTGGCTACGGTCTGGAAGTCACCAAGGTCAGCGGCGGTAAGCTGAAGGAAGCCGGCGTACCTCAAGGCTTCATTATCCAGCGTGTGAACGACGAGACCATCAAGACCATCGACGATCTGCAGGAAGCTGTGAAGACGGCATCTACCTCGAAGGAACCCGTGCTTTACATCCAGGGTATCACGCCGACCGGTAAGAAGGCTTACTTCGCCGTAGCACTGCAAGACTAATCAATAAGATGAAACTGAAGTTTACCATACATTACAACACCGCATGGGGCGAAAGCCTGCATGTCGCCATCGACTACCACTGTCAGGATGGCACCGTTCGTCACCAGAACCTGCTGATGCAGACCGACGACGGTGAACTGTGGACGCTGGAAACCGCCGCTCTCATGAGCCGCCACCATCCGCTGTCACACATCAGCTATGCCTACCAGGTGGAGAACGGCGATGGCGACGTGCTGCGCCGCGAGTGGGACATGGTGCCTCGCATCTACCCGTTCGATGCCTCGAAGGACTACATCTTCCCCGACCAGTGGCGCGACCGTCCTTTGCCCCTGCACCTCTATTCAGCAGCCTATCTCACCACGATGGGCCGTCAATCAGACGAACGGACGGAAGCCAAACCCCTACCCTTGTTCCGTCGCACCATCCTGTTCCGCGTCTCAGCACCCCAGCTGAAGAAAGGCCAATGCGTTGCCGTCTGCGGCAGTCATCCGGCCATCGGCTCGTGGAGTCCCAGCCGCTATCAGAAGATGGAGTATGCCGGCGAGGGCGAGTGGCTGCTCACCATCAATGCCCAAGGGTGGCTGTTGCCGATAGAGTATAAATATGTGGTGGTAGACTCCAAGACCCACGAACTGCTGATGTGGGAGGAAGGCGACAACCGCACGGTGCCTGTCTGTTCTCCAGACGGCTTGTCACAGGAGATTCCCGAGGGGCAAGTGCTGGTGTTGCATGGCGGTCATCTGCGACTGGCCGAGGAGACGTGGCGAGCGGCAGGCGTTGCCATTCCCGTGTTCTCACTACGCAGCAAACAGTCGTATGGCGTCGGCGACTTCGGCGATTTGCGACGAATGGTCGACTGGGCCGCGGCGACGGGCATGAAAGTCATACAACTGCTGCCCGTCAACGACACCACAACCGACGGCCACTGGCACGATTCCTACCCCTACAACATTATCAGCACCTGCGCACTCCATCCACACTATGTGGACTTGGAGGCCGCAGGTGCCTTGCGTTCTAAGACGGCGATGACCCAGTTCATGCGTCGCCGTCAGGAACTGAACGCACTGCCTTATAGCGACTATGAAGCCGTAGATCGCGTGAAGAACGAATACCTGACAGCCCTTTATGAGGAGCAGGGCAAGAAGGTGACGGAAAGTGCCGAATTCAAAGCTTTTGTCACTGCCAATGACGACTGGCTGAAGCCCTATGCAGCATACCGTAAGGCGCAGATAATCCAGAATAATCGGATTGCTTCGAATATCCAGATTACTCCGGGCTTTATCTACTTCGTGCAATACCTGCTGCACACGCAGCTGAAGGCTGCTGCCGACTATGCCCGTTCGAAGGGCATAGTACTGAAAGGCGACCTGCCCATCGGCGTCAATCGCGACAGCGTGGAAACCCGAGAGTACCCCGAACTGTTCAATATGGAGTCGTCAGCCGGTGCCCCACCCGACATTTTTTCGCGTCAGGGCCAGAACTGGGGATTCCCCACCTACCACTGGGGTCCGGCACTCGTCACATGGTTCCGTCGCCGACTGAGACACATGGAGCAGTATTTCGATGCCATCCGCATCGACCACGTGCTGGGCTTCTTCCGCATTTGGGAGATACCCGCCGATGCCGTCGACGGCGTGCTGGGCCATTTCTCGCCCTCGCTGCCACTGACCGTTGCCGAGATAGAATACTTCGGACTGCCCTTCCGCAAGGAGCTCTATACCCGACCGTTCATCAACGACCGGCTCATCGACAAGCTCTTCGGCATCCATGCGCAATACGTTCGCGACAACTTCCTAGTGCGCAAGGCCTACAACCTGTACGACCTGCGCGACGAGTTCTCGACGCAACGTAAGATCAGCGACTACTTTGCCGAGCGTCGCGACGAGAACAGCCTCTGGATTCGCGACGGACTGATGCGGCTCGTCTGCGATGTGCTCTTCGTGGAAGACCCCTACGAGGCCGACATGTACCATCCGCGCATCGGCATCGTCAACGAACCCGTGTTCGACGTACTCACCAGCGAAGAGAAGGATGCCTTCCTGCGACTCTACAACAACTATTTCTACCAGCGCCACTCATTCTTCTGGGGACAACAGGCCTTGAAGCGCCTGCCAGCCATCCTGGAGGAGACGCGCATGTTGGTTTGTGGCGAGGACCTGGGCATGCTACCCGACTGTGTGGAACCTGTGCTCGACCAGTTGCGCATCCTGTCGCTCGAAATCCAGCAGATGCCCAAGCAGCAAGGCTTTGAGTTTGCTCACCTCGATGCCAATCCCATTCGCTCGGTTTGCACCATCTCGACCCACGACATGGCCCCGTTGCGCCTATGGTGGCAGGAAAGTCCAGAGCGTCGTCAGCGATTCTACGTCACCATGTTGCAGAAAGAGGGCCGCGCGCCGGAACAGCTGCCCGCCCATCTGGCAGAGGAAATCATTGCCCGCCATCTGTATTGTCCCTCGATGCTCTGCGTATTGTCGCTGCAAGACTGGCTGGCGATGGACAGCGTGCTGCGCCGCAAGACTCCGCAGGACGAGCGCATTAACGTGCCCAGCGACCCGTACAACCGCTGGCAGTACCGCATGCATCTGACCATCGAGGAACTCGTGGCCGCAACGAAATACAATAATAAGATTCGTACGATGATTCAGCGCAGTCGGCGTTAACGACTGCCCGCTATGTTGGCGTTATCGCCAACACACAACATTAATCCAAATCGACTACGGTAATGCCTGCGCCACCGAACTGCACATGTTCGTCGCGGGCATTTTTTACGTTTGGAACGGTATGCAGATACTGGCGGATCAACTGGCGCAAAATGCCCGATCCCGTGCCGTGCAGGATGCGCACGCGACTCAATCCAATGAGGATGGCATCGTCGATAAAATGCATCACAGTATCGATGGCATCGTCGCCACGCATGCCGCGGACGTCCAAATCCTGATGGAAATTCTGACGGCGGTCTTCCATCGTGGCACGCGTCATGTGCGACGTCTGAATGGCCAGATGGGCGTATTTGTCTGTGGTACTAGTGGATTCTGCCTTCGGCTTGTCCGTCCTTTCTAATTGTTCGAGTTTTACTTTCGAACGCAGGCCACCGAAGATCACCGTCACCTGCTTGCCCTGAATGGATTCTATCTCGCCGACGCTGTTCGTGCCTTTGATACGAACGGTATCGCCCTTCTCCAGCGGACGGTTGGCATTGTTCAGACTGGCTTTGGCGCGTTCGGCCAACTTCTCGCTGACGGCTTTCTGCTCCGCGCCTTTCTTCTCCTTGCGCTGGGCTTTGCGGGCCTTGCGCTCCTGCATCTGTTGCAGTTTCTTGGCGAAGTCCTCCTCGCTCATCAGTCCGCGCGTATCGTCGTTCTGAACCTGCAAGCGAAACTCCTGTAACTCCTCACGAATCAGTCGCGTCTGTTCCTTCTCGGCCTGGGCCTCCTTGATTTCACGGATGGCATTCTCAATCTTGCGGTTCGCCTCGGCCAACAGCTCCTCGGCCTGCGCCTTGGCACGGTTCAGAATGGCCTTGCGCTCGCGTTCTATCTCTTCCAGGCTGGCATCCAACCGCTCACCTGTCGCCTCCAACCACTTCTCGTGCTGGTGGATGGTCTGACGCTTGCCTTCCCAATAACGCTTGTCGCGGACAATGTCCTGCAAGTACTTGTCGCTCTGGATATAGTCCGAGCCAACAATCTCCGATGCATCGTTGATAACTTCCTCAGGGATACCAGTTTTACGTGCAATCTCTATGGCGAAACTTGAACCCGGTTGACCAATCGACAACTGGAACAGCGCCTGCATCTGATGGCGGTCGTAGAGCATCGCTCCGTTCACCACACCGGGATGGTCTTCAGCAAAATGTTTCAGATTCTGATAGTGCGTGGTAATCACACCGAAGGCCTTCTTCTTCCAGAATTGCTTCAGTACGGCCTCTGCTATCGCTCCACCTATGGCCGGCTCCGTGCCGCCGCCAAACTCGTCGATCAACAACAAGGTATGGGCGTCGGCCTGCTTCATCATATTCTTCATATTCAGCAGGTGACTCGAATAAGTCGACAAATCGTCGGCTATCGACTGCTCGTCGCCGATGTCTATCATGATGTTACGGAACACGCCCACCGTCGAACGGTCGCCGACTGGTATCGACAGTCCGCATTGCAACATATACTGCAACAGTCCCACTGTCTTCAGACATACCGACTTTCCGCCCGCATTAGGACCAGAGATGATAAGCAAGCGCCCCCATCCCCCCTTTACAGCCCCCGAGGGGGCCTCATTACCTCGTTGGCGAACATTTGCATCCCCCTCGGGGGACGAAAGGGGGGTCTTCAGCATGATGTCCAGCGGCACTACTTTCTTCTCTTGTTTTGCCAGCGAACGCTGCAACAGCGGGTGGATAGCGCGAATCCAGTCCATCATGGGTTCGTCTTTCACCTTGGGTTCAAAGGCCTGCATCTGTTCGGCCATTTCGGCCTTCGCATGCACCAAGTCTATCTGTGCCAGGAAGCGGTACGAGTCCAGCACCTCCTGCACGTGGGGCCGCAACTCGTCCGAGAATACCGTCAGAATACGGATGATCTCGCGTCGTTCGGCAGCCTCCAGCTCACGCACCTTGTTATTAGCCTCTACCACTTCCGCAGGCTCAATAAACACCGTCTTTCCCGTGGCCGACTCGTCGTGTACGATGCCGTTGATTTTGCGCTTCATGCCTGGTGCCACGGGAATCATCAGACGACCTTCGCGCAATGTCGGAGCAACATCCTGTGCCACCAGACCGTCACGCTGGGCTGCATGCAATATAGTATATAAGGTACGCGATATCGACCCTGCCGTCTGCTCCATATCGTGACGAATGCCCGCCAGCGTCATCGACGCCGAGTCCTTGATTTTGCCGAACTTGTCCAGAATGGAATCGATACGGCGAATCATCGCAGGGAACGTCTGCACGTCCGCAGCCATACGATGCAATGCGGGATATGGATAGGTGGTAAGAGGTATGCTCTCACCTCTCACGTCTTGCTGCTCACCTCTATTGAGAAAATCTACGATTTTCCCTATCGTTTCCAACGAACGGCGCAGGTCCCACAGCTCCTCCTCTTCCAGATGCGTGTTCTCCATCCGGATACGGGCCACCGACTCGCGAACATCGAAGAAATTATTCATCTCGGGTTTCTCCGTAGCCTGCATCAGACGGCGCATTTCGCGCACCTGTTCCAACTGCTCGTTCACCACACCGGCATCGGCCGAGAAGGTGATTTCGTCTACCCTCTCCCGTCCTAACGAGCTTTGGCAGTGCTCCTTCAGCATGCGCCGTATTTCGTCGAATCCTATCTTCTGTTCGTAGTTCTGCGGATAAATCATGCTGCAAAGGTACGAATAAGTGAGTAAAAAGCCAAATAAATTTGGTCTTTTTCGAACGTAAGATTGCAACGCCACACTTTTCACCTTTAGGTAAAAGAACTTTCGATGACAATCAAAGGTACAGATAAGTGAATGAAAAACCAAAGAAAATTAGTCTACATGGGTTAATTTTTGTTAAGCATGACGTTTTTCTTAATTCTTAATTCTTAATTCTTAATTAATCTTTGTACCTTTGCACCCGCTTTCAGACAAACGAGCACTGGAGAGATGGTAGAGTGGTCGATTACAGTAGTCTTGAAAACTACCGTACCGAGAGGTACCGGGGGTTCGAATCCCTCTCTCTCCGCCAACATCGCTGAAAATCAGCAAGTTACAAACTTACACCCAGATTTACACCCACTTTTGGTGAATCTGGGTGTTATTTTACACCCACTTTTTAGAGTACCTTTACCTAAGTTCAAGATAGAAGTGCAATTTTCAGGTAGAGGCGAAGCCAAGGCTAATACCTGAAAAACACCGAGGGGTTTGGGGGCGAGCAGCCCCCAAGAGAGGAGAAAGGGAGCTGATTTCAATCTGGCAATGCAAAAAACAATAATGGGAGACCGGAATCTCCCAGAGATTAATTAACTTTGCATTGCTTATGTCAGGCATATTCATCATCTTATTCTATTCCCGAAAATGTCGTTGCTATTGGCGATCATGTCTTTAATGATTGTAGCCTTAGTGCCATTGTCATCGGTGAGAATGTGAAGAGAATTGGCTCCTATGCTTTTTCTCGTTGTATGGGACTTGACACCATTGTAATTCCAAACTCAGTTGAACGTATTCCATATAATTGTTTTCATTTTTGATTATATATACTTGTACCGATTAGAAGAAGTAGTAAGCCCCGAAGCTGATGCCGTGGAACAGATTGAAACCAAACTCGTTGCTGCGTACAACATCTTTCATCCAAGTGTGGTTGTAGTAGAGACCATCGCCGATGTGAGAAGCCAGCGTTACCTTGTCAGATACGCTGAAGGCGATAGCAGGAATTACGAATACGCCGAACCGGTTGAAGTTGCTCTCTAAGCCCTGAGCGTGAGCGATACTATACTTCAGACCGCTAATAACGAAAAACGCGAAATTGCCAGCCTTGGCAAAGGTGTAGCAGGTATAAGGCATGATGCTGTAGGAGTTGACATTCGAGAGCGTCATATCTGGCATGCCGTACTTGCTGCCATCGCCATTGCTTGTATGACCATAACTGAGGGCGACGGCAACGCTGAAGTTACCGCTCAGACTGTAGCCAATATCAGGAGCAATAGTGAGCTCCATAGCGGTGTGGTCACTGCCATTGGTGTGATTCGTCGTGAAACCTACCTCGCCACCAATCCATACCTGAGCATTTATAGTAGCCGCAAATGCAAGAGCTGCAAGAGATAATAAAATCTTTTTCATAAGTTTCACATACTTTTTCCCGTTCCTGGTATTGTAAAATAATAAAAACTCTTAATGTTGTTGACGAAGCGATGGACGTAGTCGGCTGCAGTCGGAGGCCACTGGAATCCGAGGCGGTAGAGGACCTGGGTGGTGTAGTCGTTGGCCGATTCTATCCAGCGTGTCTTATGACCAGTCCCCATATCGTAGGCCATCAGCGGGCGTAGCAGGGTCACGAGGTCGGGATTCTCCATCACACTCTCGAGAGTCCGCTGGAACTCTTCGGGCTCAACACGCTTCAGCATGATGCCCGCCTCGGCGAAACCGGTGAGGATGTCAGACATGAACTGGCGATGGGTATTGTAGGGATGGAACACCGTGCAGCCCTTCGGCGTCTGCGCCAATAGCATGATGGCATGCGCCACCTCGTCGACAGGCGAGAATTCGAAACACTGATCAAGGGCATCGTAGGGCACCATTCCGATGATTACGTAGGCACGCAACATCGCCAGGAAGTTGTTGGTGTTGAAATTGATCTGGAATTCTCCGTCTTTCTGGCGTGCTGAGAGGTTGCCCACACGCATGATCTTCGCATTCAAACCGTGGTGAGCAATGGCGTCGAGCACCAGCTCCTCGGCCTTGAACTTGGAATAGACGTACTTGTTGGCATCAATGTTCTGCCCCATGTAGAGGTCCTGCTCCGTCAGTCTGACCTCAGGCCCGGGGACATTGTCGATGCTGATGCCGGCAATGCTGTTCGTCGAGATATGGATGAGGCGCGACCCCGTGCGTAGACAGAAGCTGATCAGATGGCGTACCGACTCGATGTTCACCATCTCGATGTCGTTGCCGGCGGAGAAGTGCTTCACGTTGGCCACACAGTTGATGACCGTCAGGCCACGCTTGTCGATGCCTTTAAGTGCATCGGGCTCCGTGATCTCGGCAGCGAACGCTTCCACCCGCTCTTCAATGTGGTCAAATACTTCTGTTTTTCCAAAATAGTAGAAATAGAGTATCTTGAGGCGCTGCATCGGGTCGAAGCCCGGCTTACTGCGCAATGGACAGAGAATGTGACTGTCGTAATTCGTCAGAAACTCATGGAGGATGTGGATGCCCAGATAGCCGGTGGCACCAGTCAGGAGCACATCGCCGACGGGCTGTTGCTCGCCATCGCGGAAAGTGTTGAGGACGTTCTTGTCCAAAACGGGAATGAAGGCAGCGTATTCGGAATTGTCCATAGGACTTGGCTGATTCGTCGGGACAAACGGAGTAACTGCGCCTGGAGTCTTCGTATTGCCGCTCACATATTCGGCAAGAGCCTTCGGGGTTTTCAAGTTGAAGAGGTCGTTGAAGACGATATGCACACCGTGCTTGCCGGCCTCAACGATCACCTTGATGGCATTGATACTGGTACCGCCAATCTCGAAGAAGTCGTCGGTGGCACCCACTTGTTCAATATTGAGCACCTGTGAGAAAATCTGGGTGAAGAGTGTCTCCGTCTCGCCTTCGGGAGCCACGTAGTCGTTAGCTCGCTTGATCTCCGGAGTGGGCAGCGCCTTACGGTTTATCTTGAGGTTGGGCGTCATCGGCATCACATCGAGGCGCATATAGGCGTCGGGCACCATGTATTCAGCCAGTGATGTGCCGGCCAGCGCTTTGCGGATATCCTCGTCGGTGAGTGCGCAGCCCTCTTCCAAAGTGTAGTAAAGCACCAGATGTTCGTTGCCCATCACTTTGCGCACCTCGGCAGCAGCCTGACGGATTCCACCGATGTTCAGAGCCTTGCTTTCTATTTCGCCAAGCTCGATACGGAAGCCGCGCAACTTCACCTGCGTGTCAATGCGACCCATATACTCTATCTGGCCATCCTCATTCCAGCGGCAGAGGTCGCCTGTGTGGTACATACGGACAGGACGTCCCCAGAGGTCTTCTTTTACGAACGGACAATCGACGAACGACTGTGCCGTGCGCTCGGGCAGTCGCCAGTAGCCGCGACCCACCTGGATGCCGGCGAAGCATAGCTCACCCGCCACGCCCTGTGGCACGAGGTTGCCCGCAGTGTCGACAATGAAGTTCCAGTTGTTAGCAACACTCTGGCCAATGGGAATATTCTCCACCCTCCGGCCTGGAGCGATGCTATAATAAGAGGTATCGTCGGTACACTCCGTCGGTCCGTAGACATTGATAATCTCGATGTGGTCACTATAGACACCATCCATCTTCTCGCCACCACCCGTGGTAAAGCGGATAGGCAGGTCGTCGAAGGTGTTGAGCAGCAGGCAGGTCATGGCCGTTGAGTAGCCGCCGCCTGTGCATTGATGGTCGATCAGGAACTGGCGGATGGCTGCCAAGTCCTTACGTATCTCTGTCGGCATGATG
>CACWWZ010000012.1 GCA_902764705.1 uncultured Prevotellaceae bacterium | reverse complement strand
TTGCGGCTGTAGTAGTTCATTCCTGCAATTCGACAAACTGGTACTTGGTTCCGTTTCGCTGAGGTATAGAGCCACGACTTCTTAACTTTATAGATGCGCATGACTTCCTCGCCAGAAATGTAGTCGAGCACTTCGGATTCTTGTGCATTACTTTCCACATTCTTGGCATTTGCCTTTCTTTTCTTCGTTGTTGGCACAGATGCTTTCTTGGGCCTGTTCGTCGGCAAAACCCTGTGATACGGATTCCCTGTCAGCATCTTCTCAATATCAGCCTTTCGTATAAACGCCATACGACTACTGATTCTCGATGCTGCCAGTTTCCCCTCGTTCACCAGCTTATACACATATTGCCGCGAACACCCCATCAGTATCGCAGCCTTGGCAAACGTCAGGTACTCCTGACATTGCAGGTCAATCACTGGCTCCACGGCATTCATAAAATCCAGCTGCCGCTTCTTTCTGGCTTCCTTCGCTTTCGTCTGACACTCCTCGCAGCAATATTTCTGCATTCCGTTCCTTGCCACGAACTCCTTCCCACAATACTTGCACTTTCTAACTTGCTTCATTTTCTTGTCACTTTTGATGGTTCAACGTACATTTTCTTTTTCCCTACCGTTGAGTCAAAACTCTCTCCGAATCCGTCCGTCCTGTTTTGTCACCATTTGCACCCCGTCGTAACCCATTGTCAACTGAGTCCACAGAATGACGATTTTCAGGCCTCGTGAATTCCTCGCGGTAGAAATACGTTGCAAAAATATACTGAAATTCGGTTACTACCAAATTCCAGCCATCAAGTGCTAAAAATCAAAAGTAATTGAAAATGAGTGTTTTACAAATAGTTAGTATTAGATATTCCTGATTGTTTATACCCGTTTAGATACATCCGATGAAGGCATAGTCACCGATGGTCTTCACATTGTCAGGAATTGTCACGGTTCCTTCAAGTTTCGGATGTTAAGTAGATATAGGAAGATAAAGGAAGATAGCCGCTATTCAGCGGCGGAAGATAGAGGACAATACTCCATCTGCGGTGATTCTGCAGCAAAACTAATGGACGATTGGTACTCACCATCGTCTTTTATCTTCTTCTATCTCCTTCTAACTCCCTTTATCTACAGAGCAAGAGGAGCTTGCGAAAGTTAAGTAAATAATTAAGAGAGGGAGTGCTGATTTACCTTTTTAAAAGCTAGAACGGATAACCGATGGCGAAATGGAGGGTATGATTACCCTTGAAGCCATCGATATTAAAATATCCGGACTTTTCTGTATTGTAGGGAACATGTAGTGCCAAGCCCCAATCGAGACGCAGCACAAGGAAGCCAAGGTCGTAACGGATGCCCGCACCCGTTCCCAGAGCAAGGTCGTCGAGGAAGCTACTCAGACGAAACCGGCCTCTCTCGAAAATCTTGTCAAAAGTCTCATCATCTCCAAAGGTCGCATCTGTATACCACACATTACCTGCATCGAGGAAAACAGCTCCATAGAGGTTGCCGAAGAGTTGACGACGGTATTCCAGATTCGTCACGAATTTTGCGTTACCATTTTGGAATATGTAACCATAACTCGTATTATCGAGGTTAGGGAAGGCACCGGGTCCGACACCGCGAACAGAGAAGGCACGAATGCTGTTGGCACCGCCGACATAGAACATCTCCACCATGGGCAGCCAGTTGCTATTACCATAAGGGTGGATATAGCCGACATTAAGATGGGCCACCAGCGACGACTTTTGATTGAGAGTCCACGTCTTGGTGAAATCGGTCTCTATCTTGAGGAATTGGGAATAGGGATTCTTGAAGAGTTTCTTGTCTTTCTCGTTCCACGAACTGCCTTTAAGCACATAGGCCAGCGACACGAGGTTGCCGGACTCTGCCAAGGTCGTCTCCCAGCGGATGGGGTGTAACAAGCCTGCTGGCGAGGTATAAGTATAGGTATAGCGCATCTCGGGCGTGAAATAGTCCTCCATCGATGCCAACAGGTACGGATTCTTAAGCATGATTGAGTCAAAGGCATCGGTCTTGCTGTTCATAAACTGATACTTCACAGTCAGCGGCGAGAACTCGTGGGCACTCTGTGCCGATGTCCGCCAGCGATAAGTCCACTCTCCTGACACGACGTGCATCTTGTAGTAGCTGGGACGATAGATAATGTCCGTCGAGGCCTTGGCCAGCGTGGTAGGTGTGGAATAAAAGCGTCTCTTAAGGATAACGCGTCCCTGACTGTCGCGCCGCACTCGGTTTCCGCCAAAGAACGGTGCAATGATACGTGGGAATTCTATCGAGGCATCGGCACCATACTCATAGTTATTCATTTGCGACCCTCCATGTGAAGCCCACTCATAGGAGCCGTGAACATTGATGTCGATGAGTTCGCCCCCTCGGAAAGCATTACGGCGAGTGACACCCATGCGAAGCTCCGGACCCATACGTCCGATGGTACGCGCATTGAAGTTGGTCTCGATATAGTGGTCCCAAGGCTTGTCGAACACACAGTTGAGCGTCAGGTCGAGTGTATCACATGCGGCTGTCGTATCCCTGGGCGTAAACGTAAAGTCGGTCATCGAGAAGAGTCCCATGGCATTGATCTTGGCAATGGACTGCTGGTAGTTTTCGTAACTGAAAAGCTGACGGGGACGCAGTTTCATGTCGGCCATGAGCACACGAATACGGATAGGAGGTTTCTTGCCCGAGTAGCGGACGGTGAAGTATCGCCCATGCATAGAATCCGTCATCTGTTCCATGAAAGTCTTTTTCATATTGATGTTTACCCTTCCGATATACCACTTATGAGTGGCTTCCACTGGGACATCATTGGCCATGCGCAGCTGAATCTGGGCCTTGCCGTCAACGACAAATGTGTCTGCAAGATACGAGGCATAGCTGGGCTGATAATAGTAGAAGCCGTTATTGCGCAGAAGCGTGCTGATGCGCTGTCGCTCGGCATCAAGACGGCTCACTACAAAGGGATCGCCTCTGTGGATAGAAGCCTCGTCCAGCGTGGAGCGTATCAGCGTGTCGGCCGAGGCAGGGAAGCCGAAATAGCCTATGCTATCCAACAGATAGAGTCGCCCAGGATGCACGTCGTAAGCAATTTTTGCCGTCTTGGGATTCTTGCGTTGGATAATGTCATAGCCGACTTGTCCGTTAAAATATCCGTGATTGCGCAAGACGCCCTGGGCTACCTGAGCACGCAGTTCCGGATTCACCCACGACATCAGGACAGGCTGTTTACCAAGGTTCTTCGTCATCCATTGGGCAAACTTCGTGTCCTTATCATGATATTTATTCCATACAGATACGCGCCACGAGAACGGCAAGCGGTAATAGCTGCTGCCGAAAATGGCACCATTGGGAGCCGTCGCCAAAGCGGCCTCCACCTCTTCCTGCGTCTGGATGAAGTTGTCGTTCTTCTCGTAATCGCTATAGGTAATGGCCTTCAGTCCTGTGAAGAGCTGGTCGTCATCAGGAATATTCTTCGTCATGGAGCAGGAGACGAGAAACAACACGCAGAGTATGTATAAACTATTTTTTCTCATGGGTGGGTTTAACGGAATCAGTAGGAAGAGTCTGTTCATTCGGAACACCAGGAGTATTCGGATTACGTGGAGCAGGCTGTGGTGTAGTGTCCTTAAAGCGGAAGATGTCCCAGAACGATTGCAGCGAACGCCTCCACGTTAAACCGCCGCCATACTTCTGGGTATAGCCATCAAGCCAGTCGTAGCTGTTGTTCTCATAGAACAAGGTGATAAATTTGTTGGCCGTTTGGTCGAGACGATACTCCAGCGAGACGTTGTCGAAGAACGAATTGTTACGCTGTTGCAATTCTGCACCTGTCGACACCTTGCCGCCTACCGTGATTTTCAGTCGGTTGTTCATGAAGCGCTTGGCAAACTTGAAGGAATAGTCCGTGTGCATATTACCTGAGGCATCCGTCGTCTTATCCATGCCCATCGACAGGTCGAGCGTACGCAAGGCATTACCCGTAATATTGCTGATCTCGTTATTCAGGAACGCGCTCAGGGCAGAGTTCATGGAGAAGGCCCCCGTATTGCCATCAGCAAGATACATGCCTGTTGTCAGCATCGTCACAGCCAGTTTTCCACGCTGCTCGGACCCCATCGCCTGCAGTTCACTATGCAGTTCCATATCCTCTGGAGCGTCGAGGGTGAACTCAAGTCCCATGTTGTCCAGCGTCTTCGTAATCTTCACGCCACAGTCGAAGTCAACACTTCGTCCTACACCGCTACTGCCCGATACCGTAGCCTTCGTACGTTCGGTGGCGGTAATGTTCAATGTAGGATTCATGGGGTCTCCCGTGAATTCAATGTACGAGCCGTCCTGAATGGTAAACGTCTTCAGCGGAATGACGGGCAACGAGTATTTCATCTCGCCATTCGACAGGGTATAGCGTCCACGCAACTGGAGATTGTCAGCCGGCGTGTACTGCATACGCAGTGTGCCACCGCCCATCAAGTCGATGTAGTTCGTATGGTCGGTATTCAGATAGGCCATCACATGGGCGCCATTCGACACGTCGACAGTCATATCCATTTGGAAACCGTTCAGTGCCGGGCGTTCGACAACAATCTGCGTGGTGTCGCTGAAGTCGGTAAACTTTACCAACTCGTTCAGATGGTTGTCTGTCGTCAGTGGTGAGTCGCGCAGCACATAATTCATATCTGTCGAGCCCAACACCTCCAGTCGTCCACGCATCGAAAGGTTGTCCAACGGACCATTCATACGGGCAAAGATATTGACAAAGGCTTTGCCATAGGCAATACTCTTCGGATTTTCTTCGGCACCGATAATCTGGTAGTCACGTGCCTGCATGCGCAGGTTGACCATCATCTTGTCAATATTACTGAAGTCAACGTAGCCTTGAATATTGAGTGGATTATTGTTATGTGCATAGACCGTAAAGTTCTCCAACAACAGCTTCGAGTCCCGGATACGCACGGGGTCGTTGTCGAAACGAAGTTTCACACCATAGGGAATGCTCTCCAGGTATGAGGAATCGAGATAGATTTCTCCCTCGACCTGAGGAGCCAGATTGGTACCCTTAATAGTCAGTTCGCCTTCGCCATAACCCTGGAATCCAAACAACTGGTCAGGAATGAAACCGTTCACTATCGACAACGGCAGGCGTTCCAACAGCAGGCGAGCATCAATCCTTCCGTTATCCTTATTATAATAGGTACCCGTCAACAGTCCTATCTCCACGTCGTCCTTCATTAAACGAGCCTCAACGGCATGGGCATCGTTCTCCTTCTGCAGATAGACCAGCTCGGTACTCACATTGCCGATAGTGCTATGTTCGTAGGTCATGTCGCGTACCGACATGTCGCTGACCATCGAAAAATGTCCGTCAGCGTCCTGGATAACATGATAGTCGCCGTTCAACAGTCCCGTCATTTGGGGCAGATAGTAAGGCAACACAGAGCTCACCTCACCCAGATTCACTTTGTTCAGCGAGATGGTGATATCCTGCAGGGCACTGGGATCGCTCTCTTCGGAATAGATCTTCACACCCGTTCCATCGTCGGCTATCAGGTCTATCTTGGTCTTTACCTTATTGTTGCGGGCGAGCAACACGAAATTATCCTTGTTCAGATTGAATTCCTTATAGCCGATGGTGGGGCGCTCAGGCATCAGATGCAGGTTGATGCCACTATCCACCATCTCAGCTTTGGCTCCCAGACGGATGCCTAACCGATTTTCAGAATCGTAATAGCGCATGCCCACAGTGGCACCACGTTCTTGGAAGAGTCCGTCGAATAGCGCATTGAACACAAACTGTGGATTCTTCTTGTTGTTACGGACCTGTCCTTGGAACGAGAGGTGCTCCTTACGCTGTGTCAGACTGAAATTGATGGTATCCAGTCGCATATCGCCTATGGTTAACGAGTGAACATAGCCCTTGCCGTTAACGCCCTCCTCAGGCGATGTCCTCATGTCGAACAGTAATGTCTTGAAATCGACGCCCTGACTGGTATTCAGCAGGGTTACGATGGGGTTGTCGCGCTGGCTCTCGACGTGCATCTTCATCACGGGCAACAGCCGTCTGATGGCGGGCTGGTCAATGATGCGTTTGTCAATCTGTGCCATCACCGTGTCGCCAAGTGTAGTAATGCGTTTCAGCAATTTCTCATAGTCTCCGCTAGCATCGACTTTCACAATAAAGTCTCCACTCTGAGCCCGCAGGTAAGTGGTATCAGGACGTGCCTTTATGAGCAGTCCGATATCGCCAGGACGGAAGATGTGGCTCGAATCACTAATGGTCAGGTCACCGATGAGTCCGCTTACCATGTGGTTCAGCTTCATGTCGCTATTCAGGTCGATGTGCCCGCAGAGCCCCACACTCAACGGATTTTCCGTCAGTCCCATGGTGTACAAGTCTATTTCACTGATGTCGGCTGTTAGCGTACCGTCAATCTGCTGTTTCTTTAACAAAGCGTCAATGCTCACCTGTCCTCTCATCAGTTCGTTCTCGCTGTTGATGTCGGCGCGTGCCCATCCGTTTCTTACGTCGGCATGGGCGGTCAGATTATCCAGGTTCCAGTGTCCGTATCCCAAATGCTGTATCTTCGCGTCAGCCTGCATGGTGGTTCTGGGCGAGAAAAAGTCCGTTCCTTGTCCTTTGGCGCTGACGTTAGCGGTGAGAGTATAGAACGAGTCACGCGGCATGAAGTGGTGCAAATTCAGTTTGCTGATCTGGGCCGTCACGTCATAGCCCATCACGTCGGCATTGAGCGTGCCTTTGGCTTTCACCGTACCCCCACCCTCTTGCAGCGTGACGTCTGCAGCATAGTTAGCACCATCGGCCTTCACCCTGCCTGCAGCCCTCATCCCATTGGGAATGCGGTAGTTGCGCTGCACGTCACGGGGTAATGCTACCGTTACGAAGTTCAAATCCTGAGTCTGGGCATCGAAGGTCACATCAGCGCGCAGGTGCTTCAGATCGTTCAATTTGGCTACGAATCCGTCGGCCTTTGCGGCAAAGGCGGTAGGCAGCGACACGTCCAGATCGGAGAACTCCATATAATCCATATTACCGTTTACAACACCCTTTGCCGTCAGCGGATAGTGGGGCCAGCGTTCCTGCATACCTTTAGGCAGTGCTGTCAGGAAGGGCATCAAATCCTTGCGTCCCAACTGGGCATCCATCTTCAGGCGCATCTTACCAGGATTGATCGAGTCTGTCAGCGACAGAGGCATATCCAATTCTACCATCAAGTCGCTGTCAGGAGTCTTCAGCATGAATCGCGGCACACTGATGCTGTCGTTCACCATCCTGATGGGGCCTGCCTGCATGGTCAGCTGTGCTATGAACACACACCTCTCCGTCTCCCCCGAGGGGGAGTGACTGAAGCCTCCCCTCGGGGAGGTTTGGTGGGGGTTCCCATAGCGTAGTGCGCCGTCCGTCCATGTCAAGCTACCCACACTATATTCAGGTTTTCCCAAGTCGGCCAACAACTCTACGACTTTCAGCTCTCCCATATGGGCGTCAACATTAACGGTATTACCCGACAGGTGCAACGCCAAATCGCTCTGGATGATGGTCAGACTGTCGGCATGGATTTTCCACAGGTTCTGCGTTGTCGTCGTGTCCTCAGGCACTGAGTCGCGCAGCTGCACGTCCAGTCGGGCATTTTCCAGCATAGCACCGTTCACTTCCACCGTTTGCTGATCCAGGTCGATGCCCTTACTGGTCAGGAAGAGGCGCTTGAAGTCACCCTTCACACAGGCGGCATCCACAAAACCGTTGGTATTCAGCTTGGTGTCAGTAATTTCCAGCTCGTTGATAATCACCTTTTTCTTCAGCAGGGACCACAGTTGCACATCTACCGTCATATGATCCATATCGGCAATAGTGTCCCCTCCGTGAATGACTTGGAAATGATCGATAGAAAGGTCTAGCGGAAATGAGAGGTTTACGTGTTCCACACTAATCTGCATTCCGGTCTTTTCAGAGGCGACTTCGGCCACCTTATCCACCGCCCAGTTCTGTACTGGAGGCAGATAAAGCAACAACGTCAGTACTACAAACAGCAGCACCGGAGTTAGCAAAATGCCCAGAATCCACCAGAATGCCTTTTTCATCTACTCAACTCCTTCCCTCCTTACTACTTCCCTCCACAGTTTATCGTCGGGCAAGGGTGCCTCTACGATGATATTCTCTTTCGAAACAGGGTGTACGAACTCCACTCTGCGAGCCAGCAACGATATGCTGCCGTCAGGATTCGAACGTTTGGCACCATATTTCAGATCGCCTTTGATGGGATGACCCATAGCCGAAAGCTGACAGCGTATCTGGTGATGGCGCCCCGTCATCAGATTCACCTCCAACAGCGTATAGCGGTCTGTATGGCCTATCATGCGGTATTTCAGCATCGCCTTCTTCGACCCGGGAACCTCCCGGTCGTAGGCATAGCTTTTATTCTGCTTCTCATTACGCGTCAGCCAATGCTCCACGGTGTGCCACTCAATGTGCCTGGGGGAGTGATCTGAAGCCTCCCCTTGGGGAGGTTTGGTGGGGGTCTCCACGAGCGCCCAATAGGTTTTGTGTACCTCGCCCTTGCGAAACATATCGTTTAGTCGCGACAGGGCCTTCGACGTGCGGGCAAAGACCACCAACCCGCTGACAGGACGGTCCAGACGATGAACCACACCCAGAAACACTGCACCCGGTTTCTGATACTTTTCCTTGATATAGGCCTTTACCGTCTCCGATAAAGGAGTATCACCGGTCTTGTCACCTTGCACAATCTCACCGCTCTGCTTGGCGACAATAATAATATGGTTGTCCTCGTAGATTATCTGCATAATTATTCCATGGGAAAGAGACCAAAGAGCTTGGCATCAATCATGTCGGTAACCTGCTTGAGGTCTTCGGGATTGTCACCAAACTTACAATGATCGCCATCGACAATAATCAGCGGACCTTTATAGGTAGCTATCCAATCTTCATAACGTTTCTCAAGACCTTGGAGGTAGTCGAGACGCATGGTCTGCTCGTACTCACGGCCACGCTTCTGAATCTGTGCCACCAGCGTAGGGATGGAGGCACGGATATAAATCATGAGGTCAGGCAACTTCACCAGCGACATCATTAAATCGAAAAGGTCGGAATAGTTTTCGAAGTCTCGATCGCTCATCATACCTTGACCATGCAAATTCGGCGCGAAAATGCGGGCATCCTCGAAAATGGTGCGGTCCTGAATGATGACATCCTTCGACTTGGAAATCTCTACCACTTCCTTGAAACGTTTATTCAAGAAATACACCTGCAGGTTAAACGACCAGCGAGGCATGTCGGCATAGAAGTCGGCCAGATAGGGGTTGTTGTCGACGGGTTCGAAACGCGGCGTCCATCCGTAACGATGCGCCAGGAGTTTGGTAAGTGTGGTCTTGCCACTGCCTATGTTTCCAGCTATTGCGATATGCATAATGATGAGAAGTTAAAGAAGTTTAGAAGTTAAAGGAGTTAACGAAGTAATCATAAAGTTCAAAGTTCAATATTCAAAGTTCAAAGAGTCCGAAGAGGGTACGGTCGATACGATCGACTATCTGCGCGAAGTCCTTTGACTGATTGAGAAAATCGAGATTGTCTTTCTCGATGGTCATGACCTGACCAGGATATTTGTGATAGATGAAATCCTCGTAGCGTTCATTCAGATTCTGCAGGTATTCGAGTTGAATGGTTTGCTCGTAATCTCGGCCCCGTTTCTGAATATTGCCCACCAAATGAGGTACAGAAGCCCGCAGATAAATCATGAGGTCGGGAACACGAACCATTGACATCATTTGTTCGAAAAGTTCCATGTAAGTCTGGTAATCTCGTTCAGAGAGATTTCCCATCGCTTTGTTGTTCTGCATGAACACATAGACACCCTCGTAAATGGTTCGGTCCTGAATAATAGTATGATCTGCCTCGGCAATCGTCAATAGGTCGCGGAAACGTTCCTTTAGGAAGTAAACCTCCAGATTAAACGACCAACGGTGGATATCCCGATAATAATCCTCGAGATAGGGATTATGCTCGACAGCTTCATATCGCGGTTCCCATCCGTAGTGCTTGGCAAGCATCTTCGTAAGTGTCGATTTGCCGCTTCCTATGTTTCCTGCTATAGCAATATGCATGATGTTATGTACTATTTAACGATGTACAATGTAATATCTTTTGACTATAGTTTTATCTTGTTTTCGGGCATTCCAACGGCTCCAACCGTCAGCATTCCCCTACCCTTTACGACAGCTATACAACGGCCGAAGAATGCCTTTCGAACAGGACTCGTAAACCGCTCCATCGACGTTTGGCATCCATTGTCAGTAGCAACGACCTTAGCACCGGCAGTACCCTTGAATTGCAGCGCGTTCTCAGCCCACGGACAGCGGTTGCCGTCCTTGTCAACAACAGTAGCCTGCACGAAGGTCAGGTTCTTGCCCTTATAGTCAATGTCGAGCTGGATATGATGAGGAGCACCAGCCGTATGGATACTCTGATGCAGGGTGACCTGTCCGTTCTTACGGGCAACGACCATCACTTCACCAGGTTCGAACTTGACGCGCCATGAGACGTGATACTGGTGACTGTCTTTCTTTCGGCGAACTCCCTGGCTCTTGCCGTTTACAAAGAGTTCCACTTCATCGGCCTGATTGTAATAACACCACATATCAATCTCCTGTCCCTTTTTCCAGTTCCAGTGAGGGAACAGATAGAGCACGGGTTTATGAGTCCACTCACTCTGATACATATAATAGATGTCCTTGGGCTGTCCTGCCAGATCGATGATACCAAAATAGCTGCTACGGGCAGGGAATCCGTAAGGCGTTGGCTCGCCGAGATAGTCGAAACCCGTCCAGATGAACTGTCCGCTGACATAAGGTGTATGCTTTACCACGTCCCACATCTCTTCGTGCGTCGAACTCCATGGGGCATGCATATTGTCGTAGGCCGAACACATATAGGTCGAGTCTTTGTATGTTTCGCGCCAGTCTTTCGGAGCGATATAGATATAGTCAGACGGCATACGGTAGAAGCCGTTGGTCTGTAAAGCCGACACTGACTCCGTAAAAATAAATGGACGACCAGGGAAATTCTGGGGCACATCCTTGATATTCTCATGATGATAGTTAAAGCCTATCAGGTCGAGGGCTTTACCCTTGAAGAGGTGGTTGCCGGGCGAAGGCTCGTTACAGCCTGCCGTAATGGGACGAGTCGTATCATAACGACGTATTATCTCGGACAGGTGTTCTGCCAACATCGTATTGACACTCTTCTCACCATCCTTGGCCAGCGTCGAAGCATCATGACCAGCATTCAGAACCAGGTTTGCCTGTTCAAGCGTCAGCGTGTCAGCCTCAGCACTCGACCACTGCTCCAGCACTTCATTACCAATCGACCACATCAGAATACACGGGTGGTTACGGTCTCTCAGCAGCATATCCGCCAAGTCCTTCTCATGCCACTTGTCGAAGAAACGGGCATAGTCGTTCTGCGTCTTACGGCGACGCCACATGTCGAAAGACTCATCCATGACGATGAACCCCATTGTGTCGCACATATTCAGCAATTCTGGCGCAGGAGGATTATGGCTGGAACGGATGGCATTGACACCCATCGCCTTGAGTTTTACCAACTTGCGGTGCAGAGCATCTTCGTTAAGAGCGGCTCCCAGACATCCCAAGTCATGGTGTTCGCAGACTCCATTCAGTTTCATATTCTTGCCGTTGAGCCAGAAACCCGTCTTGGCATCGAACCGGAAATCGCGGAACGCTGTCGTGGTAGTCACCTCATCGACGAGAGTACCACTTTTAAATATACGCGCGCGAACCTTATATATATTAGGGGTCTCAGGCGACCAACGTTTCAGCGTAGCAGTATTCACATACATTGTAGCGTTCTGTCCTGCCCCACTTGCAACCTCCTGACCAGAGCCATTCAAAACACTATAGTTAATCCTGAAGCCCTTGCCTGCCACTTCGGTCTTCACTTTGACGGCTCCCGTCTTGGCATCAGTCTGGACATGCATTCCCCAATGCTTCACATGCACATAGTCAGTCTTCGTCAGCCACACATGGCGATAGATGCCACAACCGGAATACCAACGTGAGTTCGGCTGATCGCTATTGTCGACACGAACAGCAATGACATTACCATCGCAACGCATATAGCGAGTGATGTCAATCTCAAACGAGCTATAACCGTAAGGACGGTAGTCGACAACCTCGCCGTTTACGAATACGACGGCATTCTGATATACACCGTCAAACTCCAGGAAATACTTGGCGACATCCTTCACATAAAAGTGCTTTCTATACCAAGCCACGCCACCAGGCAACGCTCCTCCACCCGCACCTGACGGATTATCAGCACTAAAGCTACCCTCGATAGCCCAGTCGTGTGGTAAGTCCAACAATCGCCAGCGGCTGTCATCATACTCATTGGTTGACCACGCCATATTGTCGCCCAACGAGAAACGCCAGCCCTTATCGAAGTTGATACGTTCACGGGCTGTTGCATTCGTTATGACAAGAGCAGACACAAACAGTAGGAATAATTGTTTCATATCTTAATTATAGTCTTATTTTCTTGCAATTCTGACGCAAAGATACTAAAAAAGACTGAGAAACAACAAAAAAAAAGCATTTTCTGACAAAAAAGTTACGTTTTTCTTGGAAGATAAGAAAAAAAAACTTAAATTTGCAGCGGATTTGGTCTAAATAGCGCAAAAAAATAAGGGATTCGTGGGTTTCGGCCTACCCTTTGCGCATATATAATAATAGAGAAAATAATAATAAATGTTTAATTGTAATATTAATTTTTTATGAACAAGAAAATTATTCGTGGATTCCTCATGTTTGCACTGGCAGTGTTTAGCATGAGTAGTTTCGTAGCTTGTAAAGACTACGACGATTCGGCTTATGACGATGTCAAAGCACGCCTGAACAAAGAGATCACCCTTCGCGAGGCTCTTCAGCAGCAGGTTGACGCTCTTGAGGCTTACGTAAAGACTCTCAAAAGCTGTGAGTGCAATTTGCAGGAAGCTCTGAAGGATTACCTTACTAAGGACGAGGCTTCTAAGACTTACGTAACGATTGACAACTACAACACTGCAATCGCTCTTTTGAATCAGGCCATTACTAACATCAACAACACCCTGGGTGATATTGATTTAAGCAAGGGCACTGTTGCTCAGCAGCTGAACACTCTGAACCAGCTGATCATCAACGTTCAGACCCTTGGCGACAAGGCTTTGGAATTAGCTGAGGCCAACAAGGCTGACATTGAAGAGCTCAAGAAAGCTATTGAAGACCTGCAGAAGAAGTATATCGAATTGGATGAAAGACTGACAGCCGTTGAGAAGAAGGCTGCAGACCTGTATACTCTCTACACCACTCTTAACACTCAGGTTAACTTCAACACAGAAGACATCAAGAATCTCTACAACCTTATTGAGAATATCAAGATTGATTATCCTGACCTGAAAGACTATGTCACACACAGTGAGTTGGAGACTGTACGTCAGGAGCTTATTAATCTCATTACCAAAGCACAGAACCTGGCACAGGACGCTTGGGATTTGGCTAAGGACAACGAGCAGAGAATCACTGACTTGGAGAAAGACTTCAAGGACTATGTAGAGAAGAACGACAAGAAGATTGCAGAAATCGAAAAAGCTTTGAAGGATCTCGATGAGAGACTTACCAAACTGGAGACTACTGTTGAGAATCTCAAGAACGACGTTCTGAAGAAGATGATTACCGGTATCGTTATCCAGGGTACTGAGAGCCCCGTCATTGGCTACTTCAACACTCCGCTCGACGTTCGTTCACAGATTCTCGCTGCTTACTATGGTGAGACCACTAAAGCTGTTAAGTTCCCCGTTAAGACTAATACAGAAGACTTGGTTGATGCTTCGATGGCATTTACTGCACGTAACATGGAGGTAATGGGTGGTTTTGATCAGACCACTATCCCCGCAGGCCGCTTTGTCAGCCAGGTTGATGGCGCTGAAGAGGGCAATGCCGGTACACTCTATCTGACTGTCAACCCCAACACTGTAGACTTCGTGGGTGTCACATTAGACATGGAGACCAGCAAGGGTACCGCTTCTCCTATCAAGCTGAGCCCACTGGCTTACTCAGACCGCGAGTTAACCTTCGGTTACACACGTAGCGCTGACAACGGTTTCTATGAGGCTAAGGCTACTTTGGCTGTAGGCGACATCGATGCTGCTAAGATGAAGATTGACTACACTACTCTCGAGGACGAGGCTAAGGACGTTATTAAGAATAAGGATAAGGCCAGCGTGCTCACCTTTGGTGCTGCTCTGATGAACAGCGTGAAGGATGTGATGCCTGCTTATGGTGTAAAGGCTTCTTGGACGGATGCCACCGAGGGTACCACTCACAACGTATTCTCTGAGTATGGTTTGGCAACAACCGCTATCAAGCCGCTGTCATACGCTTTCCTGAAGGACTTCAACGCTAACCTGCCTGGTGAGGATAAGCTTCAAGAAATAGCTGGTCAGATTATCGATAAGATTAGCGACAAGCTCAAGCTCAATTTGCCTGACTTCTCGAAGTATGATCCTAATATCATCATCAAGGACATTGTCATCGATCCTACCAATCCGAATGTAACAGTCACCATTCAGGGAACTTTGAAAGACGCAGATGGTAATGATCTTTACATCCTGGTAACTGACGGTCATTATAGGTACTACATGAAGGACGAGACAGATCCTTGGGTATACAACCTTGACCTTGGTCAATGGCAGACTGTGAATTGGAACATGATTGAAAGTGTATCCCTTAATATCGAGGATGTTAACTTGTACAATACTATCAAGTATGTTGCCGACCAGATTAACGCCCGTTATGGCTCTACCAGCCCGCTGGCTGATCTGCTGAACGATGTTATTGCTATTGGTGATCTTAGCACCACCATCAGTGATGCCCTCACCGATGTCAAGTCTGAGCTGAACAAGCTGATTTCTCGTGCTTACAACAAGCTGAACTCATTCTTCAGCAAGGCTCCTAACGCAGCTCTGCAGCCTATTCTGATTGCTAAGACTGGTGACAATGCTCGTCTGCTGTCTCGCTCTAAGTATAATCCTACTAAGGCTAGCGGTTCTCTGACTCTGTATCCCACTTCTTACTCACTTGAGTTGCTGGCTCCTGCCTACAAGAAGTTCGTAGCAGTAACAGACGTTTGGAATGCTGACGGTACTGAGGCTGCTGCTAGCGTTGGTCAGGCTGCTAATGGCGAGAACATGAAGAAGGTTATCGATTCTGAGAAGTCTTGCACTCTGAATGGTCAGGCTGGTTATATCTACGAGATCAGCTACAGTGCTGTTGACTATCATGGTAAGGTTACCACTAAGAAGTTCTATGTACAGTTCTAAATCTAACAATATTTAAAGGAATAAGAACATGAAGAAAATGATTATGTCACTTCTGCTTTTCCTGGGCGTGCTTTCAGCATCTGCCCAGGCCGAGCAGAAAGGCACTACAGAATATGTGTTCCAGCCCCACTGGTATTTGATGCTTCAGGGCGGTGGACAGTACACCTTGGGTGAGACTTCGTTTAGCGACTTGTTCTCTCCGACCGCACAGGTTGCCCTTGGTTACAACTTTACAAAGGTTGTTGGTCTGCGTCTCGCAGTGAATGCTTGGCAGAGCAAGGGTGCTATTGAGCTGAAAGGCGATCAATATGGTATTAATGCTGACTTCAACGACAAGTGGGCTTACAAGTATGTAGCTCCTGCATTGGAGTTGAATTTCAACTTGTCTAATCTGGTTTGCGGCTTTAACCCCAAGCGCGTATTCAACCTCTATGCCTTTGTAGGCGGTGGTGCCAACATTGCTTTCGGCAACGATGACGCACAGGATGTTTACCAGCGTTACATTAGCTACATTGGCCGTGCAAACAACAACTTTGTCTATGACTCTCGCCAGAACATGGATTATCTGTGGGACGGTTCTAAGGTGAATGTCTTTGGTAAGGGTGGTCTAATCTTTGATTTCCGCGTATCCGACAAGGTGAGCATCAACATCGAGGCTAATGCCAACATCCTGAGCGATAAGTACAACTCAAAGAAAGCTGACAATGCTGACTGGTACTTCAACGCCCTCGCTGGTGTGAAGATCAACCTCGGCAAGACCTATACTGAGAAGTTCATCCCTGCTCCCGAGCCTGAGATTCGCTATGTGGAGAAGGTTGTTGAGAAGATCGTAGAGGTTCCCGCTAAAGTAGAAGTAAAGCCCATTGAGAAGATTCGTCGCGATATCTTCTTCAAGATTAACTCTTACAAGGTTAGCGAAACCGAGGCAGAGAAGATCAAGGACATTGCTGACTATCTGAACCAGAACCCCAACGCCAAGGTAGAAGTTACAGGTTATGCTGATGCCGGCACTGGTAACAACCGCATCAACGACCGTCTGGCCGCTCAGCGTGCTGACGTTGTTGTGAAGGCTCTGATGAACCAGTACAACATCTCTGCTGACCGTATCTCTTACGATTCTAAGGGATCACGTGTACAGCCGTTCGCTGAGAACGACCTGAACCGTGTAACAATCTGTATCGCAGAGTAAACTACGGAATGCTTTTTGAGGTTTAAACCATTATTGAGTCTGGCTCCTATCCATACCCAAGCGGTATGGTAAGAGTCAGACTCCTTTAATAACCACAATTACTATGAACAGAATCACTACTCTTTTATTCGCAGCCGTCTGCACGCTGTCGGCCTACGCCCAGTTGAACGGCAACGGCTACTATCGTGCACAGAGCTCGGAGCAAGGCCGTTATATCAGAATTATCGACAACCGAGGAAGTGTGAACTTATCAACCACTGAAGCTGATATGGAAGCACTGCGTACTAAAGCCGGTTTCGAGAATGTCGTCTCAGACCCTGCCACAATTATCTATATCAAGAAGATGAATACCGGCTATGACTTCCAGAGCCAGGGAACAGGCAGCTATTCTATCATCTCCTACGAGGTAAATATTGAAGAAATGGACGGCAAATATTGGTGCTATGCGAGCAAAGCCGGTATGACCAAGTATCTGGCTGACCAAGTCATCAATTACGATATGGTTCCATGGCTTTCACCAGAAGAACAAGAAGAATATTTGAATAATGGTCATTTAGTGACGAACATCTCACCAAGCTATCAAGGTGGAAAATATCTCGACTGGAACATCAATCCTGTAAAAGACGCTGAGGGTTTCTACTTCGGCTTGCAGCCCAATATTGTTGCTAGCGATGGCTACTACCAGACGTTCTACGCCGCCTTCCCCTTCACCTTCCTGTCTGAGGGCATGTCAGCATGGTATGTCAGCAAGATTAATGAAGCTACCGGCAAGGTAATCATCTGTGAAGTCACCGGTGGCGTGCCCACCTCTACTCCAGTCATCATCAAGTGTTCTTCACAGAGCGCTGCCAGCAACAAGCTGAACGTCGGTGCCAGCACCAGCGGCACTGCTGACGGCAACCTGCTGACGGGTGTGTACTTCTGCAATCCTGATGCCGGCCCAGGCCATACCAATGTCGTTCCGTTCGATCCTACGACCATGCGTGTGTTGGGAACTACTGCTGACGGTTCGCTGGCTTTTATCAAGGCAAACGACTTGCAGTACATTCCAGCCAACACGGCATACATCACCGTCAGCGCCTCGGCTCCCGATGTACTGCTTGTAACGGATCAAGACACTCCCGTAGTTCCCGGCGACCTCAGTGGCGACGGAACAGTCGACGTGGACGATGTGGCTATCATCGCCAAGATGATTTTGGGTAAGACTGAGACGGATCTCAGTGCCGACCTTAATCATGACGGCATCGTTGACGTGGAAGATTTTGCAATTGTTGTTAAAATAATATTAAATAAATAATATCATGATGTTCAAAAAATACCTGAAGTTATTTGCGTTGGCTGCAGCAGTTATTCCTGCCGCTATAAACGCACAAGCAGCAAAACTGTATATTGAAGATTTCTCCATTAATCCCGGACAGACTAAAACGATAGACATTATCATGGAGAATCCTGACATCCAAGTATGGCAGGCACAGCTGGACGTCCGTTTGCCCGAAGGATTGAGCGTAACCACGGATGAAGGCGATTTGAATATTGAGCTTGTCCGCAATGACAATAAGAACAAGCACTCGCTTGATGCCAGTGAAAAAGACGGTGTTATAACAATTCTGGTCTCAACCACTAGCGATAAGCTTATTAAAGGAACTGACGGCACATTTATCTCGTTAGAAATCGTTGCTGCTGACAATTTCACATCTGGCGTCATCAAGCTTGAGAAAATGAAACTTGTACCATTTGAGGGTGAAACCGTTATTCCCGAGGATAGCGAGTGTCAAGTCAATGGAACTCAGCCGACATCGGTGAGCATCAAGGCCGACGATCTGACAATGGTTTATGGCGATGATGTTCCCGAGCTGACTTATACCGTTACCGACGGTGAAGCCCTTGGAGTTCCTGAACTGAGCTGCGACGTTACCTCAGAGTCGCCCGTAGGCACCTACCCCATCGTCATTACCGAGGGTACGCTGACCAACGACATCAAGAATCTGACGAACGGTACGCTGACCATCACCAAGGCTCCTCTGACCATTACCGCCAAGAGCTATACCATCCAGCAGGGTGACGCTATGCCTGATTTCGAAGTAACCTATAGCGGTTTCAAGAACAACGAGACTGAGGGCGTGCTCATCACGGAGCCGGAAATCAACTGCACGGCAAATGACAGCAGCGTTCCTGGCGAGTACGACATCGTTGCCAGCAATGCAGAGGCAGAGAACTACGACATCAGCTATGTCGACGGTAAGCTGACCATCGAGGAGGCTTCTGGCATCCAGACCATCACCTTCGACGTTAAGGCCGGCAATGTCTATGACATGAGCGGTCGCCGCATCCGCGAGAACGCCACCACACTCGAGGGCCTCTCAAAGGGTGTTTATATCTTTAACGGCCACAAAGTGGTGAAAGAATAAGAAGACTAAAATACAAAAAAGATAGCCGCACAGTAATGAGCGGCTATCTTTTTATCTATATTCTTAACTACTTAACTACACAACTACTTAACTTTTAGAATATCGTGTACGAGAACTTGACGTTCAAAACAGGATAGACCGACAGTTTTGACATCACGTCCACGTAGTCGCCAACCTTTCCTGTGACACCTTCTACGTCGTTAATCAAGTCCGTTCCGTCGTGTGTCAGCAGGCTCGGCTTGCCGCCCCATAACATAATACCGGCATCGACACCAACCTTCAGGCGGTCGTTACCCTTCACCAGGCGTCCGTCGTAACCGAAGCCAACATAGGGTTTAAAGGCGTTTACCTCCATATTGGCCTTCACCATGTGGTCATCATCGGGAGTCATTATGTAGGGGTCGCCCTTCTTATGGATGACATTGCCGGCTTCGTCAACAACATCGCGGACGTAGGTTCCCAAATGAATACCCATGCGACCGGCATTGTCGAAGCCTTCCTGCAATTTCAGCAACAAATCCAAGTCAAAATAAATATCCTGATATTTCTCGCCCAATATCGACAAATCTACTAGTTTCACACCGGCTAACTCACGCTTCGTCTTGCCGTGCAACTTGTCGTACATGTTATTATAGATGCTGACAGCCACCAGCGAAGCCATGCTCTCTGTCTTGTTGAAGGCCTCGGCCACAGTCGAGGGGCCCAGGAAGAATCCAGCAGTTACACGCCAGTGCTTGTTATTTTTTAGCGGATAGAAATCCACCAGAAAATTCCAGTTCCACATCTTCGCCTTGCCAAGCATCTCTACATGGTCGTCAACGGGATTGCCCGTGAGATCTTGCAGCACGGAAGCCATTTTGCTGAATTTGCTGGCACTGGTCGAAGGGTCGTCACCCACCTGAATGCCAAAGGTCATCGGCACCTCAAAACGGGGCATGTAGCTGAGACCGGTACGCACGCGCACCATGTCGTGTACAGGCATACTCACTTCAAGGCCCAAGCCCGTCGTTCCCAACGTCACCCCCAAGTCCATGTGATTGAAGAAGTTGTTATTCTTCTTCAATTCCGGAGCCAACTGAATGTTTTGTCGCTGCTGGGCCATCTCCGTCTGTTGCGCCCTTACGGGCGACATGACTGTGGATGCCACCAGAAATAGTACAATCTTTTTCATAACTAATCGCTATTGCGTAACGCTTGTGTGGAGCTGGAGGGAGTCGAACCCTCGTCCAAACAGGGAAACCATACGCTTTCTACATGCTTATCTTGGCCTTCATTTTCGTGCTGCTGCAAGACCCAAGCCACCAACAACAGCCTTATCCTCTAAAATTTCATCCCGCCATCGAGGCCTGACAAGACTATTTCCGATTTAACCTGCGCCGCTTGATCTTTGGATTCGGAACAACATCCTCGGAGCGACGTCTCGTTCTGTCACCTGGTGACGGAATTGAGCCTCAATCTACTATACTTCGATTAGGCAGCGAGAGCATACTCATTGTTGCCAATTAATTTTTCGACCGGCTTGATTATGGAGAACACAGTCTTCACTCCGCATGCTTACGTACCATCTCATCCTGCTGTCAAATCCAGTCAACCCCAGGTGTGAAAGTCACGTTTCGGCTGCAAAGATACGAATAAGTAAACGAACGACCAAATTAAACGCCATATTTTTTCGTACGGAGAAAAATAATTTTCGTACGGAGAAAAAAAAATTACGTACGGAGAAAAAAACATTACGTCCGCTGAAAAATAAATTCTGTTCGGTGGAATTTCTATTTGTACGGAGAAAAACCCAAATATATTTGGTTTTTCGCTCTCTTATTCGTACCTTTCACCTTTTGTGATAGTAGGCGGCATTTCGGAAATAAAAACAAAAAACTCTGTGTTTTGTTTTGTATTTCGCTCAATTTGCACTACCTTTGCACAATATTTTGCCCAACTATGGGTTAATATAGTATATTAATGCATTAATAATGTCTATGAAACGATTCGCTACTCTCATAGCCAGCGTGATGGTGTGCGCCACCATGAGCTGGGCTCAGTCGGGTATGACCGACAATCAGGTAATGGACTACGTCATCGAGCAGAACGCCAAGGGTATGTCGCGCCAGCAGATAGTGACACAGCTGATGCAGCGTGGCGTGACCATCGATCAGATTCGCCGTATCCAAAAGAAATACCAGAAGCAGATTAAGAACGGTGCTCTGGGAGCCGATGACATCACGGCAGGCTCGAAAGAAGTGAAAACGCGCATGAGGGAGTCGAATGGCGAGAAGCGCGAAGAGCAGAAGAAGCAGGACAAGAAGAAGGCTTCGCAGTTCAGAATCAAGGACACAAAGAAAAAGAACCAAATCCAGCGTCACACCTACGACGATGAAGACGCCGACTTTGTGGAGATGGACGAGGCCATGGACTTCATGATGCCAGACTCGCTAAAATACTACGATGAGGACTTCATGAAGAAAAAGGACGAAGACAAGCGCAAAATCTTCGGCCACGATGTGTTCAACAACAAGAATCTGACGTTCGAGAGCTCGATGAATCTGGCTACCCCCCAGAACTATACGCTGGGGCCTGGCGACGTGGTGAATGTCGACGTGTGGGGAGCATCACAGGAAACCGTCTCAGAGACCATCTCGCCCGACGGCACTATTACCATCGAGGGCATTGGTGTCATCCAACTGGGCGGACTGACCGTCAGTCAGGCCAAGAGCCGTCTGAAGCAGGTGCTGGGCCCGCGCTATCAGGGTTCGAAAATCGACCTGACAGTGGGACAGACACGTACCATCACCGTCAGCGTGATGGGTGAGGTGAAGGTGCCCGGTACGTTTACAATGTCAGCCTTTGCCACCGTCTACAACGCCCTCTACATGGCCGGCGGACCGAATGAAATCGGTACGCTGCGTAACGTAAAGGTATACCGCAAAGGCAAGCTAATCAGTAATGTCGACGTCTACGACTTCCTGCTGAACGGCAAACTAAGCGGCGATGTTCGTCTGCAAGACAACGACGTGATTACCGTCAGCCCGTACGAGTCGCTGGTAAACATCACGGGTAAGGTGAAGCGCCCCATGTTCTACGAAATGAAGAAGTCGGAGAGTGCCGCCACGCTGTTGAAATATGCCGGAGGATTCACTGGCGACGCCTACACCAAGGCCATCCGCATCAATCGCAAGGCCGGAGCAGGCTACTCGGTGTTCAGCGTGGGCGAATTCGACCTGAACACCTTCAAACTCATGGACGAGGACTCTGTCAGCGTTGACTCCACCCTTGCACGCTATCAGAACATGGTAGAGATTAAGGGTGCCATATTCCGCCCAGGCATGTACCACGTAGGCGGCGACATCAGCACCGTCAAGGCATTGGTCGAAGCGGCTGCCGGACTGACCGAAGGCGCTATCGGCCAGCATGCTGTCATGCATCGCATGAAGGTAGACCGCACGCTGGAAGTGCTAAGTCTGGACATCAACGGTATCTTGGAAGGAACAGTGCCCGACGTGCCACTTCGTAACGAAGATGTCATCTACATTGCCAGCCGCGAGGAGAACGAAACCCTGAGGACTGTCTCCATCAATGGTGAGGTGCACTACCCCGGAACCTACAAATTTGCCGACAACGAAACTATCGAGGATCTGATTATCCAGGCTGGCGGACCCACGGAGGCTGCCTCACTGGTGAAAATCGACGTTGCCCGTCGCATCACCAATCCCAACGCTACGGAGGCCGACGACCAGATAGCCCAGACGTTCAGCTTCAAGCTGACGCCCGACTTTGCCATCCAGGGACAGCCCGACTTCACACTACAACCGTTCGACGAGGTCTATGTGCGTCGTTCGCCCAACTATACAGAACAGCAGAACGTCACTATCGAGGGAGAAGTGCAGTTTGAGGGTACCTATGCCCTGTCGAACAAAGGCCAGCGACTGAGCGAACTTCTCAAGCAGGCTGGAGGACTGACCAAGCGCGCCTATCCCGAAGGCACCAAACTGCTGCGACTGATGACACCTGAGGAGCGCGACCAGATGGAAACCATGCTGCGCACCGCACAGCGCAATTCGGGCAACGACTCCATCGACATCCGAAAACTGGTAACGAATGCCAACTATCCTGTCGGTATCGAAATGGACAAGGCTTTGGAGAACCCCGGCAGCGAAGACGACCCCATTCTGCGTGAGGGCGACCGCATCATTGTACCACGCTACGACGGTACAGTAAAGATCAACGGCGAGGTGCTCTATCCGAACACAGTACGCTTCAAGGAAGGCAAGAACGCCAAATACTATATCGACCTGGCCGGTGGCACCACATCGACAGCCAAGGAAAGCCAGACCATCATCATCTACATGAACGGCATGGTGGCTAAGGCCGACCGCAAGCACAAACCACGCCCAGGATGCCAGATCGTGGTACCCACCAAGCGTAAAGGCCGCACCATGGGTCTTGCCGAATGGCTGACCATCGGCTCGTCGACAGCATCCATCGCCACCATGATAGCCACCATTGCCAATCTTATTAAATAAGGGATTAGAGGATATAGAGAAATTAAAGAAAACTGAAGAATGGAAGACAAGAAGGCGCATAAAATAAATATCGACGTCATTCAACTGATCAAACTTATTGTCAAAGACAAAAGACAGTTTTTGACATATTGTGGTGTTGGTACCATTATCAGTATTATTGTGGCATTCAGTATTCCCAGAATATACAAATCGAGTGTTATGCTAGCTCCCGAAGAGACCTCGAATGGTTTTTCGGGCAACATTTCTTCGCTGGCAAGCATGGTGGGTATGAACATGAAATTCGGGACCAGCGGTGACGCCATCTACCCTGAAATCTATCCAGATGCCATTGAGTCGACAGAATTCCTGGTAAGTCTCTTCCCCGTGAAGGTGACCTCGAAGGACAAGGAGATTAAGGACATGCCCTACTGCGAGTATATAGAGAAACACCAGAAAAGTCCTTGGTGGATGTATCCGAAGAAGTTGTTCAATATAATCAAGAACAAGCTGAAAGGCGACGACAAACCTGCTGTCGACGGGAAAATTGACCCCTCGTTCCTGACTAAGGAGCAGTATGACCTGTGCAAGGCCATCAGCGGAAACATCGACTGCCATGTAGACAAAAAAACCAACGTGATTGACATTGTCGTTACCGACCAAGACCCCCTGATTGCTAAGACAATGGTTAATGCAGTAGCGGCACAACTTCAAGTATTCATCACCAACTACCGCACTAACAAGGCTCGCAACGACGAACAGTACATGGAGAAACTATTCGAGGAAGCGGAAGCGCAATATACCAAATCACGCCTGAAGTATGCTACTTTCTGCGAAGCCAACACCAACGTGGTGCTAAAGTCGGTGGAATCAAAGATGGAAGAACTGGAAAATGACATGCAACTGAAACACAACATCTACACACAAGTTGTCGAGCAGTTGCAGATGGCTAAGGCTAAAGTACAGGAGCGCACTCCCGCCTTCACTACTCTCCAGAATGCCACTGTTCCCGTTAAGCATTCCAACACGCCGAAGGTTTTTATTCTAATACTCTTTGTTTTCCTTGCCTTTATCGTCAGACTGGCTATCCTGATTAAAAAGAATTACAAAGAAGTCTTGATTTTTCAATGAGCAGCATCAGAGCTCATATCCATGAAGCCTTCACGATACTATCGAAGGTGGGGAACAGTCGTCAAAGGAAGTATGCTTCCGTGATGATCGTTTCTGCTTTTTGCGCATTACTCATTTCTTATGGAATTCCTGACGAATATGCTGCCCAGGCAAAAATCGTTGATGAGTACAAGACGACAGACCTTCTGATTGGCTTGAATTCGGTCAACGTCATGATGCGTGACCTAAACTCAAGCGCAGGCAATGAAGGCACTGACAACATTGAAATCTATTCGAAGATTTTTCGATCAACAGATTTCATCCGTAGTATCAGCCAGATACCCTTACACAAATACAAACAGTGTTATTTCGATTATTTAAACACTCACCATCAACAACCATTTTGGGAGTCTTTTTTCTCCCGATCAATTTCTTCCGCCCAAGAACAAGAGAACGCCATTTTTGACATTATTCGGAAAAACATCAACTACTCCCTAAGTTCAAAGTCCCAAACCCTGGAACTTCAGATTACCGACCAAGACCCAGAAGTAGCAGCTGATGTCCTTGACCAAGCACTAGCATTCTTAAAGAAAGAAATAGAGCGGCTAAGGACACACCGCGCTATTGTCAGTAAGGAGAATGCAGAAAAAAAACGAAAGGAAGCCTGCATGGCCTACCAGCAAGCCAAGAAAGAATACGAGCAGTATGCCGATTCACACAAGAAGGCGTCTTCCGATTACACGACAAGCCGCTTGAGACACCTTGAGAAAGACTATCAGCTCAAATACAACATTTACCAAAAGGCCTCCGAAGAGTATACGAGAGCCGATTATCTTGTAAAAAAGGAAAATTATTCTTTCGCAGTAGTCAAGAAATACAATCTCTCTCACGAAAGAGTCTATCCCTATCGCTGGGCCTACGCAGCCGTAGCATTCTTAATTGCGCTATTTGCATGTCTATGTCATGCTATTTATACACGTAAAGGAAATGACAATGCCTTCCGCAACTTCGACTTTGGAGGTTTATTTTCACCATGGGTCATCACCATTTCCATTTGGACGGTGATATTAGGATTCTATTATCTGCTGGATACCAAGCTGTACCCCATTACCAGTCAGTTCTACTACTGCTTTATCATCTGGCTGCCTATATTCTGCATATGCGCTCTGATTATATACAATGCTTTCCGGCATCAGGACACGGACGACCTGTGGAGCGAAAGCCTCGATTTCAACAAGACTATCTTCAATGCATTTTTTGTATTATCGCTGATTATCACGCCACTTTATGTCTATCGCGTCTTGCAGATTGTTATGATGTTTAGCACTGAAGACCTCATGAACAATGTACGCACCTTAGCGCTATACGGAGAAGGACAGGGATTGCTGAGCTATTCCATCGTCATCAACCAATCACTGTTCGTGGTGGCGCTATGGGCTCATCCGAGGGTGCCAACATGGCAGGTCGTCACACTCGCTATTGCCTGTCTGATGAACTCATTGGCCATTATGGAAAAGGAATCCATGTTCTTTGTCTTTATCAGCATCGTATTCGTGCTTTTTGAAAAGAAAGTAATCAAGCTACGCTCTATCTTGATATACGGAAGTATACTGATTGTATTGTTCTACTTATTCAATCTTGGCCGAGCCGAGGAAGGCAGTGAATATCAGGAAGAAGAAACATTGCTGGACTTCTTTGCTATGTACGTATTGTCACCGCCTGTTGCTTTCTGTCAGTTGGGACAAGAACTGACACCTCAGTTCGGAACCAATACCTTTGAGAAAATCTACGTTTTTCTGGCACGCTTCGGCTTCAGCGACATCGTAGTAAAAGAGAAACTTCAAGAGTTTGTCTGGGTACCGATACCCACCAACGTATATACTGTTTTCCAACCATTCTTCATTGATTTCGGATATAAAGGCATTGCATTCTTCTCAGGAGTATACGGATGTTTGTGCGGATGGCTTTACAGACTATACAAAAACAAGAACGGAATTGGCTGTGCGCTATATACCTATGCTGTATTCGCACTGGTATTACAGTTCTATCAGGAGAACTTCTTCCATAGTCTGGTATTCTTATTACAGTTCACCTTCTTCGTAACTCTTTTCACACAGAAAAAGGTTAAATTATTGTTAAATATAAAGAAGCCATGAACAACAAGAAAGCCATCAGCCAACAGCGTTCTTCCCTTTTGCAGAAGAACATCATAGCCTCTTTCCTCATCAAAGGATGGTCGGCCATCATCGTGCTGCTGATGGTACCCGCCACACTACATTGTCTGGGAGAATACAAAAACGGCATCTGGCTAACAATTAGCAGCATGCTGATCTGGATTGACAACATGGACATCGGACTCGGCAACGGACTCAGAAACAAGGTGGCCGAATACGTGGCACGTGGAGAGCATGAACGCACGCGTTCGCTGATTTCCTCCACCTTCGCTATGCTCACCTGCATCATCATACCTGTTCTGCTGGTTTTGCTATTGCTGATTCTTATCGGCGACCCTTATCAGTTGTTTAACGCCTCGCCATCGAGGGTGTCCCATCTTGACCAGGTGCTGATGGTGACGGTGACGCTCGTCTGCACGTCGTTTATCTTCAAACTCATTGGAAACTTCTACATGGGATTGCAGTTGCCTGCTGTCAGCAACCTGCTTATTGCCTTGGGACAAACGCTGGCTCTCGCAGGAACCTATCTCGTCCTGTGGTCAGGAAGCCATTCACTCATGCATATCGCTTTGGTGAATACGGCAGCTCCCCTCCTCGTCTACCTGTTGGCATTTCCCTATACATTTCTCTATAAGTACCCACAACTGCGCCCGTCGTTCGGGCTCATCAACCTGCAGGAAGCTAAGGCTGTCATCAATATGGGGGTACAGTTTTTTATCATGCAGGTTTCAGGCGTCATTCTATTTATGACATCCAACCTGTTGATATCGAACCTATTCTCTCCTGAAATGGTTACACCCTATCAGATTACCTACCGCTATTTCAGCATTCTGCTCGTCATCTTCACTGTCGTCTGCATGCCGTTCTGGAATGCGACGACCGATGCCTACCAGCGGAACGATATGGAATGGATTCGTAATGCCACCAGAAAACTGCGGCTGATGACCATCGGCTTCCTCGTCTGTCTCGGGCTCATGATTCTTCTCTCTGACACCATCTATGCCGTTTGGATTGACCGCCAGACCATCATCGACATCAAGATGAGCATCGTAATGGCAGTCTACATCTTCATCCTCATATACAGCATGCGCTACAGCTACTTCATCAACGGAATAGGGAAACTACGCTTGCAGCTGATTTTCACTACGGCAGCAGCTGTTCTCTTCATCCCGCTAGCCTATCTGACAACCCTTTGGACACACGATATTATCTGGTTTATGGTTGTGATGTGTCTGGTAAACATCCCGGGCCTCATCGTCAACCGCATCCAGTTCTCAAAACTCATTAACGGCAAAGCAAAAGGAATATGGAACAAATAAGCAACAGAAAGGAAGAACGTATTGCCATTCTGATGGCAACCTATAACGGAAAGAAATTTCTGGGCGAACAGATTGACTCCATCTTGTCGCAAAGCAGTCGGTTGTGGCATCTGTACATCCACGACGACGGATCGACCGACGGAACCGTCGAACTATTGAACGACTATGCCAACAAGTATCCAGAACAGATAACCATCATGAACTATCCCTCTCAAGGCGGAGCCCTACAGAACTTTATGAGTCTGCTGGAAAAGGTAGAAGCCGATTACTATATGTTTTCCGATCAGGACGACGTGTGGCATCCGACCAAAGTAGAGCTGTCGTACAAGGCCATGAAAAAACAAGAAGCCCTGCATCCCAACAAGCCCATCATCGTTCACTCCGATGTAAGGGTGGTCGACGGCAACCTCAACCTGCTGCATCCCTCCTACAGGGAATACGGCCACATATACCCTGATTCCGTAAAGGACTTCAAAAGTTGCGTCATCAACATAACCTTGGGCTGCGCAATGTTGTTTAACAGAAAATCGAGGGAGGTTTCTCTGGACCGCTCTTGGAAAGATGCCCTGATGCACGACGGATGGGTAACAACACGTACTTTTGCAGAGAAGGGTATTGTCTATGCGATGCCCGAGGCCCTATTAGAATACAGAAATCATGGCGATAATACCATAGGGGCAACAGATGGTTCGCGCTTTACTATAGGATACAGAATCAGTCATTTCGGCCAAATGCTCCGACTGAACATGAAGCAGTACCGCATGCTCCGTAGTGCGGGTTACGGGTCAATCTTCACCTATTATTATCATAAATTTCTGCTGCACATCCATTAATTTATACATCACCAGACGATGAAGCTATACATCAACGGACGGTTCCTGACGCAGCCTATGACGGGTGTCGAGCGCTACGCCTACAACATCTGCAAGGCGTTGGCCCGCCTTCAGCAGCCCTTTACCCTTGTCTGTCCGAAGGCGCCGATTCATCAGGACTACGACGTGAGCGACCTGAACATCGTTCACTACGGCATCGGCAACTCGCATTTCTGGGAACAGTGCATCCTGCCGTTCTTCTTCATCGGCAAGAAGGACTATCTCGTGGTCAGCTTCACGGGGTTAGGCTCTATCCTCATCCCCCACAAGATGATGACCATTCACGACCTGGCGTTTCTGAAGAACCCTGTCTGGTATTCGCGGGCCTACTATTGGTATTATCGGTTCATGACACCATTGGCGGTGAAAACCTCGCAGCATATTCTGACGGTCAGCGAATTCTCGAAGAGCGAGATTCTCCGTTTCTATCCGTTCCTGAATGGAGAGAAAATCAGCGTCGTCTATAATGCCATCGACAGTCGGTTATTCAAACATCAGACATCAGACATCAGACATCAGACATCAGAGCCTTTTGTGCTATGCGTCTCGTCTATAGATCCTAGAAAAAACTTTGCACGTCTGGTAGAAGCCTGTCAGAGCTTAACTGGTGCCAAACTATATATCGTCGGCAACTACAACCGTGTGTTCAGCAACCAGAAGGAACTGGCAACCGATTCTGACCACATTCACTTCCTAGGCCGTGTTAGCGACGAGGAATTGGTCCGTCTCTATAATCAGGCCGAATGTTTCGTTTTTCCTTCACTATATGAGGGGTTCGGACTCCCCCCGCTTGAGGCAATGGCATGCGGTTGTCCTGTTCTGGTTTCCGACATTCCCGTAGAGCGTGAAGTTTGCGGCGACGCAGCACTATATTTCAATCCGCTTGAACCGAGTGAAATTCTTCGTATTATTACACAATATTTATCCAATACTGACGTTATTAAAAAAACGATGCGGCAGAAAGGCTATGACAACATTAAGCGGTTCTCATGGGAGAATTCCGCAAATGTGTTGATGGAAATCATTAAAACTGATTGCGAATGAAGAAAACAATACTCCAGATTGCAAAATACTATCATCCTGTCGAAGGCGGCATAGAGACCGTCACCAAATACATGGGCGAGGGTCTGAAGACCTTCGAAAATGTCATCGTGTGCTTCAGCCAGGACGGCATTACCCGTGTGGATACGGTCAACGGCGTCAAGGTCTACCGCATCGCCTCGTCCATGAACGTAGCCAGCCAGGACATCGCTTTCTCCTACTATCACTACCTGAAGAAAATTATCTACGAGGAACAGCCAGATATCATCGTGCTGCATTGTCCCAATCCATATCTCTACCCTATCACGGCCAAACTGACACCGAAAGATGTCAAGCTCGTTCTGCTGTGGCACTCCGACATCCTCGGCAAAGGCATACTATACAGACTAGTCAAGATGTTTGAAAAGGTCATACTCAAGAAAGCCGACCTCATTCTAGCCACTAGTCCTAACTATATCCATCCGTCCAGCCCCATTTATCAGTATCACGACAAAACGAAGGTGGTGCCCAACGGCATCATCTTGAGTGATTTCACATGGAAGGTCGGTGACGAGAAGACTGTCGAAGAAATCAGGAGGAAATACCATCACAAGAAGATCATATTCTTTGTAGGACGTCACGCGGCCTACAAAGGCATCAACTATCTAATAGAAGCAGAGAAATACATTCAATCAGACTGCATCATCCTCATTGGCGGGCGTGGTCCTGAGACCGAACGGCTGAAAGCGATGGCCCATTCTGACCGCATCAAATTCATAGGGCGAATACCCAACGAATACCTGCGTTGTTACTACTATGCCTCCGACATTTTTGCCTTTACTTCCTGCACCAAACAGGAGGCATTCGGCATAGCTCTTGCTGAGGCCATGTATTGCGGCAGTGTGCCTGTCACCTTCACCATCGAAGGTTCTGGCGTCAACTGGGTCTCCGTAAACGGCGAAACGGGCATCGAGGTGCCATTAGGCGACGTTAAGGCCTATGCTGCAGCCATCGACCGTCTGCTTTCCGACAATGACCTGTACATGCAGTATGCCACCGCAGGCAAGGACCGCATTGCCAGGATGTTTACCAGCAAGCAGTCTGTTAAAGAGACGAAAGCCATACTTAACGAGCTGACGAACAACGACCTGTAATATAAGGTTAACGTTCTGTTTTCAATCCAAAATAGTTGCTTTGGATAATCCACTCAGAGAGGATTATTGTCTTCTCCGTTACCGAATTGATATAGTTCGTGTTAAGCAGAGAGTGTCCCAGTCCTCTCCATTTGCTTTCTATGCCAAACATATCCAACAACGTAGTATAAACATCCAACTGGTTACAAGGCCCCATCCATGCTTTACTCATGTCAATGCCACCATTGATGATAAAAAGCGGCAACTCATTGCTGATGGTGTTTTCCGCCATATTCAGGTGAACTGGGTGTGCATCGTGGTCGGCAGCAATAACTATCACACTCTGGTCAAATATGCCCTGTCGCTTCAAATCACTGACAAACCGTTCTATCTGCATGTCGGTATAATGGCAGTCTATCAGGTAGTTGATGTATTCAGCTGACTGGTTCTTGTCAGAAATCATAAAGCCGTGATCCTCATACTTGGTGTAGGGATTGTGCATCGACATGGTCACTAGCAGGGAGAAGAATGGGGTCCCCAATGCTGCCTCAACACGTGAGGCCATCGTAAAGACCTGTTCGTCGTTCAGGTCCTCACTGCCATGCAGGGCTTTGGCACAATCGAACTTCGAATACATTCTATCTATTCCATAAAGTTCATTCATCTTGTCTTGTTCCCAAAATGTGGGAGACGTCGGGACAACTATCTGCGACTGTTTTATCCGACCAGCTTTCTTCAATACGGCCGGCAGACCGCAGAACGTCTTATCCTTGGCGATATTCACCGTGATCTCCGACTTCAGAGGCAACAGTCCCGTCATATAGATAAACTGACCATCCGACGACTCACCAATAGTAACATTCGGACGCACATGGCCGTTATAGTAGACATCGCTATCACGTTTCAGACTGTTCAGAAACGGCGTAATTTCCTTGCCGTCGACCACCAGGTCGGAGGTTGCAGCCAGATAAGACTCCACGATGATGAATATCAGGTTCTTATTCCCTTCGACGGTCGGACCGGAAACCGCTCTTTCGGAATAGTCCGTATACTCATGCTCTATTTCCTCCATCTGGCTCTTGTCTAACTCTAAGTCTTTCTGTAGGAAATCCTCATAGCACACCAAGACTCTTCTCAAAAAGCCACTACGAAACAGCATATTGTTCGGAGCCTGAGTATATTGAACCCTAATGGGTGAAAAACGAATGAACGAAATCTCCGGACTAGGATCATGCACGGTGGCCAGAAGCAAAATGAAGGCCAGCACTACAGCCACCAAAACGCCCCACAGCATTCCCAGCGACCTCAGATAGTGTGCCTTCAGCACCAGACGGCCATATTTCACATACAGCCAGCCGAAAACAACGGCCATTAGAATATAGTATGAGTCCTGCCAACGGAAACCGGTGAAGACACTACCCATCACGTCCGAGTCGTTCAGGTTCCCTATTTGCAGAATAGCCATATTGGGCAAGTAATGTCCGAAGAATCGCGAATACAACACATTACAGAACGAGAGTATAGCCGTCAGGATAAACGTCAGCAGCAGGCCACCCTTCACCCTTCCCCGCGTCAACAGAAGACCTAGCGCAAAGAAGAATGTCGCATCTATCAGGCATGAAAATACATTGCTCAGTATAGCGTCGGGCTTGAACGGATACTCAAACTCCACCGTCTGCGCCATCTGCCAGTGCATAAATAGCAGGTTAACCACTGACAGACTGAACAACAATAAAAACCTCATATTCAGCCGTCCCATCCACTTCCCGATTATTTGTTTCAAAAAAGTCATTTCCATAGCACTTGCAAAGTTACGACAAAACATGGGAATTGCAAAAGAAATTACATTATTTCTTTTCATAACAGACTTTTTGCCATAAATAATATCATTTCTCCAAAAAACTAACATTGTATGCAATAATTATGCGACAAGAGAGTTATATATATAAATAGGAATTGCGTATGACGATATTTCTACTCGGAGCATTTTTATTGAGCATGATTTGCGGGCTGGTATTTACGCCCCTTATCTTGGATTTCTGCAAACGGAAGAAGTTGTATGACCTTCCCAGCGAACGTAAGGTCCATAAGAATGCAATTCCAAGACTGGGAGGAATATCATTTTTCCCCAGTATGATGATAGCCTTTGCCATTATGCTACTCTATTTTACATATTCTGGAAACAAAGAAATTGCTTTTAATACTTGGAGTGCCAGCTACATCATGGGTGTGGGCATCATCTATCTGACAGGCATCGTTGACGACCTAGTGGGTCTGAAGGCAAAAAGTAAATTCTTTGTTCAGATCATCACCGCTTTTCTTTTGCCGATGGCAGGACTATATATAAATAATCTCTACGGGCTATTCGGTATTGACTTCATTCCATATTATATCGGGATTCCATTGACCATCTTCGTGCTGGTATTCATCGACAATGCCATTAACCTTATTGACGGTATCGACGGATTGGCTGCAGGATTGTCGCTCATCGCGCTGACAGGATTCCTCTTATATTTTATCCACTATGGTGTCTTTATGCATACCTACTCTATTTTGGTGGCAGGATTGATGGGAGCACTGATTGCCTTTCTGTATTTCAATCTGTTTGGACGTGCAGATCGAAACACCAAGATATTCATGGGCGACTCGGGAAGCCTCTCGTTAGGTTTTACACTAGGATTTCTGGCCGTGAAGTGTGCTATGGACAACTGTAACATCTGGGAAACTCGTCCGGAAGCTGTCATCATGCCACTAACACTGCTTTTCGTACCAACTGCCGATGTAGTACGCGTCACGCTGTACCGTCTACGCCACGGACGTCCTCTGTTCGATGCCGACAACAACCACATCCACCACAAGCTGATGCGCACAGGATTGTCACAGCATCAGGCTCTGGCTTTCATTCTTCTGCTAGCCATCGGCTTTATCATACTGAACAGTCTGCTTTATCCGTTACTGTCATCAACGATCATTGTCCTCATAGACATCATTTTGTTCTGTCTAATCAATGTTTTGATTAATTCACGCTTGAAAGTTCTTTCATGAAACGCCTACTCGACTTCATCATATCTGCCTGCTGTCTGCTCATCTTTTCACCACTTTTCCTGATATGCTATCTGGCGATTAAACTAAGCGGCGGACCAGTTATATACAAGCAGGAACGTATCGGACTGCACGGAAAACCGTTTTATATTTATAAGTTCCGTAGCATGAAAACCAATGCCGAGGAAAACGGTGAAGAGTTGCTGCAATCTGAGGACGATCCTCGTCTGACAAAGGTAGGAAAGTTGTTGCGCAGACACCATCTCGACGAACTTCCCCAGCTATGGAATGTGTTCATTGGCGATATGGCCTTTGTAGGCTATCGTCCTGAGCGTCCCTACTATATCCGGAAAATCATGGAGCGCGACAGCCGTTACGAACGACTCTACGTGCTGCGACCTGGTGTCACCAGTTATGCCACACTGAAGAATGGCTATACGGACAACATCGATAAAATGCTGAAACGTCTGGAATTCGACCTTTACTATCTGGAGCACCAGTCATTATGGACAGACTTCAAAATTCTCTGTCTGACGTTTCTTAATATCGCTTCGGGAAAGATTTTCTGACCTATAAATTGTCTTTTTGCGCAAAAACTTGCGTGTGTACTTCTTTTTATGTACCTTTGACTTCGTCGAAAGTAGGCTGCATCTCAGAAAAACTCAAATAAATTTGGTTTTTCGTTCGATTTGCACTACCTTTGCACCATGAAATTGAGGCTCTGTCAACTATTCGCATGCATTCTTGGTTTGGTGTGCACGTCTCCCATCCAAGCCCAGGACACGCTGTCAACACACATCAACTATGATCTGACAGCGGAGACTGCCGTCGGAACTGGCGACTATACAGCCTATCAACTGACAGCCAACCGCTATCATACACTGGCGACGCGTGCCAATACCGCCTATATGCGAGGAACCATGAATATAGAACATTCACTATCAGACAACCTAACGCTATCGGGCTGTATCGACGCTATTGCCTCCGTACACGCTGACCATAAGGCATACCTACAGCAGTGCTATATCAATCTGTCGTGGCAAGCGCTTCTCGTCGAGGCTGGAAGCCGTGAATTAGCCCCTGTTCTACGTGACCCACAACTTTCCTCTGGAGCTTTCGTCAAGGGAATGAATGCCAAGCCTATCCCGCAGATTCATATCGGCACCAATGGTTTCTACACGATACCACATACCCACGGTTGGTTACAAATCAACTTCGACTTCGGATATGGCAAGTTTATGGACAGTGGCTATCGTGAAGACAAGTTCTGGCAGGGAGGCAGTATCAATCAATCGTACGCAGAAGGCATCTGGTACCACCAGAAACACCTGTACTTCCGTACCAATCCTAAGAAACGCTTCTTCATTACTGCAGGCATAGAGCATGCTGTACAGTTTGGAGGTGCCATCCATACCTTCATCAATGGCCACGAGAGCATCAAGGAGAAACCTGCTGGTTTGAGAACATTCTGGAACGTCATTCTACCGCTCGGTGATGGGGATTATTATGAAGACGATGCCTTGGAAGACTGGATTTATGGCAATCACATCGGTTCGATGACTATCCAAATAGGTTGGAACATAAACAGCTATCACCAGTTGCAGATTTACGGCGACGACCCGTTCGATGATGGATCCGGCATGCGCAAAAGCAACGGCTGGGACGGACTATGGGGACTGCAATACAATAACAAGGCGGCTGGCCGTCAGTATATTCGTAAAGCCGTGGTGGAGTATTTCCAGACCACCAACCAGTCAGGACCGCTGCACTGCGACCCAGACGACTACCCTAGATCGGTACGCGGCCAGATTTCAGACTACGTCACTGGCGATGACAATTACTACAACCACATGTTCTATAACAGCTTTTCCCACTACGGCATGACACCCGGTAATCCACTCATCACATCACCGATATATAATAAAGACTGTTTTCTCGGTTTTCGTGATAATCGCATCAAGGCTTGGCACGTGGGACTTAGTGGCGAAATTACCGACTGTCTCTCCTACCTTATCAAGGGGTCCTACCGCGAGGGATGGGGCACGTACGCCACGCCACTGGCCGACAAGCATCACTCCTTCGACGCCATGATGCAGGGCGAATACCACACCGGCCCCTGGCGCGTCAGTGCGGCCTACGCATTCGACAAAGGCAATATCTATGGCGATTGTTCAACGTTCAACTTCAAAATCAGCTATCATGGCAAGATTCTTTAGAAACATCATACTTCTTACATCATACATCTTCCTTCTTTCCTCCTGTCAGGAGGGCGGTGAGGCTGGCGACTTGTGGGGGCAGTGGCATCAGGCAGATTCGGACACGAAATATATCAGCTTCTCAGGATCTATCACTTGGATTAAGAACCTCAACGACAATGAGGTCTACGGAAATTTCCAGCATCAGGGCGATAGTCTCTTCATGCAATGTTTCTCCAAACTGGGAATCGCTGCCGACACGATGCTCGTCGAGCAGACCTTCGGCTTTGGTCCTTTTACCGACATCCGCCTGAAGATTGACAAGCTCGATGACGACAATCTGGTGCTAAGCAAGGATAACCAACGATGGAGTTTTTATAAATACTGAGCTTTGCGGTAACCCATGCCGGTAACGTGACAAATAAGCCGGCCGTCCTGATTGGTGACGCGAACCTCGACACTGGGAATCTTATGGTGGTCACTGACGTTGACAACCTCGGCAGTGAGTACGTCGCCTTCACGGGCAGAAGAAACGAACATGATGCTATTGTGGATGCCAAAGGTCAACTGCCCATTGTAGTTCATCAGTGCTGCTATGGCAAGGTCAGCAAGTGTAAAAAGGGCTCCACCCTGACAAACATTGCCACCGTTTAGGTGACCATTGGTAACGGTCATTACGGCTACGGCATGCTGTGCATCAACTTCAGTAATCTGACAACCGGCATTGGCAGCAAAACGATCGGTCCTATTTAGTAATTCTTGTATATTCATTCCTTTTTGTGTTAATTCGTTGGCAAAATTACACTTTTTCTATCAAAAACATAAAAAAAACGGCAAAAAGTTTGCAGATTTGCAAAATTATATATACTTTTGCCGACGAAATGTAACAAAAAAGCATTAGAAGATATGATAAAAATAGCAAATTATTGGTGGTGGCGTGACTCAAGATTTGGACAATCGTGAGAAGATAGCCGCGTACCTATAAGTTGTCATAGGAGAAATACTGAGAGGCCTGTCGTTCTTGCGACGGGCCTCTTTCAGTTGAAAGTTTAAAGTTGAGAGTTTAGAGTTTAGAATAAAAATAAAAAATATGGGAAATTATCAAGTTGACAAAAATGGTTTCTACGGAGAATTCGGAGGTGCTTACGTACCAGAAATTCTCTACAAGTGCGTTCATGACTTGCAAGAGGCATATCTGCCGATTATCGAAAGTGCAGAGTTCAAGGACGAGTATCATACACTATTGAAGGATTATGTGGGACGTCCGTCACCACTCTACTTAGCAAAGCGCATGAGCGAGCAGTATGGCTGTCAGTTATACCTGAAGCGTGAAGACTTGAACCACACGGGTGCTCATAAGATCAACAACACCATCGGACAGATTCTGTTGGCTAAGAAGATGGGAAAGACGCGCATCATCGCTGAGACTGGCGCCGGACAGCATGGTGTGGCAACTGCAACGGTCTGTGCACTGATGAACATGAAGTGCGAGGTGTTTATGGGTGCTACCGACGTAGAGCGTCAGCACACCAACGTAGAGCGTATGAAGATGTTGGGCGCCGAAGTGCATCCCGTCCGCACAGGCAACATGACACTAAGCGATGCCTGCAGTGAGGCTATCCGCGATTGGTGCTGTCATCCTTCAGACACATTCTATATCGTTGGTTCCACGATGGGTCCGCATCCCTACCCTGACCTTGTGGCTCGTATGCAGAGCGTCATCTCCGAGGAAATCAAGTGGCAGCTGGAGGAAAAGATTGGTCGCAACTATCCAGATTATCTCATTGCCTGCATCGGAGGTGGAAGCAATGCTGCCGGAACCATCTACCATTACATGGATGACGAACGCGTGAAGATTGTGTTGGCTGAGGCTGGTGGACACGGTTGGGATACCGACTACACGGCAGCAACGATTCATCGTGGCACGACGGGAATCTTGCACGGAGCCAAGATGCTGGTAATGCAAAATGAGGACGGACAAATTCAGGAGGCCTTTACCATTTCTGCAGGTCTCGACTATCCTGGTGTCGGTCCGATGCATTGCAACATGGCAAAGCAAGGACGTACCAAAGTGCTATCTATCAACGACGACGAGGCCATCTACGGCGGTTACGAACTCACTCGCATGGAGGGTATCATCCCCGCTATTGAGAGTGCCCACGCTATCGCTGCTCTGAAGAAACTCACCTTTAAACCCGACGATGTCGTGGTACTGACTGTCAGCGGGCGTGGTGACAAGGATGTGGAGACGTATCTGAAGAACAAACAAATGGCTAAGGAATACGGAGAGTTTTAATTAGAAATTAGGAATTAGTAATTATGATTACCTATTCATACAAAACCGTTAGCAGGACTATTCTGGCAGATTTGTATACGCCAGTAGGCGTCTATATGCGATTACGCGACCTCTATCCACAGAGCGCACTGATGGAGAGCTCAGATTATCACGACGCAAACAACTCTCGCTCGTTTATCGGCATCAACCCTATAGCCAGCGTCGCCATCGGACATGGTGTGGCTACCGTCAATTATCCCGACGGGACAACCTTTCAACACGAGGTGAATAAGGACTATCGTTCGGACAAAGCCATTCATGAACTCATCGACCGTATTGAAGTTACAGGCAAAGATGCTGCAATTTGCGGACTCTTCGGTTATACTTCGTTCAACGCTGTGCGTTATTTCGAGGATATTGCCGTAAAGGACGAGACTCAGGCGAAAAACGATGCACCAGACTTACTCTATATATTATATAAGGTGGTAATTGAGTTTGACCATCATAACAATATGCTGAAGGTCGTGACACTGGGCGATGAAGCTGAAATCGACAACGTGTTGAAAGCGATGAACAAGTCGAACGTTCAGGCTTACGATTTCCATCCTGTGGGTGATGTCAGAAGCACACTGACTGATGATGAGCACCGCGAAAACATCCGTAAGGGCATTCAGCATTGTCTGCGTGGCGATGTTTTCCAGATTGTTCTTTCTCGCCGCTTCATCCAGAAGTTCGAGGGCGACGACTTCAAACTGTATCGTGCACTGCGGAGCATCAATCCATCACCCTATCTGTTCTATTTCGACTTCGGTGGTTTCCGCATCTTCGGTTCTTCGCCTGAGACACATTGTCGCATCGAAGGAAGGAAGGCTTACATCGATCCCATCGCTGGTACGACGAAGAGAACAGGCGATGCCGAGGCCGACCGCAAAGGTGCAGAGTATCTGCGAAACGACCCGAAAGAAAATGCTGAGCATGTGATGCTGGTAGACTTGGCACGTAATGACCTGAGCCGCAACTGTCACGGGGTGAAGGTGGACTTCTATAAAGACCTGCAATACTATTCGCACGTCATCCATTTGGTATCTCGCGTCAGCGGTGAACTTGACGAAGGTGCTGATCCTATCAAGGCATTTATCGATACTTTCCCTGCTGGTACGCTTTCGGGAGCCCCGAAGGTTCGCGCCATGCAGCTTATCTCTGAGTACGAGCCACATAATCGTGGTGCATATGGTGGTTGTATCGGAATCATCGGACTTGACGGAAGCCTCAACCAGGCCATCACCATCCGTACCTTCGTCTCGCGCAACGGCGAGCTCTGGTTCCAGGCCGGCGGTGGCATCGTAGCCAAGAGCGATGTGGAATATGAACTGCAGGAAGTAAACAACAAACTTGGTGCTCTTCGTAAAGCCATCGAAAAAGCTGAGAATCTTTAAACGAACACGAATCTCACGAATTATGAAAATAGTCATTATAGATAATTACGACTCGTTTACGTACAATCTGAGTCATTTAGTAAAGGAACTTGGTGCAGAGGTAACGGTTCTGCGTAACGACCAGTTCGAACTCCAAGACCTTGAGGCTTATAGCAAGATTATCCTCTCGCCCGGTCCTGGCATTCCTTCTGAGGCTGGACTGTTGCTCGACGTCATCAAGACTTATGCTGGCAAAAAGCCAATCCTGGGTGTATGCTTAGGCCACCAGGCCATCGGAGAGGCATTCGGAGGCAAGCTTGAAAACCTCAGTGATGTCTTTCATGGTGTCGCCACGCCCTGTCATATCATTGCCGACGACCCCATCTTCAGCGGTATCGAACGTGATATCACCATCGGGCGCTATCACTCGTGGGTGGTTTCGAAGGAGAATTTCCCTGACTGTCTCGAAGTCACTGCAGTTTCAGACGAAGGTCAGATTATGGCCCTCCGCCATCGCGAGCTTAACATCCGCGGCATCCAGTTCCACCCCGAAAGCGTCCTCACTCCCGATGGAAAAAAGATGCTCCAGAACTGGATGTTCTTGTAAAGGTAAAAAAGTAAAAGAAAAAAATAGAATAATATGGAACAGACAATGAAAGGCTATCTCTTCCGCCTGTTGAATCACGAAGAGCTCTCCCGTGAGGAGATGAAGACAATCCTTATTGGTATTACACAGAGTGAATATCCCAACGAGCAAATAACCGCTCTGCTCACCTGTTTGCAGATGCGTGGCGTAACTGTCGACGAGTTGCTCGGTTTCCGCGATGGTATCCTTGAAACGGGTGTTCCAGCTATTCTGAATGCCGACAGATACATCGATGTAGTAGGCACTGGCGGTGACCGCAAGAACACCTTTAATATTTCCACCACCAGCTGTTTTGTGATTGCCGGAGCAGGTTATAAGGTGGCGAAGCACGGAAACTATGCTGCAACCTCCGTATCGGGTGCCTCGAACGTCATTGCCCATCACGGCATCAAGTTCACGGATGACATCGACAAGCTGAACCGTTCACTGAACGAGGCTGGCATCGTCTATCTGCATGCCCAACTCTTTGCCAATGCCATGAAGTTTGTGGGTCCTATCCGTAAGGCTTTGCAATTCCCCACGATTTTCAATCTCTTAGGTCCTATCGTCAACCCCTCACAGCCTAAATGCCAACTGCTTGGTGTGGCCAACCTCGACCAGATGCGTCTTTACAACCAGGTTTACCAGAAGATGGGCATAGACTATGGTATCGTGAATTCTATTGATGGCTACGACGAGATCTCGCTCACTGGTGACTTCAAGGTAACTACCAAGGACTACGAGCGCATCTTCTCGCCAAAGGAACTTGGTTTCGAGATTGCCAAACCTGAAGAACTCGTTGGAGGCGCCACAGAGGAAGAGGCCGCACAAATCTTCGATTCCGTACTCGAGAATCGCGCCCTGCCTGCGCAGAAAAATATTGTGCTGGCAAACGCCGCCTTTGGTATTCAGGTTTTGGAAAAAGGTCAGAAAAGCATCGAAGAGTGTATCGCCATTGCCCGCGAAAGTATTGACAGCGGTGCTGCACTGCGCACCTTCAAGAAGTTCGTGGAATTGAACAGTTAATTTTTCGGCCACAAATTAAACGTATTAATCGTATCTAATTATGGCTGACATTTTAGAAGAGATTGTTGCCCACAAGCGGCTGGAGGTAGAGCGTTTCAAAGCAGAACTCAGCGAACAAGAGATTCACCGTCGCGTAGAACCGCTGCTCGACTTCAGTGTTGCATCGATGTCGCAGGCCTTGACGGCTTCCGACTCAGGCATCATTGCCGAGTTCAAGCGCAAGTCGCCTTCTAAGGGATGGATCAAGGAAGACGGGCAGGCCAGCATCATCCCGCTGAGTTATCAGAAGAATGGTGCCACAGCCCTTAGCATTCTTACCGACGAGAAATACTTCGGCGGTAGCGACGAGTTTATAAAGACAGCCCGTCATGCTGGCGTACAGATACCTGTCTTATACAAGAACTTCGTCATCGACGAGTATCAATTGTTCCAAGCCCGTCTCTGCGGTGCCAGTGCTGTGCTATTGATTGCCGCCGACCTCACACTTGCCAAGTGTAGAATGCTCATGCGTTCAGCGCATGAGTTAGGTCTTGAGGTACTGCTTGAGATGCATAGCGAACCAGAGCTGGAATACGCTGAAATGGAACCCGACATGTGCGGTATTAACAACCGCAACCTCGGCTCGTTTGTGACGGATGTCCAAAACTCGTTCCGTCTGGCAGAACTCCTGCCTAAGGATGCCGTAAAGGTCAGCGAGAGTGGTATCTCGAATCCAGATACCGTCAAGGCTCTCCGTCAGGCTGGCTTCCAAGGATTTCTCATTGGCGAAAATTTCATGAAGACGCCCGACCCCGGAGCAGCCCTTCACGAGTTTATCAAGATAATAATTAATAAATAGTAAAATAGTAAATGATCAAGGTTTGTGGTATGCGCGAGGTGGAGAATATCCGCGAGGTCGAGGCTCTCGGCATCGACTTGATGGGCTTTATCTTCTGGCCGAAATCGAGTCGCTATGTCAGCGGGCGTCCTGCCTATCTGCCCACACAATGCAAGCGTGTAGGCGTCTTCGTGAACGAGGATATCGAGAAGGTGAAAAACATTGCTGAAGACTACGTCCTCGACTTCATCCAGTTTCACGGCTCCGAAAGCCCAGAACAAATCTCTCACCTCTCACCTCTCACCTCTCACCTCTCTATCATCAAGGCCTTCAACATCGCTACTGCCAATGATTTAGAAGCCACCAAGCCCTACGAAGGTATCGCGGATTACTTTCTCTTCGATACTAAGGCACAGTTACCAGGAGGCAGTGGCCAACAGTTCGACTGGAGTGTACTTGCCGATTACGTTGGCGAGACGCCCTTCCTCCTCAGTGGCGGCATTGGTCCCGATGATGCTGAAAGTGTGAAAGCTTTCCACCATCCCAAATGTGTTGGTTTCGACCTTAACAGCAAATTCGAGATTGAACCTGCACTCAAAGATATTCAAAAACTCAAAACATTTTTAGAACAGCTATGAATAAGATAAACCAAGTATTCGCCAACCGAGGCGACAAAAAATTTCTCAGTCTCTACTTTTGTGCTGGCTGTCCGACACTCGACAGTACGGGCGACGTCATTCTCACGATGCAACGTCGAGGCATCGATTTCATCGAAGTCGGCATTCCTTTCAGCGATCCTTTGGCCGACGGTCCTGTCATTCAGAGTGCCGCTATCCAGGCCCTGAAGAACGGCATGAACCTTCAACTGCTTTTCGATCAGCTGAAAGCCATCAAGGAGCAGGTACAGATTCCCCTTATCCTGATGGGTTATCTGAACCCTATCCTGCACTATGGCATCGAAACCTTTTGCCAGAGTTGTGTCGAGAGTGGTGTTAGTGGCATGATTATCCCCGACCTTCCCTTCAAGGACTATCAGGACATTGTCAAGCCCATTGCTGACAAGTATGACCTTCGCGTCATCATGCTGATTACACCGGAGACCAGCGAGGAGCGTATACGCTTTATCGACGACAATACGGATGGCTTCATCTATATGGTATCATCTGCCGCCATCACTGGTGCCCAAAAGAGCTTCGACGATGCCAAGCAGGAGTACTTCCGTCGCATCAATGCCATGAACCTGCGCAATCCCCGTATGATTGGTTTCGGCATCAGTAATGCCCAGACCCTAAAGGCTGCTCAGGACAATGCCGCCGGAGCTATCATCGGCTCTAAGTTCGTCACCCTGCTCAACGAAGCCGAGGGCAATGCCGATAACGCCCTCAATCATCTGTTCGAGGCATTGGAGAAATAAATAGCAATAAACGGCATAATTATAACAATAGGGATTTCCCCCGACGAGTTTAGGGGAAATCCTTTTCTGATGCATTATTTTCTTCGTACTTTTGCCGATGAAAAAAGAAACTGAATGTTGAACAATTAAAACGAGACGAATATGAAGAAGATAATGATGACCCTGGTAGCCATGCTGACGATAGCAGCAACGGGCAAGGCAATGAGCTACGAACAGGCAAGGAACGAGGCACTGTTCCTGACGGACAAGATGGCCTATGAACTGAACCTGACTGATGAACAATACGAGGCTGCCTACGAAATCAACCTCGACTACTTGATGGGTGTCACGAGCTACGACGACGTGTACAGCACCTACTGGGAGCGTCGTAATCTGGATATGAGCTATATCCTACTCGACTGGCAGTGGCAGGCTTTCATTAATGCCACCTACTTTTATCGTCCACTATACTGGGAAGGAGGCTACTGGCACTTCGGCATCTATGCACGCTATCCGCACCGCGACTATTTCTTCTTTGGACGTCCGGTGTTCTACGCCAGCTACCGTGGTGGCCATGCTTGGCATCATGTAGGTGGACATGGCTATTACCACTCACATCGAGATCACTATCGTCCTTCTGGCCATAGCCACTTTGGCATGCTCGACCGTTGGAATCGTGGTGACTACCGTGGCAACCATCATTCAGGCCGTCCGTCGAACGACAATTATGGTGGTCGACGTCATTCCTCAACACGTACTACCGTCAATAACGACCACTCGTTCGGACACCGCAATCCTGGCAACAACGGAAATAACGGCAGCAACCACGGTCGTGGCAGTCACGATAACAACGGCAGGAATCCTGGTGGTAGCTATGGAAACCACAGCAATAGCGGACGTAGCATAGGACACAGCAGCATTTACAATAACCGCAGCACTTCCAATATCGAACGCCGCAGCACAACTGACAGCCGCCCCACACGGAGTAGTGGTTCATTCAGCGGAGGAAGTAGTACCCGTAGCAGTGGTTCATTCAGCGGAGGTAGCAGTAGCCGCAGCAGTGGTTCATTCAGCGGAGGTAGCAGTAGCCGCAGCAGTGGTTCATTCAGCGGAGGCGGTAGCCGAGGTGGAGGTGGTGGAAGCAGCCATAGTAGTGGCGGAGGCCGCTCGTTCGGCGGTCGTCGTTAAGACACGCACCTCAGCATTCAACATACGCTGTACCTCGCGCATAGGACATTGCGCATAAACAGCAAGAATTGCTTTATTGATAATTCCGTGACCTACGGCCACCACTCGCTTTCCCGGGTAGGTGGCCGTAATATATATCAAGAACTGTCGGGCACGTTCCAACAAAGCCTCCTCACTTTCTATATCTTCAGGCCACACTTCTCCTTTCAGTTCAGGGATAAAACGTCCCGTGAATCCTCCCCAGTCGCGCTCACGCAGCAAGGGAGTCGTCTGAACTGTCATACCATGTAGAGTAGCAATGATTTCTGCCGTCTGAATAGCACGACGTAGGTCACTTGCCACAACAGCATCCAACTGTTCGCAAGCCAGGCGTTGAGCCACCTGCCGAGCCTGATCTCTACCCTTATCGTTCAGCTCGCCTTGCGTCTGTCCTTGCATGATTTGTCGGGCATTGTCCACCGTCTCGCCATGTCGTACAAGTATGATTGTTGTTTCCATCACTGCAAAATTACAACTTAAAATGTAAAAAACCAAAAAATAATTGGTAATTTATACACTTATTCGTACCTTTGCCCCCAAAATTCGATCAACATAACTATCAACAAAGCATGAAACGTATTTTTTTACTATTCATTATGGCTGCAAATGCAGCGTTTGCATGGTGCGCCGAAGAGCCAACTACACTAGTCATTAACGAGCTGATGCAGTCCAATGTCGAAACGATTATGGACGACATCAAAGAATTTCCTGATTCATGGGTGGAATTGTATAACCCCACAGATGCAGCCATCAACTTGAAAGATTACAAAATTGGCACCAAGAACGAGGCCAGTAAGGCTTGGCAATTGCCCGATATGAATGTTCCTGCCAAAGGCTATGTCGTTATCTATTGCGACAAGGAAGGAAAAGAGGACAACCGCCTCCATGCCAATTTCCGTCTGGAGTCAGGCAAAGACGGTAATCTCTATCTGTTCAAGGGCAGTGATATTGTCGACAAGTTGGAAGGTATGGCAAAAATGCCTGCTCCCGATGTTGCCTATGGCCGTAAGATAGACGGCGCCGACGAGTGGGGCTACCAGCTTACCCCCACAGCCGGCAAGGCCAATACCGGCGAGATTTGCAACGGAAAGCACATTCTGGGCGCCCCCGTATTCAGCGAGATGGGCCGTGTGGGCAATTCAACTGTCAACCTTACACTGAGTCTGCCCGATGGTGCCCCCGAGGGTGCCGTCATCCGTTACACCACCAATGGTAGCGAGCCGACAGCTACAAGCACAAAGTATACATCAGCCATCAAAATCACCAAGACAAAGGTGATTCGTGCCAAAGTATTCTGCGACGGCTGGTTGTCACCCGTCAGCAGTGCCCAGTCATACATCTTCCATCCGAGATCCATGACGACTCCCATCTTCTCTGTCCAGACTAACGACAAGTATCTGAACGACAAAGAGATTGGTCTTTTCGCCAACAACAATAGCAAGGAAGATAAGAAACTGCACGACTGGCGCCGTCCAGTCAACATCGAGATGTTCACACCAGGAAAGGAGGGGAGTGTCTTCAATACACTTAGCGAGACTCGTATTCAGGGTGGTGCGTCGCGTGCAAATGCACTGAAGTCGATGGTGTTCTATGCCAACAAGCGTTTCAATCCTGATTACAAGCGCTTCTCCTACGAGTTCTTCCCTGACCAGAAGCCGGGTGTCACAGAGTTCAAGTCGTTCTCGCTGCGTGATGGCGGTAACGACTTTGGCGATATGTACTTCCGCGACCTCATTATCCAGCGCACAATGGCCGGACACGTCGATTTGGACTGGCAGGCTGGCCATACCGCCGTACTTTACATCAATGGTGAATATATGGGTATGCTGAACATTCGTGAACGCAGCAACGAAGACAACGTCTATAGCAACTATGGTGGTCTTGAGGATCTCGACATGGTTGAGATCGGACACGAACAAATAAATGGCCAAGACATGTTTGAAGAGGAACTGAAGGAAGGTACTGCCGATTTCTACGAGGCTTTCAAGGCTTTCTACAGCCAGAAGGGCCACACCTTGGCAGAATACGAGCAGTGGCTGGATGTCAGCGAATATCTGAATGTTGCAGCGATGAACCTCTTCTATGGCAATAACGACTGGCCTGGCAACAACACCGTGTTCTGGCGTCCCAACAAAGACGATACGGAATCCGGTCTGCCTAAGAGATTTCGTGTAATTGTCAAGGATACCGACTTTGGACTGGGACTCTATGGCAAACAGAACAACTTCAACATGCTCGACCTGTTGTACAATCCCAGCAAGTATCCCAACGATAAGTGGGCCTTCACAGAGCCTGCAACCCGTCTGCTCAAGAATATGTTGGAGGATCAGGACATACGGAATATGCTCATCGATAAGTGCTGTGTCTTCATGGCCGACTTCATGAACGGAAATGGTACTGGCGAAATGATTGACATCATCCAGGCTGAAGCTATGGAGGAATTCGTGGCTCACCGCGACAAGTATAATCCCGGTAATCCCTGGTGGCCCACAGACAATAGTGCCGATATCAACAACAAGTTCAATAATGCTAAGAATTGGGCTAAAGGCCGTCCCGACTACTTCTACAAGCACATTGGCGATCAATGGAAGCTCGGTTCCCCCGTTGGGCTGACCATCAACAAGTCGACTAAGGCAGACATAGAGATTACCTTTAACGGTATCAAGATGTCGAACAACGTATTTGATGGCAAGTACTTCAAGGATCTCGCAATGACAATCAGCGGTGGAGAGGAAGTGAAGGGCTGGCGTCTGAGCGGTGCTATCAGTGAAGATGTAGCTGGCAGCGTGTTGACTATCAACATGACAAGCAGCCCATTGAAGATAGAACCTCTCTTTGAGGAAGTCACTGGCATCCAGACCATCGAGAATTCTGAATCGTCCATTGACAATGCAGCCATCTACGATCTGCTGGGTAACAAGATCACGACTCCGCAGACTGGAAGAATATATATTCAGAATGGTAAAAAGATTACCTGGCAATAATGCCAGGTAATCCTATACCTTTTTCTTTTCGCGATAACGCCAGGTTATCTATTTGTATAAGTCGACCGAGATATCGAAGGGACTGTCGAAGTCGCGAAGCAAAGCATGACGGGTATCCTTATCAGAAAGGATACCCTTTTCTGTGGGTATTCGCCAGTCGATCCCCAATGAATCGTCCAGGATGCTGATACCATCATCAGCTTCCGGGTGGTAGAATTCATCGCACTTATACTGGAACACTGCCGTTTCGGAAAGCACGGCAAAGCCGTGTGCAAAGCCCTTCGAGATAAAGAACTGACGATGGTTTTCCTCACTCAGTTCCACGGCGACATGCTGTCCATAAGTTGGACTGCCCTTTCGGATATCAACCGCTACATCAAGCACGGCTCCCCTGACACACCGCACCAGTTTGCTCTGGGTATAAGGCGGACGTTGGAAATGCAGTCCTCGCATGACTCCGTAGCTTGACATGCTTTCGTTATCCTGTACGAAAGTGATGGGACGCACCTTTTCGTCAAACTCCCGTTGGGAGAACGACTCAAAGAAATAACCTCGTGAATCCGTGAAAATACGTGGCTCGATAATAAGCACACCGTCTATTGCTGTTTTTATGATGTTCATTCTTGTTTAATTAAGTTGAAGACTCACTTTAATACGACAGCCAGGACCTGGGAAAGACGTATCGACGATGACGTCGCCTCCCAAGCGACGCGCCATCGTACGGCTGAAGGTCAGGCCGAGTCCAAGACCTTCCTTGAAGGGGTCTAGCTTCACGAAACGCTCAAAGACACGTTCTGCATCCTTGGCAGGAATACCCTCGCCGTTGTCTTCGATATCAATTTCCAGATGTTTGTCGTCTGTCGATACCCTCACAATGACATGTCCACCTTCTGGCGCCATATTCTTATAGGCATTGTCAAGCAGTGGGTTGAGAATGCGTTGCATAAATAGTTCATGCGACTGGACGATGAAATCATCCGACAGGGTACTCTCGAAGCTAAGAAGCTCTTTCGGACGCAGACGGTCCTTACAGAAAACGTCTATACAATGCTGCAGCAATTCATTGCAACGGAAAGGCTGCAGCTCCGCCTCTTTATCATACGAATCGCCGCGGGCAATCTCCAGCACCTCATTAATCATTGTGGTAATGATGCGCGTATTATGCATCATTGTCTCAGAGATGTGACGGCGTTCGTCCTCGGTGATATCATTGTTGGAATTCGACAACACCTGCGCAAAACCGCTGATGATGTTCAAGGGTGTACGCACCTCGTGACTGACGTTCTGAATGAATTCCGACTTCATCTTTTCTGCCTCAAGCACGCGCTTATAGGCTTTCTCCATTTGTTTCCAGTGACGACGACGGCTCTGCACGATATAAACCAGTGCAGCAATGAGCAACAACAGCAAACTGATCACAATGACCATGCTATAAAGCATCATCTTACTCTGCTGACGACGCACTTCATACATTTCCAGCTCGTTCTGGATGCCCTGCATCGAACTCGTAAGGAGGATGCTATTGACAGAGTCCGTCTCATGCGCACCCTTTTTCAGCGCATCGAAAGCCTCACGCCAGCGACCTGCCTGAGAATACACCTCAGCCTGAGTCTCAAAGGGATTCTCACTGACTTCAGTTGCCAAACGCACAGCTTCATCGATGTGTCCGTTGTAAACTTGCCATCTGACCTCCAACTGCCGTCCATGAACCGACGAGAGTCCCTTTGCCGCACCTTCCTTGTAGGCATTATACCCCTTGACGAAATTCAGCGTGTCGCCCATATTATAATAGGCCAGCGTACGACGTGCCTCAATATCGAACACACGCGTCGGCGACGCCTCATGGGCAATCTCCAGAGCCTTGTCGATAAGTTTCAAAGCCTCCTGCGGATCTTCCTCTGTGACGATATTCACCAGATTCATATAGATGGGCGGTATGCTCTCGGTATAACCCTCCTTCTCCATGCGGTGAATCACATCCCAGAAGCACTGCTTGGCGGCTTCCTTGTTGCCACAGTAGTTATAGATATGGCCCATCATGTTGACAGCCATATACATCTCCTTGTCAAGCTTCTTCTCGGTCAGTTCCTTCGACAACTGCTGAGCCCGTTTATAGGATTCGAAGATATTCATGCGGTTCAATTCGAAGACTATCTCATTGCAACGCTGGGTATAATAGGCATGGAGGTCGTTCTTTTGCTGAAGATACTTCTCGAGATTACGGACAGCCATATAGAAGCGCGCACTATCGCCATCGTTGAAAGCATGATGCACGGAATCGCGCAAGGCAAGATACTCCGGCGAATCCTTATAGTCTACTGTCTGTGCTGGCGTAGCCAAAGGCAACACCAACAACAAAGCCGATATGAATGTCCTGATATTCATTATTTATAATTTAACACTAACCTGTTTACCATTATACTGCACCATCACACCCTCGGGATTGTCCAGATTGAGTGCACGCGGTGCATCCTTGGTGATGAGCACCACATTAAAGCGACGCTGCTTCAACATACCATTGAACGAGCCCTTACGAGTGCCAAACGACACCGTACGAGTCGCATCGTCGTAAGTGATGTCGATTGTGGCATACTTGCCCTTCTCGTAATTATAGTTGGTACCCTCGTCCTCGTAGAGCTGGAATGAGCCATTCTGACCTGCATAGACATAGAGGTTGATGAGCTCGGCAGCTTTCTCGTCGCTCCACTCCATCTCAGGACCAAACGGAATGATGGCTCCCTCGCGAACGAATACCGGAATCTGCTCATACGGAGCATCAACCACCAGGCACTGTCCGCCCTCTACGTATTCGTTGGTATAGAGGTTATACCAGCCCGTCTGCTCTGGGAAGTATACCGAACGGTTGCGGGCCTTGTAATAGCCTACAGGACAAGCCATCAGCGCAGGACCGAACATCCACTGGTTACCGATATTCTCCACCTCCTTGTCGCCGTTAAAGTCCATCACGAGAGGACGCATCAGGGTATAGTCCCTGAAGTGAGCCCAACCCGCCATCGAGTAGAGATAAGGCATCAGGCGATAGCGCAGCTTGTCGTAATATACGAACGACTTATAGGCAGGATGCTTATCGGGGGCAATGTTCCAGATTTCGCGCAACGGCCACTGACCATGACTACGGAACAAAGGAATAAACGTACCAAACTGGTTCCAGCGTGTCTGCAACTCGCGCCACTCCTTCAGGTCTTCGTTCTCGACCTTCATGCTGTCATACAACTGCTGGGCGGCCACATAGCGGTTCTCCACACAGAATCCGCCCTGGTCCATTCCCCAGAAAGGAATTCCCGAGATAGAATAGTTCAAACCGGCCGTCATCTGGGCACGCATATCCTCCCAACGGGTACCGATATCGCCGCTCCATGTTGCTGTAGAATAGCGCTGCTCACCGGCAAAGCCGCTACGTGTCAATAGGAACACACGCGGCTCATTAAGCTTGCCCTTCCAAACTGAACGTTGTCCATTGTAAATGGCATCGGCATTAACGGTAGAATAAGCATTAAAGTACTCTGTAGATGTACCGAGGGCAGTAGGACCGCTCAGCGCCTTGCGATACCACATAGGTGTACAGTCGCGCACATTAGGCTCCGAGGCATCCATCCACCACGCATCAACACCTGCTACACCATTCTTATTATACTTAGAATAGAGTTTCTCGTCCATCTGGCGCCAGAACATTTTTCTTGCTCCAGCATCATAGGCATCATAGAAGCCATTGGTATAGCCAGGGCCTACCCAGTCGTGAATATCGTCCGTTGGACTCTGGATATACATCCAACCTTTAGCATCCAGCTCCTTGTAATTATCGGTGTTGCAATAGAACTTAGGCCATACCGAAATCATAAAGCGTCCGTGCATCTGATGCACTGAGTCAAGCATCGCCTGAGGATTGGGGAATCGCGACGCCTCGAACTCATGACTACCCCACTGATTCTCGGGCCAATAGTTCCAGTCCTGCACGATGTTGTCGATGGGAATATGACGCTTACGGAATTCGGCCAGCGTGCTTTCAATCTCTGCTGAAGTCTTATAGCGCTCACGACTCTGCCAGAAACCTAGCACCCACTTCGGATAGAGCGAAGCCTTACCTGTCAGCGTGCGATAACCGGAGATTACCTGGTCGAGATTTTCACCGGCTATGAAGTAGTAGTCCATATCCTTGGCCATCTCGCTCCATACGCTCAGTTTGCCACGCTCCTCAGCGCTGCGGGGTTCTGAGACACGTAGTCCGCAATAGGCCTCACCGCCGTCAGGACGCCACTCGATGCGCAACTGCACACGCTTGCCCTTCTGCAACTCGGTAGCAAACTTATAGGTATTGGGGTTCCAGGCCGTACGCCAACGCTCGGGCACAACCTCCTTACCATCGATATACACCTTCACATAGCCAGAATAGTAGAGCACAAACTGATAGAGCTGCATGTGCACCTTACCCTTCTTGCCTTGGGCCTTGCAACAGCACTCCGGCTCGATAAATCCCTCGTAAATCACGCTGGCACCCATCAGATTGATTTCCTTCGGGAAGTTCTTGATGCCGCCATTGTCGGTCTTCAACGCGATTGCCGACTTCTCGGGCGTACCATATTCATAATAGATGGAGTCCTCGTCGCGCACCAGTTTCTTGCCCTTGGCGTCGATGTAGGTTCCCGTCAGATGCCCCTCCTTACCGTTTCTATCGTAAAGCTTAAAGGCACGGTTCAGTTGCAGGTAGTCGTTAGGATTACCAAAGCGGCAATAGCTGTACGAATCCCACAGCAGTCCGTAGTTCTTGTTCGACAGCACGAAAGGAATGCTCACCTTGGTATTATACTGGAACAAATCCTCGTTCTTGCCCTTCATGTTGAACTCCTCGCTCTGGTGCTGACCCAGGCCATAGAATGCCTCATCGTCGGGCGACTCGAACTTCATCTGCCACGACAAGCCGTGCTTCTGCTCCTCAGACACCGTATAGCCCGTCTTCATGCCCAGTTCGCGCTCAGGCACCGTAAAGTCCCAGAACCGCTTGCCGTCCTCCGACTCCTTCAGCAACTCCTTCTCGTCCTTGTCGTAGAAGGTCAGCCGTCCGCTATTGACATTCACCTTAGCCATCACATTGGCCGCTTTCACCCAAACTTCACCGGTGCCGTCCAGCGAATACACGTTGAACTTCGGTTTCTGCATCTGTGGCACAATCATCAGGCTCTGCTTTTCAGGCAACTGTCCTTTCGACGTGGCCTGCACGCGGATAATGTTGTCGTTCACGACCTGCAGGCGCACCACCTGTGCACCGTCAGCCTTTGCCTGTTTCACAGGAATCGTCACATACTGTCCGTCGATGGTGTAATCATTTGCCATCAACCCAACGGCTACGAACAGCAACACACCCGTAATAAATTGTCTTAACTCCATAACTTCTTTAACTTCCTTAACTCCTATTATTAATCTTCAATCATTTCTGCTTCTTCAATCACTTCTATATCCATCGGCAGCGTGATGACGAAGATAGCGCCACCGCCAGGATTATCCTTCACCGTGATGGTACCACCGTGGGCAACGATGATGTCCTTGACACGGTCCAGTCCGACACCCTCGCCATTCACAATTGGGTCGAAGGCATGCTCCTTATATTCGTCCTGAATGCCGATACCGTTGTCGGCCACCTGAATCTGTGCCTTGTCATCCTGCGTACGGGCCACACCGACGCTAATCACCAGGTCGTCAGGAGTAAACATAGCGGCGTTGCGCCACAAGGTCTCGAAGACCTCCTTCATTCGGTCCTCGTCGAAATTGACATTCAGCTGGTCTACCGACGACAGGAAATTCACCTTCGTCTTTTTCTCCGGGAACGGCGACACGTAGTTTTCGCAGACGTTACGGGTGAAGAACACCAGGTCTCCGCCCTGCAGATTCACCTGAACGGGTTCGCGTTCCACTTCTACCGGCTGACTGTCGCCCTTATGCTCCTTCATGATCTTCATGCGCATCTCGTTCATCCACTGCGTCTTCTCCAATTCGCGACGGAAGCTCTCCACACTCATCTTCTTTTCGTGGTATTTCATGAACCACTTCCGCCAAACCCATGCTGCAGCGGCGATAATCAGCATGTAGAGCAAAATCATCCAGCGTGTACGCCACAGCGCCGGACGGATGGTGATTTCCAGCGTAGCCTCTTCCTCGCCAAACGTACCATCATCGTTCAGCATCCTCACATGCAGCGTGTAACTGCCTGCACGCAGCGAGTTATAGGTAATATTCGGATTCAGTTCCGAGGTCTTCACCCAGTTCTCGTTAAAGCCTTCCAGGCGATAGACGAAACGCTTGCCGTTGCTGATCATGCCCGCATCGCTGGCCAGCTGAATGGTGAACTGGTCGCTGAAGCGCAGGGTAATCTCACGACACTCGTCCAGTGCCTCGTCCAAAATAACACGACCGTCAATCTCACGACCCACAGGCACATCGGCATCAAACAGCTGCAGACCGCTGAAGATGGGACGTTCCTTCCTCTTCTCGTCAGTCATGGCCTTGGGGTTGATGATGTCCAGACCGCCCTGACCGCCAATCAGCACCAGTCCGTCGTGCGTCAGGCACGTCGAACGCTGGTTGTAGGCAGCCTGCTGCAGTCCGTCGCGGTTGTTATAGCTGCTGACGCTGAACTGCCACTTGCCGTCTTCCTGCAACTGGGGCACAATCTTCGACACGCCATGTTCCGTGACCACCCAGATGTGGTGCTGCTGGTCCTCGACGATCGAGCAGACACTCGACCCGAACAGTCCGTCCTGCATATCCAGCAGCCGGACCTGCTTGCGTTTCTGGTCCCATGCAATGGCTCCCGAGTTGGAGCCCTGCCAGATAATACCGCGCGAGTCTTCCATGACGCAGACACTGGTACTCGTCTGTACCGGAACGCTCGGGTCTTCAGGAATCACTCGGTTCACCAGCTGTCCCGTCACGGGATTCACGTAGGAATAATACCAGCTGGTACCCACCATCAGCCATCCCTTCTTAATCCACGAAGCCGATGTGATGTAGTTATTGGGAATGGTGGTGTTGTTCGTGTCCCATGTGCGGAACTTGCCCGTCTTCAGGTCCAGCATCTGGATACCGGCACCCAGCGTACCCAGCCAGATGCGGCCCCATTTGTCCTCCGCAATGCTCCACACATTATCGGTTGCCAGTCCATCGGGCTCACCGGTATAGCGGTAACTGGTGATCGTCGCGTCACCATTGGCACTGCGGGGCACACAGCGTGTCAGACCACTGTTATAACCACCAAACCACACGCTGCCGTCGTGCGACCTGCAGGAACCCACCATGATGTTACCCAGCATGGGGCTGTTCTCCTTCGTATAGCGCGCCAGCTCTTCACCACTCTTGGGATTATAGACGATGATACCCTTTTCGTTGGAGCCCAGCCAATAGTTGCCGAAGCGGTCCTCACTGACGGCATTGATGTCGCCCACTTCCACATTCATCATGTAGTTCGAACCCTCCTTGTACATGTTCACACCATTCTTGTAAGTGCCAATCCATACCAGTCCGTGATCATCCATCAGAATGTTACGGATGGTATTGTCGCTAATCGACGACTCGTCCAGCTTGTTGTTCAGGAACTGGCGCATCTCATGGTTCTTTATGTCGAAAATCAGAAGACCCTCGTGGTCTGTGGCAAACCACAGCCGGCCCTTGGCGTCAAACTTCATGTCCCATATCTGCAAGTCTTCAGGCAGACCTTCAACCTGCTGTTGCTGTAAATAGTTCCTAGCGCCTACCACCCATTGGTTCTCCTTCTTGAGCTTGATAAAACTCTGGTCTTCCACCGTCACCCAGATATTACCATCAAAGTCGACAGACAGGTGGTATTCCCTGTTCTCATGCGAGCCGTGCTCTTTCATCCACGTGTCGTCGTACTCCTTCAAACCCTTCTCGCCATCGAAGCAACACAGCTCGCCATTGGTGGTCACCATCAGCACCTTGTCCCCATAGTCGGCGCAGGCGGTAATATTATAGGTGGGATTGATGTCGTGCAGCGCATAGCCGTAGTTGAAGTGGTTGGTCTTCTTCGTACGGGGATTGTAATACCACAGGCCGATGTCGTAGAACTTCACCCAGAAATTCTTCTTCGAGTCGATATACACTTTCTCAACACCCTTGTTGAAGCCGAAATACTGTTCCAACTCCCGCGAGGCATTACGCTCAAACTTCTCAGTCTTCGGGTCGTAGATGCTGTAGTTCATGCCCTGATGCAGCCACAGTTTGCCGTCCCAGCCCTCCATAATCTCGGTGGTCGAGTTGTCGCGCATAGTAGTGGTATCGCGCATGTTCGTAAAGAACGTCTTCACACGATAGCCGTCATAGCGGTTCAGTCCGTACGACGTACCGATCCACACATAGCCCTTCGAGTCGCGGAACACGCAGTTCACCTGCGAGTTCGACAGTCCGTTACGCGTATCCAGCCTTCGGAACTTCATGTCGGGAATGGCTGCCTGGACAGATGAAAATGTAAAAATGAAAAAATGTAAAAATGAAAAAAGGCAAATAAATTTCCTATCCATAACTTCTAAACTCCTTAACTCCATAACTTCTAAACTCCTTAACTCCATAACTCCTAAACCAGCGTCTTGGCCGACGTCTCGCGAATCACCAGCTTCTGCGGCACCTTTTCCTTATACACCTTCGTGTCGCCCTGGATATTCTTCAGCAACAGCTGGCAGGCCTTGACACCCATTTCGTGCGACTGGTCCTCGATAGCCGACATGCGTGGAGTGACATAGTCCGCATGCACATCATCCGTAAACCCGATTAGCGCCACGTCCTTCGGAATTCCCAGTCGGCAGTTCTTGATAGCCGTAAAAGCCGCAAAGGTAATGATGTCGTTAAACGCCAGGATGGCATCCGGGCAGTGGTCGCTTTCCAGCAACTCCATCGTGTTCTGCAAAGCCACCTGGTAGTCTATCTTGTCGCACACCACCAGATTACGGTCTATCGCAATTTTGTGGTCGCGCAAGGCCTCCAAATACCCGTGCTTGCGGCGGCACACCATATCAATATGGTTGGGGCCTCCGATGAATGCAATGCGCTTGCTGCCCGTCTCTATCAAGTGCTGCGTAGCCTGATAGGCTGCCTCGTCACCGTTCGCCGTGACGCTCGAGAAACGGTCCGTCAGACACGTGCGTCCGAAGAACACCAAGGGCACGCCCATCTCGGCAATCTCCTCGAAGTGTTGATAGTCCTTCGTGTTCTGCGCCAGACAGGCTATAATACCCTCCACGTGCAGTCTCAGGAAGTTGTCCACCGCCATCGCCTCATCCTCGTAGTTCTCGTGACTGTTGGCACTGATCACGCTATACCCCGAGCGCCGCGCCTCAGCCTCTATACCGTCCAGCACCGCAGCATAATAGTGCGTCACCAAGTTCGGCACCACGACGCCAATCACCTTCGGAGCCTCCTTGCGCAGACTCTGTGCAAAGGGGTTCGGACGGTAGTTCAGTTTCTTGGCCAGGTCCTTCACGCGCTGCTGCATGTCCTTACCAATTTCAGGAGAACTGCGCAGGGCACGGCTGACGGTTGCTATGCTGACACCCAGTTCGCGTGCCAGGTCTTTCAACGATGTTCGGTGTTGCTTGTTGTTTGCCATAATCGGACTGTTTTTAGTTATTGGTTGCAAAGTTACGTAAAATTACGCAAATCTGCAAACGTTTACGTGTGTTTTTTTTGTTTCTTTGCTTGAATTTAGTAAAAAACATCGTAACTTTGCAGCGTAAAAATCAGAATGAGTAATGAATAGTTGATAATAAGTTAGTTAGAAAAGGGATTAGAGGTGTCGTGATGACATCTCTAATTTTTTCCCCCGTGGCATTCCTTTCGTGGAGTGCCACCTTATTTTTCATTGTTTACATCATTGTTGCGGCTCCCGCCCCTAAAAAGGGCGGCCAGGATGTATCGGCATTCTTTTTGCCATACAGAATGGAGAGTATATTTACATAATAGTTCAGTCCGAAGATGCTGCCTGCCAGCAGGCGGCGCCCGCAGGGCTTCGGCATACCCTTCTTGTTGTCTGGAAACAGCTTGCCCAGCTCTTCCAGCATGTCGGCATAGGGGTCTATCGACTCCGCCTGGGCCGTCAGGTGGGCCACCAGCTTCGGGGCCTTGCCCTTCGAACGTTTCAGCTGCGAGTTACGCGTCTTGCTGATGCCCTCGTACTGGGGCTCGCCCTGCGCCTGCGGCATGAATTCACAATAGTCAGTACCTTGGTACTTCAACAACTTGCCCTTGATAGCCTCCGGCTTCGTAGTAGGGCGAATGATCTTTTCTTCCATAAGCATAATAATTTTGTAAAATTTTTATTAATTATTCAGGAAACTCCCAATCTCCCAACTCCCAACTCCCATTAACTATGTTTTCAACTTTCAGAATAACAAGAAAAATATTTTATATTATAATATTTATTATAATATAATTTTCTAGAGTTTTTTTTCAAAATGGCACATAATGGGAGTTGGGAGTTGGGGAGGTTAGAAGGCCTTATCGGCAGGTTCCTCATGTCCCCAGAGGGGCGAAATGTTAAGGATTCTTACTCGCTGAGCCTTGAAGTCGCGGCCATCCTGGGTCTTGCGGTCATTCACCGAGAATTCCAGCGACACCTGTACCCAGCCACCCACCTTCAGCTTCAGCTGCTGCGCA